>NZ_JBIAWQ010000017.1:0-138125 GCF_042895815.1 Streptomyces sp. NPDC001373
GCCGACATCTTCATCACGACCACGGGCAACAAGGACATCATCATGGCCGGTGACATGGCCCGGATGAAGCACCAGGCGATCGTGGGCAACATCGGTCACTTCGACAACGAGATCGACATGGCGGGTCTGGCCAGGGTCGAGGGCATCGTCAAGGACGAGGTCAAGCCGCAGGTCCACACCTGGACGTTCCCCGACGGCAAGGTCCTGATCGTGCTGTCCGAGGGCCGCCTGCTGAACCTGGGCAACGCGACCGGTCACCCGTCGTTCGTGATGTCGAACTCCTTCGCGGACCAGACCCTGGCGCAGATCGAGCTGTTCACCAAGCCCGAGGAGTACCCGACCGACGTCTACGTGCTGCCCAAGCACCTCGACGAGAAGGTGGCCCGTCTCCACCTCGACGCGCTCGGCGTCAAGCTCACCACGCTGCGCCCGGAGCAGGCCGAGTACATCGGCGTCAAGGTCGAGGGCCCGTACAAGCCCGACCACTACCGCTACTGACCGACGGGAACACCGTGGACACCATCGTGGAGACCGCTCCGGACACCGCCGCCGGCCCCGGCGTGCGGGACCCGTGGCTCCCGGACCTGCTGCTGCGTACCGAACGGGACGCGCTGGTCCCGCTGTTGCGGCGTACGCCGGAGGCCTCGTACGGGCTGCGCACCGCCTGCCCGGGCTGGACCGTGCGGGAGGTCCTCGCCCACTGCGCGGCCGCCCTCGTGCGGATCGTCGAGGACCGGCTGGAGGAGGGCGTCTTCCTCCCCGCCGCCAACGCGGCCGACGTCGCCGAGCGCGAACACTGGCCGGTGGGCCGGATCGTCGACGAACTGGAGCGCGGGTTCAGCGAGGCGGGCCCGGTCATCGCCGCCGGCGACGGCCGGCTGGACACGGTGGCCCTGGGGGAGTGGATCCACGCCGGTGACGTCCGCGAGGCGCTGGGGGAGCCCGGCGCGTACGCCGGGGACAGCCAAGCGCTCGCCCTGCCCCTGCTGCGCACCGCCAGCCGCACACGCGAGACGCCCCGGCTGATCGCCGAACTCGGCGGTCGCACCGGAGCGCTGGAACTGGGCAACGAGGTGGACGGCCGGCCCCCGGCCCGGTTCAGGGGCGACGGGGCGACGCTGATCCGGATCTACTCGGGCCGCCCCCTGGTCGCCACCCGCTACGAACTGGTGGGCGCGACCGAAGCGGAACTGCTCATCTACCGGTGAGCCCGAGGGGCGCGCCCGGACCGGGTCCCGGCCCGGGCGGCCCTCATCCCTCGATCCGCACGACCTGGAAGGCCTCCGCCATCCGCCCCGCGGGCAGCCCCGCCGCCCGCGCGTGCTCGCCGAGCCACTCCCGCAGCAGCCCCGCCAGATCGTCGAAGTGGGCGGTCTGCGAGGTGTGGATGCGCAGGGCCTCCACCTTCCGGTCGAAGACCGGGGTGACGTCCACGTACTGGTTCGGGGTCGGGCCCGTCATCAGCCACAGCTCGGGCACGATCCACGGCTCCAGCCCCTCCTCCTTGAGCAGGGACGGGTGGGCGAAGGGGTTGCGGGCCTCGGGGTAGATCGCCCGGAGCGCGGCGTCGCCCACCGCGCGGTGGTCGGGGTGCAGGTCGGCTATGCGGGACCAGTTGATCTCCGGGCTCGGGATGACGGCCCGCTGCGGGCGGACCTCCCGGATCACCCGGCACAGGTCGCGGCGCAGCTCCACGCTCGGTTCGACGTAACTGTCGGGATAGCCGAGGAAGCGGACGTCGTCGACGCCGCTGCGCTTGGCCGAATGGACCTGTTCGGCCCGGCGGAGGTCGCCCATGGCCTGGCGGGGGAGCCGGTCGTCGTAGCCGCCGGCGCCGCCGTCCGTGACGATGCAGTACGTCACGCGCTGTGTGCCCTGAGCGATCCACCGCATGACCGTCCCGCTGACGCAGAACTCGATGTCGTCCGGGTGCGCGGCCACGACCAGCAGGGATTCCGGTGCGCTGCGGTCAATGTGATGGGTCGCGAAGTGTTCCATGAGGTCAGCCTGTTGGGCGTGACCGTGGGCCGCAAGGCGGCCCCTTTGGCGTACTCGCGACATGTCGTCCGTACGCCACCCGAGGACTTCACCGCACCACATCGCTCAGGAACCACGCGCGCGTGGGAAGCGGAGGCGCCCGTCATGTGCAGGATCTTCGGCTCCTTCTCGGCCGCGCCGGCCGACCCCGACCCGGCCGAACTCGCCGCCGTATCCGCCCGGCAGCGGCACGGCGGGCCCGACGAACACCGGGTGCTGCGCGGGCCCGGCTGGTCGCTCGGCTGTGACCGGCTCGCCGTGACCGACCCGCGCGGCGGGAGCCAGCCGTACCGGCTCGCGCACCTGCCGGGGATCACGGCCGTCCTCAACGGCCAGATCTACAACCACGCGGCGCTGCGCGGCGAACTCGCCGCCCGCGGCCACCGGTTTCCCGACCGCTGCGACGGCACCCTGCTGCCCGCGCTGTACGCCGAGTACGGTCCGGACTTCGCGCGACGGCTCGACGGGATGTTCGCCGTCGCCGTCCTCGACCTGCGCGCCGCCCCCCGGCTGGTCCTCGCCGTCGACCCGCTCGGGACGAAGCCCCTCCACTACCACCAGGGCTCGGACGGCACGTTCCGCTTCGCCTCGGAGATCCCGGCGCTGCTGGCCTTCGACGGGGTGCGGGCCGCACCGCGCGAGGACAGCCTCGACACCGTCCTGTGCCTGCGCACCCCGGTCTCCGCCCGTACCGCCCTGGAAGGCATCGGGCTCCTGCAACCCGGCGCGACCGCCGTCGTACGCCCCGGCCGGGCACCCGTCGTACGGCGCAGACCTCCTGGGCCGCCGCTCCCCCCGCAGGTCCCCGAGGGGGCGGGCGAGGACGCCGGCGACCTGCTGCGCCGGGAGGTCCGCAGCCTGGCGCGGGCCGACGTGCCGGTGTGCGTCCTCACCAGCGGCGGCCTCGCGTCCGGCCTGGTCACGGCCCTGGCCGCCGAGTACGCGCGAGAGACCGGGGCGCCCGCTCCGCAGACCTTCCACCTCGCCCTGCGCGGCCGGTGGCCCGGCGCCGAGCACCGCCGGGCCCGGCAGACCGCCCGGCACGCCCGCACCCTCCACCAGGAGGTCGCCCTGGACCCGGCCGAACTGCCCTCGCTGCTCACCCGGACCACCCGCCACCTGGGGCAGCCGGACGCGGACCCCGCCGCCCCCGCCGCGTACGCCCTCTTCCGGGCGGTCCGGCAGGCCGGGTACACGGTCGCGCTCACCGGGGACGGCGCCGACGAGCTGTTCGGCGGGCCGGAACGGCTGCACGCCGCCTCCTGCGCGCCCTCCGGACCGGACTGGGCCGCCTCCTATGCCGACGCGCTGGGCGCCGCGCCCCGGATGCTGCGCGAGTGGCTGTACACACCGGCCTACCGCGCCTTCCTCGCCGACGAGGGCTCGGCAGCCGACCGCGTCGAGCGGGAACTGCGCTCCTGCGCGGACGGCGACCGGCAGGCCGCCGTGACCGCCTTCGAGGCCCGCTGGCGGCTGCCCGCCGGGCCCCTGCGCCGGGCCGACCACATGGGCATGGCCTGGGCGGTCGAGGCCAGGATGCCCTTCTGCCGCCCCGCCGTCGCCGCGTACGCCCGCGCCCTCGCGCCCGCCGCGCAGGGCCGGCGGCCCCTGCTCGCGGCCGGGCGCGAGCTGCTGCCCAAGGCCGTGGCGCAGTGCGCCCGGCCGTCGGCCGCCCTGCCCGTGGCCGCCCTGATCGCCCCCGGCGGCCCGCTCCTGGACCCCGTACGCGAACTGCTCTCCGGCGAGCGGCTGGCGCGGGCCGGACAGGTCCGGCCGGAACGGGTCCGGGCGCTGCTCGCGCGCCAGTTGGAACGCCCGTCGGAGCGCGACGCGCTCGCTCTGTGGGCGCTGGCCGCGCACGAGCTGTGGACCGAGGTGGTCCGGGGCATGCGCATCCCGCTGGACTGCGCCGCCTGAACGGCCGTACGGCCTGTGGGAACGAGGCCCGAGAGGCCGGGGACGACCTGGCCGACCGGCCGGTACCTCCTGGCGTGTCCACGCAACGGCGTGAACGCGCACCCGCATATCAGACCGTACGGTTCGTTTCTCTGTCACCCTGGTACGGCACCCCGGGCTTCCCGGCGGCCGGGCAGCGGCCTGTCCGCGCATCCCGTTGCAAGCCCCGCTGCGTACTGCGCACCACAACGTCAAGGAGGTCCCATGAGCACCCCCGTATGGATCACCGCGACCCCGCCGGCCACCCACGGCGAACTCCACGTCGGCCACCTCGCAGGTCCCTACGTCGCGGCGGACGTCCTGTCGCGCTTCCTGAGGGCCGAGGGCGAGCCCGTCCTGTTCACCACGGGCACCGCCGACCACAACAGCTCCGTACACGCCCGGGCCCTGCGCGCGGGCCGCAAACCGGAGGAGGTCGCGGAGGGGTACCGGGCCGCGATCACCTCGGACTGGCTGCGCTCGGGCGTGGAGTTCGACCACGTCGTGCGCCCCCGCCAGGACAAGGGCTACGGACGCTGGCTCGCGGACCTCTTCCGGCGCCTGCACGACGAGGGCGTCATCGCCGCCCGCACCCGCCTCACCCCGTACTGCGAGTCCTGCGAACGCTGGCTCCACGGCGCCCACGTCACCGGCACCTGCCCGCACTGCGCGGCCTCCAGCGACGGCGGCATGTGCCACGAGTGCGCCCGCCCCAACGACGGCGGCGACCTCCTGGAGGCCCGCTGCGCCCAGTGCGGCTCCCCGGCCGCGCCCCGGCGCTGCCGCCGCCTCTACGTCCCGCTGGAACCGCACCGCGAGGCCCTCGCCGAGTACTGGGCCACCGCCGGTCTGCCGCCGCGCCTGGCCGCGCTCTGCGAGTCCCTCGTCGAGGACGGCCTGCCCGACATCGCGGTGGCCCACCCGGCGGAGTGGGGGCTGCCCGTCCCGGTCGACGGCTTTCCCGAGCACCGGATCGACGGCTGCTTCGAGGCCGCCGCCATGCACCTGTTCGGCTACGGGGACCAGGCCCTGCCCGAACGGGCCATCCACTTCTGCGGTTTCGGGCACGCCTTCTGCCACGCCGTGCTGCTGCCGGTCCTGCTCTTCGCCCAGGGCGTCAAGCTGCCGCAGCACTTCTGCGTCAACGAGGCGTACGTGGTCGAGGACGAGGCCCTCGTCTGGGGCTCCGGCCAGAAGGCCTGGGCCCTGGACCTGATCACCGAGTACGGATCGGACACGCTGCGCCGGCACGTCCTCCAGGCCCGTCCGCTGGGCCGCCGCACGGAGTTCCACCCCGAGCGGCTCGCCGCCGCCCGCCGTGAGCTCGACGAGAGCTGGAACAGCTGGCTGTCGAGGCTGTTCGCGGCCGTCCGGGAGGAGTGCGCGGGGCTGGCCCCGGCCGCCCTGCCGGGCGGCGCCGGCTGGGAGGTGCTGGAACGCCGGCTGCTGCGCGGAGTGGAGGACCTGCGCGACGCGTACGCACCGGAGTCCTTCGACCCCCGCAGGGCGGTCGCCCTGCTCGACGAGACGGTGCGCTCGGCGGCCGACTTCGGCCACGTCAACGCGCACGAGGCGCACCGCCCCACCGCCGACAGCCGCCACCTGCCGGCCCTGGCGGCGCAGCTGGCCGTGGCCCGGGCGCTCGCCGCCTGGGCGCGGCCGGTGATGCCGGAGGGCGCGGACCGGCTGGCTTCGGCCCTCAAGTCGCAGCCGGGCGGACCGGTTTCGGCCGCGGTCCTCGTGCCGCCCGCCCCGGGCACCCGGCTGGCCCCGCCCTCGGGCCCGGTCTTCGGCTTCTGACCCGACCTGAGCCGAGCCGACCCGACCCCGGTTCCGCCCGGCCCGTGCCGCCGCCCCCCACACGGCGGCACGCCGGGAGCGCCCCCCCGCACCGCCCGCACCACAGCGAGTCGACCACCCTCCTTCGCCGCGTGACCGCGCGCCGGTCACCCGGCGGTGCGGGGCGCGCGCGGCCCCTCCCCGTAGGAGCTCCACGTGTCCCTGCGCGTCGCCATGCTCAGCGTCCACACCTCACCGCTGCACCAGCCCGGCACCGGGGACGCGGGCGGCATGAACGTCTACATGGTCCAGCTCTCCCGCGCCCTCGCCGAACAGGGCGTCGAGGTGGACCTGTTCACCCGCTGCCGTGGCGAGGAGCACCCGGACCCGGCCGGCCTCGGCCCCGGAGTCCGGGTGCGCCACCTGGAGGCCGGACCGCGCGCGCCCCTGCCCAAGGAGGACATGCCCGCCCTGGTGGTGCCGTTCTCGCTGGCGCTGCTCAAGGAGGAGCGGCGCTACGACCTGGTCCACTCGCACTACTGGCTCTCCGGCCAGGCGGGCCGCATCGCGGCCGCCGGCTGGCGGATCCCGTTCGTGCACACCGCCCACACCCTGGCCCGGGTCAAGAACGCCGCCCTCGCCGAGGGGGACACCCCCGAGCCGGAGCTGCGCGTGCGCGGCGAACACCAGGTCGTCGGCTCCGCCGACCGCCTGATCGCCAACACGGCCGACGAGGCGAGGGCGCTGGGCGAGCTGTACGGGGCCGACGCGCGCCGGACCCGGATCGTCCGGCCGGGCGTGGACCTGACCACCTTCGGCCCCGGCCGTGGGAAGGAGCGGGCGCGGGCCCGGCTGGGCCTGCCCGCCGACGCGTTCGTCCCCCTGTACGCGGGGCGCATCCAGCCCCTCAAGGGACCCGACGTGATGGTGCGCGCGGTCGCCGCACTGCTGGAGCGGGCCCCGCACCTGCGCCGGCGCACACTCGTCCCCGTGGTGGGCGGAAACTCGGGCGCCGGACCGCGCGGCGAGGCCTGGGAACTGGCCCGCGAGCTCGGGGTCTCGGACGTCCTGCGCCACCATCCGCCGGTGCCGCAGGAGGAGTTGGCGCTGTGGTACCGGGCGGCGGACGTGCTGATGGTGCCCTCGCGGAGCGAGTCCTTCGGGCTGGTCGCCCTGGAGGCGCAGGCGTGCGGGACCCCGGTGCTGGCCTCGGCCGTCGGCGGGCTGCCGACCGCAGTACGGGACGGGGTGACGGGCGTGCTCGTCCACGGCAACGACCCGGCGGAGTACGCCCGCAGGCTGCTGTGGTTCGCCGAACATCCAGCGGAGGCGGCGGCGATGGGCCGGGCGGCGGTGGCCCACGCCCGGAGCATGAGCTGGGGGAGCGCGGCGGCCCGGACCCTGGAGGTCTACCGGGACGTCCTGCGGGAGGAAGGGGCGCGACCGGCCCCGGACGGGAACGGGGCAGGAGCGGCGGCACGCTCCTGCCCCGCCGGCTCCTCTCTCCTGGAGGGCCGAGAAGGCCGGAATTCCAGCCTAGCAGCACTTTTGGGCTGACCAAAGATGCGTAAGCGCAACGTCTGTATGAACTCCTTCAGATCCGCCTCAGGTGCGCTATAGGGAAGTGGTCCGCCTTCGGAATCCGTACGACAATAGAGAGGTCTTCGAAGGAATGCCGGCGGCACGGATCCGCGGAGACGGAAAAGACCTTTCGCAATTCCTGGAGGAATCATGTCCGCTGCGCACACCGCCCCCGCCCGCCCGCTCTGTACGGTCCGCACCAACGGCAACGGCTGGGACTGAACAACCGGTCACGTCGGCGGACACGACCCCGCGATCGCCCCTCCGGGAGGTCGCGGGGTCTTTTCGTCGCCATTCCCGGCGGATGAACGGCCCGTAAATCAGTCGAGCCAGCCGAGGCGCTGCGCGCGTACTCCCGCCTCGAACCGGCTGGACGCCCCCATTTCCTGCATGAGCTCGGACAGCATGCGGCTCACCGTGCGCAGGGAAACTCCCAGGGTCCGGGCGACCTTTTCGTCCTTCATTCCCGAGGCCAGCATTTTCAGGGCCGCCCGCTGCTGCTCGGACAGTCCGTCGCCGCCGAGTTCCGGCGCGACGTCGTCGCCGTAGGGGGTGGCGGCGTGCCAGCAGTGCTCGTACAGCGCGAGGTAGGAGCGCACCAGGGCGGGGCCGCGGGCGAGGATCGCGCCGGCCGACCGGTCGTCGGGGTGCACGGGCAGGACGGCGAACTGCTGGTCCGCGATGATCATGTTCATCGGGACGGCGGGGGAGAGGCGGATCTCCACGCCCGCCTCGACCCGGCGCCGGAGCATCTCCACGGCCTCCGGGGAGGTGGTGATCCGCTGGTGGTAGATGGCGCGGATGCGCACCCCGTTGTCGATCTGCCGGCGGTCCCGGCTCAGCACCCGGTCGGCCACCTCCCGTACCAGGGCGGTGACGTGCATGGACGTCAGGTCGTGCCGGATGACGTCGGTGATGTCCTCCAGGACCTGCTGGATCCGCCCGTAGTCGTCGAGGATCTCCACCTCGACCTCGGAACCGCTCAGCGCGCCGGGCCGCAGGAACCTTCCGACCAGCGTCTCCAGCGCGCTGTACGTACGATCCGACTCGTCCAGATGCTCGCGCAGCCGCTCCCGTTCGCGCTGGAGCATCCGCAGCAGGGCGATCTCGGGATCGACGGCCGCGACCGCGTCCGGACCCGGCCGCCACTCGCCGGACTGGAGGTCGGCGCGGGTGGCGTGGGTGGTGCCGGTGGGCACGATGAGGCCGAGCGAGATCAGCTCCGCACGCCACTTCTCGCGCTCCTCGGCCGACAGGTCGAGCTCGTCGAAGGCGTCGCCCAGACTGGACACCCCGCGCAGGCGCAGCTCCTGATAGAGGGCCAGCACCTTGTCGGCCGACTGGATGCCGTCCCTGCCATCGCCCGTTGCCATCGCGAAGCGACCCCCTCGTCCTACGAATCGACAGTCACACTTTGGCACATGCCAATGGGGGAGCCACCGTCCCCCTGTTTCGGATGTGACGGGGGTCACGCAACACCTCTGAGGTGCGGGCCTTGTCCGCCGGCCGCCCGGAACGACCGCCGCGCCCGACTCCCCCGCGGTTGCGGGGGAACGGGCGCGGAGGGGGCGGGGCTCAGTCGCGGGATGCGGCGAGGCAGTCGGGGCACAGTCCCTTGAAGACGACCTCGGCGCCGTCCGTCCGCCAGGCGGTGAGCGCGTCGCCGGCCGGCTCCGGCACCGGGGCCTCCACGTTCTCCACCCGCCCGCAACGCAGACACAGCGCGTGCTGGTGCGGCGGACCGGAGACCTCGAAGACGGCGGGCAGGCCCGGGCGGTCGAACTTCGCGGCCAGGCCGGTCTCCAGGAAGTGCCGCAGCATCTCGTAGACGGCCTGGCTGGTCAGGGTCCCGAGCCGCTCGCGGGCGGCGGCCGTGATGGACTCGACGTCCATGTGGCCTCCGGCGGACAGGACCTGGAGCACTTCGAGGCGCGGCCCCGTCACCCGCAGGCCCACGTCGCGGAGGCGCTGGATCACTGCCTCGCGGCCGGTCGACTCCTCCACGACAGCCCTCACTGCGCCACCATCCGCCATCTGGTCCACTCAAACCTTTGGGGGCATCGTACCTCTTGCGAGTCCTCCTCGAGCGGGAGGAGAGGGAAGGGGCGCGGGCCCGTCAGCCGCCGGCCCGGCACACGAGCAGGACGCTCTCGGTCCGCTCGTCCACCCGGTAGGCGCGCCGGCGTTCCACGCGCAGCCCCGCCGCGTGCAGCTCGGAGGCCAGGCAGTCCGGATCGACGATCCACTTGTCGGTGGTCCGGGCCACTCGCTCGGTGCGCACCTTGCCCGTCCGCACGGAGTGGTAGGTGATCCGCTCGCTCATCCCGTCCAGGTCGAAGACCTGCCGGGCCACGGTCCACTCCTCCACCCCGTCGAACCGGGGGACCTGGAACGCCCAGGTGCGCTCGGGCTCCTCGGACAGTCCGCGCAGCCCGTGGGCGGTGTAGTCCAGGGCCAGCGCCCCGCCCGGCTCCAGGTGCCCGGCGATCTCCCGTAGCAGACCGGGGCGGGCGCGGGGCGGCACCGCCGCGATCATCGTCCCGGCCAGCAGGGCCAGCCGGTACGTCCCCCGCAGCCTCAGCCGCGCCAGATCGGCCCGCGTGGTGACCAGGCGCCGCGACACCTGGGGGCCGATCCGCCCGCCCCAGGCCCGCAGTCGCTCCAGGCTGGCCGCGTCCCGGTCCACGGCCTCGACGTGGAAGCCCTGCCGGGCGAACGGCACCGCCAGGCGCCCCGCCCCGCAGCCCAGGTCCAGGACCGGCCCGCCGCAGCTGCGGGCGAGGCTCAGGTAGCGGACGATGTCCGCGCTGTGCGGACCCAGCAGCGCGTCGTGCAGCCAGCCGGAGTCCTCGTCCGCCGGGGCGGCCGACTCCAGGCCGGGCAGGTAGTCCGCCGGGGGCGGTACGGCCGTCCCGCCGTACGGGGGGAGAGCGGAGATCTCCGGCGCGGACGGCGGGATCGGCGCGAACGCGGCGGGCACGACCGGCATGACGGGCAGGGAAGTGCCGCTCGGTGTGTGCATCGCTCCTCCAGGGGCTCGCTCGGTCCAGCTGTCCGGGGCGTGGCTCCCGTGCCGCCGGGGGACCGCGCCGCTGGGGAAATCCTGTCCTGCGCGCGGGTGGCGGGGCCAGCGTTGCGGGCTGCGTGAACACGCGATGGCGTGGATCTGCCACGGTCCCGGCGGAGCGGACGGGGGGCGGGGAGGGCGGGGCTAGAGTACGCGGCCGAGCCGGACCGGGGTGAGCGCGGTGAACCCGTGGTGCGTGAAGAACGGCAGGGCCGGGGCCCGTTCGGCGGGGAGCGTCATCCGCTGGGACGTCGCCCCGTGCGCCCGCATCAGCTCGCCGGCGGCCGCCAGGAGGGCCGTGCCGACGCCCTGGCGACGGCGGGCCGGGGTGGTGCACAGGGCGTAGAGCTCGCCCTCGGAGGTCACGGGGACCCCGCCCGAGACGGCTCCCACGACGGTCCCGTCGGCATCGGCGGCCACCAGCCAGCCGAGCCAGGCCGGCGCCCCGCCGGGAATTTCTATTTCCGCTCGAATACGGGGAAGCGCGCAATGGTCCGACACCAGCCGGCCGACGCGCATTTCACCGAGGAGGCTGCCGTAGTCCTCGCGTATGGCTTCGGCGAGGAGCCGGGAAATCGCCGCCGCGTCACGCGGAGCTGCCGTCCGCACGTCAGCCAGCAGCATCTATCCCTCACCCCTCGCCGTACCGGTCCTGAGCCCGCACGCGCCCACAATAGCGGCCAATTCGAGTGGTCGGGGTCGGGGGGAAATCTACGAATTGACTTAGTAAAGAGCCGGGTCGGGTGATCCTCTGTCAACGGGTCCAACAACAGAGCGCGACCAGGGGGAGGATGGCGGACGCGCAGGCGGCGACCGCGAACAGCCCCCGCAGGACCGGACGTCCCGCCCGGCGCGGTCCCAGGATGCGCCGCATCCGCACCGCCGCCGACGGACCGCCCGCCGCGAACGCCCGCTGCGGGGCGTGCCCGGTCGCCAGCGCGTACAGCGCCGAGGCCAGGGCGTCGCTCGAACAGCCGCGCAGCGCCCGGTCGTCGGCCGCCATCTCCAGCAGCAGCGGAACCGTCCGCCCCCCGATCCGGGCCAGCGGCAGCCGGCGGAACACCGACGCGTACGCCCCCGCCGCCGCCACCATCAGGTGGTGGCGGCCGCCGATGTGGGCCCGCTCGTGCGCGAGCGCGGCGGCCAGCTCCCGCTTCGACAGCACCTCCAGGGCCCCGGTCGAGACCACGACCCGGCGCGAGCGTCCCGGCAGGCAGTACACCGCCGGGCGCGGGTCCTCCAGTACGGTCACCCCCAGCCGCTCGTCGTACCGGCCCACCAGCCGCAGCAGTTCGGCATGGCGCGTACGGGCCCGGCGCGCCCGCACCAGCTCCCGGACGAAGCCGGTCCCCGGGACCGCCAGCACCACGAGCGCCGACAGCGCGGCGAGGGCCTCGCGCGGCGTCGCGTCGAGCAGCCGGCGCGGCGAGGGCGGCTCCAGGGTCAGGGCCATGTCGACGAGCCGGTGGCTGGTCCGCGCGGGCAGCACCAGCTGCGCCGGCAGCAGCGCCGTCGCCGCCGCGAACAGGGCGCCGCACAGGATCCACACGGCCAGTCCCAGCCGGGGCGCCTGCTGCGCCCACACGGCGCGGACCAGCATCAGCGGCAGCACCAGCCCGGTGACCAGGGCCAGCCCCAGCGGCGGCAGCACGTGGTGGTTCACAGGGCGCCGCCCGCCGCGCCGGAGGGGCGCTCGGAGCGGGCCGCGCGCAGGGCCTCGTCCAGCGCCTCCACGTCCTCGTGGGACATCCTCTCCACGAACCGCAGCAGCGTGGCGCGGCGGTCCTGGCTGTCGCCGAGCGCGTCCTGCATGAGCGCCGCCGTGTACTCCTCGCGGCTGCGCACCGCCTGGTACATCCAGGCCCGGCCGGACTTCTCGCGGCTCAGCCAGCCCTTGCGGTACAGGATGTCGGCCACGGTCATGACGGTGGTGTAGGCGACCTTGCGGCCCCGGTTGATGTCGTCGACGATCTCGCGGACGGAGGCGGGCCGTTCCCACAGCCAGACCCGGTCCATGATCTCGGCTTCCAGCTCTCCCAGCCGGCGTACGCGCATGCTTGTGGCCTCCCCCTCGCGAGCGGCTCATCGTACGGCCCGCCCTCCCGGCGCGGGGATACCCCCACCCGGTATCCGGGCCCCGGGTGGCCGGGCCGTGGAACGCCGGGAGCCCCTCCCCACGGACACCGTGTGGAGGGGCTCCCGGACCCTGCCGCCGCCGGGCTACGCGCGGATCAGCCGGGCTATGGCCCTGCTCGCCTCGCCGACCTTGATCCGGGCCTGGTCCCCGCCCTGGGCGATGGCCTCGGTGACGCAGCAGGCGAGGTGCTCGTCGAGCAGGGTCACGGCGCAGGACTGGAGCGCGGCGTTGACCGCGGACACCTGGGTGAGCACGTCGATGCAGTAGACGTCCTCGGCCACCATCCGCTGGACACCGCGGACCTGGCCCTCGATCCGCCGCAGGCGCCGGATGACGTCTTCCTTGTGTTCTGCGTAACCGGCCACGGGGACTCCTCAGTTGGCGGCGGCCCGGAAGCCGCGCAGACGCAGGCTGTTGCCGACGACGAAGACCGAGGAGAAGGCCATGGCCGCTCCGGCGATCATCGGGTTGAGCAGTCCGGCCGCGGCGAGCGGCAGGGCGGCCACGTTGTAGGCGAAGGCCCAGAACAGGTTCGAGCGGATCGTGCCGAGCGTCTTGCGGGCGAGCCGGATGGCGTCGGCCGCCGCCCGCAGGTCGCCCCGTACGAGGGTCAGGTCGCCGGCCTCGATGGCGGCGTCGGTGCCGGTGCCCATGGCCAGGCCCAGGTCGGCCTGGGCGAGCGCGGCGGCGTCGTTGACCCCGTCGCCGACCATGGCGACGCTGCGGCCCTCGGCCTGGAGCCGCTTGACCACGTCGACCTTGTCCTGCGGCATGACCTCGGCGATGACCTCGTCGATGCCCACCTCGCGGGCCACCGTCTCGGCCACGGCCTTGTTGTCGCCGGTCAGCAGGATCGGGGTCAGGCCCAGGGCGCGCAGCCGGCGGATGGCCTCGGCGCTGGTGTCCTTGACGGCGTCCGCGACCTCCAGCACCGCGCGCGCCTCGCCGTCCCAGGCCACCGCGATCGCGGTGCGTCCGGCGGACTCGGCGTCGGACTTGGCGCGCTCCAGGTGCGGGGGCAGTTCCATCGCCCACTCGGCGAGCAGCTTGCCGCGGCCGACGAGGACGGCGTGGCCCTCGACGACGCCCTGGACGCCCAGGCCGGGGATGTTGGCGAAGTCCTCGGGGGCGGGCAGGGCCCCGACCCGGGCGGCGGCGCCGGCGGCGACGGCCTGGGCGATGGGGTGCTCGGAGGCGTGCTCCAGGGCTCCGGCCAGGCGCAGCACGTCGGTCTCTTCGGTGCCCTCGGCGGTGTGCACGTGCAGCAGGGTCATCCGGCCGGTGGTGACGGTGCCGGTCTTGTCGAGGACGATGGTGTCGACCTTGCGGGTGGACTCCAGTACCTCGGGGCCCTTGATCAGGATGCCGAGCTGGGCGCCGCGGCCGGTGCCGACCAGGAGTGCGGTGGGGGTGGCCAGGCCCAGGGCGCAGGGGCAGGCGATGATCAGGACGGCGACGGCCGCGGTGAAGGCGGCCGAGAGGCCGGAGCCGGTGCCGAGCCAGAACCCGAGGGTGGCCAGGGCGATCGCGATGACGACGGGTACGAACACGGCGGAGATCTTGTCGGCGAGCCGCTGGGCGGCGGCCTTGCCGTTCTGCGCGTCCTCGACCAGCCGGGCCATGCGGGAGAGCTGGGTGTCGGAGCCGACGCGGGTGGCCTCGACGACCAGGCGGCCGCCGGCGTTCAGGGTGGCGCCCGTGACGGAGTCGCCGACGGAGACCTCGACCGGGACGGACTCGCCGGTGAGCATCGAGGCGTCCACGGCGGAGGAGCCCTCGACGACGGTGCCGTCGGTGGCGATCTTCTCGCCCGGGCGGACCAGGAAGCGGTCCCCGACCTGGAGGTCGGCCGTGGGCACGGTCACCTCCAGGCCGCCGCGCAGCACGGTGACCTCCTTGGCGCCGAGTTCCAGCAGCGCCTTGAGGGCCGCGCCGGCCTTGCGCTTGGACTTCGCCTCGAAGTACCGGCCGGCCAGGATGAAGGTGGTGACGCCGGCCGCCGCCTCCAGGTAGATGTTCCCGGCGCCGTCGGTGCGGGCGATGGTGAACTCGAAGGCGTGCCTCATGCCGGGGGTGCCGGCCGTGCCGAAGAACAGGGCCCACAGCGACCACAGGAACGCGGCGATCGTGCCCACCGAGATCAGGGTGTCCATGGTGGCCGCGCCGTGCTTGGCGTTGGTCCAGGCGGCGCGGTGGAAGGGCCAGGCGGCGTAGGTGACGACGGGCGCGGCCAGGGTCAGCGAGAGCCACTGCCAGAAGTCGATCTGGAGCGCCGGGACCATCGCCATCGCGATGACGGGCACGGAGAGGACGACGGCGGTGGTGAGCCGCTGGCGCAGCGGGGCCAGTTCGTCGGCCTCGGCCGGCGGCTCCTCCCCGGCGCCGGACGGGGCGGAGGAGCGGGGCGGCGCGGGCTCGTGCGCGGTGTAGCCGGTGGCCTCGACCGTGGCGATCAGGTCCGCGACGGAGATGTCGGCGCCGACGTCGAAGGTGACCTTGGCCTTCTCGGTGGCGTAGTTGACGGTCGCCTCGACACCGTCCATGCGGTTGAGCTTCTTCTCGATGCGTGCCGCGCACGAGGCGCAGGTCATGCCGCCGATGGCGAGCTCGACCTGGGCGGCGCCGGGAGTGATGGTGGTCATGAGTGCTGCTCCTCGTTCGAGCGCGGGGTCGGTGCCGGGGCCCGGTGGACGGACGGGGCCCCGGCGTCCGGGGTGGGTCGGGGTCGCGCCGGGGTGTCAGGCCCGGCCGGTGAGCTCGTAGCCGGCGTCGTCCACGGCCGCGGCGATCGCGGCGTCGTCCGGCTCGCCGGCCGTGGTCACGGTGACCACGCCGCCGTCCACGTCCACGTCCACCGAGAGGACCCCGGCGAGGGCGCCGACGGACGCGGTGATGGCGGTCCGGCAGTGTCCGCAGCTCATGCCGGACACGCGGTAGGCGGTGGCGGTGCTGTCGACGACGGCGACGGTGGTCGTGGTCTCACCGTTCGAGGCGCAGGCGCCATCGGGGGAACAGCAGGAAGACATGGGCTTCTCCTTGATCGTGCAGATACCCTCTGGGGGTATCAGGGCTGACTCCAGATATACCCCCCGGTGGTATCCGTCCGCAAGAGTTTCCCGCGCTTGACTTGATACCCCCTGGGGGTATGGTGGAGATCCATTGAACCGCTGTACGCGGCACCTACGTCGTACGGGAGACCAGGCATGAACACCGGAGTGAAGATCACCGCCTTCGCCGCCGCACTCGCGGCGGCCTTCGGCGCCGCCTACGGGGTCGGGGCGGGTGTCGGCCCCGTGGGCGCGCCGGCGAAGACGGAACACGCGGGCCACGCGACCCAGGCGAAGGCGCCCGGGGCCGGGGGCGGGCACGGCGGCCACGACCAGGCCGCGGCCCAGGGTCCGGCGGCCGGCGGCCTCCAGGTCTCCGACGGCGGCTACACGCTGAGCCTGGACACCCCGCAGGTGGCCCCGGGCCAGGGTGAGCTCAGGTTCTCGGTGAAGGACGCGGCCGGGCGCAAGGTCACCGGCTACAAGACCGAGCACGGCAAGGAGCTGCACTTCATCGTCGCCTCACGCGACCTGACGGTCTTCCGCCACCTCCACCCGGTGCGCGCGGAGGACGGGACCTGGTCGACCCCGGTGGACCTGCCCGACGCGGGCGCCTACAAGGCCTTCGCCGACTTCGCCCCGTCGGCCGGGGACGCGAAGAACGTCACCCTGGGCGCGGACCTCACCGTCCCCGGGACGTACGCGCCCCACCCGATGCCCCCGGTCGCGCCCACCGCGGAGGTGGACGGCTACCAGGTGGCGCTCGGCGGGACGCTGGACCCCGGAAGGCCCGGCGAGCTGAAGCTCACCGTCAGCAAGGACGGCAGGCCCGTCACCGACCTGGAGCCCTACCTCGGGGCGTACGGGCACCTCGTCGCCCTGCGCGACGGCGACCTCGCGTACCTCCACGTCCACCCCAACGAGGGCGGGCCCGGCCCGGACGTCTCCTTCACGGCCACCGCCCCGAGCGCCGGCACCTACCGGCTCTTCCTGGACTTCCAGCACCAGGGCAAGGTCCGCACCGCGGCCTTCACCGTCCGGGCGGGCGGCGGCGAGGCGGCCCCGGCCGCCGCCCCGCAGCCCGCACAGCCGGCCGGGGAGGAGCAGGGCGGTCACTCCCACTGATCGCCCGGCGGAACATCCCGCGGCCGTTCCTCGTTGCCGACATACCCCCCAGGGGTACAGAGCCCGATGAAGGGAAGCGATCGCCGTGCCCGGATACACCTCCCACAAGGACGACGTCCTCAAGCGGCTGCGCCGCATCGAAGGCCAGGTGCGCGGCCTCCAGCGCATGGTCGAGGAGGGGACGTACTGCATCGACGTGCTCACCCAGGTCAGCGCCGCCACCAAGGCCCTGCAGTCCTTCGGGCTGACCATGATGGAGGACCACCTGCACTCCTGCGTCGCCGACGCCATCGCCGAGGGCGGCGACCAGGCCCGGGGCAGGGTCGAGGAGGCCTCCCGGGCCATCGCCCGCCTGGTCCGCGCCTGACGCGGCGTGCCCCGGCCGCCCGGGGCCGGCCCCCGGAACGGGTCCGGGCCGGCCCCCGGAACGGGTCCGGGCCGGCCCCCTGGAGGGGCCGGCCCGGACGCGTCGTACCGGAGGGCGTCAGACGAGGTCGAACCGGTCCAGGTCCATGACCTTGGCCCAGGCCGCGACGAAGTCCTTCACGAACGCCTCCTTCGCGTCGTCGCTCGCGTAGACCTCCGCCAGGGCCCGCAGCTCGGAGTTGGACCCGAAGACCAGGTCCGCCCGGCTGCCCGTCCACCGGACCGCGCCCGTCGCGGCGTCACGGCCCTCGAAGAGGGTCTCGTCCTCGGACACCGCCTTCCACGTCGTGCCCAGGTCGAGCAGGTTGACGAAGAAGTCGTTGGTCAGCGCACCGGGGGTGTCGGTGAAGACGCCCAGCGACGACTGCCCGTGGTTGGCGCCCAGCACGCGCAGGCCGCCGACGAGGACGGTCATCTCGGGCGCGCTCAGGGTCAGCAGGTTGGCCTTGTCGAGCAGCAGGTACTCGGCCGGCAGCCGGTTGCCCTTGCCGAGGTAGTTGCGGAAGCCGTCGGCCGTCGGCTCCAGCGCGGCGAAGGACTCCACGTCCGTCTGCTCCTGCGAGGCGTCCACCCGGCCCGGGGTGAAGGGCACCTCGATCTCGAAGCCCGCCCGCCCGGCCGCCCGCTCGACGGCGGCGCCGCCCGCGAGCACCACCAGGTCGGCCAGCGAGACCTGCCTGCCGTCCGAGCGGCTCTCGTTGAAGGACCGCCGGATCCCTTCCAGGGTGCTCAACACGGTCGCCAGGCGGTCGGGGTCGTTGGCCTCCCAGCCGCTCTGCGGCTGGAGGCGTATCCGTCCGCCGTTGGCGCCGCCGCGCTTGTCGCTGCCGCGGAAGGAGGAGGCGGCCGCCCACGCGGCGGACACCAGGTCGGACACCGACAGGTCCGACGCGAGCACGCGGGCCTTGAGGTCGGCGACCTCAGCGGCGCCGACGGGCTCGTACGTCCGGGCCGGCAGCGGGTCCTGCCACAGCAGCTGCTCGGCCGGGACCTCCGGGCCCAGGTAGCGGACGACAGGGCCCATGTCGCGGTGGGTCAGCTTGTACCAGGCTCGGGCGAACGCGTCCGCGAACGCGTCGGGGTCGGCCTGGAAGCGCCGCGAGATCGGCTCGTAGACCGGGTCGAAGCGCAGCGACAGGTCCGTCGTCAGCATCGTCGGGGCGTGGCGCTTCGAGGGGTCGTGGGCGTCCGGGACGGTGCCCGCGCCGGCGCCCTCCTTCGGCCGCCACTGGTGGGCGCCGGCGGGGCTCTCGAAGAGCTCCCACTCGTAGCCGAAGAGGATGTCGAAGAAGCTGTTGTCCCAGGTGGTCGGGGTGTTGGTCCAGATGCCCTCCAGGCCGCTGGTGATCGCGTCCCCGCCCTTGCCCGTGCCGTACGCGTTCGCCCAGCCCAGGCCCTGCGCCGCCATCGGGGCGCCCTCGGGGGCCTCGCCGACGCTCTCGGCCGGGCCCGCGCCGTGGGTCTTGCCGAAGGTGTGGCCGCCCGCGATCAGGGCGACCGTCTCCTCGTCGTTCATCGCCATCCGGTGGAACGTCTCGCGGATGTCGCGGGCGGCGGCGATCGGGTCCGGGTTGCCGTTGGGGCCCTCCGGGTTGACGTAGATCAGGCCCATCTGGACCGCGCCGAGCGGGTTCTCCAGCTCGCGGTCGCCGGTGTAGCGCCGGTCGTCGAGCCAGGTGGTCTCGGGGCCCCAGTACACGTCCTCGTCGGGCTCCCAGACGTCCGCGCGGCCGCCGCCGAAGCCGAAGGTCTTGAAGCCCATCGTCTCCAGGGCGACGTTGCCGGCGAGGATCATCAGGTCGGCCCAGGAGAGGCTGCGGCCGTACTTCTTCTTCACCGGCCACAGCAGGCGGCGGGCCTTGTCGAGGTTGCCGTTGTCCGGCCAGCTGTTGAGGGGCGCGAAACGCTGCTGGCCGGCCCCGGCGCCGCCGCGGCCGTCACTGATCCGGTAGGTGCCCGCGCTGTGCCAGGCCATGCGGATCATGAACGGCCCGTAGTGGCCGAAGTCGGCCGGCCACCAGTCCTGTGAGGTCGTCAGGACCTCCGCGATGTCCTGCTTCACCGCGGGCAGGTCGAGGGTTTCGAACGCCTTCGCGTAGTCGAAGTCCTCGCCCAGCGGGTTCGCCACGGCGGGGTTCTTCGCGAGGATCTTCAGGTTGAGTGAGTCCGGCCACCACTGGCGGTTCCCGCCGCCCTGGGTGGGGTGCGGGGCACGGCCGTGGGCGACCGGGCAACCTTCGGCTTGCTTCTCAGACATGGGAATCCTTCCGCACCGGGGGGTGACGCGGTGCTCGGAAATCGCTGGAGTGTTTTCCTGTCCCTTGGCTATCGGCAGAACTGATCCTACGATGGACGGATTCCAAGTCAAGAAGCACGCCAAACAGCGCTTCCCCGGGAATGGGTGACCATATGAGTGACCTGCTGGAACGACTTCGAACCCGCGGCTGGCGGATGACCGCCCAGCGCCGCGTCGTCGCGGAGGTCCTGGACGGGGACCACGTGCACCTGACGGCCGACGAGGTCCACGCCCTCGCGGTGCGGCGGCTACCGGAGATCTCACGGGCCACCGTCTACAACGCCCTGGGGGAGCTGGTCGCCCTCGGCGAGGTGGCGGAGGTGTCCACGGACGGCCGCGCCAAGCGCTACGACCCCAACGCCCGCACGCCGCACCAGCACCTGGTCTGCTCCGGGTGCGGGACCATCCGCGACGTCCGCCCGGCCGGCGACCCGCTGGCCGGCCTCCCGGCATCGGAACGGATGGGTTTCACGGTGTCCAGGGCCGACGTCACCTACCGGGGCCTTTGTCCGTCCTGTGCCTGATTCCTTTTCCGTCGCGCGCGGAGTTCGCTTTTCGGCCACGGGAAATGGGTTCATCCGCGGCGGCGCATTCACCCCGCCGCATTCCGGGCACGTCCGGCGGCGGTACGGGCGGGCCGCCCTGACCGCTCACCCGTCACGGTGAGTAGTCATATCGGTTGTCCACAGGCCCGGCGGACAGGGACGGGAGTGTCCCAGGGTGCCGCTAGGCTTCTCGGATGGCCCTTCCGGACGTTTCCCCCGAGATCTCAGACGACGTCTCCGACGCATTGCGGGTGCTCCACCGCGTATTCGGCTACAGCTCCTTCCGCGGTGAGCAGCAGGAGATCATCGAGCAGCTGATCGGCGGCGGCGACGCCCTCGTCCTGATGCCCACCGGCGGCGGCAAGTCGCTCTGCTACCAGATCCCGGCGCTCGTCAGGGAGGGCACCGGCATCGTGATCTCCCCGCTGATCGCGCTGATGCAGGACCAGGTGGACGCGCTCACCGCCCTCGGGGTCCGGGCCGGGTTCCTCAACTCCACGCAGGACCCCCACGAGCGCCAGGCCGTCGAGCAGGCCTTCCTCGCCGACGAGCTGGACCTGCTCTACCTGGCCCCCGAGCGGCTGCGCACCGAGGGGACCCAGCGCCTGCTCGACCGGGGCAGGGTCTCCCTGTTCGCCATCGACGAGGCGCACTGCGTCGCCCAGTGGGGCCACGACTTCCGGCCCGACTACCTCGCGCTGTCGATGCTGCACGAGCGCTGGCCGAAGGTCCCGCGGATCGCCCTCACCGCGACGGCGACCGAGGCCACCCACACCGAGATCGCCGCGCGCCTCGGCCTCCAGGACGCCCGGCACTTCGTGGCCAGCTTCGACCGGCCGAACATCCAATACCGCATCGTCCCCAAGGACAACCCCAGCCGCCAGCTGCTGGACCTGATCCGCAGCGAGCACGACGGGGACGCCGGCGTCGTCTACTGCCTCTCCCGGTCCTCCGTGGAGAAGACCGCCGCCTTCCTGGTGGAACAGGGCATCGACGCGGTCCCCTACCACGCCGGCATGGACGCCCGGGCGCGCGCCGCGAACCAGGCCCGCTTCCTGCGCGAGGACGGCGTCGTGGTGGTCGCCACCATCGCCTTCGGTATGGGCATCGACAAGCCCGACGTGCGCTTCGTCGCCCATCTCGACCTGCCCAAGTCCGTCGAGGGCTACTACCAGGAGACCGGCCGCGCCGGCCGCGACGGCGAGCCCGCCACGGCCTGGCTCGCCTACGGCCTCCAGGACGTCGTCCAGCAGCGCAAGCTCATCGACGGCTCCGAGGGCGACGACGCCCGCCGCCGCTCCCTGGGCATGCACCTGGACGCGATGCTCGCGCTGTGCGAGACGGTCGACTGCCGCAGGGTCCGGCTGCTGGAATACTTCGGCCAGCAGGGCGACCCCTGCGGCAACTGCGACACCTGCCTGACGCCGGCCGAGTCCTGGGACGGGACGGTCGCCGCGCAGAAGCTGCTGTCCACCGTGTGGCGGCTGGCCAAGGAGCGCCGCCAGAAGTTCGGCGCCGGCCAGGTCATCGACATCCTCCAGGGCAAGAAGACCGCCAAGGTCATCCAGTTCGACCACGACGCGCTCTCGGTGTTCGGCGTCGGCGCGGACCTGGGCACCGCGGAGTGGCGCGGGGTCGTGCGCCAGCTGCTGGCGCTGCGGCTGCTGGCCGTCGAGGGCGACTACGGCACGCTCGTCCTCACCGACGCGAGCGGTGACGTCCTGGGCGGGCGCCGCACCGTCGAGATGCGCAAGGAGAAGAAGGCGCCGGCCTCCTCCCGCAAGGAGTCCGGGGCCCGCTCCGGGAAGGCCGCCCGCGTCCCCGTCGACCTGCCGGCCGCGGCCGTCCCGGTCTTCGAGGCCCTGCGCGCCTGGCGGGCCGCCACGGCCCGCGAGCAGGGCGTACCGGCGTACGTGGTGTTCCACGACGCCACGCTGAGGGAGATCGCCACGGTCCTGCCGGGCACCGTCGAGGAGCTGGGCGGGATCGGCGGCGTCGGCGAGGCCAAGCTCGCCAAGTACGCCGAGGGGGTCCTGGAGGCCCTGGCCGGGTCCTCCCGGGCCGACGGATCCGCCGCCACGGCGGCAGCCCCGGCACCCGCCACCGCCACCCCTGCCGCCACGCCCCGGGCCGCCGTGCCCCGGCAGGGCGAGCCGTCCCCGTCCCACGAGGAGCCCCCGTTCGAGGAGGAACCGCCGTTCGACCTGGACGAGATGGATCCGCCGTGGGACGACTGGCGTTAGAAGCGCCGGGGCGGCCCCTGCCGGGCCGCCCCGCGACCGCGCCGGTCAGGCGCCGACGTACGCCGCCAGGTGCTCGCCCGTGAGGGTGGACCGGGCGGCCACCAGCTCGGCCGGGGTGCCCTCGAAGACGATCCTGCCGCCGTCGTGGCCGGCCCCCGGCCCGAGGTCGATGATCCGGTCGGCGTGCGCCATGACCGCCTGGTGGTGCTCGATCACGATCACCGACTTGCCGGAGTCCACGAGCCGGTCCAGCAGCCCCAGCAGGTGCTCCACATCGGCCAGGTGCAGGCCGGCGGTCGGCTCGTCCAGGACGTAGATCCCGCCCTTCTCGCCCATGTGCGTGGCCAGCTTCAGCCGCTGCCGCTCACCGCCGGACAGGGTGGTCAGCGGCTGGCCGAGGGTCAGGTAGCCGAGTCCGACGTCCACCAGCCGCTCCAGGATGTGGTGCGCGGCCGGCGTGCGCGCCTCGCCGGAGCCGAAGAACGCCTCGGCCTGCGCCACCGGCATCTCCAGCACCTCGCTGATGTCGCGGCCGCCGAGCCGGTACTCCAGCACCGACGCGTCGAACCGCTTCCCCTCGCAGTCCTCGCAGGTGGTGGCGACCCCGGCCATCATCGCCAGGTCGGTGTAGACCACCCCGGCGCCGTTGCAGGTGGGGCACGCGCCCTCGGAGTTGGCGCTGAAGAGCGCCGGCTTCACCCCGTTGGCCTTGGCGAACGCCTTGCGGATCGGCTCCAGCAGCCCCGTGTACGTCGCCGGGTTGCTGCGCCGCGAACCGCGGATCGGCGCCTGGTCCACCGACACCACCCCCGCCGAGGCCGGGACCGAGCCGTGGATCAGCGAGCTCTTGCCCGAGCCGGCCACGCCGGTGACCACGGTGAGCACCCCGAGCGGGACGTCCACGTCGACCCCGCGCAGGTTGTGCGCCGACGCCCCGCGGATCTCCAGGACGCCGGTCGGCTCGCGGGTCGACTCCTTGAGGCGGGCCCGGTCGTCGAAGTGCCGGCCGGTGACGGTGCCGCTGGCCCGCAGCCCCTCCACCCCGCCCTCGAAGCAGACCGTGCCGCCCGCCGCCCCGGCGCCGGGCCCGAGGTCGACGACATGGTCGGCGATCGCGATCACCTCCGGCTTGTGCTCCACGACCAGCACCGTGTTGCCCTTGTCGCGCAGCCGCAGCAGCAGGCCGTTCATGCGCTCGATGTCGTGCGGGTGCAGGCCCGTGGTGGGCTCGTCGAAGACGTACGTGACGTCGGTGAGCGCCGAGCCGAGGTGGCGGATCATCCTGACGCGCTGCGCCTCGCCGCCCGACAGCGTGCCCGCCGCCCGGTCGAGCGAGAGGTAGCCCAGTCCGATCTCCACGAACGAGTCGAGGGTGTGCCGCAGGCTCGCGAGCAGCGGAGCCACCGAGGGCTCGTCGAGACCGCCCACCCAGGCGGCCAGGTCGCTGATCTGCATCGCGCAGGCGTCGGCGATGTTGACCCCGTCGATCTTCGAGGACCGGGCGCCCGCGCTGAGCCGGGTCCCGGCGCACTCGGGGCAGGTGGTGAAGGTGACCGCCCGCTCCACGAACTCCCGGATGTGCGGCTGCATCGCCTCCTTGTCCTTGGCCAGCATCGACTTGCGGATCCGGGGGACCAGCCCCTCGTAGGTCATGTTGATGCCCGCGATCTTCATCCTGACCGGCTCGTGGTGCAGGAAGTCCTGCCGCTGCTGCCGCGTGAACGAGCTGATCGGCGCGTCCGGGTCGAAGAGACCCGACTCGCTGTAGAGCCGGTGGTTCCAGCCGCCCGGCTTGTAGCCGGGGACGGTCAGCGCCCCGTCGTTCAGGGACTTGGATTCGTCGAAGAGCTGGGCGGGGTCCAGGTCGTTGACCGTGCCCCGGCCCTCGCAGTGCGGGCACATGCCGCCGGTGACGCTGAACGCGCGCCGCTCCTTCACGGTCTGCCCGCCCCGCTGCAGGGTGACCGCGCCCGCCCCGCTGACCGAAGCCACGTTGAAGGAGTACGCCTTGGGGGAGCCGATGTGCGGGTCGCCGAGCCTGCTGAAGAGGATGCGCAGCATCGCGTTGGCGTCGGTGGCGGTGCCGACCGTGGAGCGGGGGTCGCCGCCCATCCGCTGCTGGTCGACGGCGATCACCGTCGTCAGCCCGTCCAGCACGTCCACGTCGGGACGGGCCGCCGCCGGCATGAAGCCCTGGACGAAGGCGCTGTACGTCTCGTTGATCAGCCGCTGCGACTCCGCGGCGACCGTGTCGAACACGAGGGAGCTCTTGCCCGAGCCGGAGACACCGGTGAACACCGTCAGCCGCCGCTTGGGGATCTCGACGCTGACGTCCCTGAGGTTGTTCTCGCGCGCGCCGTGCACCCGGATCACGCCGTGGCTGTCGGCGGCGTGCGGTGCGGGCGGCCGGTCGTTCGTCGTGCCCCTGCTCATCGTCTCTCCCTCGTCGGCGCGGCCGCGGCGGCGTCCCTCGGCGCCCCGGCCCGCTCCACGCTACGCGAGGGCCCGACACCGCCGCTTCTCCGTTCGTGACCGGTCCGGACCGGGGGAGGGGCGGGCCGGGCGGCCGCAGGATTCCGGCCAATCGCACCGCACCGGGCGATCCGCGGACGTGTGGGACCACTGCCGCGGGAGCTCCGGTCAGGGGTGGGGGTTTCGGCCGTCGCCGCGGGGGGCACCGGCGCGACCCGACCGCGGGCCCGCGCTAGTGTGCACGCGTGAACTCTCATGTCGTCATAGGTTTCGGACCCGCCGGCGCCGCCACCGCCCGCCTGCTCGTCGAGCAGGGCCACACGGTGAAGGTCGTCACCACCTCGGGCCGCGGTCCGGAGCGCGGGATCGAGCACATCGCGCTGGACGCCAGGGACGGCGGACGGCTGACCGAGGCGGTGCGGGGCGCGGCCGCGCTCTACGCCTGCGCCGCTCCGCCCTACCACCGCTGGGCGGGGGAGTGGCCGGCGCTGGCGTCCTCGCTCTGCACGGCGGCCGAGGCGACCGGGGCGGTGCTGGTCATGCTCGGCAACCTCTACGGGTACGGGCCCGTGGACGGCCCCCTGACCGAGGACCTGCCCCTCGCGGCGACCGGCCCCAAGGGACGGGTCCGCGCCGCCGTCTGGGAGCAGGCGCGGACCCTGCACGAGCAGGGCCGGATCAGAGCGGTCGAGGTACGCGCCTCCGACTTCTTCGGACCCGGCGTCACCGACGGCGGCCACCTTGCGGCGCGGGTCCTGCCGCAGCTGCTGCGCGGCAAACCCGTCTCCACGCTCGGCGATCCGGACGCCCCGCACAGCTGGACCTACCTCCCCGACGTGGCCCGCGCCCTCGCGGAGGTCGCGGGCGACGAGCGGGCCTGGGGCCGCGCCTGGCACGTCCCGACCGAACCGGCCCTGTCCGTCCGGGAGATGGTCGACCGGCTCGCCGCGCAGGCGGGCACGGGGCCGGTGACGGTACGCCGCGTCCCGCCCCTGGTGCTGGGCCTGGGCGGGCTGTTCTCCCCGCTGCTGCGCGAACTGAAAGAGATCCGCTACCAGTTCGACCGTCCGTTCACGGTCGACTCCAGCGCCTACGAGACCGCGTTCGCCGCCCGCGCCACCCCCCTGGACCAGCAGGTCAAGGCCACGGTGGACTGGTGGCGCGAACGCCTGGCCACCACCGGGTGACGGTTCCAGTGAGAGGGATGAATTCCACAGTGGACCCCAGGGGAGCGGGGCAGGGCCGGGAACCGGGCCGGGACGACATAGCCGTGGTCGGGATGGCGTGCCGGTTCCCGGGGGCGCGGAACCTGAACGAGTACTGGCGGCTCCTGATGGACCCGCGGGCACAGTTCGGCCGCGTCCCCGACACGCGGTGGCGCGCCGGCGCCTTCCTCAGCGACGACTTCCGCGACACCTCGGCCGCCTACACGGACACCATGGCGCTCCTGCCCGACGTGGACCGCTTCGACGCGGCCCACTACGGCATCCCGCCGCGCCGGGCGAAGGCGATGGACCCCCAGCACCGGCTGCTGATCGACCTCGCCCGCGAGGCGATCCAGGACGCCGGATGGGAAGCCGACGGCTTCGACCGCGAGGAGACCTCGGTGATCACGGCCCTCACCGACAGCGGCTACCGCGGCCTGACCACCCTGCAGATCCGCATGCGCCAGCTGGCCGGCGGGGAGTTCGGCGCCCGCCCGGGCGACCCCGCCTGGCGGGAGACGGTCCGGGCCGTCGACGGGATGCAGGGCACCTCCGTGGCCGGGATCCTGCTCAACATGGGCCCGAACACGATCAGTTCGGTCCTCGACCTGCATGGCGAGAGCTACGCCCTGGACTCCGCCTGCTCCGGCGGGCTCATGGCCGTGGCCAACGCCGTCCACGCGCTGCGCTCCGGCCGCACTCGCATCGCCCTCGCGGGCGGCGCCCAGCTGGTCATCACCCCCGACCTGCTCGTGGGGCTGTGCCGGATCGGCGCCCTCTCGCGCAGCGGCCGCTGCCTGCCCTTCGGCGCGGACGCCGACGGCTTCGTCCTCGGCGAGGGCGCCGGGGTGCTGGTGCTCAGGACCCTGGCCGACGCGCAGGCGGCCGGCGACCGGGTGTACGCGGTGATCCGCGGCGTGGGCAGCGCCAACGACGGGACCGTCCAGGGCGGTATGCACCCGCAGGCCGCCGGACAGCTGCGCGCCCTGCGCCGCGCCTACCGCGACGCGGGCCTGGCCCCCGGCGAGGTCGGCTACCTGGAGGCGCACGGCACCGGTACCACCGTCGGCGACCCCGTGGAGCTCGCCGTCCTGCGCGAGCTGCGCGGAGAGGCGGCCGCCCCCGCCCACCTCGGGGCGGTCAAGGCCGTGGTCGGGCACTCGCTGAACTCCGCGGGTCTGGCCGGGCTCATCAAGTCCGTCCTGGCCGTCCAGCGGGGCGTGATCCCCCCGCAGCCGGGATTCGGGCTCGCCGACCGCGCCCTGCTGGACGCCGCGCGGCTGACCGTGCCGACGGAGCCCGTCCCCTGGCCGCGGGACGGCCGGCCGCGCCGGGCCGGCGTCAGCGCGTTCGGCTTCGGAGGCACGGGCGTGCACCTGATCGTGGAGGAGCACACCGCGGCGCCGGCCCGCCCGGCGCCGTCCGCGGGCCCGCACGTCCTGGCCCTGGGTGCCCGCGACCGGGCCGGCCTGGCCCGGTACGCCCGGGACCTGGCCCGTACCCTCGCCGAGGAGCGGCCGCCGCTGGCCGCCGTCGCCGACACCCTGGCCCGCCGCGCCCCGCTCGGCGAACGCCTCACCGTGCAGGCTGCGGACACCGACGAGGCCGTCGCCCGGCTGACCGAGGCGGCCGAGGCCGTGGAGGCGGGCCGAGCTGTCGCCACCTCCGGGGAGGCGGTCGTCCCCGCCGCCCGGCGGACACCCCCGTGCACGCTGCCGCCGAGCCCGCTCGCCCCGCGCCGCCACTGGATCGTGGACGAGTCCGCGCGCGCGACCGCCGACCCGGAGCCCGCACCGGCGGTGCCCGCGCCCGTCCCGCCGCCCCGGGAGGCGCGGTTCGACGGGGCTACCGCCGCGACGGTCGTCCTCGAAGAGGTGTCGCGGACCGGCGTCTACCCGCTGTCCGACCTGCACGAGGGCCAGACCCTGGTCGCCGACCTCGGCTTCGACTCCCTGATGCTGCACGAGCTGGACACGCGCCTCGCCCTCCGGGTACCGGGGTTCAAAACCGAGGAGATGTTCTCCCGGGACCTCACCGTCGGCCGCCTGATCACCCTCGTCGACCCGGACCGGACCGGGCCGGAGGGCGTCCCGGCGGCACCCGCCCCCGCCGGGCCCCCGTCGGACGCCGTGCGGTGGAGCGCCGAGACGGCGCACGTCGACGACTTTCCGGAGGTGGGCAGGCTCGAACAGCTCCTGGGATCCATCGCCGACACCGGGGCGGACTTCCCGTACTTCCGGGTCCACGAGGGCACCATCCGCGACACCACGGTGATCGGCGGCCGCCCGTACCTCTCCTTCGGCAGCTACAACTACCTGGGCCTGTCCGGGCACCCCGCCGTCAACGAGGCCGTCCACCGGGCGGTCGAGCGGTACGGGACCTCCGTCTCCGCGAGCCGGGTCCTGTCCGGTGAACGGGACCTCACCGTCCGCCTCGAACGGGCCCTCACCGAGTTCCTCGGGGTCGGGGACTGCCTGACCCTGGTCAGCGGCCACGCCACCAACGTCACCGCGATCGGGCACCTCGTCGGCGCGGGGGACCTCGTCCTGCACGACGCGCTCGCCCACGACAGCATCCTCCAGGGCTGCGCCCTCTCCGGGGCCGCGCGCCGCCCGTTCGCCCACAACGACACGGAGCAGCTGGAGCACCTGCTGCGGCTCAACCGGACCCGGTTCCGCCGTGTGCTCATCGCCGTCGAAGGCGCTTACAGCATGGACGGCGACCTCGTCGACCTGCCCGCCGTGATCGAGCTGAAGAAACGTTACGGCGCCCTGCTGATGGTGGACGAGGCGCACAGCATCGGCACGGTCGGCGAACGGGGCCGGGGCGTCGGCGAGTTCTTCGGGGTGGACCGCCGCGACGTGGACCTGTGGATGGGCACCCTCTCCAAGGCCTTCGCCAGTTGCGGCGGCTACCTTGGCGGCTCGGCCCGGATGGTGCGCTGGCTGCGCCACACCCTCCCCGGCTTCGTCTACAGCGTCGGCCTGACCCCGCCCAACGCGGCGGCCGCGCTGGCCGCCACCGAGCTGATCGAGGCCGAGCCGCACCGGGTGGGCGCGCTGCGGCGCAACTCCGAGCTCTTCCTGCGCCTGGCCGCCTCCGCCGGCCTGGCGACCGGCTCCAGCGCCCACACGCCCATCGTGCCGTGCATCCTCGGGGACTCGGCCCGGACCCTGCGCGTCGCGGACGGCCTCTACGCCCGGGGGGTCATCGCCGACCCGATCTTCCACCCCGCCGTGGAGGAGGGGCTGTCGCGCCTGCGGTTCTTCGTGACCGGCGAGCACCGCGAGGAGGACGTGCGCAGGGCCGTGGCGGTCCTGGCCGAGGAGGTGGCGTCCGCCGCCGCGCCATGAGCGGTCCACGTCAGAAGAGGGTGCGTTCGATCCGGCTGAGCATGGCGCTCTTCTCCGGGTCGCCGTCTCCGCCCGCCTCCGCGTCCGGGGGCGCCGGATGCCGCTGTTCGGCGCCCTCCATCCGCTGGGCGAGCAGGTAGGCGATGATCTCCGCCTCCTGCTCCTGCACGTCGTCGTAGGTCGCGCGCAGGAGCATGTCGCGCACGAGGTCGGGGTCGAGGTCGGGGAAGAGGAGGCGGGCGGCCGCCTCGTCCAGTCCGCCGGCCCCGCGGTGGCAGCAGATGATGTGGCCCAGCTCGTGCAAGATGATGTGCTCCTGATGCGCGCTGGTGGTGTTGGCGTCGTAGAAGATCAGGTCCTCGTCGCGGGCGGCGACCCACATGCCGCACGGGTGCGAGGAGGGCATCTGCATCGGGACGAGGAGGATCGGCCGGTCGCGCGCCTCGCCGAGGTGGCGGCAGAGTTCGGCGACGTCGGACACCTCGGGGAGGCCGAGTTCGGCGAGCCGCCGGGCGCCGGCCTTGCGGAGCTTCTTGAGCCGGCTGCGGCGGTCGTGATCGGCGGCCCGCTCCTTCCAGGCGCCCCTCATACGGGCTCGGAGGGGCCGGGTCCGTCGGTGACCGGCGGGAGGCCCTGCATCTGCCGGTACTGGTCCATGATGGCCGTGATGGCCGCGAGGTTCTCCTTCTTCATCCCGGCCGCGCGCATCGCCACGGCCCGGACCCCGGACTGCCGCAGCGCCTCGATGGCGGCGACCTGGCTGAGTACGGACTCGGCGACCTTGTCGTCGAAGAAGTAGGCGACCGAGACGCCGAAGAACTTGGCCAGGGCCGCCAGGAGGTCGGGTGACGGGTTGGAGCGCTTGCCCGTCCGCAGTTGCGAGAGGTACACGCCCCCGGCCTTGAGCTCGGGGTTGGCCCGCTTCAGTTCCTCCGCCACCTCGGCGTTGGTCCAGTGCTTGCCCTTGGGGCGGACCGTCTTGAACAGGTCGTCGAGGCGCCTGGCGAGCAGGGGCCGGTCGTCGCTCTCGGTCATGGTGAATCTTCCTCCCGTCACCTCCTCGGTATAGCCCTTGGCTATACGCCAGTTTCACAGAATAGCGGTCAGTTGACAATTGGCCTGGACTCCGCCAACGTTGGGTCTCGCCGATAGCTGCCAGCTAACTCGTCACGGGGGAAGTCCGACGGGGCAGGCAGTGGAAAACGGACTGGCCCGGCCCTCGGGGGATGGGCCGGGCCAGTCCGGGCATGAACCTCCCGTACGGCCCGACGTCGCACGCGGGGGGGAACGGGGGAGGCCCGCCCGGTTCGACGGGGGATACGAACCGGGCGGGAGCTTCAACTCGCGGTGCCGAGCTTACTGTAGGCGGCCGCGACTTTGGTGAGCCAGGCGACCTCGGCCGTGAAGTTGTCCGTGTCGCGGTCGTCGAAGTCGCCCGCGTCCTTGCTGTCGTGCGGCATGGTCCCGGCCTGCTTGGCCGTCAGGGCCTGCTTGATCCGCGCCGCCTCCGTGAAGGCCTGCCGCGACTCCTCGCTCTCCTCACGCCCCGACACCCCGTCCGAACCGCCCACGGTCGTGCGGTCGATGTACGGGCGCAGGTCCCGCCATCCGTCGCGGATCTCGACCACCCGGCGGTGCAGCCGGTAGTCCAGGTCCGAGACCGAGGCGCCCGGCGGCTCCAGGGCGATGTCCGGGGAGGACTCGTACAGGTCCCTCCAGAGCGGGTACAGCGCCCGGTAGGAGCGGTAGCTGCGCCCCCACGCCAGCAGCCGGGAAGCCGCCGGGCCCCACGAGGAGTTGGTCAGCCCGAGCGACAGGATGACGATGCCCGCCGCGCTGAAGAGGTTCGAGGCCAGCTTCCAGACGCCGATGTCCACCCCGGCCGCGGCCGTCAGGATGTTGACCGTCCGGCACGAGCAGTACAGGAACAGCACCACGGCCGCCACCCGCAGCACCCGCAGCGCCTGCCGCAGCGACTCGTTGTCCGTCATCCGCGCGTACGCACCGCACTGGCGGAAGATGGTCACGCACGGCAGCGCCTGGGAGGCCATGAAGGCCAGGAGGTAGACGAGGACCAGCGGCTGCCCGCTGCCCGTGTCGAAGTCCGAGGACGGCCGGGAGGTCCCGTCGGCGAGGAGGAAGAGCGCCACCAGGGCCACGTTCAGCGCGCTCCCGGTGATCACCCACCACCGGGTCTTGCGCCGGGCCTCCTCCTCGGGGGCCGCCCACCGCAGCAGGATGATCTCCGCGGCGACGCAGTAGGCCACCGCCGAGAGGTGCATGAGGAGGATGGCCAGGTTGCCGACGCCCAGGAAGCGCGGGCCGCCCATGGCGATGGCGCCCATGGTGAAGGTGAGGCACTGGAGGACCAGCGTGGCGATCAGCGTCCAGTAGGCGCTGTCGTGCCGGCTGCGCCGCGCCTGGCACAGCCGGTAGATGAGCGCGGCGTACGAGGAGAGTGCCGCGATGACGAAGCAGAGGGTTCTGATGGTGTTCAAGGCCTGGTTTCCTGCAGGGGGCCGCGGGGGCGGCGGCCGGGGTCAGTCGGTGGGTTCGCCCAGCGGCACGTCGAGCCCGATGCTCTCGGCCGCCACGGCGATGGCGTAGTCGAAGTACGCGGCCTCGTCCTTGACGCTGTCGTGGGTGCGGCTGAAGACCTGGAAGACCAGGAGTCCGATGAGGTTGCTCCACAGCACGATGCCGCGCTCGATGATGTCCGAGAACGGAGGCTGCGGAACGCCGCCGAAGGCCTCGACGGCGGCCGGAAGCAGCAGCGGCGGACCGGGCACCGCGCGCCGCGGCGGGGTCAGTTCACCCGCCTCCAGGGCCGCCCGGATGATTCCGGCGAGCACGGCGGGAGTCCGCGCGGCGGCAGGGACGGTGTCCTGCGGGGCGTGATAGCCCGGCACCGGCGAACCGTAGATCAGCGTGAACTCGCCGGGGTTGGCGAAGGACCACTGCCGCAGCGCGCGCGTGACGGCGAGCAGCCTCGCCCCCGCCGTGCCGCCGGCCGCGTCGGCCCGCTCCATCGCGGCGCCCGAGGCGTCGTAGGCGTCGATGACCAGCGCGGTCAACAGGTCGTCCCGGTGGGGGAAGACGGCCTCGACCTCGGGGAGCCCGAACCCGGCCGCCCGTGCCACGCCCTCCAGGGACAGCCCCGCGGCCCCCAGTTCCACCAGCTGCCGGCGGGCGGTCTCCTTGACCGCCCCCGCCGTCGTCGGGCCGTCGTCGTTCGAACTGATTGCTGAAACGTCCATGCCGGAACCGTACCCGCCGCCCCGAACGGCCGGGGGCCCAGCACCGCGCGCACCCCGGAGGACCGCTGCGATCCGGCCACGGGGCGGCCCCGGGCCCGCCACCGGGCCGTAGGATCCTGCCGTGTCCCGTCGCTCAGGCCCGGCGCAGGGTCAGCACCCGGGTGGTGCTGCCGTCGTCCTCGATGAGGTCCCGGACGTGCGCGAAGCCCATCCGCTCCAGCAGGAACAGGGAGGCGCCGTTCTCGGCGGCCACCGTGGCGTGCACCTCCTCCAGCCCGAGGGTGCCGAAGCCGTGGGCCACCACGGCCCGCGCCAGCTCGGTGCCCAGGCCGCACCCCCAGACCGCGGGGGCCAGCGCGTAGACGATCTCGTGGCCCCCGGCCGTGTCGGTGTGCTTGATCTCGGCGTGCCCGACCAGCTCGCCGTCCCTGCGGACGGCCCAGACGTCGAACAGCTCCCGGGCGTAGACCTTCGTGAAGATCCGGCCGAACAGGGCCCGGTCCTCCTCCTCGGAGGCGGGGCCGTCACCCATCCACCGTGAGACGCGGACGTCCTGGAACAGGGCCACGAAGTCCGCTTCGTCCTCCGGGACGTAGGGGGCGAGGTGCAGGCGCTCGGTGCGCAGGGTCGGAGTCATGATCGACGACGCTATCCACCGCTCGCGGGGGCGGGCAAACGGGTTTGTCGGGTGCCGTGCAGGCGGACCGGGTGAGCCGTGTCTCACCCGGGTGGCGCCTCTTGTCTATGCAACTCGTTGCATAGAAAGATCGGGGCATGGCGCTTGACCACGCGATCCTCGTCTCCCTCCTGGAGATGCCGGGCTCCGGCTACGAACTGGCCCGGCGGTTCGACCGGTCCATCGGCTACTTCTGGACCGCCACGCACCAGCAGATCTACCGCGTCCTGGGACGCATGGCGGGCGATGGCCTGCTCTCCGTCAGGGAGGTGCCCCAGCAGGGGCGGCCGGACAAGAAGGAGTACTCCGTCGCCGCCCCCGGCCGCGCCGTGCTCTCCCGGTGGCTGCACGAGCCGATCGAACCCGAGAGCATGCGCCACGAGCTCGCCGTGAAGATCCGCGGCGCGGCCTTCGACGACCCCGCCGCCCTGATCCGCGAGGTCGAACGGCACCACCGCGCCCACAGCGAGCGCCTCGCGCACTACCTCGCGGGGGAGCGGCGCGACTTCACCGGCCCCGGCGCACCCGACCCGCTCGACGCCGGGCGGGAGCTCCAGCACGTCGTGCTCCGCGGCGGCATCGCGTACGAGCGGATGACCGTCGCCTGGCTGGACGACGTCCTCGCCACCCTGCACCGCCTGGGCGCGACGCCTTTGCCGTCCGCCTGACCGCACCCCACCCACCCTCCCCGGAAGGCGACCCCTCATGGCCGACCCCCTCCTCTTCAACCCGCGCACCTACGACCCCGCGCACTTCGACCCCGAGACCCGCCGGCTGCTGCGCGCCACCGTCGACTGGTTCGAGGAGCGCGGCAAGCGCCGGCTGCTGGAGGACTACCGCACCCGTGCCTGGCTCGCGGACTTCCTCGCGTTCGCCGCCAAGGAGGGCCTGTTCGCCACCTTCCTCACCCCGGCCGCCGCCGCGGGCCGCCAGGACCGGCGCTGGGACACCGCCCGCATCGCCGCCCTCAACGAGATCCTCGGCTTCTACGGCCTCGACTACTGGTACGCCTGGCAGGTGACCATCCTCGGCCTCGGACCGGTCTGGCAGAGCGACAACGCCGCCGCCCGCGCCCGCGCCGCCGAACTGCTCACCGAGGGCGAGGTGTTCGCCTTCGGCCTGTCCGAGCGGACGCACGGCGCCGACATCTACTCCACCGACATGCTCCTGGAGCCCGACGGCGACGGCGGCTTCCTGGCGAGCGGCTCCAAGTACTACATCGGCAACGGCAACGCGGCCGGACTCGTCTCCGTCTTCGGCCGCCGCACCGACGTCGAGGGCCCGGACGGGTACGTCTTCTTCGCCGCCGACAGCCGCCACCCGGCGTACCACCTCGAGCAGAACGTCGTGCACTCGTCCAAGTACGTCAGCGAGTTCCGGCTCCAGGACTACCCCGTCACCGCCGATGACGTCCTGCACACCGGCCGCGCCGCCTTCGACGCCGCCCTCAACACCGTCAACGTCGGCAAGTTCAACCTCTGCACCGCCTCCATCGGCATCTGCGAGCACGCGATGTACGAGGCCGTCACCCACGCGCACAACCGCGTCCTCTACGGCCGCCCGGTCACCGCCTTCCCGCACGTGCGCCGTGAGCTGGCCGACGCGTACGTCCGCCTCGTCGGCATGAAGCTGTTCAGCGACCGCGCCGTCGACTACTTCCGCTCCGCCGGTCCCGAGGACCGCCGCTACCTCCTCTTCAACCCGATGACGAAGATGAAGGTGACCACAGAGGGCGAGAAGGTCATCGACCTCATGTGGGACGTCATCGCCGCGAAGGGCTTCGAGAAGGACACCTACTTCGCCAACGCGGCCGTCGAGATCCGCGGCCTGCCGAAGCTCGAGGGCACCGTCCACGTCAACCTCGCGCTGATCCTCAAGTTCATGCGCAACCACCTGCTGGAGCCGGTGGAGTACCCGGCCGTGCCGACCCGCCTCGACGCGGCCGACGACGACTTCCTCTTCCGGCAGGGTCCGGCCCGCGGTCTGGGCTCCGTGCGCTTCCACGACTGGCGGCCCGCCTTCGACGCGTACGCCGGCGTGCCGAACGTCGCCCGCTTCCGCGAGCAGGCCGACGCCCTCTGCACGTTCGTCGCCACCCTGGCCCCCGACGAGGCGCAGAGCCGCGACCTGGACTTCCTGCTCTCCGTGGGCCAGCTCTTCGCCCTGGTGGTGCACGGCCAGCTGATCCTGGAGCAGGCCCGCCTGACGGACCTGGACGGGGACGTCCTCGACGAGCTGTTCTCCGTCCTCGTCCGCGACTTCTCCGGCCACGCCGTCGAACTGCACGGCAAGGACTCCGCCACGGAGGCGCAGCAGGCCTGGGCGCTCGGCGCGGTGCGCCGCCCGGTCGTCGACGAGGCCCGCGCGGCCCGTGTCTGGCAGCGCGTCGAGGCGCTGTCGGGGGCGTACGAGATGGCGCCGTAACGGCGTGCCCCAGGCCGGGCCCGGGGCACCGTCCCCCGAGCCCGGCCGGGGTGCCGGGTCAGGCCGGTGCCGGGTCAGGCGGCCGGCTTTCCGGGCTGGTCGTGGGTGGAGCAGTGGATGCCGCCGCCGCCCGAGGCGATCGTGTCGATCTCCACCTGGACGACGTCCCGCTTCGGGAAGTGCTCCCGGAGGGTGCCGCGGGCGCGGTCGTCGGCCTGCCGGTCGCCGAACCGGGGCAGGAAGACGGCGTCGTTGGCCACGTAGAAGTTGGCGTAGGTCGAGACGAAGTCGTCGCCCCGGCCCGTGATCCGGTCCAGGTCCGGCTGCGGCAGGTCGATGATCCGGAAGCGCCGGCCGCGGGCGTCCGTGGCCTTCGACAGGACGGACTTCGCCTGGTCGGCCGAGCGGGACCAGGAGTCCGGCGGGGTGTTCGGGTGGGCGCGGTCCAGCAGGACCACCCCGGGCGCCGTGAAGCGGACGAGGCTGTCCACGTGGGCGTCGGTGATGTCCTGGCCGCGCACGCCGGCCAGCCAGACGACCTTCTCGACACCCAGGGTCTTCTTCAGTTCGGCCTCGACCGTGTCCCGGGACTTCCCGCGGTTGCGGTTGTCGTTGACGATCGAGCTCTCGGTCACCAGGAGGGTGCCCTCGCCGTCGGTCTCGAAGGACCCGCCCTCCGCGACCAGCGGGGCCTGGACCCGGGGGATCCCGTACGTCCGCAGCAGGGTCCGGCCGACCTGGGCGTCGTTCCCGTGCTGCTGCTTGTTGCCCCAGCCGTTGAAGTTGAAGTCGACGCCGACGGCCTTGCCGGCCTCCTCGACGAAGACGGGGACGATGTCGCGGGCCCACAGGTCGTCCACGGCCAGCGGGATGACCTCGACCTGGGAGCCGCAGGCCCGCTGGGCCGCGTCCGCCTGGTCGGGCCGGGCCATCATGACCACCGGCTCGTACTTCCCGACGGCCCGTGCGATCCGCGCGATGTCCTCGCGCACGTAGGGCAGGTCCTTGTCCCATACGCCCGCTGCCAGGGCCGGCCAGGCCATGAACGTACGGGCGTGGCTCTCCCACTCGGCGCCGAGCCGGCGCTTCGCACCGTTCGCGGCGGCCTGCTCGGGGGTGCCGGCCGGGCTGCCGGGCGGCTCCGCGGCGTCGTCGACGGGGCCGCAGGCCGCCGCGCCGAGGGCGAGGGCGCCGACACCGGCGAGGGTGCGCAGCACGGTCCGGCGGGTGGGGGGAGGGTTCGACACGGGAAGACTCCGATCGTGGACTGGCGGACCAGGTGCGTCCGGCCAGGGCGGGCCCGGCGGACGGGCACGCGCTCCTGGGACGAGCGGGCGCTCCCGGTCCCGCCGAGGGCCAGGGCGGGAGGAAGCGGAAGGGGCCTCGTATCGCCACTGTGACACTGACTGAAAATTCAGTCAAACCGCCGCGCAGGCCGGGATCCGGTCACCGGGCCTGCCCCGCCGACGGTCAGCCCAGCCGGTCGATCTCCACGCGGACCGCCTCGCGCATCAGCCGGCGGGCGTGCGCCAGGGGGAGCAGGCCGCTCAGCCAGCGCACGCTCAGTCCCTCCAGCAGGGCGGTCAGCCGCTGGGCGGCGCCCGTGACGGCGGCGGGGGGCGCCGCCGGGCGGACGGCGGCGACCAGCTCGGCGATCTCGTCCGTCCAGGCCGCGCCGGCCGCCGCGAGCTCCTCGCGCAGCTCCGGGGCGAAGACCGTGTGGGCGCGCAGCTCCCCCCAGGCCGCGCTGTTCTCCCGCACCTCGGGCACGTCCTGGAACTCCAGGAGCAGGGTCCGCTCCAGCAGCTCGCGGGGGTCGGCCGGGCGCCGCTCGGCCTCCTCGTCCCCCGGCCCGGTGTACCGGTCGGCCCGGTCCCCGATGAAGGCCAGGGCCTCGCGCAGGATGCCGGGCCGGTCCCTGAAGTGGTAGTAGACCAGGGCGGTGGACACCCCCGCCTCGGCCGCCAGCTCCGCCACCCGCAGCCCACGGACGCCGCGGCGTGCGATGACGCGGGCGGCGCCTTCGAGGATGACCCGTCTGCGGTCCGTCACGGTGTGGTCCCTCCCGGGTGAACCCGTCCGGCGATGTGCGGCACATATTGTCCCACGTTGACTGAAACTTTAGTTAAGGAGACGATGAAAACCGGCCACTCGACCTGCCGCATCGTGGAAAGAGCACCGCATGTCCGACCAGCTTCCCGGCGCCCATCCCGCCCTCGCGGGCCTGTCCGCCGACGACCCCCGCGAGATCGGCGGCTACCGCCTCCACGCCCGGCTCGGCGCCGGCGGCATGGGGGTGGTCTACCTCGCGTACACGCCCGGCGGCCGTCCGATCGCGCTGAAGGCCGTACGCGCCGAGTTCGCGGCGGATCCGGAGTTCCGCGAGCGGTTCGCCCGGGAGGTGGCCAGCGCCCGCCGGATCCACGGTCTCTTCACGGCGCAGGTGGTCGACTTCGGGGTGGGCGAGCGTACCCCGTGGCTGGCCACCGCCTACGTCCCGGGCCCCTCTCTGCACGAGGTGGTGCGCCGGCACGGTCCGCTGCCGGTGCGGACGGTGCTGCTGGTCGCGGGCATGGCGGAGGCCCTCCAGGCCATCCACGGGGCCGGGGTGGTCCACCGCGACCTCAAGCCCGCCAACGTCCTCCTCGCGGGGGACGGCCCCCGCGTGATCGACTTCGGCATCGCGCACGCGGCGGACTCCTCCGCGCTGACCGGCACCGGGCTGCGGATCGGCACGGCCGCGTTCATGGCGCCGGAGCAGGCCCTCGGTCACCGGGTGACCCCGGCCACCGACGTCTTCGCCCTCGGCGCCCTCGTCGCGTTCGTGGCCGGCGGTACGCCGCCCTTCGGGGCCGGACCGGAGTCCACCGCCCTGTACCGCGTGGTCCACGAGCACCCCGACCTCACGCGGATCCCCGCCGAGCTGTACGACCTGGTGGCGTGGTGTCTGGCCAAGCAGCCCCAGGACCGGCCCACCACCGCCGAGCTGATCGCGTACGTCCACGCGCACCCCGCCGTCGGCCGGCGGCCGGAGTTCACCGACGGCTGGCTGCCCCGTGCGGTCCGGGAGGGCCCCGGGCCTGGCGGGCGCGGACATCACCGACTGCCACATCGACTGCCTCGCCCGCTTCACGGCCCCGGGCAGGGTCATCCTCGACCGGCCCGGCCCCGGCGCGGACGCCCGGTGGACCGCGGTCTACGAGGAGACCAGGCGGGTCCTGCAGGACGCCAACGACGCCAAGGGCCGCAGTCTGGCCATCACCGAGCTGCCCGGCCCGGACCGCAGCAAGATCATCGATCGGGGGGACGAGTTCCTGTCCAGCTACACCAACTACTACACCCCGAACGGCGCGGTGATCGCCCCCCGGTTCGGCGACGCCTCCGCGGACGGCGTGGCCCATGCCGTCCTCCAGGCCGCCTACCCCGGCCGACAGGTGGTCCAGATCTCCATCAACGGCATCGCGAGCGGTGGCGGCGGCATCCACTGCGCCACCCAGTCGCACCCGGCCGTTCCGCCGGCCGCCTGACGCCCACCGTGCCCCGGCAGGTCCGCCGGTCCGGGAACGGCCCGGGTGCGTCCGTACCCGAACACCCCGGTAAGGTGCGGGTCATGGCGTCTCGCAGCACTCAGATCCTCGAAGCGGCCGCCCGGGTGATCGCCCGGCGCGGGGTCCGCGGGCTGCGCGTGGAGGAACTCGCGGCCGAGGCCGGTGTGTCCACGGCCCTGATCTACTACCACTTCAAGGACCGCACCGGCGTCCTGCGCCAGACCCTCGAGTTCATCAACGACCGGGCCGAGCGCTACACCACCGACCGCGACCCGGACGCCCCTCCCCTCACCCCCCGGGAGGAGCTGGACGAGACCCTCCTGCTGGAACTCCAGGACACCGTGGAGGTGCGGGAGAACAGCTCGGCCTGGGGTGAGCTGCGGGCCAGTGCCGTCTTCGACGAGGTGCTGCGCGAGGACCTCGCCCGGGCCACCCTGGTCTGGGTCCAGGAGGTCGCCGCGCTGCTGGGGCAGGTCCAGCCGATGGCGACCGCCTCCTCGCTCGCCGCGGCCGCCGAACGCCTCACCGCCCTGCTGGAGGGGCTGAGCATGCGCTGGCTCAGCGGCGGCATCCGGATCGACCACGCGCGTGAGCTCATGCGCGGGGCCATCGACGCCGAGCTGGCCGGGCTCCGGCAGTACTGAGGCGTCCGCCTCCCCATCCCCACGTCCCGGTGGGCCGCCCCGGGGGGCCGCCCCGGCCTGCCCGGACGCGACCTCGCCGTGTCCTTTCGCAGGCCGGGGCCTTTCCTTGGCGTATCTATTGACTGAATTTTCAGTCAGTGCCACAGTTCCTCGCGTCGCCCGGCGCCACGCCGAGGCGGCGCGATCCCAAAGGAATGATCATGAACGTTTCCCGTACGCGGTGGGCCCCGTGCCCCTGACACCCACCGAACGCGACCGGCTCCTGCTGTTCACCGCCGCCGAACTGGCCCGGGCCCGGCGGGCGCGGGGCCTGCGGCTCAATGTCCCCGAGGCCACCGCACTGATCGCGGACACGGTGTGCGAGGCCGCCCGCGACGGCGTCCGCCTCGCCGAGGCCCTCGAACGGGGCCGCGGCGTGCTCGGCCCCGGCGACGTGCTGCCGGGCGTCGTGGACATCGTGACCGAGGTGATGGTCGAGGCCGTGTTCGAGGACGGCACCCGGCTCGCCGCGGTCGGCGACCCCTTCGGGGCGCAGCCCCGCGACGACGGGGCCCCCGGCGCCGTCCTGCCGGGCGCGGACACCGTCGACGAGCCGGAGGCCGCGCTCACCCTGGCCGTCCGCAACACGGCGTCCGTGCCGGTGAGCGTCACCTCCCACTTCCACTTCTTCGAGGCGAACCCGCGGCTGGACTTCGACCGCGCCGCCGCGTACGGCATGCGGCCGGCGGCCGTGGCCGGTTCCTCCACCCGCTTCGACGCCGGTGCCACCGTCGAGGTGGGTCTGGTCCCGATCGGCGGCGCGCGGATCGCGATCGGGTTCGCGGGCCTGGTCGACGGCCCGCTCGACGCCCCCGGCGCCAAGGAGCAGGCCCTGGCCCGCGCCGCCGCCTGCGGCTACCTCGGCGCCGTGGCCCCGGAAGGGATCCCGACATGAGCAGACCGTCCCGCCACAGTGCCCACTGCGCCCCCGGCGGCCGGCACATCGACCCCTACGAGTACGCCACGGTGCACGGCCCCCGAGCGGGCGACCGCGTCCGGCTCGGCGACTCGGGGCTGACCGTCCGGGTGGAGTCCGACGCCCAGAAGCCCGGCGACGAGTTCCTGGCCGGCTTCGGCAAGACCGCCCGAGACGGCCTCCACCTGAAGGCAGCCGCCGTCCGCGAGACCTGCGACGTCGTCATCAGCAACGTGCTGGTGATCGACGCCGTCCTCGGGATCAGGAAGGTGTCCATCGGCATCCGCGAGGGCCGGATCCACGCCATCGGCCGGGCCGGCAACCCGGACACCCTCGACGGGGTCGACGTCGTCGTCGGCACCGGGACGACGATGATCTCGGGCGAGGGTCTGATCGCCACGGCGGGCGCGGTCGACACCCATGTCCACCTGCTCTCCCCGCGGATCATGGAGGCCTCGCTCGCCGCGGGCGTCACCACGGTCATCGGCCAGGAGATCGGGCCCACCTGGGGCGTCGGCGTCAACTCCCCGTGGGCGCTGAAGCACGCCTTCAACGCCTTCGACGCCTGGCCGGTGAACGTCGGCTTCCTCGCCCGCGGCTCCTCCTCGGACGCCGCGCCTCTGGTCGAGGCCCTGGCCGAGGGCGGTGCCTCGGGCTTCAAGGTGCACGAGGACATGGGCGCCCACACCCGGGCCCTGGACACCGCGCTGCGCGTGGCGGAGGAGCACGACGTCCAGGTGGCCCTGCACAGCGACGGCCTCAACGAGTGCCTGTCGGTGGAGGACACCCTGCGCGTGCTGGAGGGCAGGACCATCCACGCCTTCCACATCGAGGGCTGCGGCGGCGGACACGTCCCCGACGTCCTGAAGATGGCGGGCGTGCCGAACGTGATCGGCTCCTCCACCAACCCCACCCTGCCCTTCGGCCGGGACGCGGTCGCCGAGCACTACGGCATGATCGTCTCCGTCCACGCGCTGAAGACGGACCTCCCCGGGGACGCCGCCATGGCCCGCGACCGGATCCGCGCCGGGACGATGGGGGCCGAGGACGTCCTGCACGACCTGGGCGCCATCGCTATCACCTCCTCCGACGCCCAGGGCATGGGCCGCGCGGGCGAGACCGTCCGCCGGACCTTCGCCATGGCGGGGAAGATGAAGGCCGAGCTGGGTCCGATGGGCGGGGACGGGGAGGGCGACGACAACGCCCGCGTCCTGCGCTACATCGCGAAGCTGACCATCAACCCGGCCATCGCCCACGGCCTGGCCCACGAGATCGGCTCCATCGAGGTCGGCAAGCTCGCCGACATCGTGCTCTGGCGCCCGCCGTTCTTCGGCGCCAAGCCGCAGATGGTCCTGAAGTCCGGCTTCCCGGCGTACGGGGTCACCGGCGATCCGAACGCCGCCACGGACCGCTGCGAACCACTGGTCCTCGGCCCGCTCTTCGGAGCCCACGGCGCCACCGCCGCCGACATCTCCGTCGCCTTCGTCAGCCGCGCCGCCGCCGAGTCCGGCTCCTTCGGCGCCCCGTACGACGCCCTCGGCACCCGGCGCCGCAGGGCGGCGGTCCGCGGCACCCGGGGCATCGGTCCGGGGAGCATGGTCGGCAACGCCCGCCTGGGGGAGGTCGACGTGGACCCCCGCAGCGGCCTCGTGACCCTCGACGGGGAGCCCCTGCGCTCCGAGCCTGCCGACCGGGTCTCCCTCAACCGCCTCTACTTCCTCTGAGGTTGCTCCGCTTCTGAGGTTGCCACCCGTCCTGCCTCACCGTTCCACTCTTGACTGAATTTTCAGTTCGGGAAGACTCCGCCGACAGAAGAAACGAGACACCTGATGTCTGATTACCGTATGCCCGCCGAGTGGTCCGCGCACGAGGGCTGTCTGATGGCCTGGCCCACCCGCGAGGACCTGTGGGGCAGCGTCCTGGCGGACGCCAAGGAGGAGTACGCGAACGTCGCCCGCGCCATCTCCGCCTTCGAGCCCGTCACGATGGTCGCCCCGCCCGGACACGGCGAGGACGCCCGCGGCCACTGCGGGGACGGCATCACCGTCGTCGAGCTGCCGCTCGACGACTCCTGGTTCCGCGACTCCGCCCCGCTGTTCGTCCTGGACGGCGACGGCCGGCGCGCCGGCGTGGACTTCCGCTTCAACGCCTGGGGCGGCAAGCACCACCCCTTCGACGCCGACGACCGGATCAGCGCCCTGCTGCTGGAGCACCTCGGGTTCGACCGCATCGCCTCCGGCATGATCCTGGAGGGCGGGGCCGTCACCGTCGACGGGGAGGGCACGCTCATCACCACCGAGCAGTGCCTCCTGCACCCCAACCGGAACCCCGGCATGACCCGCGAGGAGATCGAGGAGGAGCTGAAGGCCCGCCTCGGTATCACCAAGGTCATCTGGCTGCCCTACGGCGGACTGCGCGACACCGAGACCGACGGCCACGTCGACGGGGTCTGCGCCTTCGCCGCGCCCGGCACGGTCGTCGTCTCCCTCCCCTCCGACCCCGCCCACCCCGACTACGCCCGGATGCGCGCCAACCGTGCCGTCCTGGAGGCCGTCACCGACGCCCGGGGCCGCCGCCTGGAGGTCATCGAGGTGCCGCAGACCGCCTTCGCCGACCTCGCCGACGGCGAGATCGAGGTGTCGTACATGAACTACTACATCGCCAACGGCGGCGTCGTCGTCCCCGTTGCCGGTGCCCCCCAGGACGAGGACGCCCTCGCCGTCATCGCCTCCGCCCACCCCGGCCGCAAGGTCGTCGGCGTACGGGCGCTCGCCATCCCCTTCGGCGGCGGCGGTGTCCACTGCATCACCCAGCAGATCCCGGCCCCGCCCGCCGCCGGCTGATCCCCACGCCCTTCCGCTCCAGGCGGACCGCCCGCCCCCGGCGGTCCGCCCGCTCCTCCCCCCGACCCTCACGGAACGAAAGAGCGCGACGATGACCAGCTCCCCACCCCGCACGAGCGGACGCCCCCGCCTCCGCGCGGCGGCCGCCCTCACCGCCGTCCTGACCTCCTGCGCCCTCCTCTCCGCCTGCTCCGGCCCGCCGAAGGACCAGGCGGGCGGCGTCACCGACGTCAAGATGTCGCCGTCCACCCCCGAGGCCCGCGGCGAGATCGACTCCTTCACCTGGGCCGTGTACGCCGAACCGCCGACCCTCGACTACACGGCCGCCTTCGACTACCCGCAGAACACCGTGCTCTCCAACGTGTGCGAAAGCCTCATGCGCTGGACCCCGTCCCTCACCACGGAGCCCGGCCTCGCCCGGCAGGCGACCAACCCCGACCCCACCACCTGGGTCTACGACCTGCGCCCCGGCGTCCGCTTCCACGACGGCCGGGAGATGACCGCCGACGACGCCGTCTTCAGCCTCACCCGGCAGATGGACCCCGAGAACGCCGCCGCCTGGGCGCAGGTGTTCCAGAACGTCGCCGCCGTCACCAGGACCGGCCCGCTCCAGGTCACCGTCAAGCTCAAGAAGCCCGACTCCCAGTTCCCCCAGTACATGGCCACCGCCGCCGGAGTGGTGGCCTCCAAGGCCACCGTCGAGGCCGCGGGCAAGGGCTACGGCACCACCGGCGACCTCGGCTGCACCGGCCCGTTCAAGCTCGGCCCGTGGAACAAGGGCCAGTCGATCGAGCTGGACCGCTTCGACGGCTACCGCGGCCCCAGGGCCAAGTCGAAGAAGGCCGTCTTCCGTATCCTGACCGACCCCTCCGCGCGCACCAACGCCCTGCTCAGCGGGGAGGCCGACGGCGGCTACCTGATCCCCACCGAGAGCTACGCCCGGCTGCGCGACAGCGGGACCGGGAAGCTCTTCTTCGGCGAGGGCCTCAGCACGGTCAACGTCAACGTCACCAACATGAAGGGCCCCCTCGGCGACATCCGCGTCCGCCGGGCCCTTTCCCTGGCCCTCGACCGCACCGGCTTCGTCAAGGCCGGACTCGGCGGCGCCGGCACCGTCACCAACTCCCTCACCACCCACGCCGCCTGGGCCGCCGCGCCCGAGCGCACCCTGAAGACCGCCTTCGACGGCCTGCCGCCCACCGGCCAGGACATCGAGGAGGCCACGGCCCTCATCAAGGAGGCCGGGGCCACCGGCAAGACCCTGACCGTCGCCACCAGCTCCATCGGACAGGACGTCTCCCTCCTCGCCACCGCCGTCCAGGCGGCCGGTACCCGCATCGGCCTGGACATCCGGCTGAGGACGATCGCCCCCAACGCCTTCACCGCCCTGTTCACCGATCCCCAGGCGCGCGAGGGCATCGACATGTTCCCGCTGACCTACTACGACTCGATCACCGACCCGCTCGACCTGCTGGCCAACTTCAAGACCGGTGCCTACCTCAACTTCGGCGGCTACAGCGACCCCGAGTACGACCGCCTCGTCGACCAGGCCACCGCCGTCTACCCGACGGAGGAGCGCATGGACATCGCCGCCAAGCTCCAGCACCAGGCGTCCGAACAGCTCCTGTGGATCCCCGTCGCCGAATGGCCCACCGCCCTGTTCATGAACAAGCGGATCACCGGCGCCCCCACCACCATCTCGTACATGTACCACCCGTGGGCCGCCGACGTGGGGGCCGCGCAGTGAGCTTCCTCGGATTCGCCGTACGACGGGTGGCGGAGATGGCCGCCACCCTGCTCGTCGCCTCGTTCGTCGTCTTCGGGGCCCTGTACCTGGCACCGGGCAACCCGGCGAGCTTCCTGCTCGCCGGCCGCTCCGCCTCCCCGGAGGCCCTCGCCGCGGTCAACGCCCGGTACCACCTGGACGACCCCTTCCTCGTCCGCTACCTGCGCTGGCTGGGCGACGTCCTGCACGGGGACTTCGGCCGGTCGATCACCTACCGCACCGACGTCTCCCGCCTGCTCGCCGACCGGCTGCCCACCACCCTGGTACTGATCGCGATGTCGCTCGTCGTGGTCGTCGCGGTCGGCCTGCTCCTCGGCCGGATCGCCGCCGTCCGCGGCGGGGCCACCGACTCCGCGATCCTCGTCACCACGACCCTCGCCGTCGGCACCCCCTCCTTCGTCGCGGCGGTCCTCCTCCAGGGCCTGCTCGCCGTCGACCTCGGCTGGTTCCCCAGCAGCGGTACGGGCGAGGGCGGCTTTGGGGACCTGGTACGGCACCTCGTCCTGCCCTCGGTCGCCCTCGCGCTGTACCTGATCGGCATGCTCGCCCGGGTCACCCGCTCCGCCATGCTCGAAGCCCTCGACAGCGAGCACGTCACCGTCGCCCGCAGCCGCGGTGTCCCCGAACGCCAGGTCATCCGCAGGCACGTCTTCCGCAACTCGCTGGGTACCGTCCTGACCACCGGCGGTCTGATCGTCTCCACGCTGCTGGTGTGCACCATCCTCGTGGAGACCGCCTTCAGCGTCGGCGGGATCGGACAGCTCCTGGAACTGTCCACCACCACCAAGGACTTCCCGACCGTCCAGGCCATATCGCTGATCATCGTCGCCCTCTTCATGACCGTGAACCTGCTCGTGGACCTGGCCCTGCCCCTCGTCGACCCCCGGGTCACGCTCGGATCCAGGAGGGATGCCGCGTGACCGCCGTACTGACCCGCAGGCCCGGCCTCGCCCGGATCCGCGCGGCAGGCTCACCGCTCCACCTCGCCTGCCTGGCGCTGGCCGCCGTCGTCGTCCTCGCCGCCCTGCTCGCCCCGTGGCTCGCCCCCCACGACCCCAACACGGTCGACCTGGGCGACGCCCTCGCCGCACCCTCCGCCGCACACCCCTTCGGCGTGGACGCCGCCGGCCGCGACACCCTCTCCCGGCTGGTGCTCGGCGCCCGGACCTCCCTGCTGGGACCGCTCGGTGTCGTCGCCTTCTCCACCGTCGCCGGCATCGCCATCGGCACGGCGGCGGCCTGGCGCGGCGGCTGGCTCGACTCGGTCCTCTCCCGCGGCACCGAGCTGGTCTTCGCCTTCCCCGGCATGCTGCTCGCCATCCTGATCATCTCCGTCCACGGCGAGGGGCTGCTCGCCCCCGTCCTCGCCCTGGCCGTGGCCTACACGCCCTACGTCAGCCGCCTCGCCCGCTCCCTGGTCCTGGCCGAACGGGCCCGGCCGTACGTCAGCTCCTACCGGGTCCAGGGCCACTCCGCCCTCCAGATCTGCCTGCGCCACGTCCTGCCCAACATCGCCCCCGTCGTCCTCGCCCAGTCCGCCATCAACTTCGGCTACGCCCTCATGGACCTCGCCGGACTGTCCTTCCTCGGGCTCGGCGTCCCCGCGCTCACGCCCGACTGGGGTCGCATGGTCTTCGACGGACAGACCGCCATCCAGCACGGCTACCCGCTGTCCGCGATCCTGCCCTGCGCCGTCATCGTGCTGACCGTGGTCGCCTTCAACGTGGTGGGCGAGCGCTGGGCGGACCTCGTCGCCAGGAGGGACCGATGAGAACACCGAACCCGTCCGCCGCACCCGCCGTCGCACCGGGCCCCGCGCTCGACATCCGGGCCCTGCGGATCACCCTGCCCGGCACCGCCCGTCCCGTCCTCGACGGGATCGACCTCACCGTCGGCGCCGGTGAGACCGTCGCCCTCGTCGGCGAGTCGGGCTCCGGCAAGTCCCTCACCTCCCGCAGCGCCCTGCGCCTGCTGCCGCCCGGCGCCGCCGTCGAGGGCGAGGTACGGGTCGGCGGCCGGGACGTCCTCACCCTGAACGGCGCCGCACTGCGCGCCGTACGGTCCGGCACGGCGGCCATGGTCTTCCAGGACCCGCGCGCCGCCGTCAACCCGCTCCGCCGGATCGGCGACTTCCTCACCGAGAGCGTCACCCTCACCGGGGCCATGGGGCGCGACGAGGCCGCCGCGCGGGCCGCCGAACTCCTGGGTGCCGTCGGCCTGGACGCGTCCGTCCTGCGCAAGTACCCCGGCCAGGTCTCCGGCGGCATGCTGCAACGGGTCGTCATCGCGGCGGCCCTGATGGGAGACCCCGCGCTCCTGCTGGCCGACGAGCCGACCACGGCGCTCGACGTCACCAGCCAGGCCGAGGTCATCGCCCTGCTGGCCGCCCTGCGCGAACGCTTCGGCACCGGAATGCTGTTCGTCACCCACGACCTCGACCTCGCCGCCGCCATCAGCGACCGGGTCTACGTCATGTACGCCGGACGGATCGCCGAGACCGGCCCCGCCGAAGCCCTCTTCGCGCGCCCCCGCCACCCCTACACGGCGGCCCTCCTCGCCTCCACCCCGCGCATGGACGGCCCCCGGGGCCGGCTCGCCGCCATCGCCGGCCAGCCGCCCGACCTGCGCCGGGAACTGCCCGGCTGCGCCTTCGCCGCGCGCTGCCCGCTCGCCACGGAGGTCTGCGACGAGCGGGCCCCGCTGCCGGCCGCCGCCCCGGACCGGCCGGAACACCGGGCCGCCTGCCACCACAGCGACCGGCTCGAAGGGAGCGCCGTCGATGCCCGATGACGTGGATGACGTACGGGACGTACTGGAGGTCAGGGGGCTGCACCGCTCCTACGGAGCCGTGCGCGCCGTGGACGACGTGTCCTTCGCCCTCCGGGCGGGCGGATCGCTGGGGATCGTGGGGGAGTCCGGCTCCGGCAAGACCACCACGGCCCGGATCGTCGTCGGCCTGGAGAGGGCCGACGCCGGCGAGGTCCTGGCCGGCGGCCGGTCCCGGACCGCTCCGGGCGGCGGACGCGGCCGGGCCCGGCGGCTGGCCCGCGCCCGCGAGGTACAGATGGTCTTCCAGGACCCGTACCTCTCCCTCGACCCCCGTACGACCGTCCAGCAGGCCCTGCGCGAACCGCTCCGCCTGCACTTCCCCGGCTGCGACCACGCCCGGCGCGTCGGCGAGTTGCTGGACCAGGTCGGCCTGGGCACCCGGGCCGCCGACGCCCTGCCCCGGCAGTTGTCCGGGGGCCAGCGCCAGCGCGTGGCCATCGCCCGGGCCCTGGCCGTCGAACCGGCCGTCCTCGTGCTGGACGAGGCCGTCGCCGCCCTGGACGTCTCGGTGCAGGCGCAGATCCTCAACCTGCTCGCCGACATCAGGGAGCAGACCCGCATCGGGTACCTCTTCATCACCCACGACCTCGGCGTCGTCCGCTGCGTCACCGACGAGATCGTCGTGATGCGCCACGGACGCATCGTCGAGGCGGGGGTCACGGCCGAGGTGCTGGCCGCGCCCCGGCACGCGTACACCCGGCTGCTGCTGGAGTCGGTGCCGCGCCCGGGCTGGGACCCGGAGACGATCGCCGCGGCCCGCAGGGCGCTCTAGACCGGGGGAGCAGGGGGCTCAGGCGCCGGCGGCGAGCGTGCGGATCAAGGTCCGCAGGACCGGCTCGTCGCCGTCGCCCGGGACGGCTCCGCCGTCGCCTCCCAGGGACTCCATGGCCGCCAGTCCGTCCACGGCCGCTGCCACGGCCAGTCCGAGCGGGCGGGGGTCCAGTGCGCCGCCGCGCTCGTCGGCCAGCACCTGGAACAGGGCGACGAAGCAGGCCCGCCAGCGCCGGTACTCGGCGTCCAGCACCACCCTCACCCGGGAGTCGTTCAGGGCGTGCCAGTGCAGCGCGGAGTGGAGGTGCGACAGCTCCGTTCCCTCGGGCCGGCCCAGCAGCCCGACCACCCGCTCGGCCCGCTCGGCGAACGTGCCGGGGCCGGAAACGGCCTTCTCCAGCGGGGTGATCCACTCGGGGTGGATGTCCGCGACGACCGCCAGGACCAGATCGGTGCGGTCCTGGAAGTGGTAGTGGCACATTCCGTGCGAAACCCCGCTCAGCGCGGCCACGTTGCGCGTGGTGAACCGCTCGCCCGGCTCTCCGGCGAGCAGGGTCCGCGCGGCGGCGATCAGCCGCGCCCGGGTCTGCTCGCCCTTCGCCGAAGCCCGCGGGCGGGCGGCCCGCGCGGGTGGGGCGGGCGGGACCTCGGAATGCTGCGCGGAAGCTGCCATGGGCGTCACTCTAACCAGCCTCCACCACGCGACCTGGGGCTTTTCCCGATCCGCCGGAAGAACCCTGCCGCAACTATTGACCGAGCGCTTGGCCAGTTCTAGTTTTCCGAGCAACCCCGCCGACCGCGTGGGGAGTTGGACCATGGGAGGAACCGTCATGAACGACCACATGGTGAACCGGCCCGAGGGCGGGGCCCTGGGCCGGCGCGGATTCCTGACGGCAGCCGCCGCCACCGGGATCGCCGCCGCCGGCCTCGCGGCGTCCGGGGGGCTCGCCCGGGCCGCCTCCGCCCCCCCGTCCGGCCGCGGCGGGCACCTTCCGCGTACCGGCCGAGGACGTCCGCCACACCCGTACGTGGATGGCCTTCCCCGACAGCGGCTCCATCTGGGGCGGCGCGCTCTCGCACGATCGAGCAGCTGAACATCGACCGCCTGGGCACGGGCGGCGGCGGAATCCACTGCGTGACCCAGCAGCAGCCGGTGCCGTAGGGGAGCGGGGGCCGAGGGGGGCGGGCCGCCGGTGACGTGCCACGTCACCGGCGGCCCGTGGGCCGTCCGCGTGCGCGTGCACGAGCCGCCGGGTACCGTCGATGACGTGCGTTCCGCCGCATCCGCCGCGGCGCCCGCCCGCAGCGGGCGGGCAGCCGTAAATCCGGAAGAAGGTGTCCGGCAGAGGAACGGGATCGTATGGCCATGCCCCTCAACGCCGCCGCAGCCGCACTGCTCTGCCTCGGGGCCTTCGGCCCGGCGACGGCCAGCGCCGCGTCGACACCCGCGGGGTCCGGAGAAGACGGTTCGGCCGCCCCCTCGCGGTTCGTACCGGGGCCCTGCCCGAAGACGCCCCGGCCGATCGAAGCGCTGAGCACCGCGAAATGCGGAACCCTGGAGGTTCCCGAGGACCGCGCCCGTCCCGGGGGCCGGACCGTCAGGCTGGCCGTGGCGGTCGTTCCGGCCGTCTCGGCGAAGCCCGCCCGGGACCCCGTGGTGTTCATGTCCGGGGGCCCCGGCGGTGAGACGTTCGACGACATCCCGTACCTGGTCTCCTCCGGCCTGAACCGGGACCGCGACCTGATCGTCATGGCCCAGCGCGGCAACCTCTACAACACGCCCAGCCTCACCTGCCCGGAACTCGACCGTTTCTACGCCGAGTCCGTAGGGCGCCCTTCCTATGCGCCTTCGACGCAGCGGCTGATGGCCGACGCGGTGAAGCGCTGCCGGGACCGCCTGACGGCTGACGGGGTCGACCTGAGCGCCTACAACAGCACCGAGAACGCGGCGGACTTCGCCGACCTGCGCACGGCGCTGGGCCTCAAGCAGTGGAACGTGTACGGCCATTCCTACGGCAGCGACCTGGCGCTGACCTACCTGCGCCTCCACCCCCGGGGGATCCGCGCGGTGGCGCTCGATTCGGTCACCCCGCCGCAGTCCGTCTCCCTCCCGTTCGCCTGGGAGAGCGCCCGTGAGGGACTCGACAACCTCTACAAGGCCTGCGCGGCCGAGCCCCGCTGCAAGAGCCGCTACCCGGACCTCGAGCGCACCCTGAACGAGCAGGTGCGCAAGCTGGACGTCCGGCCCCTGACGCTGGAGGTCCGGCCGCCGCAGGGGGGAGACCCGGTGAAGGTCGTCCTGGACGGCGGCGCACTGCTGAACGTGCTGGTCGCCAAGGCGATTCCGTTCGCCGATGTCCCGGCGGCGATCGACGAACTCGGCCGCGGACGCCCGGAGCGCTTTGCCCGGGCCCGCGCCGCCGCTTCGGCCGAGGAGGCCGGCCAGACCGCTCACGGCCTCACGCAGTCCGTGGTGTGCGGCGAATGGGTGCCGGGCCACTCGGCGTCCGACGTGCTGGACGCGGGCCGCCGGGCGTTCCCCGACTGGCCGGAACCGGTGCAGGCTCAGGCGCCTCAACTCGCCTTCCAGGAACAGATGTGCCGCATCTGGAACGTGCCGGACCGCACCGCCGTCCAGCGGTTGGCCACCGCCAGCACGGTCCCCGTGCTCTTCGTCAACGGGACGTTCGACATGAAGACGGGGGCGAGCTGGGCGCAGAGGACGGCCCGGACGCTGCCGCACTCCACCCTCGTCCGCATCCCCGGCATCGGACACTGGGCGGTCCCGCAGTCGCCCTGCGCCCAGAAGGTGCTGGCGTCCTTCCTCGCCCGTCCGACCGCGCCCGACACCGGATGCGTGGCCGGCCTCACGCCGGCACCGTTCACCCTCACCCCGAAGTGACCGGGAGAACCGATGGCCCGCACCCGCGCGTCCCGTCACCGCCGTGCCGTACGGGGGCTCCACGCCACCTCCGCCGGCCTGGCGACCGGACTGCTCCTCACCGGCCTGGTCACCGCGCCCGCCCACGCCCACGGCGCAGCCACCCCCGCCCCCACCCCCACGTCCGGCGCGGCGCCGCTCGGCAGCGTCGCGGGGACGGCGCCGGGGGGCGCCCGCTACGAGCCGGGCGCCTGCCCCCGGACGCAGCAGCCGATCGCCGAGCTCGAAGGGGCCCGCTGCGGCACGCTCACCGTCCCCGAGAACCGCGCCGCACCGGACGGGCGGACCATCAGGCTCGGGGTGGCCGTCGTCCCGGCGGCCTCGGCCACACCCCGCCCCGACCCGGTCGTCTGGCTGGCCGGAGGGCCCGGCGACGACGCCGTCGGGGAGGCCGGGCTGGCGATCGACGGCGGCCTCAACCGCGACCGTGATGTCGTCCTCATGTCCCAGCGCGGCACGTACGCGGCCGATCCGGCGCTCCTGTGCCCCGACGTCGACGCGTTCCACGCGCGCGCGATCGGCCTCGTCGCCGGCGACCCGTCCACCGAGCGCGCGCACGTCGACGCGACGAAGGCCTGCCGGGGCAAGCTGGCGGCCACCGGGGCCGACCTGGGCGCCTACAACGACATCGAGAGCGCCGCCGACTACGCGGACCTGCGCTCCGCCCTGGGCGTCAAGGAGTGGAACCTCTTCGGGATCTCCTACGGAACCCAGCTCGCGCTCACCCTCATGCGCCTGCACCCCGAAGGCATCCGGTCGGTCGGCCTCGACGGCATCCTGCCCCCCTCCAGGGGAGGTTCGGCCGCGGCATGGAGCAGCGCCCGGCAGGGATTCGACGGTCTGTTCAAGGCCTGTGCGCAGCAGCCCGCCTGCAACCGCCGCTACCCGAACCTGTCCGCCACCTTCCAACGCCTCGTGCGTGAACTGGAGGCCAGGCCGGTCACCACCACCGTCACCGTCCCCGGACAGCCGCGGCCGGTGAAGGTCGTCCTGGACGGCTCGGCGCTGGTGACCTGGCTGACCACCGCCACCCACGCCGCGGAAGGGGTGCCCCGTTCCCTCGACGAGCTGGCCCACGGCAAGCCGGAGCGGATCGCCCGGCAGTGGGCGGGCTGGAGGCTGGCCCCCCAGGCCGTCGGGAGCGTCTCGCACGGCCTCGCATACGGCGTCTTCTGCAGCGAGTGGACCCCGTACGAGACCCAGGCCCAGGCGCTCGAAGGAGGCCGGCGGGCCTTCCCGGCGTTCCCGCCCTCGGTCCAGGCCCAGGCCCCGCAGCTGGCCTACCTCCGCCCGGACTGCAAGGTGTGGAACGTCCCCGCCGCCCCGCCCTCGATCCGCGACGTCGCCCGCAGCGACATCCCCACCCTCGCCCTGTCCGGCGGCTTCGACGCCCAGACGGGCGCGGACAACGGACGGTACGTCGCCCGCACCCTGCCCCGTGCCACCGTCGTCACGGTGCCGTACGAGCCGCACGTCGTCTTCGCGACCTCGAAGTGCGCCCAGGCGATCACGGGTTCCTTCCTCGACAACCCGACGGCCCCGGACACCGCATGCCTCAAGGACCTGCGGGCCCCGGCCTTCGAGACCGGCCCCTGAAACCTCCGCGGCGGCGGCGCCACGCCGTGGACACTCCTTGACCGATCAACCGGCGGCGACGTAGCTTCGGGCGCAACGACTCGTGAGCCCGGGGAAGGAGGCGACGTCGGATGTCCACCCCCTCCGTACCGCTGCGCCCCGCCCACGAGGTCGCCTGGGCTCCCGGCCGTGTAGCACACGGCTGCTGAACAGCCCCCCTCCTCCCGGTGCGCCCCCTCGCGGCCCGGGCTTCCCTCTTCCTCCCCACCGCCCTCGGTGCGCCGTCGCGTTCCGGCCTGCGTTCCGCGGGTCATTCGAGCGACGCCACCGAAAGAGAAAGCTCCTGAAACATGGCGACCAGAACAATCATGCCCCTTATCTTCCGAATCGAGGGTGTGCGATGGTAGCGGCGCGGATCACCGTCAACGGCATCGAGACCCCGATCGAGCCCGCCTCCCCCCACACCACGGTGCTGGACTTCCTGCGCGAGCGCGGCCTCACCGGCACCAAGGAGGGCTGTGCCGAAGGAGAATGCGGCGCCTGTTCGGTCCTGGTGGCCCGGCCCGGCGTGGACAAGCCCACCGACTGGGTGGCGGTCAACGCCTGCCTGATCCCGGCCGCGGCACTCGACGGCCAGGAAGTCGTCACCTCCGAAGGCCTCGCCACGCCCGGCGAGCCCGGCACACCGCCCGCCCTGCACCCCGTACAGGAGGAGATGGCGGTCCGCGGCGGCTCCCAATGCGGCTACTGCACGCCCGGGTTCGTGTGCAGCATGGCCGCCGAGTACTACCGCCCCGGCCGCCGCGCCCCCGACGGGCCGGCCGGCGGCCCCGGCCCCCAGCGCGGCCCGGACGGCACCGACCCCGAGCACGGCCCGAACGGCTTCGACCTGCACGCGCTGAGCGGGAACCTCTGCCGCTGCACCGGCTACCGCCCCATCCGAGACGCCGCTTTCGCCGTCGGCACCCCCGCCGGGGACGACCCCCTCGCACAGCGCCGCGAGCAGTCCCCGCCCGCACCGGCCGCCACCGTCTACACCCGGGACGACAGCGCGTTCCTGCGGCCCGGCACCCTGGACGAGGCGCTCCGGCTGCTGCGCGAGCGCCCCGACGCGGTCGTCGTCGCCGGAAGCACCGACTGGGGCGTGGAGGTCAACCTCCGCTCCCGCCGGGCCCCTTGCGTGATCGCCGTCGACCGGCTGCCCGAACTGCGCACCCTGCACGTCGCGTCCGACCACATCAAGATCGGCGCGGCGCAGACCCTCACCGAGATCGAACGCCGCCTCGACGGCAGAGTCCCGCTCCTCGCGGAGCTGTTCCCCCTGTTCGCCTCCCGCCTCATCCGCAACAGCGCCACCCTCGGCGGCAACCTGGGCACCGGCTCGCCCATCGGCGACAGCCCGCCGGTCCTGCTCGCGCTGGAGGCGTCGGTGGTGCTCGCCGACGCCGACGGCCGGCGCGAGGTACCCCTCCGCGACTACTTCACCGGCTACCGGCAGAGCGTGCGCCGCCCCGGCGAGCTGATCCTCGCCGTGCGCGTCCCGCTGCCCCTGTCCCCGGTCACGGCCTTCCACAAGATCGCCAAACGGCGCTTCGACGACATCTCCAGCGTCGCGGTCGCCTTCGCGCTCGACATCGAGGCCGGCACCGTCCAGAAGGCGCGCATCGGCCTGGGCGGCGTCGCCGCCACCCCGATCCGCGCCCTCGCCGCCGAGGCCGCCCTGGAGGGCCGGGCCTGGACGGCGGACACCGTCGAGTACGCGGCCCGGGTGCTGGAGGCCGAGGGCACGCCGATGGACGACCACCGCGCCAGCGCCGGGTACCGCTCGGCCGTGCTCGGCCGGAGCCTGCTGAAACTGTACGCACAGCACACCGAGGCGGTGTCGTCGTGAGCCACCTGTCCCAGCGCCCCGAGAAGCCCTCCGTCGGGCTCCCGCTGCCGCACGAGAGCGCCGCCCTGCACGTCACCGGCGCCGCCCTCTACACCGACGACCTGATCCACCGCACCAAGGACGTCCTGCACGCCCACCCGGTCCAGGTGATGAAGGCCCACGGCAGGATCACCGCCCTGCGCACCGCGCCCGCGCTGGAGGTCCCCGGCGTGGTCCGCGTCCTGACCGCCGCCGACGTGCCCGGTGTCAACGACGCCGGAATGAAGCACGACGAACCGCTCTTCCCCGACACGGTCATGTTCCACGGCCACGCCGTCGCCTGGGTGCTCGGCGAGACCCTGGAGGCCGCCCGGCTCGGCGCGGCCGCCGTCGAGGTGGAACTCGACGAACTGCCCGCGCTGGTCACCCTGTCGGAGGCGATCGCCGCCGAGAGCTTCCACGGCGCCCGCCCCGTGATGCTGGCCGGCGACGTCGACGCCGGATTCGCCGATTCCGCGCACGTGTTCACCGGCGAGTTCCGGTTCTCCGAGCAGGAGCACTTCTACCTGGAGACCCACGCGGCGCTCGCCCACGTCGACGAGGGCGGACAGGTCTTCGTCCAGAGCAGCACCCAGCACCCCTCGGAGACCCAGGAGATCGTCGCCCACGTCCTCGGGCTGCACAGCCACGAGGTGACCGTGCAGTGCCTGCGGATGGGCGGCGGCTTCGGCGGCAAGGAGATGCAGCCGCACGGATTCGCGGCCGTCGCCGCCCTCGGCGCCCGGCTCACCGGCCGGCCCGTCCGGGTACGGCTCAACCGGACCCAGGACCTCACCATGTCCGGCAAGCGGCACGGGTTCCACGCCTCCTGGAAGATCGGCTTCGACACCGAGGGACACATCCGGGCCCTGGACGCCACCCTGACCGCGGACGGCGGCTGGAGCCTGGACCTGTCCGAGCCCGTGGTGGCCCGCGCGCTGTGTCACATCGACAACACCTACTGGATCCCCCACGCGCGCGTCGCCGGCCGGATCGCCCGGACCAACAAGGTCTCCAACACGGCCTTCCGCGGCTTCGGCGGACCCCAGGGCATGCTGGTGATCGAGGACATCATGGGCCGCTGCGCCCCCCTCCTCGGCCTCGACCCGACGGAACTGCGGGAGCGCAACTTCTACCGCGAGGGCCAGCACACGCCCTACGGGCAGCCGGTCACCCAGCCCGGACGGATCTCCGCCGTCTGGGAGCAGGTCAAGGAGAACGGCGCGATCGCCGACCGGCGGCGGGAGATCGCCGCCTTCAACGCCGCGCATCCGCACACCAAGCGGGGACTGGCGCTCACCGGCATCAAGTTCGGTATCTCGTTCAACCTCACCGCCTTCAACCAGGGCGGCGCGCTGGTGCTGATCTACAAGGACGGCTCGGTCCTGATCAACCACGGCGGCACGGAGATGGGCCAGGGCCTGCACACCAAGATGATCCAGGTCGCCGCGACCACCCTCGGCATCCCGCTGCACAAGGTGCGGCTGGCGCCGACGCGCACCGACAAGGTGCCCAACACCTCCGCCACCGCGGCCAGCGCCGGGGCCGACCTCAACGGCGCGGCGGTCAAGAACGCCTGCGAGCAGCTGCGCGGGCGGCTGCTGGAGGTGGCCGGCACCCGGCTGGGCGCGAACGCCTCGGACGTGCGCATCGTCGAGGGCGTCGCCCGCGTCCTCGGCGACGACCGCGCGCTCGCCTGGGACGACCTGGTGCGCACCGCCTACCTCCAGCGGGTCCAGCTGTCGGCGGCCGGCTTCTACCGCACCGAGGGGCTGCACTGGGACGCGAGGGCCTTCAGGGGCTCGCCGTTCAAGTACTTCGCCCACGGCGCGGCCGCCGCCGAGGTGGAGGTGGACGGGTTCACCGGCGCGTACCGCATCCGGCGGGTGGACATCGTGCACGACGTCGGCGACAGCCTGTCCCCGCTGATCGACATCGGCCAGGTCGAGGGCGGCTTCGTCCAGGGCGCGGGATGGCTGACCCTGGAGGACATGCGCTGGGACACCGGCGACGGCCCGCACCGCGGCCGGCTGCTGACCCAGGCCGCGAGCACCTACAAGCTGCCGAGCTTCTCGGAGATGCCCGAGGAGTTCAACGTCACGCTGCTGCAGAACGCCACCGAGGAGGGAGCGGTCTACGGCTCGAAGGCGGTCGGCGAGCCCCCGCTGATGCTGGCGTTCTCGGTACGGGAAGCGCTGCGGCAGGCCGCCGCGGCCTTCGGACCAGAGGGGACCTGCGTGGAACTGGCCTCCCCCGCGACCCCCGAAGCCGTGTTCTGGGCGGTCGAAGCGGCCCGCGCCGGCTCCGTCGACCGTACCGGCGCGAGCGTTTCGAGCCATGCCTGACATGACCTGGGTGGCCGCGGTCGCGCGGTTGCGGGCCCGCAGGGAACCCGGCGCGCTCGTGACCGTCGCGACCGTGCGCGGCCACGCGCCCCGCAAGGCCGGCGCCAAACTCGTCGTCGGGCGGGACGGGACCTGGGGCTCGATCGGCGGCGGCAACATCGAGGCCGTCGCCGTCGACCGGGCCCGGGAGGTGATCGGCACCCCCGACGCGCAGCCGGAGCTCATGGAGTTCGCCCTCAACGACAAGGTCACCGGCCGGCACGGCGTGCAGTGCTGCGGCGGCGCGGTCTCGGTCCTGCTCGAACCCCTGCCGGTGGTCCCGGCGGTGGCGGTCTTCGGCGTCGGGCACGTCGGACTGGAACTGGCCCGCATCCTGGCCCGCTTCGATCTCGACCTGCACCTGGTCGACAGCCGCCCGGACCAGCTCGCCGAGGAGCGGCTCGCCGTGCTCGGGGACGCGGTGGCGCAGGTCCACGTCCACCACACCCCGCTGCTCCCGGAGGAGGTGCTCGCCGACCTGGCTCCCGGCACCCACGTCCTGATCATGACCCATGACCATGCCGAGGACGCCGCCCTGTGCGACGCGGCCCTGCGTACCGAGGACCTGGGCACGATCGGACTGATCGGCTCGGCCGCCAAATGGTCCAGGTTCCGCCACCGCCTGTCCACCGAGGGCGGCCACGACGACGCGACCATCGACCGCATCAAGACCCCGATCGGGATGTCGGAGATCACCTGCAAGGAACCGGCCGCGATCGCCGTGGGCGTCGCGGCCGACCTCCTGCGCACCTTCGAACGGGAAAGGACCTGAGGAACCGGGGCCGCCGGCGGAGGATCTCCGGCCGGCGGCGGCCCCGGGCGCCGTCCCTGCGGAACGCGTCCCCGCGCGCTGCGACTATGCTCCGGCACATGCGCGCCCCGTCCGCCCGCCCGGAGGGGGCGGACCGCACCACCGCGTACAAAGGGTCCACAGGAGTCCAGCGTTGATCGGACGTCAGGAAGAACGGGCGTTCATCGCCGCCGCACTCTCACCCGGCGCGGCCACCGCGTCGCTGCTCCTGCTCGGGGAGCCCGGCGTCGGCAAGACCCTGCTGCTCGACGCCACCGTCGCCGACGCCGTACGCGAGGGCACCCGTGTCCTGCGGGTGCGCGGCAACGCCGCCGAGGCCGAGCTCGCCTTCGCCGGCCTGCACCAGCTCCTGCTGCCCGTCCTCGACGGCGCCGACGTACTGCCGGCCCGTCAGCGCGCCGCCCTGCTCGCCGCCTTCGGGCTGGGCGACGACCCGGCCCCGCCCGACCTCATGATGATGAGCCTGGCCGTCCTCACCCTCGCCTCGCAGACCGCCTCGACCGGCCGGCTCCTGCTCGCCGTCGACGACGCCCAGTGGCTCGACCACGGCAGCCGCCAGGTGCTCGGCTTCCTCGCCCGGCGCCTGGCCGGCGAGCCCATCGGCCTGCTCGTCGCCGCGCGCGGCACCCACCACCCAGACTGGCTGGACCCCTCGGTCCCGCTCCTCGTCGTCCCCGCGCTCCCGCCCGCCGAGGCGGAGGAACTGCTCAGCGCCCAGCCGCACCCGCCGACCGGGCCGACCCGGCGCCACGTCCTCGCCACCGCCGCCGGCAACCCCCTCGCCCTCGTCGAGCTCGCCCGGTCGGCGGCGCGCGACGGGAGCCTCCCGGCCACTGCCCCCCTCCCCGTAACCGACCTGCTGGAACGGACCTTCGCCGCCCGCGTCGACGAACTGCCCGCCGCCACGCGCGAGGCCCTGCTGGTCGCCGCGGCCGCCGAGGGCGCCGGCCTGCCCGAAGTCCAGGCCGCCCTGGAGCCCGGGTCCCCCGTCGACGTCTGGCAGCCGGCCGAACGGGCGGGACTGGTACGGGTCCACGCCGACCGCGTCGACTTCCACCACCCCCTCATCCGGTCGGCGATCTACGGGGCGGCCCCGTTCGCCGAGCGGCGCCGGGCCCACCTGGCCCTCGCCGAAGCCCTCGCCGCCGACCCCGACCGCCGCGCCTGGCAGCTGTCGGCCGCCACCGTGGCGCCCGACGCCTCGGTGTCCACCGCACTGGAGGACGCCGCCACGCGCGCCATGGGCCGCGGCGCCGTCGCCGAGGCCCTGGCCGCACTGGAGCGCTCCGCACAGCTGCACCCGAACGCCGAGGAGCGGACCCGGCTGCTGGCCACCGCCGCCTACGCCGCGATCGTGGTCGGCGACGTCGACCGGGCGGAACAGCTGGCCGCCCGGGCCTACCGGTCCGACGGCGACCCGGAGGCCATGCGGTGGATCTCCGCCTTCTGCGGGCTGGTCGAGATGCTGATGCTGCGCATGGAGCGCGCGTTCTGCCTTGTCGTACCCGACGGGCTGCCCGGCACGGAGCGTATCGACGCGGGCGTCTCCACCATCGCGACGGGCATCGTCTACCACTCGGGGATACCCGCCCAGCGCGAGCGGATCAGACCGATGCTGGCCGCGCGCGGCGACGACGAGGACATGGCCACCCACCCCTTCCACCTGTGGGACCTCGGCGCCACGGACCCCTACCGGTACGGGAACACGGTGCGCGGCCACCTGCCCGCGCTCACCACCGCCCCGGGCCTGCTCCCCACCCTCAAGCACACCCTCGGCGTCCTGAGCATGCTGCTCGACGAGACCGAGACCGCGGTGGGCCTGCTCGGCGAGGTGGTCAACCCGCAGTGGGAGGACGCCGCCGACTTCCACGCCGGGACGACCGCCGCCGACCTCGCCCTGGCCAACCTCGACGCCGGCCGCTGGGCGGACGCCCGGCTCGGCGTCGAACGGCTCGCGGGCCGCTTCCTGGACGGCCGGCGCAACCTCGGATCCGTCCGCGCCCTCGCCGTCCTCGCCACCCTGTGCGCCCTGACGGGGGAGCCCGAGGCTGCCCTGCGGCACGCCACCGCCGTCCTGGCCGTCACCGAACCGGCCCGCGCGCTCGCCACCACCGTCCGCGCCCGCCGGGCCGCCGCCTTCGCGGCCACCGCCCTCGGCGACCACACCGCCGCCCACCGGCACCTGGGCACGCTGTTCGACGGCTCGGGCGCACCGCTCCACTATCACCTGTCCTGCTACGCCGTCGCCGACCACGCGGCCGCCGCCGTGCTCACCGGCCACGCGGGGGAGGCCCGTACCGCACTCGAACGGGTCACCGCCGAAGTCGGCGACGGCGCCTCGCCCCGGCTGCGGCAGATCCTGCTGCGGGCCGCCGCGCTCCTCGCCGAACCGGCCGACGCCGGCGCCCTCTTCGCCGAGGCCCTGGAGGACCCGGCCGGACAGCGCTGGCCCTTCGAACGCGGCCAGCTGTGGCTGGAGTACGGCGAATGGCTGCGCCGGCAGCGGCGGATCGCCGAGGCCCGCACCGCCCTGACCAAGGCCCGGGAGGTCTTCGAAGGCCTCGGAGCCGTCCACTGGGGGGCGCGGGCCGAGGCCGAGCTGCGGGCGGCGGGCGTCGCCGTCGAGTCGGCGCGGCCCAGCGCCCTGCGCTCCCTCAGCCCGCAACGGCAGCGGATCGTCCGGCTGGCGGCGCAGGGTCTGACCAACCGGGAGATCGGCGAGCGGCTCTTCCTGTCGCCGCGGACCGTAGGGACCCACCTCTACCAGGCCTTCCCCGTCCTGGGCGTGACCGCCCGCAGCCAGCTGCGCGACGTCGTCGCACAGGAGCCGGGCGACTGAGGGCCGGGCGGGAGCCGGTGCGGCGCCGCGGGCTCCGTCACGACGCAAGTCATGTGACGGATGGCCACGCCGCCGCCCGGTCCGAGAGTGGGAGCACAACCCCGCACCGCTCTGCACCGCACCCGGAGTCCCCATGGCCGTCGTCCTGTCCACCTCGCCGCTGCCGCCTTCCCAGCGCGCCGACTACTGGCACGACCTGGTGTCCGACACCTTCGTCCCGCTCGACGTCGAACTCCACGAGCCGGTGCCCTCGGCCGGCACCATCTCCACCCATCGGCTCGGCCCGCTCCAGATCTCCGTCGTCGAGGCCGGTCCGCAGACCGTCTCGCGCAGCGAACGCCGCATCTCCCAGGGCGGCGGCGAGTACCTGACCGTCACCCTCCAGCACCGCGGCACCGGCCGGCTCACCCAGGACGGGCGCCAGGCACTGGTCGGCCCCGGTACGTTCACCTGCTCGGACGCCGGCCGGCCCTACCGCCGCGAGCAGCTCGGAGACTTTCGCTTCACGGCGTTCCGGGTGCCGAAGGAGGACATCGGCGTCACGGACGGCGACCTGCGTGCGGTCACCGGCACCCTGTTCAGCGGGAGCTCGGGAACCTCCGCGCTCGTCGCCGGCTATCTCGACCGGCTCGCCGAGCAGGCTGCCGGGTTCGACGCGTACACGGCCCACCGGCTCGCCCTGACCACCACCGACCTGCTCGCGGTCCTCGTCCGCGAGCGCCAGGGCCGGCTCGACCCGCGGGCCCCGGAGGCGGCGCGGGGGATGCTCGCCCGGATCAAGGAGTACATCCTGCGCCACCTCGGCGACCCCGGCCTGTCGCCCGAGCGGATCGCGGCCGCGCACCACGTGTCGGTGCGCTACCTGCACAAGCTCTTCCGCTCCGACGGGACCACGGTGGGCCGCTGGATCCACCGCGAACGGCTGGAGCGGTGCCGGCGCGAGCTGTCCCGCCCCCGCGGCGCGTCGCCGGCGGTGGCGGCGGTGGCGCAGCGCTGGGGTTTCGTGAGCCCCTCCCACTTCAGCCGGGCCTTCCGGGCGGCGTACGGGATGTCGCCGCGGGAATGGCAGACGACGGCCCGCGGCGGCCGGTGCTGAGGGACCGGGCCCCGGCTCACAGCGTGCGGCGCACGCCCGCCTGCCGCTCCAGGTTCCGCAGCTGCACGGCCAGGTCCCCCTCGACCGCGTGGTGCGCCGGCCCGCTGCGGCCGAGCGGCAGCACCTCCTCGCCGCGCACGTCCTCCAGCAGCAGCGCGAACGCCGTGTACACGCAGACCAGGGCCACCACGATCCCGAGGGCCCCGGCCGTGCGCGTGAGCCATTGCACGCCGGTGACCCCGGCCAGGCCTCCGGCCGCCCAGCGGGGCAGCGAGACCACCAGGACGAGCCACAGGGCGCGTTTGGGCCGGGTCACCGCCGCCATCAGGGCGCCGAAGCACAGGAACGCCAGGTTGAACACGCCGAGCACCTCGGTGCCGTCGGCCGCACCGCTTCCCAGGACCAGCGCGTACGCCAGCCAGCTGCCCGCGAACGTGCCCATCAGGGTCGCCGCGATCACGTCCCGGGCCCCGAAGGCGAGCACGGAGACCAGGAACTGGAGGGCGAAGGCGGGCAGCACGCAGAGGGCGACCGCCCGCCGGGCGGAGACGTCGAACACGCCGAGCTGCAGGCAGCCCGTCATCACGGACGCGATCGCCACGGTGAAGAAGCCGAGCGGCATCGGCGAGGCGACGGGGTGCAGGTTGATCCGCGTCATGGCGCGCAGGTCCGGCTCGAAGTGGCGGCCGGCCGGGTCGGGGAGCTCCTCGCTCATGGGTCCGTCCTCCCCGCTCAGTGCGCGAAGCACGGGTCGACGGGGTCCGCCGGGGGCCGGCCGCTGCCGTCGCCGTCCCGGGCCGCGCGCCATCGGCGGTGCAGCTCCGACTCGGCGGCGACCTCCGCCATCGCCTCGGCCTGCCGGGCGCCGGCCGCCGCGTACCCGCCGAAGTGCGCCACGGGGCTCCAGTGCGGAACGACCGGCGGGAGCGCCTCGTCGAGGCCCGCGTACTCGGCCTCCCCGTGGACGACGCGCCCGCCGACGACGGTGAGAACCGACTCGATGTCGGGGATGGCTGCCTCGGGGACGGCGAAGTAGTCCTGCGAGAGGACGGCCAGATCGGCGTAGTAGCCCTCGCGCAGCATCCCCTTGACGCCGTCCTCCCCGGTCAGCCGCGCCCCGCCCCGGGTGTACAGCTCGAGCGCCTCCTCCCGGCCGAGCAGGTTCGCGGCCGGGTAGAGGGCCGTACCGCCGACGGTGCGGCCGGTCACCAGCCAGTGCAGCGACACCCACGGGTTGTACGAGGACACGCGCGTGGCGTCGGTCCCGGCGGCGACGGTCAGCCCGCGCTCCAGCATGGCCCGGACCGGCGGGGTCCGGTGCGCCGCCCGGTACCCGTACCGGTCGACGAAGGCGGTGCCCTGGAAGGACATCCGGTTCTGCACGGAGACCGCGCCGCCGAGGGCGGCGATCCGGTCCAGGCTGTGGTCGGAGACGGTCTCGGCGTGGTCGAACAGCCACCGTTCGCCGGTCGGGAAGAGGCCCTCCGCGGCGAGCTTCTCGAAGACCGCCAGGTCGCGGCGGATGGTCTCGTCGTAGGTGGCGTGCAGCCTGAAGCCCCAGCCGTTCTCGGCCAGCAGCCGCACCGCCTGCTCGAACTCGGCCTCGTAGCCGGGTTCGAGCTCGGGCCGCGGCTGCGCGAAGTTCTCGAAGTCGGCGGCCGCCCAGGTGAGGTTCTCCCCGGCGCCGGCCAGCCTCAGCCAGGCGTCCCCGTCCCCGGGCCGGACGGTCCGCGTCCAGCGCCGCAGGTCGGCGAGCTCCTGCCCGGCCGTCTGCGGGAACAGGTAGTAGGCGATGCGCAGGGAGAGTTCGCCGGAGCGGGCCAGGTCCACGACGGTCGCGTAGTCGTCGGGGAAGTTCTGGAAGCCGCCCGCGGCGTCGAGGGCCGAGGTGAGGCCGAAGCGGTTGAGCTCCTTGAGGAAGTGGCGGGTGGAGGTGCGCCGGTCGGCCGCGTCCAGCACCGGGGCCTTGGCGAGGGTGGAGTAGAGGACGAGCGCGCCGGGGGCCGCCAGCAGCACGCCGGTCGGCTCGCCGTCCCTGCCGCGGACGATCTGCCCGCCGCGCGGGTCGGGGGTGTCGCGGGTGTACCCGGCGGCCCGTACGGCGGCCCGGTTCATCAGGGCCGACTGGTACAGGTGCAGGACGAAGACGGGGGTGTCGGGCGCGGCGGCGTTCAGCTCGGCCACGGTCGGCATCCGGCGCTCGGCGAACTGCTCGGGGGTCCAGCCGCCGACGACCCGGATCCACTGGCCCCGGGGCGTCCGTCCGGCCTGCTCGCGCAGCATCTCCAGCGCACGGCGCAGGCTGCGCACCCCGTCCCAGCGCAGCTCCAGGACGTAGTGCAGACCGCCGCGGACGACGTGGAGGTGCGAGTCGTTCAGGCCGGGCACCACCCGGCGGCCGAGCGCGTCCACGACCCGGGTCGCGGGGCCCAGGAGAGGGGCCAGGTCGTGGTCGTCGCCGAGGGCCAGGACCAGGCCGTCGCGGACGGCGACCGCGCGGGCCTCCGGGCGGCGGGGGTCCCCGGTGAACACCTTCGCGTTGCGGACGAGGAGGTCGGCCGCGCCGCCGCCTCGGCCCTCGGCGGGACGCAGCCCGGCGACGGGCATGCCCGGCTCCGGGACCGGCTGGTGGAACATGGTGGGGCTCCAGGGGTAGGGGTGGTCGCGGGGGCCGTGCCGCGGCCGTCTCCGGGGGGAACGGCCGCGGCACGGGAGGGCGGAGGGGGCCGCTCAGGCGAGGAAGTCGAGCAGGGCGGAGTTGACTTCGGCGGCGTGGGTCCACAGCAGGCCGTGCGGGGCGCCGGGGATCACCTTCAGCTCGGCCCCGGCGATGAGCCGCGCCAGCGGGACGGCGGTGGAGTCGATGGGCAGGGTGCGGTCGGCGTCGCCGTGGATGATCAGCGTGGGGACGTCGATGCGCGGCAGGTCCGCGCGGAAGTCGGTCAGCCAGGCGCCGACGCAGTCGAGGGTGCCCTTGGCGGAGGCGCCGGCCGCGACGTTCCAGCTCGCCCGGACGGCCTCCGCGCTGATCCGCTCGCCGCCCAGCACGTCGACGTTGTAGAAGTCGGCGAGGAAGTCGGTCATGAACGCGAAGCGGTCGGCGCGGATCGCCTCCTGGATGCCCTGGAACACGGAGGCCTCGACCCCGGCCGGGTTGTCGTCGGTCTTGAGCAGGAAGGGCGGGACGACCCCGATGAGGACGGCCTTGGCGACGCGGCCGGAGCCGTGGGTGCCGAGGTAGCGGGTCACCTCGCCGGTGCCCATGGAGAACCCCGCCAGGACGACGTCGCGCAGGTCGAGGGTGGTCAGCAGCCGGTCGAGGTCGGCGGCGAAGGTGTCGTAGTCGTAGCCGTCGGAGGGCTGGTCGGAGCGCCCGAAGCCGCGCCGGTCGTAGGTGATGACCCGGTGGCCCGCGGCGAGCAGCGCGGCGGTCTGCTTCTCCCACGAGGCCCCGTTGAGCGGCCAGCCGTGGATCAGCACGACGGGCCGGCCCGCACCGTGGTCCTCGTAGTACAGCTCGACCGGCGCGGAGTTGCCCTCCGCGACCTTGATGTACGGCATGTGCGTGTCTTCCTGTTCGATGGGACGCGGTCCGGCGGACGGCGGACCGCGGAGGGTGGGGACGAGGGGTCAGGCGTCCGGCGCGGGGCGGTGGAGCGCCAGCCGGGTGAGGAGTCCGCTGCCGACCCCGGCGGCGAGCACGAGGGCCGTCCACCACACGGGGTAGCCGCCGAGGCCGAGGGCCCGGTCCAGGGACCAGACCCCGGGGCCGGTGGCCGCCAGGGCGGCGGCGGTGCCGATCAGGACGAGGGGGTACTCGTAGCCGTCGTCCTGCACCCAGAGGCCGTTGTGCCACTTCACGGTGAGGGCGACGGTCATGACCCCGACGACCCCGGTCGCGGCGAGCGGGGTCAGCAGTCCGGCGGCCAGCAGCAGTCCGGACCCGATTTGGCCGCCGCCCGCCGCGAGGGCCGTGAGCGCGCCCCCGCGGAAGCCGTCCGCGCGGAACTCCCGCGCACCGCCGTCGAGTCCCTTGCCGCCCAGGTGCCGGCTGATCTTCTGCACTCCGTGGTCGGCGACGAGCAGGCCCACCAGCAGCCGGAGGGCGAGGAGGCCGATGTCCAAGGGGGTCAGCCGGCCGCGTGCGCGCCGATGACCGCCTGCGCGTACACGACGCCCAGCCCGTACGCCCCCGCGTGCTCCTTGACGATCTCCATCACGGCGCCGTACGTCTCCTGGCGCGCCCAGTCGCGCTGGAGCTCCAGCAGCACCTGCACCCAGGTCACGGGGACCGCGCCGGCGGCGACCATCCGCTGGAGCGCGTGCTCGTGGGCGGCCGGGCTGACACCACCGGAGGCGTCGGCCACCACGTACACCTCGTAGCCCTGCTCCAGCGCGGAGAGGGCGGGCAGTACCAGGCAGACCTCGGTCCACAGCCCGGACAGAATGATCTTCCTGCGCCCGGTGGCGCGGACCGCCTCGACGAGGGCCTCGTCCTCCCAGGCGTTCATGCTGGTGCGGTCGACGGCCTTCTGCCCCGGGAACACGGCGGCCAGCTGCGGCAGCAGCGGACCGGAGAAGGACTCGGCGGCGACGGTGGTGAGCACGGCCGGCACGCCGAACGCGCGCGCCGCCTTGGCGAGGCCCACCGTGCTGTTGACGATCGCGGCGCGGTCGCCGCTGCCGGTGCCGAAGAACATCTGCGGCTGGTGGTCCACGAAGAGCATGACCGAGTTGTCGGGCGTGAGCAGATCGGCGCCGGGCGCGGCCTGCACCCGAGAGATGTCGAACATGGGGGGTCCTCTCGCAAGACAATGCACGGAAAAGGAAATTGACGACCGGTCACCTGTTCGGAACCGGCCGCCCCCCGAACGTAGGCCCGCCCGTCCCGTCGCAGTTGCCCCTCCGTGCCCGCCCCCTTGCCCCCGAGCGCACCGGAAGGCGCCCGACGCCGCCGCCGTGCGTCGGCGCGTTGGGGTCCTCGCGGTCCCGGACCGGGCCCGGGTCGCCAAAATGGTTTGAGCCCCGGCGGCGGCAGCGACAGGATCGAGGGAGACAACGATGAGTTCTCCCCGGCGCCGCGGTCTGTCAGGGTGACCTGCCCCATGCGTAGGAGGCTCAGATGACGGAAGGCACCATGCCCGCACCCCTCGCCACACCCAGCCTCTCGCCCGCCCGCGTCACCGCGGTGCTGCGGATCCTCGTGCTGTCGACATTCGTCGTCCTCCTCAACGAGACGATCATGGTCAACGCGATCCCGAGGCTCATGCGCGAGTTCGAGGTCACCGCGGCGGCCGCGGGCTGGCTGTCCACGGCCTTCATGCTCACCATGGCCGTCGTCATCCCGGTGACGGGGTGGTTCCTCCAGCGCGTGACCACGCGGACCGCCTTCGGCCTGGCCATGGCGCTGTTCCTGACCGGCACGGCCCTGGCCGCGGCCGCGCCCGCCTTCCCCGTACTGCTGGCCGCCCGCGTCATCCAGGCCGGCGGCACCGCCGTGATGATGCCGCTGCTCATGACGACCCTGATGACCCTCGTGCCCCCGCAGGACCGCGGCCGCGTCATGGGCAACATCACCCTCGTCATCTCCGTCGCGCCCGCCCTCGGCCCGGCGGTCTCCGGCGTGCTGCTGCAACTGGGGAGCTGGCGCCTGCTGTTCCTGGCCGTGCTGCCCATCGCCGGGGCCATGGCCGTCTTCGGCCGGCGCAACCTGGTCAACGTCGGCGAACCGCAGGCCGGCCCGATCGACTGGGTGTCCGTCCCCCTGGCGGCGGCGGGCTTCGGCGCCCTGGTCTACGGACTGGGCGAGCTCGGCGCCGGCAACGCGGCCCATGCCCCCGTGCCCCCGGCGGCCACGACCCTGACGGGCGCCGTGCTGGTCGGCCTGTTCGCCTGGCGGCAGCTGGCCCTCCAGCGGTCGTCCACTCCGCTGCTCGACCTGCGCACCCTGACCTTCCGCCACTTCTCCGTGGCGCTCGCCCTGATGTGCCTGTCCTTCATGGCCCTGATGGGCGCGTTCATCCTCCTGCCGATCTACCTCCAGGAGGTGTGCGGCCTGACCTCACTGCAGACCGGGCTGCTCCTCATCCCCGGAGGCCTGACCATGGGCCTGCTCGGACCGCAGGTCGGCAAGCTCTACGACCGGCTCGGCGCACCGCGCCTGGTCGTCCCCGGAGCGGTCCTCATAGCCGTCTGCCTCGCGCTGTTCGCCCTCACGGGCGAAGGGACCTCGCCGTGGCTGGTGCTCGCCCTCCACGTGGCCCTGAGCGCCGGCATGGCGTTCGTCTTCACCCCGGTCTTCACCTCCGGCCTGTCCGTCCTGCCGCCGCACCTCTACCCCCACGGCTCCGCCGTCCTGGGCTCGCTCCAGCAGGTGGCGGCCGGCGCCGGAACCGCCCTGGTCATCAGCGTCATGTCGGGCCACGCCGCCGCGGCGGCCGCCGACGGCGCCGACGCCACCGCGGCCCTGGCCACGGGCGTCCGCTGGGGATTCGGCATCGGCGCGGTACTCGGCGCCCTGACCGTCCTGATCGCCCTCCTGGTCCGCACCCCGCCCACCCCTCAGCCCCGGGGCGAGGACGGCACGACGGCGAACGAGTCCGTCCACACCCCCACCTGATGCGAACGCACCGGGCCGGGACCGGTGGCGGGTGCCACCGGTCCCGGCCCTCCGGGTGCCGGCTCGTTACATCGGCTCGGGGAAGATGTCGCTGATGCTCCAGGAGACGCTGAAGCAGGGCGGGAAGAAGCCCTCCGGCTCGGTGTCCAGGGCCTGGAGCGCGAGGATCTGGCTCATGGTGGTCTCACTTCCTGTTCGGAGTCGTTCGTTCGGTCACTGCGTCCCCGGCACGGAGTCGGTCGTTGCGCGCCGGGGCGTTCATGGGGCGTGAGCCGTCAGCCGCCCGCCGGGACCAGCGGGCGCGCGTGGCGGGGTTCCGGCAGGAGCGGGCCGGCCAGCAGGCGGTGCAGGGCCAGCAGCACACCGGCCCCGCCGCTGGAGAGGTCGGCGGTGAACCGCATCGAACCCGCGCCGAGGAAGCGCACCCCGCGCCGGTCCGGGACGGCGTACTTGACCAGGCCGGTCGCGGCGCGCACGGCGTCCGCGCGGGCGGCGTCCGTGCCGGTGAGCTCGGCGTGCCGGGTCAGGAACCAGGTCAGTCCGGCCAGCCCGCGGTACAGGCCCGCCTCCTTCGTGGCGCAGGAGACGCGGATTCCGGCGACCAGCCTCGGCAGCGCCGCCGCCAAGCGCTCGTCCGGCGCGGTCGCCACGTAGTGGGTGAGCGCGGCGGCGATCCCGGCCGCGCCCGTGGCCAGGTACGGCATGGCACGGGTGAGCCGGGCGTCGTCGGAGACGGACAGGGCGCCGTCGTCCAGGGCGAAGGTCCGGTCCAGCTCCTGGTGGAGCAGCAGGCGGCCCGCCTCCAGCCAGCGGGCCTCGCCGGTGGCGCGGGCCAGGCGGTGGAGGAAGAGGGCGACTCCCGACCGGCCGTGCAGCAGACCGCGGGCGTCGTGCTCGCCGAGGGTGGCCGGCAGGTCGGGGGTGCGCAGGAGACCCTGCGCCGCCGCGACGGCCCGATCCAGGTGTTCGTCCTCCCCGGTCAGCCGGTGCAGGGCGAGCCAGCCCGTCCCGACCCCCGCGCGCCCGCCGGCCAGCGTGCCGCAGGAGGCGGTGAGCGGGTGGCCGTCGGCGTCCCGCAGCAGGTCGACGGCCTCGTCCAGCCGGCCGAGGCCGGCCAGCACCGGGGCGATGCCCGCCGAGCCGACGAGCAGTCCGGGGGGCAGTGCCCCGCGCAGCGCCAGCGCGTCGCGGCGCAGCCGCTCGCCGATCTCCGCCGGCACCGCGACGCCGGCGCGCCGCAGGGCGAGCACCACCCCGGCCGTGCCGTAGGCCAGGCAGACGTTGTTGGTCCCGAACGCCTCGGCCGAGGGCGGGAAGGCCCACTCCGGCCGGCCGGCGTCCGCCGTCCCCAGCAACCCCTCGGCCACCTCGTCGGCCAGCCGGGCGAGGCAGCCCCGGGGGTCGGTGTCCAGCTCGGCGGGGGAGGGCGGGCGGCCGGGGCCCTCCTGGTCCCGCGTCCGCTCCCGCCCCGTGTGGAAGGCCGTCGCCCGCTGCCACAGGTCCTGCGGCGGAGCCACGTCCGCCAGGTCGCGGCGCAGCAGCGCGAGGTTTCCGGGCGCGTGTTCGGCGGTCTCGTTGAACGGCGCGAGGAAGGAGAGCGCGATCGCCGCCACGCCGTACCGGTCCCGCAGCCGCGGATCGGTGTCGGCCCGCGACAGGCCGGGCGGCGGCGTGAACCCCGGGGTGCTGACGCCGGAGGGCGCCGCGGACAGCGCGGTGGCCGCCTCGAAGTCCACCAGCCGGAGCCCGCCCGACGGGGTGACCATGATGTTGCCGGGGCTGAGGTCCCCGAACCGGTATCCGGCCGTGTGCAGTCGCCCCAGGACCGCGTCCAACTGGGCCAGCAGGCCCCGGCACGCCTCGTAGTACGCGGCGACGGACCCGTCCGTGCGGTCCGCGCGGGCCAGTGGCGTGGACCGGCTCAGCCAGGCCACCAGCGGCTGCCCCTCGACGTACTCGGTGACGAGGAAGTCGTGCTCCCACTCCGTGAAGTGGTCCAGCGGCTCCGGCCCCACCCCGGGGGCGGCCGCGTGCAGCGCGCGCAGCACGTCGTACTCGTGCCGCAGCCGCTGCTGCGCGTCGGTCCCGTCGAAGACCAGGCCGTTGTGGGCGCGGGCCTCCTTGAGGAACACCGTCCGGCCGGTCCGCCGGTCCAGGGCCCGGTAGGTGCCGCCCGCGTTGCTCAGGTGCACCGCGCGGGTCACCTCGTAGTCGCGGATCAGGATCGGGCCCGCGTGCGGCTGCTCCTCCTGCCCGACGAAGGGGTCCGTGATCCCGGGGGGCAGGTGGAAGGCGGGCATCCGCAGGTCCACGACCTCACGGCCGGAGCCGTCGGTGACCAGTCCCTCCCGGGTGCCGTCGGCCCGCAGCCGGCCGCGGGGACCGAAGGCGCCGTAGCGGTAGTGGACCGTCCGCGAGTCACGGAAGCGCCGGTCGGTGAGGACGTACGGACCCTCCTCCCCGTCGAGCGCGTCGCGCAGGCGCTCCAGCAGCCGGCGGGCGGTCGCCTGGTCGGGCGGGTAGACGGCGCAGAACTTGCCCGACTGGGCGCGTGAGGCGTGCTTGTGGTGGAGGTAGAGGAAGAAGAGCCGGGCGCTGAGGTGCTTGAACGGTACGCCTTCGGAGAAGCAGATCCCCGCGACCGTGTCGAGGACGTGCTGCGCCCGGTCCAGCCGCGCCGACACGTGGATCTTCCAGCCCTGCTCGGCGAACCCGTTCCGCGGAGCGCCCCAGAACGTCCAGATGCCCTGCGCGGCGCCGCGCAGGCCCGGCGGCACCTCGCGGGGGGCGAAGCGCGGCCCGGGGTCGGCCACGCTGGTCAGCGGCAGGTAGTACTCCTTGTCCGCGAGCGCCTCGCCGAAGCCTTCGAGCACGGGATCTCCTTGCGGGGGGTGGGGTGAGGGGCGGCCGCCGCATCGGTCCACGACGTTCGTGCCGCACGCTAGGAGCGGCGGGTATGGAAACGGTTCGGCGGCGGCATGCGACCGGTATCGGGCGGGATCGCCCCCGCCACGGCCCCGGCGGGCCGGGGCTTCGCGGGCACGCGCCCGGCACGTTGCCGGTCCGCTCGAGGGCCGCTCGCGGCGCGGTGGAAAACATGGGGGACTCTCCCCCATGTGCGGGGGGCGCCCGCGTACCAGGATCGTGCGTGGCACGGAGCCGTGGGGGTCGGGGTCGAGGAGGGGCGCGGGTGGCTGGGCAGGGGCGGGCGGGGATCTCGCTGTCGGCGGTCGAGCGGTGGTGGGAGGCCGGGCTCGTCGGCGGCGGCGGGGGTGAAGGGCGGCCGGACTGGGCCGCGTTCGCCGAGGAGGCGACGGCCGTCGCGCCCGAGGAGGCGGTGGCGCCCGAGGGGGACCATCCGGGGCTGAGCGGCTTCGAGTGGGTGCTGCGGCCGTTCACCGCCTGCGCGGGGGAGCGGCTGGAGCGGGGCCTGTCGCAGCGGGCGCGCCGGCTCGTGGACGTGGCCGCCGTGCGCGGCGACCTGGAGCGGCACCTCAGCGGCAGGCTGGCGCGGACGGCGGCGCGCACGCTCGTGCTGGAGCTGTACGGGGCCCGCACCGCCGGGCGGCTCGACGGGGACGGCACCCGGGCCCGGTTCCGCGACTTCCTGGGGCGTACGGCGTCCCGGCGCGGTCTGGCGGCCCTGTTGGCCGGCCGGCCGGTGCTGGCACGGATCCTGGGCCGGGCGGCGCTCGACGCGGCGGACGCCGTCGTGGAGGCGCTGGAGCGGCTGGCGGACGACCACGCCCTCCTGACGGCCGGCCTCCTGGCGGGGCCCGGCGGCGCCCCGGGGCCGCTCGTGGGCCTCGAGCCGGGCGCCGGCGATGGGCACCGGGGCGGACGGAGCGTGATGCTGCTGCGCTTCGCCGACGGGACCCGGCTGGTGTACAAGCCGCGGCCGCTCGCCGTGCACCGCCACTTCAACGACCTCGTCGCCTGGTTCAACGCGCTGCCCGGCGCCGTCGGCCTCCGTACGCTGCGGCTGCTCGACCGGGGCGGCTACGGCTGGGTGGAGTTCGTCGCCGCGGAGCCCTGCGCCCGGGCCGCGGAGGCCGAGACGTTCTACCGCCGCCAGGGCGCGCTGCTGGCGCTGCTGCACCTGATCGACGGCACCGACCTGCATCACGAGAACCTGATCGCCGCCGGCGCCCACCCGGTGCTGATCGACGTGGAGACCCTGTTCCACCCGAAGGTGCCGGGCACCGCCACGGAGGACCCCGCCGCCCGCGCACTCCACGACTCGGTGTACCGCGTCGGGTTGCTGCCCCGACTGTTCGTGGGCGACCACAGCGCCCTGGACATGTCCGCGGTCGGCGGCGGCCGCGCGGCGGTGTCTCCCGTCGCCCGGGCGGACTGGGCCGACGCCGGCACCGACCGGATGCGCCTGGTGCGCAGGGCCGGGAGGTTCGGCGAGTCCGCCAACCGGCCACGTCTGGCGGGTGGCGCGCCCATCGAACCGACGGCCCACATCGAGGCGCTCTGCGCCGGATTCCGCGCCGGGTACACGGCGATCGGCGCGGCCAGAGAGGAACTGCTGCACGAGACGGCCCTGCTGAAGGCGTTCGCCGAGGACGAGGTGCGAGTGGTGGTACGTCCCACCTGGGTCTACGCCACTCTCCTCGACGAGTCGACGCACCCCGATCTGCTGAAGGACGCGGACGAGCGCCAGCGGGTTCTGGAGACCCTGCGGACCGACGTGTTCGGGCCGGCCCCCGCGCCCGACCTGGTCGACGACGAGATCGCCCAGCTCTGGGCGGGCGACGTACCGCTGTTCACCGCCCGTCCGGGCCGGGACCGCCTGTGGGGCGCGCCGGGGCGGCCACTGGCCGGCCGTACGGACCTCTCCGGCATCGCCCGCGTCGCCGCGCGGCTCGCCGCCCTGGACACGGTCGACCGCCAGGACCAGGAGTGGATCGTGCGGGCCGCGATGGCGACGGCCTCCTGTGCGCCCGCGCACCGGCCCGCCGAGGACCGGCGCACCCGTGCGGCGGAGCGTGCCCCGGAGCCGGAGCGGCTGTTGTCGGCAGCCCGGTCCGTCGGGGACCGGCTGGTCTCCCTCGCGTACCGCGAAGGACCGCGCAGCAACTGGATCGGCTTGGAACTCCTGGACGACCGCTACTGGCGGATCGGCCCGATGCCGGCCGACCTGGCCGGCGGGTACACCGGGCCGGCCCTGTTCCTGGCCCAGCTGGCGGCGCTCACCGGGGCCGGACACTACGCGGAGGCGGCCCGTACGGCCCTGGCGCCGGTGCCCGGGCTGCTCGACGTGCTGGGCTCCAGGCCCGCGGACCTCTGGGCGGTGGGTTCGGGAGCCTTCTCCGGCCTCGGCGGCATCGCGTACGCGCTCGCCGAGACGGCACGGCTGCTGGACGATCCGGAAGTCGGCTCGTGGGCGCTCGCCATGCTGCGGCTGGCGGGCGCGGCGGCCCGGTCCGAGGAGGAGCACGGGGTGGGCGCGGGCGTCGCGGGCGGGCTCGTCGCCCTGCTGGCCGCCCACCGGGCCGGGGCGGGTTCCGGGGACGAGGGGCAGCAGACCTGGCGGGACGCTCAGGCCTGCGCGGACCGGCTGACCGCCGCGGATCCCACGGCGGGCGGGCGGGGCTTCACGACGGGGGCCGCCGGGCTCGGATGGGCCCTGCTGCGGTTCGCCGAGGCCGAGGCCGGGGCCGAGGCTGCGGCGGGGTCCGGGGGCGGGGCGGCCGGGGGCGGTGAGCGGTACCGGCTCGCGGGTTTGTCCGCGCTGCGGGCGGCCGTGGGCGGGGAGCCGGCCGGCGGGTCCGCGGGCGAGGCGCGGGCCTCGGCCTGGTGCCGGGGGCGCGCGGGCATCGCGCTCGCGGTGCTGGACGCGCCGGGTGCCCTGGACGACCCGCACCTCGCGGCCTGGGCCCGCAGGACCGTCGAAGGGCTGGGCCGGGACAGGCCGGCCGCCGACGACAGCCTGTGCCACGGCGAGGCCGGACTGTGCGAACTCCTGGGCCACAGCGCCGTCCCGGAGGTACGCCCGCACTGGGTCCGTCGGGCCGGAGCACTCCTCGCGGCCGTCGAGGAGACCGGTGCCCGCAGCGGCGCCCCGGAGGGGGTGGCGCATCCCGGCCTGCTGACCGGGCTGGCGGGGATCGGGCACGGACTCCTCCGGGCGGGGTTCCCGGAGCGCGTGCCGTCCCTGCTCCTCCTGCGGACGGCCTGAGGGCCGGTCCGGAGGACGGGCCCCGCTGCCCGCCGCCGGGACCGGCCCACCCGGCATCACGTACGGGCGCCGTCCGGGTGCGCCCCACGGAGCACCCCGAACGCACGACCGGACCCACCGCACCATCACACGGCTCGGAAGACCACCACCATTCCTGCGGATACGAAGGACGGATGAGGACCATGCAGATCAACGACCCGGTGACGTACCTCGACAGCGGCGCCGGCGCGGAGACCGCGGCCCACGACCACCCGCTGGGCGAGGTGATGCTCGGGGCGGGCGGGCTGCTGGGGCTGCGCAGCCGGCTGCTCAGCACCACGGACTCCGAGGCCGGTGCCCTGACCGGCTGGACCACCGGTTCCCACTGGTTCTGAGGGCAGGACGGACACGTCACCGGCGGCGACGCGTCAAGGACGACGCCGCAGTGACGGACCGGGCAGAGGCCGGGGTTTCCCCGGCCTCTGCCGTGTTTGAACAAGATCCAGTAGCCTGCGCCCATGCGAGCGACGTCGTCGGTCATCGTGGGGCGGGCCGCCGAGAGCCGGCTGTTGGACGAGGCCCTGGAAAGCGCCGGAAAGGGTGCCGGACGGGCGGTGTTCCTCGTCGGCGAGGCGGGGATCGGCAAGTCCCGGCTGGCCGGCGAGTCCGCCCTGCGCGCCTACGACCGGGACATGCCGGTCCTGCGCGGCCGCGCCACCTCCACCGGGCTCGTCGTGCCCTTCCGCCCCCTGGTCGAGGCGCTCTCTTCTCGGTTCCGGGCCGCGGGTGCTCCCGACGACCCCGAACTCCAGCCCTACCGGCCCGCGTTGGCCGGCCTGGTGCCGGAATGGCGGTCCGGCGCGGTGGCGCCCGGATACGCGATCTCCCTGGTCGAACTGGCCGAGGCGCTGCTCAGACTGCTGGCGGTGCTCGGCCGCGAGCGGGGCTGCCTGATCGTGCTGGAGGACCTGCACGACTCCGACACCGAGACGATCGCGGTCGTCGAGTACCTCGTCGACAACCTCGCGGAACTGCCGGTCCTCCTGGTCGGCACGCTCCGGCCCGACCCCGGCCCGGCGCTGGACCTCGCGCTCGCCGCCGAGCTGCGCCACACCGCCTCCCTGAGTGAGCTGGGGCCGCTGGACGAGACCGCCGTACGGGACATGGCGGCCGCGTGCCTGGACGCCGGACCGGGAGAGGTGCCCCCGGCCGCGCACCGCCACCTCGCACGGTGGGCGGGCGGGAACCCGTACCTGGTGGAGGTGCTCCTGGCCGACCTGCTGGACACCGGGCGGCTGAGCAGGACCGACGACGGGTGGCGGCTGGCGGAGCACGGCGGGGCGCCGGTGCCGGCGGGCGCCGTCCGCAGCTGGGCGCGCCGGCTGGACCGGCTCGACGAACCGGTGCGCGAACTGCTGCTCGTCGCGGCGACGCTCGGCGGCCGGTTCTCCGTCGGGGCCCTCAGGGCGGTGACCGGACTCGACGACCGGGCGCTGTTCACCCACCTCCGGTCGGCCTTCGAGGCGGGGATCATCGCCCCGGACGGGGCCGCCCACGACCACTACACCTTCCGGCACGCCCTGACGGCGGACGCGCTCAGGGCTTCGCTGCCGCCCGCGGAGCAGGCCGCGCTGGCCCGGCGCGCAGCCTCGGCCATCGAGGAGTCCGCCGCAGAACTCGGCGGTGACCAGCGCCAGTTGGTGGCCACGCTGCGGCTGGCGGCGGGCGACAAGGCGGCGGCGTCCCGGCAGTTCGCCCAGGTCGGCCGGCAGATGCTGGACGCCGGCGCATCGGGCTCGGCCGCCGTGCTGCTGGAGCGTGCCCGGGGGCTCGCGTCCGACGAGGAGCGGGACGAGGTCACGGTGCAGCTCGCGATCGCCCAGGCCGAGTCCGGGCGGCTCGACGAGGCGGCCGCACTCCTCGACGACCTCCCGCCCGCGCCCGCCGGGTCGCGCGCCGCGGAGGAGCGGGCCCAGGCGCACACGCAGGTCGCGTGGGCCGCGACCATGGCGGAGCAGCCGCAGGAGGCGCGCCGCCGGATCCGGGCGGCCCGCACCCTGCTCGGGGCCTCCCCGCGCCCGGAGCAGGAGGCGGCGCTCGCGGTGGTCGAGGGCCACCTCGCGCTGCTGCCGGAGCAGGACGGCGGCAGGCGCGACCCGGCGGGCCGGGACGGCGCGGACGGCCGTGGGCGACGGGAGGAGGCGGAACGTTCCGCCCGGAGCGCCGCGCTCACCGCGGAGCAGCGCGGCCGGCCCGTGGTGGCCTGCCAGGCGTGGCAGCTGCTGGCGATGCTGTCCCGGGAGCGCGGCTTCGACGAGGCCGACGCGTGCCTGGAACGGATGCTCGCGGTCGCCGAGGAGCACCGGCTCGCGCTGTACCGGGCCGAGGCACTCGTGCGGCTCGGCACCAACGTGTTCATGCGGACCGGTGGGGCGACCCGCCTGGAGACCGCCCGCACGGCCGCCCACGAACTCGGATCGCTGTCCCTGCTCCAGGCCGTCGACGGCCTCCTCGCCATGCAGAGCGTGCTCGGAGGGCGATGGGACCGTGCGCGGGAGATCGTCGAGCGGTCGGTGGAGGCCAGCGCGCGCCTCCAGAACCTGTCGACGCACCGCTACCTGCTCCTCGTCGACGCCACGCTCGCCGCCCACCAGGGGAGGGTCCGCGATCAGGACCGGGCCCTGGTCCGGTTCCGCCGGGCGGGCGGCGAGGAATCCATGCTCGTGCCCCTGCAACGCGGACTGTGCCAGGCCGTGGGCGCGCTGATGGGGGAGGACCGGGAACGGGCGAAGGCCGAACTCCACGCGGCGCTGGCGTGGGAGCGGGAGCACCCGAGCTTCTTCTACCTCAGCGGCCGCTACGGGCTCGGCCCCCTGCTGCGGATCCTCGACGGCGAGGACGCCGGCCGGGACGCGTACCGGGAGGCCCTCGGCTCACCGGGCGGCCAGCTGGCCTGGAACCGGATGTTCCTCGACATGGCGGACGCGGTGCTGCGCGGCCGGGACGGGGACCCGGACGGTGCGCTGCGCGCCGTGGAGCGGGCCGGCCGCGCGGCGACGGTGTTCCCGCAGGCGTGGCACCTCGCGCTGCGGCTGACCGCCGAGGCGGCGCTCGCCGACTCCTGGGGAGAGCCGGTCGCCTGGCTGCGGACCGCCGAGGAGTACTTCCACGAGGCGGGCGTGACGCCGGTGGCCGGGGCCTGCCGGGCCGTCCTGCGGCAGGCGGGGGTCAGCGTCCCCCAGCGCCGGGGCGGCCGGGAGCGGATCCCGGCGGGCCTGCGCGCCGCGGGCGTCACGCCGCGCGAGTACGAGGTGTTCGTGCTGCTCGCGCAGCGGCCCGGCAACCAGCAGATCGCCCAGAGCCTGTGCATCTCGCCCCGGACCGTGGAGAAGCACATGGCGAGCCTGATGGTGAAGACCGGCTCGGCGGACCGCGCGGCCCTGTGCGCCCTGTCGGCGGAGTGCGCTCAGGAGTAGCCGCGGCCGGCGGGAGCCGGGTGGGCCGGGTTGGGGCCTGGGGTGGGGGCCGCCCCCGTCAACATGGGGGCCCGGACCCCCACAGGGGGGTGGCGGACCCCCATGGCACGGTCACGGGGGGCGCGAGTCTGCGGGCCCGGTACCGATGTGTGACGGGGTACGGGCCGCCGATCATCGGGGGACCGATCCACTCCCGTCACCCTACGGAGGTTCGATGCCGCTTCCGTCCGCGCAGCCGGCAGCGTCACCCGGCACGCTCAGGTTCTCCCTCCTCGGTCCGCTCACGGTCCACCGGGACGGCCGGGAGCTGCCCCTCGGCCCGTTGAAGCAGCGGGTCGTACTGGCGACCCTGCTCGGCTCGGCCAACAGCCCCGTGTCCGTCGACGCGCTCACCGACGCGGTCTGGCAGGAGGACCCCCCGCGCACCGCCCGCAAGAACCTCCAGGTGTACGTGAGCGCCCTGCGCACCCTGCTCGCCGACGACGGCGCGGACCGGCCCCGGCTCACCCACACGGGCGGCGGATACGTCCTGCGCGTGGCGGAGGACGAGCTCGACCTCCTGAGGTTCCGCTCCCTGGTGCGGGCCGCCGAGGGGCAGGGGCCCCGCCCGGCCGCCCGGCTGCTGCGCCAGGCCCTCGACCTGTGGCAGGGGCCGCCGCTGGGCGACGACCTGCGGCAGTCGCCCCGGCTGGCCGAAGAGGCCGAGCGGCTGGAGCTGCGCCACCTCACGGCCTACGAGAGCTGGGCGGAGGCGGAGCTGGAACTGGGCGGTGCTCCGGCGGTGGCCGAGGGGCTGCGCGACCTGGTGGAGCGCCACCCGCTCCGGGAGCGGCTCCGGTCCGCCTGGATGTGCGCGCTGGGCCGGTCCGGCCGGCAGGCCGAGGCGCTCGCGGCGTACGACGACTACCGGCAGCTCCTCGCCCGGGAACTGGGCCTTGAGCCGGGCGGCGCCATGGCGGCCCGGTACCGGTCGATCCTCGCGGGCGACGCCCGGGGCGGGGCGTCCGCGGCCCCCCGGCCGCGGACCGCTCTGCCGCCCGACCTCGCCGACTTCACCGGACACGGCGAGGAACTGCGCTGCCTCCTCGACCTCCTGGAGGACGGCGGCGCAGGCCGCACCGTCCTGCTGTCCGGCCCCGCCGGGGCCGGGAAGACCACCCTCGCCGTGCGGGCGGCGCACCTGCTCGGCGACCGTTTCGCCGACGGGCGGATCTGCGTCTCCCTGCGCGACGCGGACGGCCTCCCGCGTCCGCTGCCGGCGGTGCTCGCGGAGCTCGGCGAGCGGACCGGCCGGGTCGGACCGTTCGGGCCCGAGGCGTGGCGGGAGTGGCTGGAGGAGCACCGCGTGCTGGTGGTTCTGGACGACGTGCCCGACGAGCGCGCCGTCCGATCGCTGCTCCCGCACGGCGGGCGGGGCAGGGTGCTGCTCACCGCGCGCGGCCAGCTGGGGGGCCTGGCACCGGTGCACCGGGTCTTCGTCCCGCCGCTCGGCACCGCCGAGTCGGTCCAGCTGCTCGCGGGTCTCGTCGGCCAGGGCCGGGTGCGCACCGACCGGGAGGCCGCCCTGCGCATCGTGCGCGCGTGCGGCGGGTCGCCGCTCGCGGTCCGGGTGAGCGGGATGCGGCTCGCGGTGCTGCGCCACCTGCCGCTGCGGGAGTTCGCGGACCGGCTCGCCGACCCCGCGGGGGCGCTGGACGAACTGACCTCCGGAGACGTGTCCGTCCGGCGGCGGCTGGCCCGCGGCTGGGAGGCGCTGCCGCAGGAGTGGGGCCGCGACGCCGGACGGCTCGCCGTGGGCACCGGGGAGGGCCCCTTCGGCCTGACCGAGGCGGCCGAGGCCCTCGGCTGCGACGAGCGGCACGCCGTACGGGTGGTGGAGGCGCTCATCGACGCCGGCGTGGTGACATCGCCCTGCGGCGAGGTCACGGCGCACGCGGCGCAGTACGAACTGCCGCACCTGATGCGGCTGTACGCACGCGGTTCGGGGCTCGCCACCCCCGCGCTGACCTAGGCCTTCCGGCGTCGGCTCCGGCCGCCCCCCCCGGGCGGCCGGAGCCGACGTGTCACCGGGCCGCCGGACCGGTGCCTTCCCGGGCCGGAGCCCCGCCCGTTCCGCCGGGTGGCGCGGCATTCGGCCCGGAGGGCCGCCGCGCGGGACGCCCGTCGGCGGTCAGGGTTCGCTGGGGACGGGGCGTGACGCGGGCGGGCGGTCGCCGGCCGGCGCGGCCGTGGTGGCGCCGGAGCTCCCGTCGGCCTTCCGGGCGCCTTCCGTACCGGGCAGGGCGGCCATCGCGAAGAAGCCGGCCAGGAGGACGACCAGTCCCGACACGGCGAAGACCGTGTCGACGGGACCGAACCGGAATCCGCCGAACGAGCCCCCGGCGTCCCTCAGCAAGGATCCGGCGAGCCAGCCGGACAGCGCCGCGGAGAGCATCGACGCCAGCTTCGTCACCGGGTAGAACACGGCCATCACCCGGCCCCGGTAGTCCGGGGGCGCCGCCGCGAGCAGCAGCGGCGACATCGCCGTGTTCAGCATGGTGAGCGGAACGGTGAACACGAAGAGCAGGGCGACACCGCCCAGGAAGCCCGTCTGCCGGGAGTAGGCGACCAGCATGACTCCGCTCACCAGCAGGGCGATCCAGGTGGTCCGTCGCGCCCCGATCCACTGCACCACCCGGCCCCCGCTCAGCGCCCCCGTGATGCCGCCCAGACCCATGGCCATACCGAGGTATCCGTAGAGGTGGGGGTCCGCGTGGAGGTTGCCGGTGGCGAAGAAGACGTTGAGGGTGCCCAGTGCCCCGACCCCGAACTGGCCGATGACGGAGAGCAGGAGCAGGGTCACCAGGAACCTGCTGCCCGCGAAGAAGCGCAGCCCGTCCGTGAACTCCCGCCGCAGTGCGCCACTTTGCCGCTCGGCCTGGCGGCGCGCGCCCCCCGGAACGGCGGCGTCCGTGCGGGGCCCGGGTACGCGGATGGAGCGGATCGCGACGTAGGACACCGCGTACGAGAGGCCGTTGAAGATCAGGGCCCATTGCAGCCCGGCGGTGAACAGTAGCGGCGCGGCGAGGGGCGGCCCGATGATCCAGGCCGTCTCGCCGGTCGCCTGCCCGATGCCGGCCGCCCGGGCGCGGTCGGCGTCCCCGGTCACCAGGTCCGCGAGGACCGCGAAGCGCGCCGGGGAGAAGAACTGGCCGGCCGTGTGGAGCAGGAGCACGGTCGCGTAGATCAGGGCGAGCCACACGCCGGCCGGGAGGAACCCGGCCGGCAGGAAGGTGACGGCCGTCAGCACGGCCACCAGCCCGCCGCGGAGCGCCTCGCTGCGCAGCATCGTGGCGCGCTTGTCCCAGCGGTCGACGAACACGCCCGCGAGCGGACCGATGACCAGGACGGCGACGCTCGACGCCAGCACGATGCCGCTGACCGCCAGCGGCGCCCACGACCGGCCCTTCGCCAGCACGGTCGCCACCCACAGCACCAGCGTCGTGCCGAAGACGGCGTCCCCGACGGACGAGACGGCCTGGCCGAACCAGAGCCGGGTGTAGTCGCGGTTGATCAGGGTCAGCCGCGGCCTCATGAGGGCCGCCTCGGAGAGGAGACGACCAGCGCCATGAGGGCGGTGACCAGGGTCGTGTGGTACGCCGTCCGGAAGAACTCCCCGGCCGGGGCCGACGGGTCCGCCGCGAGCGCGGCCGACCGCCCGGGGATCGCCCCGTCGGGCCGCTGGGCCCGCACCAGGCATTCCACGGCCGCGGCTCCCGGGGGCGTGTCCAGCGGCTCGCTCCCCAGGACGTACCGGGTGAGCACCAGCTCCGCGGCCAGGTCCCACCGGTCGTGTCCGACGCAGTGGACCAGCAACCGGTCGACCAGGTCCCGGGCGTGTGCCAGGGCGCTCCCGTCCAGCCCGGGGGAGGTCCGGCCGAAGTCGCCGAGGTAGAAGGCGGCGTGCGTCACGGCGTACGCCTGCGGCTCGGTGAGCGGCGCCCCGTCCCCCGGCCCGGCGGCGCGGAACGCGACGAGCGGGCTGTGCGGGATGAGTTCGGCGTACGGTTCGACGGCGTGGCGGACGCCGGCCTTGTCCGCGTAGTGGCGGATCTCCAGGCGCTGGTAGGGGGACTTCCCCCGCGGCGAGAGGTACTCCGGGTCGAGTTCCGCGAGCGCCGCCCGCACCTGGGTCCCGTCGATGCCGTCGGGGGCCAGTGCGGCGTAGATCAACGCGTAGGCGGACGCGTACCCCGGGACCTCGGCGAACAGAGCGGGGAGGTCCGGGTCCTGCCAGAGCTTGCGCACCAGGGCCCCCGCCCCGGCCAGTGCCTCCGGGGGGTCGGGCAGGCGGGACGCGCAGTGGCAGAGCAGTGCGAGTTCCAGCGCGGCCTTCGCCCTGCCGAGGGGCGTCGGCGGGGCGCTCGGGGAGAACGGGTCGAAGTGGTCCAGGTTTTCGCCCAGCCAGCCGAGCGCGCCGGCGGCGAGCCGTTCCAGGGGTGAGGACATGACTACAGGCGCCCCGTCTCGTGCAGGTAGTCGAGCAGGGCCGTGTCGACGGAGTCGCGGAACCTCGCGAGCGTCCGCGCGTCCTCGTCGTAGCGGTAGAGGTCCTGGCAGGCGATCCAGCGGTCGCGGGTCTCCGCGCCCGGCCGGTAGCCGTCGGTGACCGTGCCGACCTCCCAGTCGGGCTTGCCCGCGGTCTCCCAGCAGCTGGCCAGGGTGCCGTCCGCGCTCACCACCGCGCCGTAGCGGCCGTCGGTGTGGCCGCAGGTGACGCACGTCTGGCGGGCGCCGGGCCGGCCCACGACGAAGCCGAGGTCGAGCGCCCGGCGCTGCCACCGGGTGAAGGCGGCCGGGAGTTCACCGGTGTGCAGCAGGCTGTTGGTGTAGCCGACGCCCACGTCGCCGATCCGCGCGAAGTACAGCGTGCACCGGGCGGGGTCGAGCGCGGCGGCGAGCCGGTCGATCAAAGCGTCCACGCCGTGGAAGGTCTCCTGGGAGACGTTCACCCGCAGCATCCACTGGAGCGACGTGGCCTCGGAGGCCTTGGCGATGTTGCCGACGATCTTGTCGAAGGTGGCGCCGCCGTCCGCCCGGCCGACCCGGATCCGGTCGTGGTCGGCGCGGTCGCCGTCGAAGGTCACCTGGACGGAGGCCAGCCCGCGGTCGGCGAGCTTGCGGGCGAGGGACGGGGTGAGCAGCGTGGCATTGGAGATCATCCAGGCCGAGGTCGGCGCGATCTCCGCAGCCCGCTCCAGCAGTTCCAGGCAGCCGCGCGGGTTGAGCAGGGGCTCCCCGCCGAAGAGCAGGATCTTCAGCTTGTCCAGGCCGACGGCGGCCATCTGCCGCTCGGTGAAGCCGAGGATGTCGGTGATGGTCTCCGAGGTGAGGCGGGTGCGGCCGATCCGGGGCGGCCGGCTGCCGCCGCCTTCGTCCTGGGCGGTGTTCTGGAAGCAGTACCCGCAGCCCAGGTTGCAGTGGGTGCTGGTGAGGACGGTCAGCGCGTAGGAGCCGATCCGGCCGGGGGTCAGCATGCCGGTCTCGTGCAGCCGTCGCTCCGCCTCGGGGCGCAGGCCCCCGTCGGCGGTGACGTGGCGGTCGCGGAGGCGGGCGACCCCGCCCGGACCCAGGAACCACCAGTTCCGCTCGCCCTTCAGCAGGCGGGCGCCGGAGGGCAGGGGCGCGGGGTTCCCGGCGGCCGTGTCCTGCCGTTCCGGGTCCGCGGCCGCTCCGATCCGTACGGGGAGGCCGATGCTCACTGCTTGGTCGATGCTCACAGGGTCTCCCGAAGGGCCGTTGCCGCCGTCAGGGCGGGCTCTTTGGTCCGGCCGCCGGTGACGACCAGCGTCATCAGCGCCACGACGAGGGTCACTTTGTAGGACTTTCGGAAGTACTCGACGGGCGTCGCGTCCGCCGGTACCCGCTCGGCGAGGGAGCGTCCGGGGATCGCTCCGTCAGGGGCCTGGGCCGCGACGAGCATCCGCAGGCCGGCCGTGCCGGAGGGCGTGCGCAGCGGATCCGCGCCCAGGGCGTACTGGGCGAGCAGCAGCTTCGGCACGACGTCCCAGTCGCCGAGTCCCACGCAGTGGTCCGTCAGGCGTTCCACCACGCGCAGGGCCCGTACCCGCTCCTCCTCGGACAGGAGGAGGTCGCGCAGGCCGAAGTCGCCGAGGTAGAAGAGGGTGTGCGCGACCTTGCAGGCGTCCAGGTCGGCCACGGGCAGCGTGGCGGCGCGGGGGAGCGGACTCGCCTCGTACAGCTCCTCGTACGGGGCGAACCGGTGCGGCGCGCGCGCGAGATCGGCGTAGTACCGGGCCTCCAGGTGCAGGAACGGATCCTTCCGGCCCGGCGTCAGGTAGTCCTCCGCCGCCAGCCGGGCCAGCAGGGCACGGGGCGCGCCGGTGGTGGCGCCGGCCGGCGCCAGCGCCGCGTACATGAGCTGGAACTGCCGTGCGTGCACACCCGCGAGGCCGAGGAGCCGGGGGAAGTCGGGGCGCTGCCACACCTGTTCCACGACCCCGCTCACCTCGGCGAGGGCGGGGTCCGCGGGCGCGCACTCCTCCCAGTGGCGGCGGAGCAACCCGAGCTGCAGGAGCGCCTTCGCGCGCGGGATCTCCGGCAGTTCGGCGTGTGCGGCCGGGGTGTCGAGGTAGGCCGCGTTGAGCCGTATCCACCGCCGCGCGCCCGCCGCCAGGCTGGTCACGGCCTCGTCCAGGCCTACTGGTCGCGTACTCATGGTTCTCCTTTGACGAAGCGGGCGCCGAGGCCTAGGCGGGGGAGGCGACGGTGGCGCGGGCCGTGGGCGGGGCGGGTGCCGGGGGAGCGGTGGACGCCCCGGCCACCCGCTCGACGGCGTCGGCCGCGCGCGCCGCGCTGTCCATCGCGGCCAGCCGGCTGCCCAGCACGTGGGCGCGGGCCCGCAGGCCGGCGTCCTGCCACGCGGACTCCAGGAGCGCCGAAGCCCCCGCGGCCGGGCTCTTCGGGACGTGCACGGCCACGCCGGCCCGCAGGCAGGCGCCGGTCAGCAGGGGCTGCTCGGAGCCGTTGGGTGACAGCGCGAGGGGCCGGCCGCGAAGGAGCGCGGCCAGCACGGGCGCGGAGGTGCCGCTGCTCAGCACGAGGCCGGCGCGGTCGACGAGCGGTCCCATCCAGGGCTTGCGGACCAGCAGGATGTCGGTGCCCGGGGCGGGCTGCGGATCAGTGGAGCGGCCCTGCTCGACCACGGCCTGGAACCGGCCGCCCGTGAAGACCTCGTTGAGCCGCGGCCACAGGTTCGTGCCCTCGAAGAAGCGGCCGAGATGGACGTAGACGACGGGCTTCCCGGACCGCGACAGGTGGTCGTCGATCGCCTCGACCTCCGCCGGGTCGGGCGTCGGCTCCCAGGCCAGCGGCCCGACGTGCCGGATCCGCTCCGGCAGCCGCGCACCCGGATACTCCAGCTCCGGATCCCCGCGCAGCAACAGCGCGTCGCCCAGCAGCGGTTCGTCCCCCCAGCGGGAGGCACGTCCCGCCAGACCGGCCTCCTCCCGGAGGTCGGTGTAGAGCCCCAGGCAGCCCTCGGTCCGGCTCCGCCGGGTCCGGCCCAGGTGCGGCTCGTCGTCGCCGCCGGACCGGTAGTCCCACAGGTGCGCCGCGAGCCCGACCACCACGACCGGGATGTCCAGCGCCTCGGCGGCGAGCAGGGCGCCGTTGCAGAGCACGGAGGTGACCAGCAGGTCGGCCCCGGTCTCGCGGGCCGCGCGTACGGTCGCCCGGTACTGCGCCGCGCCGTGCGGCCCCCACCACGTGGCGGAGAACGCCCGGTGGCCGCCGTACTCCTCCGCCGGCGCGAACGGCAGCCCGGCATCGGCGGCGACGACCGCCGCGGTGGACCGGCCCAGCACGCTGACGTCGTGGCCCCGGCGCCGTAGTTCGCGGCCGGCCGCGATCGCCGGGTAGAGGTAGCCGCCGTCACTGAGCGGGCAGAGAAGGATCTTCATGGTGTGCCGCTCCTCGGTGTGGCGGTCCGGGTGCCGGGGTGGCCGCGGGCCCCCGACCCTGGGCAGGATCTGCCGAGAGCCGGGGGCCCGCGCGGTGCTCAGCCTCGATGCGGCGATGTCACATCTCGTGCGAGTTGTTGATGACGCAGCCGCCACCGTCGGAGATGCCGTCCTCGCTGTGGGCGACGACCTCGATGTCCTCGTTCTCGGTCTCGGCCTCGGGGTTGATGTTCTCGCTCATGTTCTTCTCCTTTTGTTTTGCCGGCGTCGTTCCGCCGTCTGAGAAGAAAATTACGGACCCCGGGTACGGGAACGCCTGGCCACCGGTTCGGCACCGGTATACGCCGAGCTCACGGACGCGGTACGCCCCCCAATCCCCACCGCACTCCCCGCCACACCCCGGCGTCCGGCCGCTCTGACCTGCGGATGAACCGATCACCAGGCGTTCGTGAACCGGAAACCTGCCGCCCCCGGGCACGATCCGGGCCATGCACGCGCGCGACCCGGGCGCGCGGTACGAGCTATGGAGGAAGAGACGTGGAGCTCGCGGAGCTCATCGGCCTGCGGCCGGTGCCCTGTGGCGGACTGCTGGTGGCGCTCACCCGCCGCTGCCCCATGAGCTGCGCGCACTGCTCCACCGACTCCTCCATGGCCGTCTCCGGCCAGCCCGACCCGGAAGACCTCCTGCGCTTCATCGACTCGTTCGGTGCCGGGGACCGCCCCGAGGTGGTCATGCTGACCGGCGGCGAACCGCTGCTGCTGCCGGAACTCGCCGCCCGCCTGGCCGGCCTCGCCCGCGCCGCGGGCTCCCGGGTGGCGCTGGTCAGCGGGATGTTCTTCGCCCGTGACGGACGAATCCCCGACCGGATCATGCGGGCGATCACGGCCCTCGACCACTTCTCGGCCAGCATGGACGTCCACCACGAGCGCGAGGTCCCGCGCGCGGACGTGCTGCGCGCCCTGCGGGCCGTGCTCGACGCCGGGATCCCGGCCAGCGTCCACCTCACCGGCACCGGACCCGACGACCCGTACCTGGCGGAAACCGTCGCGGACGTCCGGCGCGCCTTCGCCGGCCGGGTGCCCCTGCTCGTCAACGAGATCCGGCCGCTCGGCCGCGCCGCGGGCCTCGCCCGGGCCACACCGGCCGGACCGGACGGCTCCATGGCGGCGCCGTGCACCCTCGCCGCCTGGCCGGTCGTCGCCTTCGACGGGACCGTGGCCGCCTGCTGCAACCAGTGGACGGTCGACCGCCGCCCCGTTCCCCCGCACCTGCGCCTCGGACACATCGCCGACGACGACTGGCAGACCGTCCGCGCACGCTCCCTCGGCTCCCCGGTGCTGCGGATGCTGCGCTCCGTCGGCCCCCGCCGGCTGCACGCCCGCTACGGGACCGAGCCCGCCCCGGCCGGCTACTGCCGCAGCTGCCACGCCCTCGCCGACCGCCCCGAGGTCCTCGCGGGAGCGGCACGCGACGCAGTCGGCCGGGTCGGCGAACTCCTCGACCGGCTCGGCGCCCAGCAGCAGCTCGCCGCCGGACCCGCCGCCCTGGTGAGCCGCATGGGCTGCGCCCGCTACGCGCACCTGGTCGAGACGCTTCCCGCAGAGGAGGAGGGCTCCCGATGACCGCCACCGCGTCCCTCGCGCTCAGAACCAAGCTCACGCCCACCACCACCGCCCTGAGGGCCGCGACCGCGGCCCTCTGGCGACCGGACGGACTGCGGCAGCGGTACCTGCGCTACCTGGCCGCCATGCACCCGCTCGTCCGGGCCTCGGTGCCCCTGCTGGAGCGGGCCGCCGAGCGGTGCGCCGACCTGGACGACCCGGCCGCGCCGGCCCTCGCGGCGTACTGCGCCCGCCACGCCGAGGAAGAGCGCGACCACGACACCTGGCTGCTGGAGGACCTCGCCGCCGCCGGTGCCCGGCCGGCCGCCGTCCCGCACCCCGTCGTCGTCGAACTCGCCGGGGCGCAGTACTACCGGATCGAGCACGAGCACCCCATCGCCCTGCTCGGGTACATCGCGGTCCTGGAGGGCAACGCCCCGGGTCCCCGGCTCGCCGACCGCCTCGCCGAGGCCACCGGGCTGCCCGGCGCGGCGTTCCGCACCCTCAGGGAACACGCCGAGCTCGACGGCGGCCACCTCGACGACCTCCACCGGGTCCTCGACCGGCTCGCGCCGGCCCCGGACCGCCAGACCGCCGTCTCCGTCAGCGCGCTGCACACGGCGAACCTGCTCACCCGCCTCTTCCTCTCCCTCGCCGCCGACCCCGGAGGACACCCGTGACCGAGCACACCGAGCCGTACGACGGCACCCCCGAGCCCACCCTGGAGGCGCTGGCCGCCGCCGGCTTCGACCTCGACGCCCTCAGCGAGGAGCAGCACGAGGTCCTGCGCACCCTGGCCCCCGAGGAACTGGCCCTGCTCGTCGACATCAGGGGGCGGCTCGACGCGGCGGCACCCGAGGTGCAGGCCCATGCCGACGTGGCCGGCGGCGCCCTCTTCTGACCCCGGCGCCCCAACGCCCGCCGCCCCGCCGTCCCCCGTCGACCGGAGGAATCCATGTCCTGCGCCTCCTGCCGGAGCGAACTGCCGCCCGACGCCCGGTTCTGCCCCTTCTGCGGCAGCCCGTGCGCCCCCGGGCCGGTCACGGCCAGGCCGACCGGCCGCAAGGTGGTGACCGTTCTCTTCTGCGACCTGGTGGGTTCCACGGCGCTCTCCGGAGCACTGGACGCGGAGATCCTGCGCTCGGTGACGCTCCGCTGGTTCGACCTCATGAGGCTGCGGATCGAGGAGCAGGGCGGCACCGTGGAGAAGTTCATCGGGGACGCCGTGATGGCCGTCTTCGGCGTGCCGGCCGTCCGGGAGGACGACGCCCGCCGGGCGGTCGCCGCCGCCCTGGCCATGCGGGAGGCGCTCGCCGGACTCAACGCCCGGCTGGAACAGGGCGTCGGCGTGCGGCTGGAGATGCGCATCGGTCTGAACACCGGTCAGGCGGTGACCGGTTCGGCGACCCTGCGGCAGGCGATGGTCTCCGGCGAGGTGGTCAACGTCGCCGCGCGCCTGGAACAGAACGCCGTCGCCGGGGAGATCCTCATCGGACCGGACACCCTGGCGGCCGCCGGACCGGGCGTCCGGACGACGGAGACCGGACCGCTGCTGCTCAAGGGCAAGAGCGACCGGGTCGCCGCCCACCGCCTGCTCGGCCTGGACGAGGACGAGGGCCCGGAGGCGCTGCGCCGCTTCGACCTCGCCTTCGTCGGCCGGACAGGCGAACTCGCCTCGCTCGACCGGGTGTTGGACCGGGTGGCGCGGACCCGGCGGGCCGACCGCATGGTGGTCTCCGGCGAGGCGGGCCAGGGCAAGACCAGACTCGTGCGGGAATGGCTGCACCGGACCGCGGCCACCGCCGGCGGCCCGCGCCACGGAGTCGGGCGCTGCCGGGCCCGGGGCGAACAGCCCAGCCTCGGACCGCTCGCCGACGCCGTGGCCGACCTGCTGCGGGCCGGCGGCGAGCCCCTGCCGTCGCCCGGACCGGACCTGCTCCACCAGGGCCTGCTCCTGGACGGAACGCCCCACCCGTCGCCCGTGGACACCTGCGCCGCGCTCGCCAAGGTCCTCGCCGGCCTCTCCGCAGCGCAGCCCGTCGTCCTGGTGATCGACGACTGCCACTGGGCCGCGCAACCCCTCTTCGACGCCCTCGACCGGCTGCTGCGGGCCCTCGCCGACGCGGCCGTCCTGATCGTCCTGCTCACCCGCCCCCAACTGTTCGACGTACGGGCCGAGCTGGCCCTGGACACCGTGCCGCTCGGCGGTCTCTCCGACGCCGAGGCACAGCTCCTCGCGGCAGAGCTGACCGGGGGCACGGCGGACGCAGAGCCGCTCGGCCCCCGGGTCCTGGCACGGGTGGGCGGAAACCCGCTGCACCTGGAACAGCTGCTCGTGGCGGGCGACCCCGTCGACGCCGACAGCGTCCCGCTCCCGCTCCAGGCCCTGATCGGCGCCCGCATCGACGCGCTCGACCCGCCCGAACACCGGGCCCTGGGCCTGGCGTCCGTGCTGGGCGGCGACTTCACCGCCGAAGAGCTCACGGCGCTCGCCGGGGATCCCGCGCCCGAGTGGACCGGGTCCGGGCTGCGCCCCCTGCTGTACCGGCTGGTCCGGCACCGCCTGATCAGGCCGGACGGCGGGGCGTTCCGCTTCGCCGGAGGGCTGATCCAGGAGGTCGTCTACGCCAGCCAGTCCAAGCAGGACCGGGCCGACCGGCACGAACGGGCGGCCCGACTGGACTCGGTCCGCGGGCGGGGCCCCGCGGCGGTCGGCGGCCATCTGGAACAGGCGTACCGCTACCGGGCCGAACTGGGCGCCCAGGACGCGCACACCGACGGGCTGCGCCGGGACGCCGCCGACGCGCTCGCCGAGGCCGGGCGGCTGGCCCTGGCCCATGCCGACCCCGTGTGGGCGGCCGACGTGCTGTCCCGGGCCACGGCCCGCTACGCGGCGGGCGAGCCGGGGAGCACCGTCGCACGCCGGCGGCTCGGCCAGACCCTGCTGGACCTGGGGCGCGGCACCGAGGGCCGGGCGCTGCTCGAAGAGGTGCTGGCCGAGGCCCGCTCCGGCGGCGGGGACGCGGTGGAGGCCGCGCACGCCCGCCTCGCCCTGGCCTCCGCCGGCCGGTCCGCGGGACCGGACGGGTCGCCGGCGGAGGCCGCCGACGCCACCCTGCCGGTCTTCGCGGCGGCCGGCGACGACCTCGGCCAGGCCAGGGCCTGCCTGCGGCTCGCCCAGCGCGCCCAGGAACAGGGCCGGCACCGGGAGGCGGAGCGTCTGCTCGCCCGGACGCTGGACCACGCGGTCCGCGCCGACGCCGAACCGGAGCGGGCCGCGGCCCTCGGCGCGACGGGGGTCTCGCTCTGGCGCGGCCCCCAGCCGGTCGCCGACGCGGTCGCCCGGTGCCGCGGGCTCCTCGCCGAGCAGGGGGCCGGCCGCCGGGCGGTCCGGCTGACGCTCAACTGCCCGCTGGCGGTCGTGCTGGCCCTCCACGACGACCGCGACGGGGCCCTGGCCTGCCTCGCGGAGGCGGAGCGCCTCGCGAAGAGGCTCGGCTACGCCGAGGCCGACGCCTTCCTGCCGATCTTCACCGCGACCGTGGCCGACCTGACCGGCCGCCGGGACGAGGCGCTCCTGAGCCTGGAGCGTGCCGCGGCCACCGCACGCGACCTGGGCGCCGGGGCGCTGCTGCGCAGTGCCCTGCTGGACACCGCCCGCATCCGCCTGGACCTCGGCGACTGGCGCACCGCCCGCGACACCCTCGCCGAACTGGAGGGGGAAGGGGAGGGGGCGCGGCCGGCCCGGCCGCGGGCCGAGTCGGCGGACCTCGACGGCCTGCGGGCCCGGATCGCCGCCGCGCAGGGGCAGGCCGGGACCGCCGGCCGGCTGGCCGCCCGGGCGCTCGCCACCGCCGCCCGCACCGACTCGCCCGTGGTCCAGGGAACCGCCGCCCTCGACCTCGCCCGCACCGCGCTCGCGCTGGGCCGCCCGGCCGACGCGGAGGCGGCGGCCCAGCGCGCTCGCCGGCACTTCGCGGCGAAGGGGCACCTCCCCGCCGTACGCCAGGCCGAGGACCTGGTCTCCCGCTGCCGCGCGCCCGGGCACGGACCCGCCATCGGACGACTCACCGCAGTCGGAAAGGAAGCACCACGATGACCACCGCCCAGCAAGTGGCGCCCGCACTCACCTGGGGCCTGCGCGGCAGGGGCCCCGCAGACGTCCCCGTGGAGGCCGACGGCCCGCCGGACCCGCCCGAGAGGGGTCTCCTCGGAGGCACCGGACGCGGCGTACGCGTCTGCGTGGTCGATTCGGGCGTCGAACGGGACCATCCGATGGTCGGCCCGGTCGCCCAGTCGTGGCGGGTCTTCAAGGACGGCGACGGGGTCCATGTCGAGGAGACCGAGGAGGGGGACGCCTGCGGACACGGCACCGCCTGCGCCGGGATCATCCGGCGCACCGCGCCGGACTGCGAGCTGTCCAGCGTCCGGGTGCTCGGCGACCGGTTCTCCGGCAGCGGGGACGTCCTGCTCGAAGGGATCCGGTGGGCCGTGCGCCAGCGGTTCGACGTGGTGAACCTGAGCCTGTCCACCACCCACGAGCGCTTCGTGGACGAGCTGCGCCGACTGGCCGACGAGGCGTACTTCCAGCAGACCGTGATCGTCGCCTCCGCGCACAACACGCGTGTGGAGAGCTTCCCCTGGCGCTTCTCCTCGGTGATCTCGGTCGGCAGCCACCAGGAGGACGACCCGGACCTCCACCTCTACAACCCCGAGCCCCCGGTGGAGTTCTTCGCCCCCGGCCAGAAGGTCCAGGTGGCGTGGCTCGGCGGCACGTCGATCCGCAGCTCCGGCAACAGCTACGCCACCCCGTTCATCGCGGGGCTCTGCGCGCGGATCCTGTCGAGCAGCCCCCGGCTGACGCCGTTCCAGCTGAAGAACGCCCTGTACCTGTCCGCAGCCAACGTCCGTGTCCACGGGCGCCGGTAAGCCCCGGCGCCGGAAGGGAAGCCCCATGACCCAGACGATCTCCCCCGCCGTGTCCGCAGCACCCCGGCCGGATCCGGCCGTGGCCGAGCTCCTGCGGTCGGTGGTGGACACCGCGCGCGCCATCTTCGGCGCACAGGCGAGCTCCATCCTGCTCCTCGATGCGGACGAGCTCGTCTTCGAGGCCGTCTCCGGACAGGGACAGGAGTTCCTGGTGGGACGCCGGTTCCCGGCGGGCCGGGGGATCGCCGGGTGGGTCGCCGCCTCGGGGGAGCCGATGGTGGTCGACGACCTGCGCGACAGCGCCTCCTTCGACCGCGACATCGCCGAGTCCACCGGCTACGTCCCGAACGCGCTCATGGCCGCCCCGCTCGTCCGCGGGGACCGGGTCCTCGGTGTCCTGGAGGTGCTCGACCCGTCCCCCCAGTCCCGCTCGGGCCTGCCGGAACTCGACCTGCTGGGCCTCTTCGCCCGCCAGGCGGCGGTCGCCCTGCACGTCCTGACCACCCACACCCCCCGTCCGGCCCCGGAAGCCCCGCAGGACCCGTCGCGCACCGAACTCCTGCGCCTGCTCTCGGAAGCCCGCCGCGTCCTCGGCGACTGACCGGCACCTCCCGCGAGCGACGGCGCCCGGCCGGGGCCCGTCAGGCGCCGTTCGCGGCCGGACACCCGGCCGGGCTCACCGGTCCCCGCTCCACCCGGCCGTACCGGAGTACGAGTCGACGAGATCCACCACGAAGACCAGGGTCGACCCCGCCGGGATCAACGGCGAGGGCGACTGCTTCCCGTAGCCCAGACGCGGGGGAACGACGATCTCGCGCCGACCGCCGACCCGCATCCCCCTCACGCCCCGGTCCCAGCCCCTGATGACCTTGCCGCCGCCCAGCGCGAACTTGTACGGCTCGCCCCGCTCCCAGGAGGAGTCGAACTCCTTCCCGGTCTCGAAGGTCACCCCGACGTAGTGGACCTTGACCACCATGCCCGCCTTCACCTCGGGCCCGTCCCCGACGACGAGGTCCCGGACCGTCAGCTCCTGCGGAGCACCACCCTGCGGAACCTCGACCTCGGGCTTCGTCGCTCCACCCATCGCACCTCACCACTCTCCACCGGAATCCCACGGACGGCCCGGCCCCACCCGGACCCCGGGAACCCCGGACCGCCCGCAGCACATCCAACCCCATGGGACACGGCACGGCGCGGCCGGAGGCACCTCCGACCCGACGCAGCCGCCTCCACTGCCGCGGCCGAGGGCTTTGGTGTGGCCGGCCGGGCAGGTGACGTGGAACGCCTTCGGCGTCCACCACAAGCGCCGGGCAGGCCCCTGACCCGGCCGCCCGGTCCCACCGGGCGGCCGGGTCACCCCGGAGGCATCCCACGGCCCGTCGGGTCAGACGGCGGCCGGCTGCTGCGCGGCAGGGGAGGAGGCGGCGGAGGGCGCCGGGGCGGCGGACGTCCGCATTCCCTTGAGCAGCACCACCACCGCCGTGGTGACCACCGTGCCCGCCGCGACCGCGACCAGGTAGAGGAACGGGCTGCCGATCAGGGGGAGCACCCAGATCCCGCCGTGCGGGGCACGCAGGGTGGAGCCGAAGGCCATCGCCAGACCACCGGCGGTCATGCTCCCGGTGATGCCCGCCGGGATGACCCGCAGCGGGTCGGCTGCCGCGAACGGGATCGCGCCCTCGGTGATGAACGAGGCGCCGAGAACCCAGGCTGCCTTCCCGTTCTCCCGCTCCTCGGGGGTGAACAGCCTGCGCCGGACGACGGTCGCCAGGGCCAAGCCCAGCGGCGGGGTCATGCCGGCGGCCATCACGGCAGCCATCACCTTGAGGCTGCCGGCGTCCGGGGTGGTACCCGCGGTGGTGAGCACACCGGCCGCGAAGGTGTAGGCGACCTTGTTGAGCGGACCTCCCATGTCGAAGGCCATCATCGCGCCGAGCAGCACGCCGAGCAGGATCGCGTTGGAGCCGGAGAGGCCGTTCAGCCAGTCGGTCAGGCCGTTCATCGCCGAGGCGATCGGCGAGCCGACCACCACGAACATCAGGAAGCCGACCGCCGCCACCGACAGCAGCGGGATCACCACGACCGGCATGATGCCCTTGATCGCCCGGGGCACGTTCCAGCGGATCATCCACAGCACCAGGAAGCCCGCGGCCAGGCCTGACACGATGCCGCCGAGGAAGCCCGCGCCGACCGCCACCGAGGCGGCACCGCCGGCGATGCCTGCGGCCAGTGCCGCCCGGTCCGCGATCGCCCAGGCGACGTACCCGGAGAGGACGGGGACCAGGAAGCCGAAGGAGGTCTTGCCGGTCTGGAACAGCATCGCCGCCCAGCTGTGCGAGGAGGTCCAGTCGAAGTGGCCCAGTACGGACGGCGCGGAGGCGATCTGGTAGCCGCCTGTCGCGAAGGCGAGCGCGATCAGCAGTCCGCCGGCCGCGACGAACGGGATCATGTAGCTGACGCCCGTCATCAGGTACGTGCGCAGCCGCTGCGCCCAGTGCTCGCCCGCAGGCGCGCTCGGCGCGGCGACCGTGGTGCCGGCGGTACGCGCGCCGCCGCCGGCCTCGGTGACCATTCCGGCGGCCTGCGCGACCAGGTCGTCGGCACGGTTGACCCCGGCCTTGACGCCCACGTCCACGGTCGGCTTGCCGGCGAAGCGGGCCCGGTCCCGTATCTCCACGTCATGGGCGAAGATCACCGCGTCGGCTGCCGCGATGACCTCGGGGTCGAGCGGCGTCGTCCCGGCCGACCCCTGGGTCTCGACCTGGATCCGCGCCCCCGCCCGGGCGGCGGCCAGTTCCAGGGCCTTGGCAGCCATGTACGTGTGGGCGATGCCGGTCGGGCAGGAGGTCACCGCGACGAGCCGCAGCCCGCCGTCGGAGGCGGCCGTCTCCGGAACGGCGGCCGTCTCCGGAACGGCGGCCGTCCTCAGGGCCGTGACAGCCTCCGAAGCCTCGGCTGTCTCCGGAACGGCGGCCTGCGCCTCCTCGCCGTTGATCCGCGCCGCGACCGCGCTCGGGCTCTCGGCGTCGCGCAGGGCGCCGGTGAAGGCGGGGTCCATGAGGCGGCGGGCCAGCGCGGCGAGGATCTGCAGATGAGTGTCGTCCGCACCGGCCGGAGCCGCGATCATGAAGATCAGGTCGGCGGGCCGTCCGTCCGGGGCGTCGAAGTCCACACCCCGGGCACTGCGGCCGAAGGCCAGGCTCGGCTGCGTGACGTGGGGCGATCGGCAGTGCGGAATGCCGATTCCGTCACCCATCCCGGTCGGGGCCTGGGCCTCCCGGGCGGCGACGTCGGCGAGGAAGCCGTCGAGGTCGGTGACCCGGCCCTCGGCGACCAGCCGCTGGGCGAGGACGCGGAGGGCTTCGTTCTTGTCCTCGGGGGCGAGGTAGAGATCGACGAGTGCGGGTGTGATCAGCCCGCTGGTCTCGCTCATCGTGTCGGTCATCGTGTCGATCCTTCGACTGGTTCCTGACAGTGTCCCTTGCCCCCGGGAATCGGTGCCCTTCCGTCCCACACGGTCGGGCGTGCTGCCTCTCGAGAACGACGCCGTCCTCAGGAGGTCGTTCTCAACCGCGGAGCGGTCGGTCGAGCGGGAGGTCCGCCGTCACGACCACCGCGGCCGGGTCCAGATGGGCCGGGGTCGGCATGACGCTCCCCGGCAGTTGCACAGCGGCGGCGCCGTGCGCCAGGGCCGCCACGAGGGCCTCGGGACCGGTGCCGCCGGCGCCGAGGAAGCCCGCGAGCGAGGCGTCGCCGGCTCCCACGTCGCTGCGGACGGCGGCGACCGGTGCGCTGCCGTACCAGCTTTCCTCGGCTACGAGCAGCATCCCGTCCGCACCGAGGCTGGCGAGGACCTGCCGGGCGCCGCGCTCGCGCAGCTCCCCGGCCGCGTCCACGGCGTCGCCGACGGTGCGGACCGGGCGGCCCACGGCCTCCGCGAGTTCCTCCCGGTTGGGCTTGACCACGTCGGGGCGGGCCGAGAGCGCGGCCAGCAGCGCGGGACCGGAAGTGTCGAGGGCGATCCGGGCGCCACCCGAGTGCACCTGGGCGACCACTTCCGCGTACCACTCGGGTGCGAGACCGCGCGGCAGGCTGCCGCAGCAGGCGAGCCACTGCACGTCGCTTCCGGTTCCCTGTCCGGTCTTCTGGGCGTCGCGGACGAGCGCAAGCAGCGCGGCCGACTCGGCGGCGCTGAGTTCGGGGCCCACGGCGTTGATCTTCGTGAGGCTGCCGCCGTCCTCGGCGATCGAGACGTTGATCCGGGTGTCGCCCGAGATCGCGACCGCCGCGACGTCGATGCCCTGGCGGCGCAACAGGTCGGCGAGTAGTTGCCCGGAGGGGCCGCCCAGGGGAAGGACCGCGCTGGTGCGGTGGCCGGCGGCCGTGAGCGCGCGGGCGACGTTGACGCCCTTGCCGCCCGGATCGAGCCGGTCGTGCGAGGCCCGGTTGACTTCGCCCGGGACGAGGGCTCCCAGTTCGTAGGTGCGATCGAGGCTGGGGTTCGGGGTGATGGTGACGATCATGCGCGGATGACTTCCGGTCCGTGGTTCTCGATCCCGGCGGCCTGCTCGTCGGTCAGCCCGGTGTCCGTGACCAGCACGTCCACCTGGTCCAGCGAGCCGAAGCGGGCGAAGTGGCGGGCGCCGTACTTGGAGGAGTCGGCCACCAGGACGACGCGCCGGGCACCGGTGAGCATGGCCCGTTTCACGGCTGCCTCGGCGAGGTCCGGCGTCGAGAGGCCGCCCTCCGGGGAGAAGCCGTTGGTGGCGATCACCGCCACGTCCGCGTGGACGTCCGCCAGGTCGCGCAGCGCCCACGCGTCGACGGCGGCCTGGGTGCGGTGGCGCAGCCGGCCGCCCACCAGGTGGAGGGTGAGCCCGGGGTGGTCGGCCAGCCGGGCGGCGACCGGGAGCGCGTTGGTGACGACGGTGAGCCTGCAGTCGGCGGGCAGCAGGCCGGCCAGCCGGGAGACGGTCGTCCCGGCGTCAAGGATCACGCTGCCCTCTGCGGGCAGCAGGTCGAGGGCCGCCCTGGCGATGCGTTCCTTCTCGGTCGCGGCCGTGGAGTCCCGTTCGGCCAGGCCGGGCTCCAGGTGCAGCGCGCCGGCGGGCAGCGCGCCGCCGTGCACCCGGTGCAGCAGACCGGCCCGGTCGAGGGCGCTCAGGTCACGCCGGATGGTCTCCTGCGTGACGCCGAAGTCCTCGGCGAGTGTCGGCACATCCACCCTGCCCTGCTTCTGCGCGAGGCGGAGGATCTCTTGCTGCCGCTCGGGTGCGTACATGTGGGATTGGGTCCGTTTCATGTCTGTTCGCGCTTGCTTCAGGCCGACCATACGCCCTCCGACCGAAAAAGCAAGAGGTCGTACGGGCTGTGCGCTCCTCTTTGATTTTGCCCGAATGTGTTGACATCGCTCGACGATCGGACGTAGAACCAATCGAAACAACACCCTGACGGGCTTGAAACCACGGCCGCCCGGGCCTCCGCCACCGCCCCCGTACCGCGGAGACCGGCTTCCGATCACCCTGGCCCACTCCCCGGCCGACCCGGATCCCACCCGGGTCGGCGCTCGTCTCCTCCGCTCATCTCCTCCAAGGACCTCCCATGCACTCGATCCAGGTCACCGTCGGCTCCCGGAGCGGCCTGCACGCCCGCCCGGCCTCGCTGTTCGTCCAGGCCGCCGCCCGCCAGCCGGTCAAGGTCACCGTCGGCCGCCCGGGCCAGACCCCGGTCGACGCCCGCAGCCTGCTCTCCGTCCTCGCCCTCGCCGCCGGCTGCGGCGAGGCCCTGGAGCTCACCGCGACCGGCGACCAGGCCCAGGACTCGCTGAAGGCGCTCGCCGACCTGCTCGCCTCCGACCTCGACGCAGCGGCATGAGCGATCCGATCCGCGGGATCGGCGTCGGCCCGGGCAGCGCGGCGGGCCCGGTCGCCCGGATGGCGTCCGTACCCGCGCTGCCCGCCCCGAGGCCCGTCGCCGACCCCGCCGCCGAGGCCGCGGCGGTCCGCTCCGCCCTCGCTGCGGTCGTCACCGATCTGGACGAGCGAGCCGCCCGCGTGCGCGGCCCCGGTTCCGACGTGCTCGCCGCGCAGGCCATGATGGCCGCCGATCCGGTCCTTGCCGACGCGGCGGCCGGCCTGGCCGAACATGGCACCGACGGCGCCCATGCGCTCGCCACCGCCTTCGACGGATTCCGCACCGCGCTGGCCGCCGCCGGAGGTCATTTCGCGGAACGCGTCGCCGACCTGGACGACCTGCGCGACCGCGCGGTGGCGCACCTGCTGGGCCTGCCCGTGCCCGGTCTGCCCGACCCGGGGCACCCGTACGTCCTGGTCGCCGAGGACCTGGCGCCCGCCGACACGGCGCTGCTCGACCCCGCCCGGGTGCTGGCCCTGGTCACCGTCCGCGGCGGGCCGACCAGTCACACGGCCATCCTCGCCAAGGCACTCGGCGTCCCCGCCGTGGTCGGCTGCGCCGGCGCCATGGACCTCCAGGACGGCCGACAGGTCCTGGTGCACGGCGCGGACGGCGTGGTCGAGCCCGACCCGAGCCCGGAGTCGCTCGGGCGGGCCGCCGAACGGGAGCGCCGTCGCCGCGAGCTGACGGCCCGGGTCCAGGGGCCGGGCCGGACGGCGGACGGCCATCCGGTCGCACTCCTCGTCAACCTCGGAGCGCCGCACGAGCTGGCCGCCGCGGCCGCGGCCGACGCCGAGGGCGTGGGCCTGTTCCGCACCGAGTTCCTCTTCCTGGACCGCGCCGAGGCGCCGGGCCTCGCCGAACAGGCCGCCGCCTACCGGCAGGTCTTCGCGGCTTTCGCCGGCCGCCGGGTTGTCGTCCGCACACTCGACGCGGGGGCGGACAAACCGCTGCTCTTCGCCACGGCCGCCGATGAGGAGAACCCGGCCCTCGGCGTCCGCGGCCTGCGGACGGCCGCCCGTGACCCCCAGCTGTTGGAGACCCAGCTCGCCGCGATCGCCGAGGCCGCCGGGGACGGCGCCGCGCAGGTCTGGGTGATGGCCCCGATGGTGTCGGTCCCGTCCGAGGCCGCCGAGTTCGCCGCCCGGGTCCGCGCGCACGGCCTGCCGCTGGCCGGCGCCATGATCGAGGTCCCGGCGGCCGCCCTGCGGACCGGCCGGCTGGCGCAGGTGTGCGACTTCTTCAGCATCGGTACCAACGACCTGGCCCAGTACACCTTCGCGGCCGACCGCACGCTCGGCTCCCTCGCCGAGTTCCTCGACCCGTGGCAGCCGGCCCTGCTCACGCTGGTCGCCTCCGCCGCTCGGTCCGCAGCCGAGCACGGCCGTCCGATCGGCGTGTGCGGTGAGGCGGCCGCCGACCCGATGCTCGCCCTGGTGCTGGTCGGCCTCGGCATCACCAGTCTGTCGGCCGCGCCCGCCTCGCTCCCCGAGGTGCGGGCGGCGCTGGCCGCCCACACCCTCGCGGAGTGCCGCGAACTCGCCGAGTCGGCCCTGCACGCCGATGACGCCGCCGATGCCCGCGGCAGGGTCCGGTCGAGGGTCGCGGGAGGCGGATGAGAAGAGGGGCGACCGACGCGGCTCCCCGCGGCGGCAGCGCCCCCAGTCGGCGCCCGGAGCAGGCGGCGCACCTACGGGGCCGGGCCGGGCTCTTTCGGCGAGTACGAGACGAGGGGAGTCCTCGTCCGCGCCCGGGCGGGGACGGGGGAGATGCCAGACGTTCCGGGAGTGATCGGCACGGGACCGGCTGTCAGAACACGTCAGCCCACCCGGAGACCGACCGCCAGCGTCAGTTCGAGGACCCGGTCTGGCGAGGCGAGATCCGGAAACAGCTCCCGCAGCTGCGACATCCGGTACCGGACGGTCTGGGGGTGGACGAACAGTGCCGCCGCCACCTCGTCCCGCCTGCCCTGGTGCAGCAGCCACGCCCGCAACGTCTCCTCGAGCCGCCGCGAGGTCGCCGCCGGCAAGGCCCGCAACGGTGCGAGGGCTCGGGCACGCAGGTCGGCGAACGCGTCCGCGTCGGCGCTCAGTACCAGCTCGGGCAGGTGGTCCTCGGTGTCGCGGATGTCGGAGGAGAGGGAGCGCGCGCGTACGGCTCGTGCGTACGAGGCGGACGCACGCGTCCACGGCCGGGCCGGGCCGACCACGGCGGTGCGGTCGGGCAGCTGCCTCAGCAGGTGTGCCCGGTCGGCATCGGGGACGAGCAGCACGCCGGAGGCGTCCGGCAGATCGTCGAGGACAAGGGTGCCCGGGTCGAGCGCGCGGTAGGCCGGCCGGGCCTGGGCGGCCGGCAGCAGGACCGCGGTCAGCGAAACCGGCGGCTGCCACCCGGCCCGCCCCGCAGCCGCGAGGAGCACGTCCGGGTTCGCGCCGGCGAGGAGGTCGCGGGCCAGTTGTTCCAGGTGGCGCTCGTGGGCCCGGCCCCGCGCGGCCAGTTCGTCGGCGTGGCCCGCGGCACTCGCGGCGGAGAGTTCGTCGATGTAGGCGAAGGTCAGCTCGGCGAACTTGGCGACCTGGGCGGCGGGCAGACCTGCGGGTACGGCACCCGCGGCCAGGCCTCGCCAGGCCACGCGGGCGCCGACCCGGTAGGCGCTGAGCAGGGCGTCCATCGAACGGCCGTCGCGGACCTCGCCGCGGCCCAGCTCGTAGGCCGCCTCGCGGGCGTCGCCGCCCGTGGCGCTCCCGCTCGCGAGGTCGAGGTAGAGGCCCAGGGCGGTGCGGACGGCCCGGCGGATGGTGGCGCCCATGCTGCCCGAAAGGGCGTTGGCGTAGGGCGGGACCTCGTCGATGATCGCCTGGACGACCTCGTCGGCAGTGGTGCTCAGCGCGGCCCGAAGCGCGGTGACCGTCGTCTCATCCAGGACCAGTTCGCCGGCCCTCCGGACTGCCTGGCTCACGTTCTTGTTCCCTGCGAACAACTCATCCGATCAAATTCACGTCCTGCGAACAGGACTTTACTCCCTGAAGTATATCAAGCTGGGGTCATGACGAGTGCAGCCCTCCGCAGTGGGGCGTGGAAACTGCTGGAGATGGTCACGACGCCGCTGCTGCCGTCGGACTACCTCGACCTGGTCAGCCCGCTGCGTGCGGGCGCCGACCTGCGGGGGCGCATCGAGGCCGTGCACCCCGAGACGGGTGACGCCGCGACCGTCGTGATCAGGCCGGGACGGGGCTGGCGCGGCCACACAGCCGGTCAGTACGTGCGGATCGGGGTCGACGTCGACGGGGTGCGCCTGTGGCGTGCCTACTCGCTCACCTCGCCGACGAACCGCCGGGACGGCAGGATCACGATCACCGTGAAGGCGATCCCGGACGGCAAGGTCAGCAACCACCTGGTCCGCAGGGCGCAACCGGGCACGCTGATCCAGCTCGACCAGGCGACCGGTGACTTCGTGCTGCCGGAGGCCAAGCCCGCCAAGGTGCTCTTCCTGACGGCCGGCAGCGGCATCACGCCGGTGATGGGCATGCTGCGCGACACCGAGTTCGACGACGTCGTCATGGTCCACTCCGCACCGCAGCCGCACGACGTGATCTTCCGCAACGACCTGCACGACCTGGTCGCGGCCGAGAAGCTGCGTCTCACCGAGCTGCACACCGACACGGAAGGCATGCTCGACATCGCGCGTCTGGGCGAACTCGTCCCCGACTGGGCCGAGCGCGAGACCTGGGCGTGCGGGCCGGCGGGCCTGCTCGACGCCGCCGAGGACCACTGGACCGAGCACGGCGTCCCGGAGCGTCTGCACACCGAACGCTTCCGCCCCGGCGTCGTCGTCACCGGCGACGGTGGCGAGGTCACGTTCGGCACCGCCGACAAGACCGTCGACGCGGACGGCGCCACGCCGTTGCTGGACGTCGGCGAGGAGGCCGGCGTGCTCATGCCGTCCGGGTGCCGCATGGGCATCTGCTTCGGCTGCGTCACGCCGCTCACGGCGGGCGCCGTCCGCGACCTGCGCACCGGCGAGGTCACCGAGGCCGGGCCGGGCGTCCTCATCCAGACCTGCGTGTCCGCCGCTGCGGGCCCTTGCGAAATCGAACGGTAGGACCACCTTGACCGCCATCGACCCCACCGCCCACCTGACCGCGGAGCAGATCGAGGAGCTCGGCCGCGAGCTGGACGCGATCCGCGACGAGGTGATCGCCGGCCGCGGCGAGAAGGACGCCGCCTACATCCGCAAGGTCATCTCGGCACAGCGCAAGCTCGAGCTGGCCAGCAGGGGCGTCCTGCTGTTCTCGATCTTCCCGCCCGCATGGCTGATCGGCACCGCCGGCCTGTCCGTCGCGAAGATCATGGAGAACATGGAGATCGGCCACAACGTCCTGCACGGCCAGTGGGACTGGATGCGGGACCCGAAGGTCCACTCCACCACCTGGGACTGGGACCACGTCTCGCCGGCCGAGCAGTGGAAGCACTCGCACAACGAGCTGCACCACACGTACACCAACGTGATCGGCAAGGACAACGACCTCGGCTACGGCATCATGCGCGTCGACGAGGACCAGAAGTGGCACCCGTTCCACCTCGGCCAGCCGCTGTGGAACTTCATCAACGCCTGCTTCTTCGAGTACGGCATCGCCGCCTACGACCTGGAACTCGGCAAGAACCTGCACAAGCGCCGCCGCAAGAACCCGGAGTTCCGCGCGCGGGCCAGGGCCGTGGGCCGCAAGATCCGCAAGCAGGTGCTCAAGGACTACGTCATCCACCCGCTCCTTTCGGGCCCGTCGTTCCTCACCACGCTCGCCGCCACGTTCACCGCGAACCTGGTCCGCAACATCTGGTCCCACTCGGTGATCATGTGCGGGCACTTCCCCGAGGGCGTGCAGGTCTTCGAGCGCCGGTCGATCGAGGGCGAGACGCGCGGCCAGTGGTACCTGCGCCAGATGATGGGCTCGGCGAACATCAGCGGCAGCAGGGCCATGCACTTCATGACCGGCAACCTGTCGCACCAGATCGAGCACCACCTGTTCCCGGACCTGCCGAGCAACCGGTACGCCGAGGTCGCGGTGAAGGTGCGCGCCCTGTTCGAGAAGTACGAGCTGGAGTACGTCACCGGGCCGCTGCCCAAGCAGGTGTTCTCCGCATGGCGCAAGATCTTCCGGCTCTCGCTGCCGAACAGGAAGCCCAAGGTCACAACGCCGGACCGCGAGCAGGAGCTCGTCGCGGCCTGATTCCCGGTTCTGGTTCAGGTCTTTCGGCCGTACCGGCGGCACCGCCGGTTTGTGCGGCATCCCGCGAGGTCCTGGTGCCGCTACCGGAAGACCGTCTGCTGCCTTGTCCTGGACCGGGCAAGGTCCGGGCCATACGCGGACGAGGCACCATCAGCCCTCGCCCGGAGTGATCGGCACGCCCCTCTGCCGGGTCAGGCCCGTCGGCCGGCTCGGCACGGCTGAAGGGCCGCGGTGCCGCCATGGTTCATGGGTCGCACTCGTATCGGCGGTCGGCAGTCCAGCGTCACGGCGGACGGGTTGAACCTCTCCGTCGACGGCGGGAGCGGCTTCCAGAGGCGTGTCACGCTGCTTCCGACCGGGGACTCTTCGCATCCGTGCGGGCGGACGGGGTGACACCCCCGCCCGCCCGCCGTCGCAACGTGATGCTGCGCGTCGCCGTCGCCACGATCCGGTCGGCGGACCTCTCAGCCCCCGGGAAGGGCCGTTCGGCCCCTGCGAGTCCCGCGGATCGAAGGAAGACTGGTTGACGAGTGAGAGATGGTGGCTGGAGCCGAGCTCCAGGGCCCGGGGCGTCGAGGGGATCCGTGTACGACGGGTCGCCGGCCCCCGCACACGGGATGAAAGTCCCCAGGGCGAGCAGCCCCGACGGCCCGACCGGTTGACGAACACCTGCTCGACCAGGAGACGCAGGGCGGGTCGGCCACGCGAACTCCTCCTCGCAGCGGAGGTCATCATGAAGCGAACGGCACCACAACCTCTCGTGGACGTGCAGGTGGACACCCGGGGTGAGGTATCCGCCGACGACGCCGCCTACGCCCGGGACAAGGTGCAGGCCGTGTCCGGCCAGGCGCCGGGCCCCGTGCTCTTCGCCCGGGTGAAGCTGACCCGGTACGCGAATCCGGCGATGGAGCGGCCCGTGACGGCCCAGGCGAATGTGGACGTCAACGGCAAGCCCGCCCGCGCGCACGTGGCGGGCGTCAACGCCACGGAGGCGGCCGATCTTCTCCGGGACCGGCTCGAAGGCGTGCTGGCCCGGATGGCGGAGCACTGGGAGGCCAGGCGCGGCCGGACTCATCCGCCGGGCGCCGCCCACCCGTGGCGGCACGGTGACGAGCCCACCCACCGCCCCGACTACTTCCCGCGCCCGACCGAGGAACGGGAGGTCGTCCGGCACAAGGCGTACGCACTGACCTTCGAATCACCCGACGAGGCGGCCGACGACCTGGAGAGGCTGGACTACGGCTTCCAGCTGTTCACCGACGCCGCATCGGGCGAGGACAGCGTGCTGTACCGCTCGGATCCGGCGGGATACCGGCTGGCGCAGGTGCATCCACGACCCGACCTGATCGGACCGGTGGCGGTGCCGCTGACCGTCAGCCCGGCCGCCGCACCGCGCATGACGATCGCTGAGGCGAAGGAGCGCCTGGATGTCACCGGCTGGCCGTTCGTCTTCTTCGCCGACGCCGACACCGGCCGCGGGAACGTCCTCTATCACCGCTATGACGGCCACTACGGCCTCATCACCCCCACTGCCCGCGAGTCGTCGACCACAGCGGCCTGAACCGGACGCGAGCCGCCGTGCCATCCGGTCCCGGGCGCCGTGACCCCGGCTCGGCCCGCCGCCCGGGCACCCGTACCGCTCTCGGGCGGCGGCGGCTCACAACGGTGTCCGCGCGCGGCCGTTCCCCGCTGGGGCGAGCATGGAAGTACGGGGCATCGTGTTGCTCGCCGTGTCCTCGGGGACCGGGAGGTCGGATCGTGTTCTTCATGGATCGTCGTGAGGCCGGCCGGCAGCTGGCCGACCGGCTGGGACATCTCAAGGGAGCCGAGGTGGTGGTGCTGGGTCTGCCCCGTGGCGGGGTCCCGGTCGCCGCGGAGGTCGCCGACGCGCTGCGCGCGCCGCTCGATGTCTGCCTGGTGCGGAAACTGGGCGTGCCCTTCCAGCCGGAACTGGGCATGGGAGCGATCGGCGAGGGCGGCGTGCGCGTGATCAACGATGACGTGGTGCGCGCAGCTCATGCCACCGCCGATGAGCTGGCCCAGGTCGAGGCACGCGAGCGAGAGGTGCTGGAGAGCCGGGCCCGACGCTACCGGGGCGGGCGGGCTCCGATCGCTCTTCAGGGCCGTACGGCGCTGGTGGTCGACGATGGGGTGGCCACAGGGTCGACGGCGCGTGCGGCCTGCCAGATCGCCCGCGCCCGTGGGGCCGCACGGATCGTGCTGGCGGTCCCCGTGGCACCGCATGACTGGACGGCGCGGCTGGGAAGGGACGCGGACGAGTTCGTATGCCTGCACACTCCGCGGAACTTCTATGCGATCGGACAGTTCTACGCCGACTTCTCCCAGACCGACGACGACGAGGTCGTCGCCTGTCTGGAGGAGGCGATCGCCCGCCCGTTGAGCACCCGCCGGACCCAGTCGCGTCCCGCCGTGCCCGGGGACCGGGAGGCGGATGTGCGGGCCGGTGCGCTGGCGCTGCGCGGGCAGTTGACGGTGCCCGCGTGCGCGAGCGGCATCGTCGTGTTCGCGCATGGCAGCGGCAGCAGTCGTCACAGCCCGCGCAACCGGTTCGTCGCGGCCGGACTCAACCGCGCCGGGCTGGGCACGTTGCTGTTCGACCTGCTCACCGAGGAGGAAGAGGCCAACCGGGCCAACGTCTTCGACACCGGGTTGCTCGCCCGGCGTCTGACGGACGCCACCGGCTGGCTGCGCGGACAACCCGAGGCCGACGGGCGCGCCGTCGGGTACTTCGGTGCCAGCACAGGTGCGGCCGCCGCGTTGTGGGCGGCCGCCGAGCCCGGCGCGCGGATAGCGGCGGTCGTCTCCCGGGGCGGCAGGCCCGACCTGGCCGGGCCACGGCTCCCGGCGGTGACGGCGCCGACGCTGCTGATCGTCGGGGGCCACGACCCGTTGGTGCTCGACCTCAACCGGGAAGCACAAGCCCGGCTGCGTTGTGAGAGCAGGCTCGAGGTCGTGCCCGGCGCGACCCACCTCTTCGAGGAGCCCGGTGCCCTGGAGAAGGTCACCGATCTGGCACGCGGCTGGTTCGCCGGCCACATGGCCCCGGCCTCCCACAGGGCGGCCTGATGCTCCGGGGCCGAACGCCCGCGAGCCGTCGCAGGGAGTCCACGACAGCTTTCGGCGTCAACTGCGTGTCCGGCTGGACGGTCAGCGCCCACGGCCCGGCCGATGTCATCGCCGACCCCGACGAGGCCGCCCACTGCCGGCGCACCCTGCCCGGCTGGGCTCACGGACCTCATGACATACCGCTACGCTTGCACCCGCAGCAGGTGCCCGGGTTCCGCCCGGCCCGCACCGTGAACGGGGCGGGCCGGTGAGCGTCCAGGTCGAGGCGATGCCCCACCGGCACGTGTTGGACCTGCCGGCCATGGGGGCCGCCGTCCGCATCGCCCGCGAGACCACCGAACTCGTCCTCGCCGAATGCGGGGTGGGCCTTCGCCACCCGAGCGTCGGCCGGGCGCTGCTGATCCTGGCCGAACTGGTCACCAGCGCCGCCCGCCACGCCGCCGTGGCCTCCCCGATCATCACGGTCACCTAATCCGCGCCGCAGGCTGGGCGGCGCAGGCCCGCTCCGTCACTCTGCTCAAGAACGCGGACGACCTGCTGCCCATGAACGGGCGCCCGCGACCGGGTCGACGACGGGCCGGGCACGATGACGGAGGCGGTGACGGCCGCTGCGCGCGTCAGCGGGTGTGCGGTGTCGGACGGGTCGTTCCGGCACCGCACCGTGCCGGTGACTGCGAGGGTGTCAGCAGGTCAGGACAGGCCCGGCCCAGTCGGCGTGGTCGCTGTTGTTGCCGTCGCCGCCGTCGGTGACGACCAGGCGCAGCTCATCGGCGCCGCTGAGGTCGGCGGTGAGGTGCTTGACGCCGGAAGCCGCGTTGACGAGGCCGCTGTCGGCGACCTGGGTGCCGTCTTTCCAGATCTGGAAGGTGACCGTGCCCCGGCCCTGGGCCTCGGCGTCGACTCCCACGTCGGTGCTGAGCGAGGTGCAGTCGCCGCCGAGGTAGTAGACGATCTCGCTGGACGCGTTGGTGCCCAGGCCCTTGGGGTAGGTGGCGGTACCGATGGTGAGGGTGGTGCCGTCGCCGGAACCGTTGTCGCCGTTGCTCATGTCCTTCTCGACCTGGCCCCAGCCGTTGCTCGCGGAGGACCAGGAGATGTCGGAGAGCTGGTGCGCGCCGGCTGCCGGGCCGTCACCGCAGGCGATCTTCGGGTCTGCCCAGTCGGCGTGGTCCCAGCTGGTGCCGTCGCCGGCGTCGGTGACGACCAGGCGCAGCCGGGCCGCGCCGGTGAGGTCGGCGGCGAGCCGTTTGGCGGGGTCTTTGCCGGTGAGCGGGCCACTGTCGGCGACCAGGGTGTCGTCCTTCCAGATCTGGAAGACGGCGGAGCCGTTGCCGTACGCCTCGTCGTCGATGCCGACGCTGGTGACCAGGTTCTTGCAGGTGCCGCCGAGGGTGAAGGCGAGCTCGCTGGGGGCGTGCGTGCCGAGGCCCTTGGCGTAGGTGGTGCCGCGGATGCTGAGGGTGTGTCCGTCACCGGCGGCGTGGTCGCCGTTGCTGTAGTCGCGCTCGACGGGGCCCCAGCCGCTGGACTGGGTGAGGAACGGCAGGTCGCTGAGGTTGCTCATGCCGCCGGGCGGCGGCACGGGTGTGCTCGGGGTGACCCGGAACATCGCGGTGCCGTGCCGCGGGACGGTCGCGCTGATGGTGCCGGTGCTCGTGGTGGTGGTCTTCGCCCAGAGGTCCTTGACCGTGTACGACGGCGCGCCGGCGATGCCGAGTGCCTGGACGGTGGTGGTGATGGTGGTGCGGTTGGAGCCCTCGTTGGTGAGGGTGACCGCGCGGCCGCCGTCGGCGAGCGGCTTGCTCATCACGACCAGGCCGTTTTCGCTGGAGACGACCGCGCCCTGCTTGCCCAGCGGGTCCTGGTCGACAGCGATGACGTCGGCGTTGGTGAGGATGTCGAAGGTCTCCTGCTGGGCGGTGCGCAGGTCGGCGCCGATCAGCAGAGGGGCGGACATCTCGGCCCACAGGCTGAAGTGGGTGCGGTACTCGGCGCCGGTCATGCCGCCGTTGCCGACCTCCAGCATGTCCGGGTCGTTGAACGCCCCGGCCTTGGCGTAGGCCGACAGCCCCTGGTTGGCGTGCGCGATGGAGATCATGCTCTGCCAGGTGTCGCTGATGTCGCCCGTGGTGCGCCAGGAGTTGCCGACGGGTTGTGCCCAGTTCCACGGGCCACTGCTGCCCCATTCGCAGATGCTGTAGAGGATCGGGCGGCCGGTCTTCTTCAGCGCGTCGCCCATCGCCTTGTAGCGGGTCTGCGCGTCGACTCCCTGGTTGTTGCAGTTGTCGTACTTGAGGTAGTCGACGCCCCAGGAGGCCCACAGGTTCGCGTCCTGCTGCTCGTGGCCGAGGCCGCCGGGGAAGCCCTGGACGTCGCAGGTGCGGGTGCCGGCGCTGGAGTAGATGCCGAACTTCAGGCCCTTGGAGTGGACGTAGTCGGCGAGCGCCTTGATGCCGTGCGGGAAGCGCACGGGGTCGGGGACCAGGTTGCCGGAGGCGTCGCGGGCGGGCAGCGCCCAGCAGTCGTCCAGGTTGACGTACTGGTAGCCGGCCGCCTTCAGGCCCTTGGCCACGAACAGGTCGGCCATGCCCTTGACCAGGTCTTCGTTGAACTGGCTGCCGCAGTGCGTGGTGTTCCAGTTGTTGAAGCCCATCTGCGGGGTCAGACCGAGGCCGTTGTCCAGCGCCAGCGCCGGTGGCGCGACGGCCACTTGGACACCGACGGCGAGGGCACCGCCACTGCCGAGCAGAGTGAGGGACAGGAGTGCCGCGGAGACGCGGCGGGACAGTTTCTCTCTTGCGGACTGCAAGGTTCCTCCCAGGGAAACGAAACAAGCGGGACTCGGCATACGGGGAGAGTGGATCGAGGAGGAGCCGCCGGGCACACCGCCGACGCTGTACCTCGGGGTGCGGGTCGAGCGGCCCCTCGGTGGGGGCGCGGGGGCGGAGATCGGCGCCGCCCGCGCTGCTTCGGGCTGTGGGGTGCCGTGTCAGGACATCAGGGTCCAGGACTGGCCCGCGGCCTCCGGGTTGGGCTGGGTGAGGACGACGGGGGAGGTCGGCGCCGACCGCGGGGCGTCCAGCGCGAGGCCGGTGGCCACGTTGGTGATGGTCAGTGCGCCGGTGGCGGTGTTCTGGACCACGCGCCACTTCTGGTACGGGCTGTCGGGGTCGTAACCGTTGAGGACCCGGGCAGGGTCGCCGCCCGGAGCCGGTCCGGTCAGCGTGCCGTGGACCTGGGTGCCGGTGTAGCAGTCGTCGGTGATGTGCACCGTGCCGTCGGGGTTCGGGTCGAACTTCCACCGCTCCGAGGTGTGCCAGTCCCACCAGGTGTTGATGTCGGTGAGTGAACCGTCGGGGGCGCTGCAGGTGCCCTGGACCTCCAGGACCTGACCGTCCGTGCCGCCGGCGCTGATCCCGTGGTACCTGCCGTCACCGATCACGGCCGCCGGGACGGTGGTCGGCAGCGGCTTGAGCCGGTACATGACCACACCGTGCGGGGGCACCGAGGCGCTGATCGTCCCGGTGACGTTCCCCGTGGCACCGGACCACAGCTCCTTGGAGCTGTAGCCGGGGCCGGTCAGGCCAAGTGCGCTCAGACTGGTCGAGACGGTCTGGGCGTTGTTCGGGTCCTGGTTGACGAGCAGGACGGCGGTGTCGCCGCCCGCGAGTTGCCGTCGGAGGATGACGGGGGCGGTGCTGCTGCTCGGCGGGCCGCCGACCAGGGTGGCGGGCTTGGCGAGGCTGTCCTGGTCGACGGCGATGACATCGGCGTTCTTGTAGACCGCCAGGGCGGAGTCGCTGATGCCGGTGGACCAGGTGCGACCGTCCTGTGTGTGCTGGGAGTTGGCGGCGCTGCGCAGGTCCGCGCCGGAGATGAGCGGAGAGGCCATCATGGCCAGGATCGACATCTCGCTGCGCGACTCGGTGTCGGTCATGGGTTTGTGGCAGGTGCAGGTGTCGGTGTCGCCGTACACGCCATAGGGGTTCAGCCAGCCAGCGAACATCATGTCCATGTCATTCCAGCTTCCCGGCCGGACGTTGCCCGGGTACTCCAGGGCGGTCCGCAGCTGGCCGTTGTAGAGCACGCCCTCCAGGTCGGGGCCGCGGTCGCCGCCGATCCTGCACAGGTTCGCGACCTGGCCGCACCACACACCCGTCGGCGCGTATCCGGGCGCCTGGCCGGCGGGCGTACCCGCCGCCACGATGACCGGGTCGGTGCGGGCCGGGTCGTCCGACGCCAGAAGGTAGGGGACACCGGTGTGGACCGGCTGCGCCGAGACGCTGAGGGCCACGCGCGGGCGCCCCTGGCCGGCGGAGGCGGCGTCGAGAGCGCGCCGGAAATCCTGGGCGCGGGCGTAGATGGACCGGGTCAGCTCCCTGCCCTGCCCCTGGGTCCAGTAGTTGTGGCCGTCGGGGCCGATGATCTGCGGACCGTAGGGGCAGTCGTCGTATTTGACGTAGTCCACCCCCCATGCCACGAAGTCGGCGGCATCGGTGTTCTCGTGCCCCAGACTGCCGGGCCGGCCCTGGCAGGTGGTGTAGGTGGTGGTGGCGTAGAGGCCGAACTTCATGCCCTTGTCATGCGCGTACCGGGACAGGTACTCGATGCCGTTGACGGTACGTCCGTTGACGGTCTTGGACGGGAAGCGGGCCGGGTCCGGCATCAGGTGACCGGTCGTCAGGTCGAAGCCCGTCCCGTCGGTTCCGCTCGTGGGATCGCGGTTGGCGTCGTAGAGCTGCATCGCGCCGTAGGAGTTCTTGGCGAAATCCGCGGTCTGACCGTCACGGTGGCCGAGTGACCAGCCGTCGTCGATGGTGACCGTGTCGTAGCCGGCGGCGACCAGACCTCTCGACGACATGAAGTCGATCGTCTGGACGACCTGCTCCTGGGTCACACCGGTGCCCAGCGTGTTCCAGGAGTTCCACCCCATTGGCGGAGTGGGGGCGAGTCCGTTGTCGAGCGCTGCCGCCGGGGCGGACCCGGCGACGGCCGCGGTGAGACCGGACGCCGCGAGCGACAGCGCCGCGAAGGTGTGAAGCAGGGCGCGTGGCATGGATGGACGCATGGAGGCGCTCCAGGTGCGCGAGTGAGGAACGGGGAAGGTGTGTTGAGTTCTGTTGAATCCATCTCCAGAGGTCGACGGCTGGAGGAATCTTCAAACAGAAAGCAACGCATGGTAGGCAGACGAAGCGACCTCGCTCAAGCCCCCCGCACGTCCCGTCTTCGCGCTATCTGGTGCACAGCAAGCATTATGACGGACCGTCAAGAAGGTCAGCGGGGTGCGGCCCCCCCGACGGCCGGCCATCACCCCTGATCCTCAATTCCACCCACGCAGTGGGGCATCCAGGCCTCCTCATGCGAGAGAGAGGGCTGGCCCGCAGCTCCATCCGTGCCCCAAGGTGGCAATCAAACCGTCGGTAATCAGCGCAAAAACCCTCATCGGGACCCTGGGGGAACGTTCCATCTCGTTAACTCGCTTGACTTAGCAGTGCAATAGCACTGTGATATGTCACACCGCGTTCGAGAGTGTTTGTTTCTGGTGGTTTGACGGGCCCCGGAGACCGGCACGGTGGAGTCGGGCCACCGTCTCGACCGCGGGATTGAGGTCGCCCCGTGCTCTCGCGGCGGCCGATCGTCCAGCAGGGTCCCGATCGCCTTCTTCTCTCACTTCGAATCGACACCCGTGCCGGGGCCGCGCCGCGGTTCCGGCACAAAGGAGCGACCTTGATGTTCCGAACCACCAACACCCGTACAGCCGCGGGCATCCTGCTCGTCCTGGGGCTGACGACCGCGGCGTGCTCGTCCGGCCAGGAGTCCTCATCGGGCGCGCCCTCCGTCGCACCGGCGAGTGGGAAGATCTCGATCACCTATCTGCAGAAGCAGGGCGACCAGGAGTACTTCGTCGGCGAGGCCGCCGGTGCCAAGGCCAAGGCCGCCGAACTCGGCATCGACCTCAAGGTCGTGAACCTCGGCAACGACGCCAACAAGACGATCAGCGAGATGCAGGCCGCGATCGCCCAGAAGGCCAACGGCGTGATCATCGTGGTCCCCGACCCGGCAGTCGGCCCGCAGGTCGTCCAGACCGCCAAGGACGCCAAGATCGCCCTGCTCACCTCGGACGACCAGGTGTGCGCCACCGGTCCCGCCCCGGCCGACTGCGGCAAGAGCGACCTCGTCCCCCGCATCGGTTTCAGCGGCGCCCAGATGGGTGGCGAAGTCGGCAAGCGCGCCGCCGAGGAGTACAAGAAGGCCGGCTGGAGTGCGGCCGACACCCGGATCGTCTCAGCCTGGAAGCAGGACGTGACGGTCTGTGGAGAGCGCGTCAAGGCCGCCAAGTCCGCCTTCGACTCGGCCGTCCCCGGAGTCCGGAACATAGACGTGCCCACCGACAACACCCCGACCGGCGCCCAGGACAAGGTCGCCGCCACTATCACCGCCAACGCCGGCGTCAAGCACTGGGTGGTGTGGGGCTGCAACGACGAGAACGTGCAGGGCGGCGTCACCGCACTGCAGAACGCCGGCGTCAGCGCCGACGACGTGATCGGCGTCGGCCTCGGCGCCTACCTCGCCTGCAAGGACTGGAGCGGCACCCAGCCGTCCGGGATGAAGGCCGCTCTGTTCATCAACGGCAAGGATGTCGGCGCGCTCGCCGTCCAGACGATGTACGACAAGCTCAAGATAGGCAAGGACATGCCCGCCGAGGCATTCGCCCCCACCACCATGGTCGACGCCGCCAGTTGGAAGTCCGCCGGTGTCATCTGCGGCTGACCCCTCTCCTCGGCGGCCGTCCGGTGGAGCCGGCGGCCGCCCCACTCCTTCGTCCCGCGCGCGAGGTGGGCCAGCAATGAGCAGAGCACACCGCTCGACCCCGTCCCCCCGGCCGCCCGCACCCGGGTCCTCCACGACCGGTGCGCGGGTCGAGGGCATCACCAAGCGGTTCGGGACGGTCCAGGCGCTCAGCGATGTGACCGTCGAGTTCCCCAGCGGGAAGGTCACCGCCCTCATGGGCGAGAACGGGGCCGGCAAGTCGACGCTGCTGAGGATCCTCACGGGTGACCACCGACCCACCGAAGGTCACGTACTTCTCGACGGGCAGCGTGTCGACCCCCGCTCTCCCGCCGAGGCCAGGGCCGTCGGCATCCGGATCATCCCGCAGGAGCCCGAGATCATCCCGCACGTCTCGGTCGCCGAGAACATCTACGCCGGATCCCTGCCCCGGGCCGCCGGTCGGCGCCTGGACCGGACCGAACTCCGGCGTCGCGTCACCGAGGACCTGGAGCGGCTGGGTTTCACGGACGTCCTCACCCCTGACCTCCTCGGATCCCAGCTGACCCCTGCCCAACGTCAACTGGTCGAGATCATGAGGGCTCTGACCGGCGAGGCCAGGGTGATCGCCTTCGACGAGCCCACCTCCTCGCTCTCCGAGCACGAGGTCGACCGCCTCTTCGCGCTCATCGAACGCCTGCGTGACCAGGGCATCGCGATCGTCTACGTCTCCCACCGGATGCAGGAGATCTTCCGGCTCGCCGACCGCATCGCGGTCCTGCGCGACGGCACCCTGGTCACGGTGGAACAGGCGAACCGGATCAGCGAGGACGCCCTCGTGCGCGTGATGGTCGGACGCGACCTGTCCACGATGTTCACCCGGCACACCGTCGCCACCGACCGCACGGTCCTGGACGTACGGAACGTCACCACCGATCACGTCCGCGGCGTCGACCTGCGCGTACGCGCAGGCGAGGTCGTCGGCCTCGCCGGCCTGATCGGCGCGGGGCGCTCGGAGCTCGCGCTCGCCCTCGCCGGCGACCTGCCCATCCGCGGCGGCAGCGTCACCCTCGAAGGTCGCCCCCTGCCCTCCGGCAACCCCGGCGCGGTGATCCGCGCCGGGCTCGTACTCGCCCCCGAGGAACGCAAGGCGCAGGCGCTGTTCCTGCACCGCTCGATCCGGGACAACACCTCGATCGCCGTGCTGGAACGCCTCCGGCGCTTCCGCTTCGTACGACGGGGCGCGGAACACGCTCTCGTGCAGGAGTACACCACCCGTCTGCGGGTGCGTACGCCGTCCATCGAGCACGAGGTCCGCAAGCTCTCAGGCGGCAATCAGCAGAAGGTGGTCCTGGCCCGCTGGCTCGCCCGCCGGCCGAAGGTACTGATCCTCGACGAACCCACCCGTGGCATCGACGTCGGCGCGAAGGCGGAGATCTACCAGATCATCGCCGGTCTCGCCGAAGAAGGCGTCGCCGTCCTCGTGATCTCTTCGGAGCTGCCCGAGATCCTCGGCCTGTCCGACCGGATCGTCGTCATGCAGAACGGCCGCGTCACCGGTGAGCTGGGCCGCGAGGACGCCACCGAGGAGGCGGTCCTACAACTCGCCATGGCCGACGACATCAGCACAACCGCCTCAGGAGCAACCTCATGACCACCACCGCCCACCCGCCGGCCGTCTCGGACGCCGAGGGCCGGAACCCACCCCGCAAGGGGATTCCCGTGCTCGACGCCATCGGCGGGCAGAACCTCAGCCTGATCGGTGCCCTCGTCGTGGTGCTGGCCGTCTTCGGGATCCTCAACCCGAACTACCTCAGCCTCACCAACATGCAGGTGATCGCCGAGGCCGCCACCATCACCGGACTGCTCGCCGTCGTCCAGACCGTGGTCATCATCTGCGGCGGCCTGGACATCTCGGTCGGCTCCCAGGCAGGCGTCGCCTCCGTCGTCAGCGCCATGGTGTTCACCAGCACCGGGAGCGGCGCCGTCACCGGTATTGCCGCGGCGGCGGGCGTCGGCCTGCTGATCGGCGTCCTGAACGGAGCGGTCATCGTCTACGGCCGGGTGAATCCCACCATCGCCACCCTTGCCGGGCTCGCCGCCTACAAGGGCCTCGCCCAACTCCTGTCCGACGGCCGGGCACAGGGCTACGTCCTCAACAACACCACCTTCGTCTTCCTCGGCCGAGGCAAGATCGCCGGGCTGCCGGTGATGGTCTGGATCCTCGTCGTGGTCGCCGTCGCGGTGCACGTCCTCCTCCGGCACACCGACATCGGCCGCAACATCTACGCCATCGGTGGCAACGACACCGCCGCCCGTCTCGCCGGTATCAGCATCAACAAGTACCTCGTCGCCGTTTACGGCCTGATCGGCGTCGTCGCCGCCGTCGCCGGTGTCCTGCTGACCGCCCGCACCGGCTCCGGACAGCCCACCTCCGGCAGTGAGGGCCTTGAGCTCAAGGCCATCACCGCCGCCGCACTCGGCGGCTGCGCGCTCAAGGGCGGCAAGGGCGGAGTCGGCGGAACCCTGCTCGCCGTCGCCCTGCTCGGCTGCCTGGAGAACGGCCTCACCGTCCAGGGCATCAACTCCTTCTGGCAGAACGTCGCCCAGGGCGCGCTCCTGGTCGCCGCCGTCGTCGTCCAGCAACGCCGCAGCGGCGAACGGGCGGTCGGCCTGCCGGGCTGACGTGCCTCGCGAGACCGACGGCCCTGATCCGTGGCCGGTCGAAGAGGTGACGGCAGCACGACTGCCGCCGTTGCCTCCCCGTCTCCACCTGCCGACAACTCGGTCAGCCCTCTGGGACCTTCGCGACCAGCAGCTCGCCGACGGCCTCGGAAAGCACGCTCCGAGCCTGCCCACCGAGGCCGTCGTCGGTGACGAACACGTCCACGTCGCTCAGCGAGGCGAAGCCGCTGAGGCCGGTGACCCCCCACTTCGTGTGGTCCGCGACGACCACGAGCCGACGAGCCGAGCCGATGAGCGCACGGTTGGTCTGCGACTCGGCGAGGTTGGGCGTCGTCAGCCCGGCTTTCTCGGACACCCCGTGCGCACCCAGAACGAGCAGGTCGACATGTAGGGACTGGATCGTCAGGTCGGCCACCGGACCGACCAGAGCGGCCGACCGTGTCGGAGCCCCGCCGGTCAGCAGCAGCGAAGGAACTTGGGTCCCGTACTGTTCCTCCACGCCGCGCAGCAGGTCGGCAACGGGCAGGGAGTTGGTCACCACGGTCAGTCGCGGTACGCGCAGAAGCCTGGTCGCCACCGCGTACGCCGTCGTCCCCGCAGAGATCGCGACCACGCTGCCCGGCTCGACCAGAGCGGCGGCCGCGTCCGCCACCGCCGCCTTCGCGGCCGACTCGAGTCCCGACTTGACCTCGAATCCCGGTTCGTCCATGGAGGTACCGGAGGCCAGTACCGCCCCACCGTGCACCTTCTTGACCACGCCCGACCGTTCCAGCGCATCCAGATCCCGACGTACGGTCATGTCGGAGACGCCCAGCCGACCGACCAGCTCCGCCACGCGCACCGCCCCGCTTCGGCGTACCGACTCGGCGATCCGCTCCTGCCGCTGGTGCGCAAGCAGCCCTGAATCCGTCACAGCCCAGATCCCCCTCACACCAGCCCTGCTGCCGCTCGAAACCGATAACCAGCAGAAACGAACCGGGAGCATCAGTAGTAAACAAACCGAGGATAGATGCCGACTCGGTCGCCCGTGCACTCCGTTACGCCTACCCCACGCTCCACCGCGGAGTCGAGGACGCCCTCACCGACCTGCGCCAGGACACCTGACGGCGAGGCCGGACACCCGGCCGGGGCTTGGTGCCACACGTGGTAGCCGTCGGCTCGGAGGGGGAGGCCCAGCCGGTCGCCGATCTCGGTGGGGATGCCCGGGCAGAAGTGGTACCAGCGCAGGCGCGCGATGCCTCCGTTGGCTGTCTCCGCGCGCAGGACGTCCTCGACCGCCTCGGGGCCGTTTCCGTCGGCCGGGTGGCCCACATCAGCACCAGCGGGTCTTCGTGTGCGGGTGGTACACGCCTCGCATGGCCGCTGACCAACGGAGACGGCCGCCACTCGGCCAAGCTCCGGGTGGCTGGCCCGCGTATGGCCCGGGTCTTGATCGACACAGAGAGGCCCCCCTGACCGATTGCCCGTGGCGGTGGCGAGTCGGCACACGGACGAGGGGCGGGCCGCAGGTCCGGCGGGGCCCTTATGCCAGGGCGCCCGGAGGGGGAGCGGAGCCGAGCAGATGGACCAGTGTCAGCAGTGCGTCGCGGAGCACCTCGTCTTCGACATCCGCGTTCAACCCGATGCGTACCCCGAACGCCGCGTGCTCGCGCCGGGGCGTGTATTCGTCACCTGGGGACACGAGAATGCCGGCCTCACGCGTCGCGGCGGCGAACTGCCCAGCGGTCCAGGGTTCCGGGAGCGGCAGCCACAGATGTGGTGCCGCCGGCTCGGTGATGACGTCCAGACCCGCGAGGATCTCGCGGGCCGCCGTGTTGCGCTGCGCCGTCGCTGTGCGGCGAGCCGCGACGATGAGGTCGGCGGTTCCGTCGCCGACCCAGCGGGCCAGTACCTCCGCCAGGAGCGGGGGCGTCAGCCAGGTCGTCGCCCGCACGGTCGATGCCAGTTCCGCGAAGGCGGCGTCAGGAACGGTCAGGACGCCGACCCTCAGGCCCAGGGCCAGGGCTTTGGCCGCGCTGGCCACATGGAGCGTGCGTTGCGGAAGCAGCTGGGCGACCGGGTCCGGCCGCTCGGTGGCGAGCGGTCCCAGGGCATCCTCCTCGATCACCCACACCCCTGCCCGGTCGCATACGTCCGCCAGTTCGGCGCGCCGGCCCGGCGGCATGGTGCGGCCGGTCGGGTTGGCCAGAGTGGGCTCGAGATGCACGACCGCCACGTCCTTCCGGGCGCAGGTGCGGGCGAGAGCGTCGGGCAGGATTCCTTCGGCGTCCGTGTCGACGGCGACCACGGGGATCGACAGCCGTCTGGCCGCCGCGATGAGGCCGGGATTGGTCAGTTGTGCCGTGGCCACGGCGCGGCCGGGGGATGCCAGGGCCAGCAGGGCGACGGTCAGCGCGTGCTGGGCGCCTGCCGTGAGCAGCACGTGTGTGGGATCAGGTCGCCAACCGCCGTGTGCGGCCCAGGCGGCAGCGGCCTCGCGATGCGCCGGTGCGTCCTGACCGTACTCGGTCGTGGCGACCGCCCTCAGGGCGACAGGGTCGCCCGCGAGGGCGGTCAGGGTCTCGCCCAGCAGGAAGGCGGGATCGATGCCGCCCCCGAGGGGCGGGTGCAGGGACGCCAGATCGACGCAGGTGGACGCGGTGGTGTCAGCGAGCCCGAAGCCCGAGCGTACGTAGGTGCCGCGACCCACCTCGGCGGCGACGAGCCCGCGGCTTTCCGCCTCCGTGTACGCGCGCGCGATCGTGCCCACGGTCACACCCAGCGCGCCGGCCAGTGCGCGCCGCGGCGGCAGGCGGTCTCCCGGTCGGAGCCGACCGCGGGCGACGTCACCGGCGATCGCGTCGGCGAGTGCCCGGTAGAACGGGCGGCCCTCCGGCAGAGGTCCTGGCAGCCATTGCCGGTTCCGCGCCACTGTCTTCGGTCCTTCCCTTGATCCTGCCGGGGATTGACACCGTACCAGCGCGAAATGGCAGATCCAATCCCGCAAGATTGAACCCCTCGTGATTATGGATTGACACCCTAATGGGCTCATCCTACAGTTCCAATCTGTTCGAACCGAGGGTGAGGAGACAGCCATGCGGCTGCATCAGGTGTGGCACAACGGCGGCTTCCGCCGGCTGTGGGCGTCGGTCGGAGTGAGCGTGGCGGGCACACACGTCACAACGCTCGCCCTGCCGCTGACCGCGCTCGGCGCGCTGGACGCCACCCCCGGGCAGGTCGCTCTGCTGTCCGCCGCCGGCACCGTGCCGTTCCTGCTGCTGGGCCTGCCTGCCGGCGCGTGGGTGGACCGCTGGCCACGCCGTACCCTGATGATCCATTGCGACACCATCCGGTTCCTGCTCCTCGCCACCGTCCCTGTGTCGTACCTGTTGGGCGGCCTTGTGCTCGCTCAGCTCTATCTGGTGGCCTTCGGTGTCGGAGCCGTCACCGTCTTCTTCGACGTTGCCGCCCTGTCCGTACTCCCCGCACTCGTGGTCCCTGAGCAGATACCAGTTGCGAACGGGCGCCTGGAAGCCGTCCGCGCCACTGCCCAGACCTCGGGACCGGCGGTTGGTGGCGCCCTGGTGCAGGTGTTGGGCGCACCGCTCGCCATGGCGCTGGACGCGGTCAGCTACCTGGTCTCCGCCCTGCTGCTGCACGGCCTGCCCGAGCTGCCGGCACCCGTTCCCCGGCAGCAGGAGAAACTGGCCCGTCAGATGGCGATCGGCCTGCGCTTCTGTCTCACCCATCCCTATGTCCGGCCCCTGGCCCTCGCGGCCGCCTGGATCAACCTGTGCACCGAGGGGATGCTGGCGGTGTTCGTCGTCCACGCCGTGGACGACCTGCGCCTGTCCGCCGCCACGGTCGGCGTGATCCTCGCTGTCTCCAACCTCGGCTACCTCGCCGGGTCGCTCGCCACCCCCTGGCTCAACGCCCGCATCGGCGTCGGCCCCGCCATCGCTCTCGGCGCCGTGCTGAACGGCGGGTTCGTTGTCGCCGGCTTCGCCCAGGGCACCCACACCGTCGGCTGGCTCATTGCCGGATTCACGATCACCGCAGTCGGCGTCGGCGTCTGGAACGTCGACGCGGTCAGCCTGCGGCAGGCAGCCACTCCGCGGGAACTGCTCTCCCGGATGAATGCCACCAACCGGTTCCTGATCTGGGGGACCATGCCCCTCGGTGCTGGAGCAGGAGCCCTGCTGGCCGGCGCTTTCGGGCCGCACGCCGCCGTACTCGTCTGTGCCGTCGCCGCGCCCGGCAGCGTCCTGCCGATCGCTTTCTCCACCGTGCGCCGGGTACGGGTCATGCCGACGAGTCCTGTCCGCACCGTGGAGGCCGTCGCGTGACGGTCCGATCCCCAGGCGACGTTCCCGCCGAGGAAGGCTGAGCCCGCGGGCTGCTGGGCGGACGAGTCACGAAACGGCGTACCCGCAGCCGCGGGTCATGGCGCTGTCGAGCGCTGAGCGCGCGGCGAGCGGCGGCTTGAGGTCAGGTCGATGCTCGTCGTCGCCGGCGGCGCTGATTCGTGCCGCCAGAGACGATGGCGTCCGCCTCGGCGGCACCTTTCCGTCGGCGACCGGGAGGTGCACGACCTCGCCGTGGTCCTCCTGCACGGCTGGGCCGCCCGGCTCAGTCGAGTTCGATTCGAGGCGTGTGCCGGTCCAGAAACGCGGGCAACCACCAGTTGGCCTGCCCCGCGACCCGCATGAAGGCCGGTACCAGGAGCAGTCGGACGAGGGGCGCGTCCAGTACGACCGCGACGGCCAACGCGAAGCCGAAATCCTTGAGTTCGAGCACGTCGGCGACGAGGAAGCAGCCGAAGACCGCGGCCATGACGACGGCGGCCGCGGCGATCGGCCTTGCCGTGTGCGCCACCCCTTCCACCACCGCGCGTTCATTTGGAGGGACCGAAGGGCCTCGCCGAGAACGAGCGCATGCCGCTTCGGTCATCCACCCGCCAGCGGGTGCGGACCTGGGAGTCCCTGCACACGCGAATTCTCGCGCGGCAAGGTGAGCGAGAGGCGCCTGACGGGTAAAGCCCGAGCTTCTTCGGCGAGTAGCTGACCAGCAGGTTCTTCGTGTGCTGGTGGTACACGCCTCGCATGGCCGCTGACCAGCGGAAACGGTTACGATTCGGCCAGGCTGCAGGCGGCTGGTCCGCGTATGGCCCGGATCTTGGTCGGAACGGAGAGGACCTCTGACCGATGGCCCGTCCGTGGCGGCGGCGAGTTGGCACACAAGCGAGGGGCGGGCCGACAGGTCGCCACGGCGCATGCCTCGATCCAACGCGCCACGAGAGAGAAAATCGCCAGGGCCTGGACCGCGGAGCGGGCAACCCACCGGCTGAGGAACTTCCACGCTGTCACGACCGGCCACGAGACGTGCGGCTGCGTCTTCCCCCGCACAAGCTCTCTGACTGCGCCCGGCCGGCCAGCCGCAGGCTGCGGCCACTCGGGGACAGGTCCCGCCCGTGTCGAGGTGCGGCCCTGGCACCGCGAGGACCGCCGGCACTGGGTGATCGCCCGCCGCAGCGTGAGCAGGCCCGAGGAGATCTCCTACTACATCGCCTACTGTCCCGCCGAGACCACACTCGACGAGCTCATCCGAATCGCCGGAAGCCGGTGGGCGGTCGAGGAGTGCTTCCAGAGCGCGAAACAGGAATGCGGCCTGGACGGCTACCAGGTCCGCCGCTATCCCGGCTGGCACCGCCACATGACCCTGGCCATGGCCGCCCCAGCTGCCTCTCCCTCATGTCGGCACCGCTCCTCGGCGGTCGTCACGGACCGTCCGGTCATCACATCGCACCGTAATGCCGCTGAAGGGACGATTCAGGCAGGTGTGCCGGGGCCCGGAAGCGAGACCGTCCACCGTGCTGCACCTGGGGGAAGTCCCCCTCAGCCCCGCCCCCGCCCCCCGTCCGCCCCGGGTACGCCGATCAGCAGCAGCGTCACGTCGTCGTCGTGCGCGGACATGTCCGGGATGAGGGTGCCGACCACCCGGTCCGCCTCCTGGTCGAGGAGCTCGGGGTCCGCGGGAGCGTCCTTCGGCGCGCGGTCCACGGTGCGGGCGAGGACGTCGATCCGGGCCTCGATGTCGGTGCCGGGGCGTTCGACCAGTCCGTCGGTGTAGAGCACGAGGAGGCTGCCCGGCGGCAGCGCGTGCGTGGCCTCCTCGAACGGCACCCCGCCGCCGCTCGCGTCGTTGACTCCCAGCGGCACACCGATCGGTGCCGGCAGCCGGCGGGTGGGCCCGTCGGGGGGCCGGACGAGGACGGGCGGGTGGCCCGCCGAGCAGAGGGTCACGTCGCCGGTGTCCCGGTCCACAATCAGGTAGACGCAGGTGACGAGCTGGCCCGCCAGGTCGCCGACGAAGCTGTCCAGCGCGGTCATCAGCCCGCTGGGCGTGCACCCGGTGCGGGCGAGTGCGTGGGAGGCGGCCCGCAGCTGCCCCATGACGGCCGCCGCCTCCAGGCCCCGGCCCATCACGTCGCCGACGACGACGCCGGTGCGGCGGCCGTCGAGGGGGATGACGTCGAACCAGTCGCCGCCCACCCCGGGGTCCTGGAGGGAGGCCAGGTACCGGTACGCGCTGGGCAGGTACGGGAGGCTGGGCGGCTCCCCCATGAGGCTGCGCTGCAGCGTGTAGGCGATGCGCCGGTGCTGTTCGTAGCGCTCGGCGCGCTCGGCCTCGGCCCGTCTGCGCTCGGTGATGTCCCGGACGGACAGGACCACCAGCGTCTCCCGTTCGGCCTGCAGTTCGGCCTGGAGGCTGCTGATGCTCACCTCGACGGGGAAGTGCGTGCCGTCGCGGTGCAGCCCGTACAGGTCCCGGTCGACGACGGTCGGCTGCGGGTCGCGCAGGCCGAGGTAGGCGCAGAGGAGCGCGCCGTGCCGCCGGCGCCACGACTCGGGCACCAGGTCGACGACCTGGGTGCCGACGAGGTCGTCCGGTGTCCGGCCGAACAGGGGCTCCACCTGCGCGTTGGCCATGACGATGGTGCCCTTGCCGTCCGCGATCAGGGTGGCGTCGGGCGCGGACTCCAGCAGGGCGCGGAACCGCCGGTGGGCGCGTTCCAGCTCGCGCTGGGCGGCGGCCCGTTCGGTGATGTCGGTGACCACGCCGCACACGGCGTAGGGGGTGCCGGAGGCGTCGTGGAGCGGGAAGAGCGTGGAGAGGAACTCCCGCGGGCCGTCCGGCAGGGTGAGCAGCTCCTCCCGTTGCAGGGGTTTGCCCGCCCGCAGCACGGACAGGTCGGAGGCCCGCACCTCCCCCGCGAGGGGCGACGGCATGACGTCCTTGTCACGGCGGCCCAGCACCTGCTCGCGGGAAAGGTTCAGGCTCTTCTCGAACGTGGTGTTGACCGCCAGGTAGCGGCCTTCCACGTCCTTGACGAACACCACGGCGGGCGTGTTGTCCATGAACGCCTGGAGCAGTTGGTTCTGGCGCACCTGCCATTCGAGACGGCCGTGCGCCACCTCGACGCGGCGCCCCACGGCCAGCGCCGCGAAGATCACCGCGCTGAACGCGATCGTGTGGCCGCACACCAGCAGCGCTGTGCCGAGCCGGGTCCCGAACAGCTCCGCGTCCTCGCCCACGAGGATGCCCCAGCCCAGCAGCGGCGGCACGATCAGGGCGGTGACGAACAGCCGGCGCCCGAGCGCTCCCGTCGTTCCCGCGTTCGTCAGCAGGCCCGCCGGCCCTTCGTCCGGCCGGACCAGGAAGAGGGCCCCGCCGAGCAGCACCAGGGCCAGCGCGGTGTGCAGGGCCATGCCCGTGTAGGGGCCGAAGCGCTCCAGCTCGGGCACCCGGTAGGCGGCCCCGTACAGCCGCAGGGTGCCGAGGGCGAGGACGGCCAGGCCCGCGATCTGGCTGATCCAGGCGGGGACGCGGCGTGCGCTCGCGCAGAGGGCCGCCGCGCCGCCGAGGGTCAGTGCCGCGGCCGTGTTCGGGGCCATGCGGCCGGGGGTGCCCGGGTCGGCGGTGTTGTCGGTGAAGAGGAGCTCGTCGATGTGGAGGTTCGCCCCGGTCGCGTACTCCACGAGGGCGAGGGCGCCGATCACCGTCGTCAGGGCCGCCGCCGCACGGGCCGCGGCGGCCGTTCGTGAGCGGACCGGCCCGCGGCCGACGACGTAGAGGGACAGGCCGAGGGCGATGACGGCCACCGCGGTGTTGGCCTTCATGACCGTCGTGACGCCGGGCAGGACGCGCTTCAGCGCGACGATGTCGAAGATCCAGCCGGTCAGGCTCAGCACGCCCACCCCAGCGGCGATCAGCGCCGCCGCACTGGCCGCCGCCCGAGTGGCGGCCAGTGCGTGCGGCTGGAACGGCAGGCCGTCGGCCCGCTCCGCTCGTTGGGCGCCGGGCAGACCGGGCACCTGCTGGTTGCTCGTCACCGCTTTCTGTCCCTGCCGGATGACACCCCCGCCCGCCTCCATCAGCTTACGTACTGCGGACGGTCCGCGCCCGGCGCGATGCGGGGTGCCGCACAGCGGCCGGAAGCCTACGCGCACAGCGGTACGGGCTCAGGGGCGGCACCCGTACGTTTGCGGACCCCCGCACGCGCAGGCCGGCAGTCCCGCACGCGCACGCCCGGCAGTCCCCGCACGCGCAAGGCGCAGGACCCGCACGCGCTCGGCGGCAGGGCCTTACGCGCACAGCGGCACGGGCTCAGGGGCGGCACCCGTACGTTCGCGGCGGAGCCCCGCACGCACGCCGGGAGTACCCGCACCCGCACGCCGGCAGTCCCCGCACGCGCACGCCGGCAGTCCCCGCACGTGGCAGTCCCCGCACGCGCTGGGCGCAGCCCCCGCACGTGCTCGGCGGCGGGGACCGCACGGGGCGCGGCGCCCGCCGGCAGCCTCCGTCCGGCCAGGGCACGCGACCGTGTCGTCCCGGCGCCCTCCGCCAGGACACGCGACCCGACGCGTAGGACGGTAGAAGTAGAAGAGACGCAGGGGGCGACAGACCCGGCTTCGGGGACCGGCGCGACCGGATCGTCACGTCGGCCGACGCGTGGCCCCGACGGCTTCACCCGTCGGCCGGGCCGGCTCCGAGGACAGAACGGGCGATGATCGACATGCGCGACGGCATCCCGCTCGACGGCGACGCCGACGACCTCCCGGATCCGACGATGTCGGCCACGGCCGTCGTCGACGCCCGGGGCGTGGTGACGGGGTGGAGCGAGGGTGCGGAGCGCCTGCTCGGCTATCCGTCCCGGGCGGCGATCGGGCGCCCCGCGGCCCGGCTGCTCGGCACGGACCGGGACACCGGCGGGGCGGTCCGCGCGGTCCTCGGCGGCCGGAGCGTGACGGCGTCGCTGCGGCACCGGGACGGCCGGCGCGTGGCGGTGCGGCTGCGGGCGTTCCCGTGGTCGGACGGTGAGGGCCGGGACCAGCGGCTCCTCGTGGCGACGCCGACGGAGCTGCCGGGACCGCCTTCCGCGTCGGCGGAGGCGGTGTTCACGCAGTGCCGCCTCCCCGTCATGGTGTTCGACGCCGAGCTGCGGGCCGTACGGGCGAGCGCGGGCGCCGAACGCGACCTCGGTCTCAGCGAACGGGAGCTGGCGGGCCGGCGCGTCACCGATGTCCTGCCGCCGCACATCTGCCACAAGGTCGAGGACGGCATGCGCCGGGTGCTCGACACGCACGAGACCGAACAGTTCCACGTGCGGGGCAGGTCCCGGCCGGACGCCCCCGACCGGGTCTGGTCCATCACCGTGTCCCCGCTGAGGGGCCCGACGGGACAGGTGCGCCATCTGGAGCTGTCCGCGCTCGACGTCACCGAGCAGCACCTGGCCCGGGAGCGGCTGACGCTGCTGAACGACGTCAGCGCGCACATCGGCAGCACCCTGGACGTGATGCGCACCGCCCAGGAGACGGCCGACGTGGCGGTGGGCCGGCTCGCCGACTTCGTCACCATCGACCTGCTGGACTCCCTGTTCCGGGGGGTCGAGCCGAAGCCGTCCGCCACGGGCGGCGTCACCCTGCGGCGCGCGGGGCAGCAGTCGGTGCTACCCGGTGTGCCCGAGGCGCTGGCCCGGCCCGGGGACCTGGACGACTACCCCGAGTCCTCGCCGCCCGCCCGCTGCCTGGCCACCGGCAGGTCCTCGCTGCACCGCACCGACGACGAGGCGGTCAGGGCGTGGGAGGCGGCCGACCCCGGGCGGGCGGGCGTGGTCCGCGCCTTCGGCGTCCACTCGCTCATGGTCGTTCCCCTGCGGGCGCGGGGCGTGATCCTCGGAGTGGCACTGCTGGTCCGGCACCGGCGGGAGGAGCCCTTCACGGAGGACGACCTGTACCTGGCGGAGGAGATCGGTGCGCGGGCCGCCGTGGCCGTGGACAACGCCCGGCGCTACACCCTGCAGCGCGACACCGCGCTCGCCCTGCAGCGCAGTCTGCTCCCCAGCCGGCTCGCCGCGCAGGAGGCGGTGGAGGTGGCGCACCGCTATCTGCCGGCGCGCACCCGGGCGGGACTGGGCGGCGACTGGTTCGACGTGATCCCCCTGTCCGGGGCACGGGTCGCGCTCGTCGTGGGCGATGTGGTGGGGCACGGGCTGCGGGCGTCGGCCACCATGGGCCGGCTGCGGACGGCGGTGCGCGCCCTGGCCGACGTGGACCTGCCGCCCGACGAACTCCTCACTCAGCTCGACGATCTGGTCACCCACGGGGCGGCCGAGGAGGACACCCGGGTGCCGCACGAGCCGGAGCTCGATGGGCCCACCGATCTCATCGCCACCTGCCTGTACGTGGTCTACGACCCGGTGTCGCGCCGCTGCGCGGCGGCCACCGCGGGCCATCCGCCGCCCGCCGTGGTCACCCCCGACGGCGCGGTGGACTTCGCGGGCATCCCTCCCGGTCCTCCGCTGGGCCTGGGCGGCCTGCCCTTCGAGTCCCACGAGTGGGAACTGCCATCGGGCGGCCTGCTGGTGCTGTACACGGACGGCCTCGTCCAGGGTGAGGAGCACGATCCGGGCAGTGGTCTCGCGCTGCTGCGGCGGTGCCTCGAACGGCCCGTCCGGTCGCTGGAGGCGGCCTGCGACGACCTGATCCGCACGCTGCTGCCCGAGTTGCCGCTGGACGACGTCGCGCTGCTCGTCGCTCGGACCCGGGCGTTCGACACGGAGAGGGTCGCCACCTGGGAGCTGCCGTCCGACCCGGCGGCGGTCGCCGACGCCCGTGCGAAGGTGCAGGGTCGGCTCGCCGCGTGGGAGCTGGAGGACGTGGCGTTCTCCGCGGAACTGGTGGTGAGCGAGCTCGTCACGAACGCGATCCGCTACGGTCGACCACCGGTCCAGCTGAGGCTGTTGCGGGGTCACGCGCTGATCTGCGAGGTGTACGACAGCAGCGGCACCGCCCCGCATCTGCGGCGGGCCCGTGCCTTCGACGAGGGCGGCCGCGGTCTGCTGCTCGTCGCCCAGTTCGCCCAGCGCTGGGGCACCCGCCATCGCGCCGACGGCAAGACCATCTGGGCGGAGATCGCGCTCCCCGCCCCGGCCGGATGAGGGCGCCCCGGTAACGGCCGGCTCCTTCGGTGCGCTCCTCCGGTGAGGGGTTCGCCCCTCTCACCCTGCGGGGCAACATCGGCATACTTACTCATTGTTACGTTCATGAGTTCATAAAGTGGCTGTCAATCCCTGTGGTTGACGGGGCACCCGGGAGTGCCGTTCCGGCGCTCGGCATAGGAGATGAAGCGCGGCCGTAGGGGCGGTCGCGGCTTACGCCGAAGAAGCCGGAGACATGTTTAAGCGTGTGACTTCCACGCGGCGCGGATCGCGCCGCGGGACGGAGAACAGCGGCAGATCGGCCCTCGCCGCCGCCGCGCTCCTGCTGGCCTCCCTGCGTGGCAAGCGCGAGCAGGCCCGCCGATTCCAGCGGCGTGACAAGGTTTCGCTTGGGCTTCCTGTCGTCCTACATCAGAAGTCCCAGATCACAGGGGGGGAGAGAGGAGTACGGGCGCCAGCAGTGCCCAGGCGCCTTCTTTCGTACCGCTAGAGGAACCCGAGCTTCTTCGGCGAGTAGCTGACCAGCAGGTTCTTGGTCGTCTGGTGGTACGCCAGTTGCACCCATGCTGACCAGCGGAAACGGCAGTTGGTGCGGCTCTCTGGCGGGTGCTGGTCCGGAAATGGTCCGGATCTTGGTCCGGGCGGTCCTCCGGCAGAGAGGACGCGCCCCGACCGTGGTCTGACCGTACGCCCTCCACGAGGGGCCTACCCGCTTTCGTGTGCGTCGTCGTGTGTGGTGGTGTAGCGCCCTGGGTCGGCGTTGAAGGCGGCGGCGCAGTGGGCGGAGCAGAAGAGGTACTCACCGGTGTCGGTCTTGCGGTGCTCCGCGGCGTCCGTCGGGTCGATCCGCATGCCGCACACGGGGTCCACGACCCGTCGTGCGCTACCCGAGCCGTCCGAGTTCGCGTGCTCCTGGCCGGGATGCGGGTGAGGGCTCGTGGTGTTGGGGCGGCGGAGGGATGCCGTGTGGTCGGCCGGAGTCTCGGCCTTGGGCTCGACGCGGGCCGGTGCGGTGTGCGGTAGGGGAGCGGGGCGCCAGCGGCGCAGGCGAGAGGCGTTGGTCACGACGGACAGGGAGCTCAGTGCCATGGCTCCGGCGGCGATGATCGGGCTGAGGCGGATGCCCCACAGGGGGTAGAGGGCGCCGGCGGCGAGGGGGACGCCAATGGCGTTGTAGACGAGAGCGAAGAACAGGTTCTGCTTGATGTTGCGCATGGTGGCGCGGGAGAGGCGGACGGCGGTGACTACTCCTGTGAGGGAACCGGAGATCAGGGTGATGTCGGCGGCTTCGATGGCGACGTCGGTCCCGGTGCCGATCGCGAGGCCCACGTCGGCGGCGGCCAGTGCGGGGGCGTCGTTGATGCCGTCGCCGACCATGCCGACGGTGCTTCCTTCGGCTTGAAGTCGACGGATCTCGTCGGCCTTGTGCTCGGGCAGCACCTCCGCCAGCACCCGGCTGATGCCGACCTGAGCGGCGATCGCGGCGGCGGTACGCGCGTTGTCGCCGGTGAGCATGACCACCTCGATGCCGAGGCGTTGGAGGGCGGTGATGGCTTCCGCGGAGTCGTCCTTGACGGTGTCGGCCACGGCCAGGACCCCCGCCGGCCTGCCGTCGATCCCGGCGAGCACGGGCGTCTTCCCCTCGGCCGACAGGCGCGCCGCCTCTGTGCTCAGCGAGCCGGTGTCGATGCCGGCGCCGGCCAGGAGGCGGGGGGCGCCCACGAGGACGGTGTGGCTGTCGACGGTCGCCCTGACACCTTGGCCGGTGACGGAGTCGAAGTCGGAGACGGAAGCGGCCGACGAGGTCACACCGCGTTCGCGGCTGCCGGCGACGATGGCCTGTCCGAGCGGGTGTTCGCTCGGTTCCTCGGCTGCGGCCACCAGCCCCAGCAGCTCGTATTCGCCGGTGCCGTCGGCGGTGTGGACGTCGGTGAGGACGGGCCTTCCGGCGGTGACGGTGCCGGTCTTGTCGAGGACGACGGTGTCGAGCTTGTGGGCGGTTTCCAGGGCCTCGGCGGAGCGGATGAGGATGCCGGCCTGGGCCCCCTTGCCGGTGCCGACCATCACCGACAGGGGGGTGGCCAGGCCGAGCGCGCAGGGGCAGGCGATGATCAGCACGGCGACCGCCGAGACGAGGGCCAGGGTGAGGGCCGGGGCGGGCCCGACGGTGAACCAGACGGCGAAGGTGGCGACGGCGATGGCGATGACAGCGGGCACGAAGTAGGCGGAGACGGCGTCGGCCAGACGCTGGATGGGCGCCTTGGACGCCTGCGCGGCCTGTACGAGGCGGACGATCTGGGCGAGCATCGTGTCCGCGCCGACCTTGGCGGCGCGTACGCGCAGGGATCCGGTGGTGTTGACGGTGGCGCCGATGACGGTGTCCCCGGCGCGTTTGGTGACCGGCATTGGCTCGCCCGTGACCATCGATTCGTCGATGGCGGAGGATCCGGTCAGGACCTCGGCGTCAACGGGGATCTTCTCTCCCGGTCGGATGACGATCTCGTCGCCGACGGCGACGTCCTCGACGGGGATCTCGCTCTCGGTACCGTCCCGTACGACGCGCGCGGTGCGGGCCTGGAGCCCCAGCAGGGAACGGATGGCCTCGCCCGTGCCGGCCTTCGCGCGAGCCTCCAGCAGTCTGCCGAGCAGGATGAGGGTGAGGATGACGCCGACGGCCTCGTAGTACACCTCGCGCACGTCCTCCGGAAGGAGGCCGGGGGCGAGGGTGACGAGGAGGCTGTAGCCGTAGGCGGCACTCGTGCCGAGGGTGATCAGCGAGTTCATGTCGGCGCTGCGGTGGCGCAGCGCCAGCCACCCGGTGACGTGGATCGGCCATCCGGTGTAGAACATCACCGGGGTGATCAGGGCCAGCTGGAGCCAGTGGTTCAGCATCCATCCCGGTACCCAGTCCGCCCCGAACAGCTCGTGCGCCATCACCGCGAACAGCACCGGTGCGGTGAAAACCGCACCGATCACGACCCGGCGGGTCAGGTTCGCGATCTCCGCCTGACGCTCGGCGACGTCGGCGGCCTCCGCCTCGGCCGCCGACCGCTCCACGGCGGATGCCGGGGCGCCACCGGGCGCGGTGGTGGCCCGGCCGGCGGCTGGTAGTGACGCGGATTCCGGCTGGCCGTCCGGTTCGACGAGCAGGGTGCCGTGGATCATGTTCATGCCGCAGGCGAAGCCGAACGTGCCCGGTCTGTCCGGGGCCAGGCGCACCGTGGTGCGTGTGTGGGCGGGCAGCCCGGCGCTCACGTGCAGATCCGGGAACACGACCCGGGAGGTGCACTCCCCGGACTCCTGGCGGTCGAAGACCAGCTCCAGCGGCGTGCCCTGGCGGACCTTGATCAGGTTCGGGCTGTAGCCGCCCCGCACGACCACGTCCACCCGCTGAACCCCGTCCTCCAGCCGGGCGGATCCGGCCCGGCGGGGGCCGAAGAAGTACCAGCCCAACCCGCCGATCACCGCCACGGCGGCCGCGACGACCACAGCATCAAGGGCGCCCATGGGGTCTCGCCTCCCTGTTCGGCCCGTCCCTTCCAGCATGCGCCCGCACCCGGTGCCGCGCGGCAGGGCCCGGGCGGCCTCGTGAGGGGCCTATTCGGCCCCCTCCATCGCAACCCGGCCGGTGTGACGATGCAGGTGGGACAAGCCTCCTTCGGTGAAGAAGGTGAGCGGCGATGATGTTCTGGTATGACCACGACGTCAGCGGGCGGGGCTGGTTCGCGATGTCGGTCGGCATGATCCTGTTCGGGGCGCTGATCATCACCGCAGCCGTGCTCCTCTTCCGGGCCCTGGAGCGCCCTCATGAGCACATGCACACCTCGGCGGCCCCGACACCCGAACACATCCTCGCCCAGCGACTGGCTCGAGGAGAGGCCGACGAGGACGAGTACAAGCACCGCTTGGCCGCCTTGCACACGCACCCGCAGAACGACCCTTAGCCCGGCCGATGTGCGATCCCGGGCCGGGGTAGCCACGACTTCGGCAAGGAGGCCGCCGTGAACACCGACCGCAACTACGGCCTGTACGCGCTCGCCGCCGCGATCGCGTTCGTCGGAGCCCTGGCGCTCGGCGTACCCGGTGGCGACGCTGGCCTGACTCGCAATCGTCGGCGCCTGCCCGCTGATGATGTTCTTCATGATGCACTGCATGCACAACGACGGACACCACGGGCACCGCCCGTCCGGCCACGACCGGCTCGACAAGCACGATCACCCCACCGGGCCGGGCCGCGCCTGACAGCGCGCCCCCTACGACGGGCAGGCAGGTGGGCGCCATGGCCGCGCTGATGGCCGTCCTGGCAGGCGCGCCGATCCTGTTCCACCGCACTGGCAGGCCCGCCCGCAGGCTCGTCCAAGGAGGCAGATCATGAGCACCAACCGTCCGACCGGCCGCCGCGCCGCCCTGACCGCAGCAGTGACCGCGCTCGTCCTGGCCGCCCCGGGCGGCGCCGTAACCGCCGCCTCGGCCGAGCCGGCCCACTTCGCCAGCGTGACGATGCGTGTCCTCGCACAGGCTGACGAGCACAATCAGGCTGACGTCACCTTCGCCCAGCGGATGATCCCCCACCACCGCCAGGCCATCGTCATGGCGCAGATGGCCCGCAGCCACGATTCCTCGCCGGAGGTGAAGGCCCTCGCCGAGCGGATCCAGAAGGCGCAGGCCCCCGAGATCCGGACGATGACCGGGTGGCTGGAGGCATGGGGCGAACCCGTGCCGCGGGGCATGGGCAGCATGGAGGACATGGCCGGCATGGGACAAGGCGATGACGATGCGACGTCGATGCCCGGCATGATGCACAAGACGCAGATGAGGGGTCTGGACCGAGCCTCCGGCCGGGCCTTCGACACGATGTTCCTGACCATGATGATCGAGCATCACGAAGGCGCCATCGACATGGCCAAGTCCGAGCTTCGTCAAGGCTCTTACGACCCCACGAAGGACCTCGCCACCGACATCATCCGCAGCCAGACCGCCGAGATCGCACAGATGCGCGCCATGCTCAAGGCCCGCTGAGGGCGCGGCCGCCGGTCCGCCGTCACTCCTGCCCCGGAAGAGGGCCGGGGCAGGAGCCGGTCAGTGGCTGTGCGCGTGGCCGTCGCCCGAACTCGGCGCCTTCTGGCTGGGCTGTCCCGGACTCGGGAAGACCGGCGGCACGGAGGTGGCGGCCGGTGTGGCGGGCTGCACGACGGGAGCCTGTCCGTCCTCGTGGCCGGGTTCCTCCGCACTGCCGTGGCTGTGCCCGGTCCCGGGTGCCTTCTCCATGGACGCCGCGACTGCGGGCAGGCTGGGGAAGGCGAGCGCCGCCGTTGCGGGCGGCGCCCGCCGGGCTCAGCCGACGTTCAGGGTCAGGGCGGCGGTGTGGAGCTTGCCGCCGGTCTGGAACTGGAGGAACAGCCGCCAGTTGCCCGCGGTGGGCAACTCGGCGTGGAAGGCGAGGTCAGGCCCGCCGTTGTCGCCGGTGACCTGCGTGGTCGGGTGCAGGTGGGCGAACGCCTGGTCGCCTTCGTGGAAGGCGGTCAGGTGGGCGTAGGTGTCCAGGTACGGCTGGAGGTCGGTGACCGGCTTGCCGTCCTTGGAGACCGAGACGGTCAGGGGGTGCGCCATGCCCGCCATGGGCCGGCCCTGGACGGTGATCGTGTAACCGTCGGCCTCGGCCGTGGTCGCCGGGGCGGGCAGCGGGGTCTCGGCGACGTTGCCGGGAACGGTCACCGTGCGCGACAGCACCAGGTCCTTGCCCTTGCCGCTCCCGCTGTCGGGGGTGAAGGAGGTGAACATCCGCCAGGTCCCGGGCGTGAGGGCGGCCAGGTCGGCGGTCCAGGTGCCGTCGGGGGCCATGACGGGGTGGATGTGCTGGAAGCCGGTCAGGTCCGAGCGGATGGCGTAGAAGTGCATCCGCTGGGTCTGCTCGAGTGCGAACGCCGTGACCGGCTTGCCGTCCGAACCACTGATCGTGAACCGGTACGCGGCCGGATTGCCGGACGCGAGAGTCGTCTCCGCGGAGGTGAGGCGGTAGCCGTCCTGGCTGTCGGACAGGCCGGAGCCCGCGGCGGCCATGTGGTACAAGCCGGGCATGTCACCCATCGACGATGACGCACTGGGCGAGGCGGAGGAACGGGTGCCGTGGTCCATACCGAGCATGGACGAGGAGTCGTCGGACGAACCGCAGGCGGCCAGGGTCAGGGCCAGGGCGACGGCAGTGCCGGCCGCGGCCAGGGCGCGGCCACAGACGGTGAAGCGGTGCGAAGCGAACATTTCGCGAGGTCTTTCCGGGTGGGCGCACCACAGCGGTGGCGCGCGGGAACGTGCAGGGGCGGTGCCTGAGCCCGGCCGGTGGCCGGGGCTCGGCGGTGCCTGTCACGTCCGCGCGATGCAGACCCGATTCAGCAGATCCCGCCCACTGCCAGGCGGGCCGCGCCGTCCGGTCCCGCCTCCGGCTGCCCGCAGGTGCGCTGACAGCCCTGCCGTGAGCACCCCGAAGACGGCCGCGGCCAGGAGGCCGGGGGCCGGCAGCGAGATCCGCTCGTGTGCGGGGGTGGAGACGCACGACCCTCCGTCCGTTCCCGGCACCGGGGAGGCTTCGAAGGTCGGTCCGTGGCCGGTGGCCTCGGCCGCCGGGCTCATCGCCGCGTGGCGGTGGCCGTTGTCCATGGGAGTGACGTGGGACGTTGCACCGTGACAGCCCTCGGCGGCAGTGGCCGGCGCGCCGTGCATGAGGAACAGGCCGAGCAGAACCGTGCACACGGCCATCAGCCGGGTGATGCCCCGTCTGCTGAGCTGTCCGCTGATCACCGCTCTACCCTTCGATCCCCGTCCCATGGGGACCTGATGAGCTCCGACATTACCCCGGCGGGGTACGTCGGCGCATGCCGGCTGCAGCCTGCACCGCCCGGAACCGGGCTCGCCGGGCGGGCTTCACGATTCGGTGTCCAGCCTGAGCGGGAGGGGAGAGCGTACCGCCGGCGGATGCTGCTGATCGCCATCGTGGGTGTCATTGCCGCCGCCGTCATCGCGGGCATCACGATCGCCGTCGTGTCATCCGGCGGCGGGACCTCCCGGTCACCGGAATCTACCGGCGTCCCCACGGTTCCGATGAAGACATCCCCAGGCAGAAGCACCAGCCCGCCGTGCGCCACCCCCCCAACGATCCTCCGGCCCGGGTCGTCGCCGCCGGGCTGCCCATGCTGGGCGAAGAAGGCAACGCGGAGCACATCCACGCCCACCTCGACGTGATCGTGAACGGAAAGCCGGTCGCCGCCCCGCCGAACATCGGCGTCGACCAGCGGACCCGGCAGATCAGCCCCCTGCACACGCACGCCGCAGACGGCGTGATCCACGTCGAGTCGCCGGTCAAAGCCGCCTTCAGCCTGGGCCGGTTCATGGCCGAATGGGACGTCGCCCTCACCACGGAGTCCATCGGCGGCCTCAGGGCCGGGAACGGCCACGTGCTCCACGCCTACGTCAATGGCAAGGAACGGCCCGGTGACCCGTCCGGGATCGAGCTGCGGGCGCACGACGAAATCGCTCTCGTCCACGGGCCCACGACCACGAAGGTCACCGTGCTGGCGGCTACGACTGGCCGCCGGGCGAATAGACCCACGCGACGAACGGCCACGTGCACCGACCTCTGATCCGGCTCGACGATCCTCCTGCCCGCCACCGGCTACACCCCCTCGCTGCCGCACCCGTTCCTCGGGGCGATGGATGTCACGCCGTACGGATCAGCACGCGGATGAGTCGCTCGACCTGAGCCTGAGAACCCTGCGCGGCATCGGCCGAGCCGGTCATCAGCAGGTGGTGCAGCGTCCCCACGAGCGCGAGCGCCACCGACTCCGCATCCAGCGGCGTCGCGACCCTCCCGAGCTCCTGCTCCGCCCGCAGGTAGCCGCTGACCGCCTCCTGAATCGCGGTGAACCCCGGGGCGCCGGCCTGCCAGGCCTCCCGGACGCGCCGGGCGGCCAGCGGCCGGGTCACCGCCAGTACCACCAGCCCCGGATCCAGGGACAGCACCGCCGAGGCCACGTCCGCGAGGTTCTCTGCCACTGAACCGTTACCCGCTCGGGAGGGCAGGTCCTCCGACAGCGCGGCGGCCGTCCCGAACCGGTACAGGACCAGTTCGGCGACGAACTCGTCCAGCCCGGCGAAGTGCGTGTGCAGCACTCCCTTGGCGCACCCGGCCTCCTCGGTGACGGCCCGGCTCGTCAGCGCCGCGGCCCCGTCCCGGGCCAGGACACGCTCTGCCGCCGCGAACAGCCGCTCCCGCAGGCCTTCTATGGCTACTCCGCGCGGTGACATCAACTTCCTCCTGAAGCAAGGGCATTGCAAGTATGGGCGAGCGCCCATACTGTTTGGGCGTGCGACCATTCTAGGGCTCTCGCTACGCAATCGGAGGTCATCCCGCATGCAGCAGACCGCCAACACCGCCCAGGCCCAGGCATGGAACGGCTATGAAGGCGCGCACTGGGCCGCCCACCACGACCGCTGGAACGCCGTCAACGCCGGCTTCGACGAGCCACTGCTGACGGCCGCGTCGATTCGCCCCGGAGAACATGTTCTCGACATCGGCTGCGGCGCGGGCGCGACCACGCGTCTGGCCGCCCGTGCAGCGGGGCAGGGCCACGCGGTCGGCCTTGACCTCTCCGGGCCCATGCTTGAGCAAGCCCGGACGGCGGCCGCTGAAGAAGGAATCACCAACATCTCCTTCACGCACGGCGACGCCCAGGTCCACGACATTCCCCGAGCCGCCTTCGACGTCGCGATGAGCCGCTTCGGCATCATGTTCTTCTCCGACCCCGCCGCCGCGTTCGCCAACATCGCTTCCGCGCTGCGTCCGGGTGGGCGCATCGCCTTCCTGAGCGCGGGAGCCCGAAGGGAGCGAGTGGCTGACCGCGCTCACCGCGCTCGAGGACATCCTGCCGATCGGTGGCTTCGGGGCACCCGGTGGACCGGGCATGTTCTCCCTCGCCGACCCCGACACCGCAACCGGCCCGCTTCGTACGGCGGGTCTCCAGAACGTGCGCGCCGAACACGTCCAGGCGCACGGGACCTGGGGCCGAACCGCCGGGGAGGCTGCGGACTTCCTCCTCGGCTCCGGCCCCGGCCGGCACCTCCTCGGCTCGGTCGATCCCGCCGCCCAGGCCCTTGCGCGGCGCCGCCTGACCGAAGGCCTCGGTGCTCACGAGACCGGCGGGGCGGTTCGACTCCGCAGCACCGGGTGGCTCCTGACCGCCGCCCTCGCCGTCTGACCGCCCGAGACGGGCGAGCCCTCAGCCGGTCCGGCTCCCGTTGCTGCCGTGGCGTGTCCCGGTGGTGCGGGACCACGGCTCATGGGGGCGGAGCCGGGATCCGCCCGCGGGGGCCGCCGAAACGGCCGGAGGCGAGGGCGTGCGCGGGAGAGGCGAGATCGACTCTGGTCCGCGACTGGTCCGGCAGTGAAGGCCCCGGGGCCAATGCAGGTTGCTCAGGGTAGTGTGGTGGCTACTCCAATTTTCTGAAATGGGTGTGGACTGGGAGTTCAATTCCCGTCCCGGACAACGGACTTCGCTGCTCTAGAAGAAGCCCAGCTTCTTGGGGGAGTAACTGAGCCTTTTCCATCTTCAGCCTGAGCTGGCCAGATGCAGGGTGAGGACAGCCTGAACAAGGCTCGTGATGCGGGTGGTCGAGCAGCGGAGCT
>NZ_JBIAWQ010000018.1:0-134974 GCF_042895815.1 Streptomyces sp. NPDC001373
ATCGCCGACGGCGGCTATCCCGGCACCGGACTCGTCATGCCCCACCGTCGGCGAAAGGGCGAGGACCTGCCCGAGTGGAAACAGGCGCACAACAAATCCCACAAGCAAGTCCGCGCCCGCGTCGAGCACGTCTTCGCCCGCATGAAGACCTGGAAGATCCTCCGCGACTGCCGCCTCAAAGGCGACGGCGTCCACCACGCCATGCTCGGCATCGCCCGCATGCACAACCTCGCCCTCGCCGGATAGGCGAGCGGGCCGCACAGCGAACGGCCACGTCCACACCGACTCGAAGATCATTTACGGGACAGTCCTTAGGAGTTCTCAGCGCTGTCGTCAAACTCCCGTCCGCCCCGCGACGCTCCCCCGGCTGCCGCTGGGAGGTGCCCCCAGGCACGCACTCCCGCCGTGCCGAACGCCGCTCCACGATCAGCCGAGCCCACCAGCACGCCGCCGGTGCTCGCAGAAAGGGGCGGCGGCGGAGGACGAACTGGAAGATCAGGCACGCCCGTCAGCCGACCAGGCGCTGGGCCGGTCCCGCGGTGGGCCGGCCAAAAGGCCAACCGCCCGCGGCGCGGCCAGGCGCCTAGCCGCGGACGGACCCCGGTGCCGGAAGCCCCTGGCCGGCGGTACGGGGGTCGACCGGCGTGAGGACGCCGAGGCGGTCCTCGACGGCCTGGGCGGCGGCCAGGCAGAGGTCCTCACGGAAGGCCCGTCCGATGATCTGCACGCCGGCGGGGAGCCCATCGCGCAGTCCGGTGGGGACGGCCACCGCGGGTACGCCGACGAAGCTCGTCGCGGTGCACAGGCGCATGCCGGAGGCGACCCGGTCCCGGCCCGCCCGGTCGCGTGATTCCAGCCCCGGCTCGACCGGCGGCTCGGTGAAGGAGGGGCCGAGGACGAGCGGGTACGCGTCGAGGAACTCGGCCCAGGAGCGCCGGATGCCCAGCCAGGTGCCCATCAGCCGCACGAGTTCGTCGGCGGTGGCGGGCGGGGTGCGTTCCATGACGCTCTGCATGTAGCGGTCGCCGCCCTCGCCGAGGAGGGTGCGGACCACCGGCCAGGTCGGGGCGAACTCGGTGATCGTGATGCGGTCGTAGGCGTCGAGGGTCTCGTCCAGGCGGGGTACGCAGGGGACTTCGCACACCTCGTACCCGGCGTCGGCGAGGGCGGCGGCCGCGTCGGCGACGGCGGCGCGCACCGAGGGGTGGACCCCCCGCCCGCCGGGGTCGGCCACCACCGCGACCTTCACGGGGCCGGGCAGCGCGGGGCCGTACGCGGGTACGGGTACGGCCCTGGGGTCTCGGGGGTCCGTGCCGGCGAGGGCCTCGTAGGCGAGGCGGAGGTCGGCCACGGTACGGGCGAACGGGCCGTCGGTGACGAGAGCCTGGGAGGCCGGTCCGGGGTCGTCGGGGCCGATCACACGGTGGTCGGCAGGGAAGCGGCCGGGGGTCGGCTTGAGTCCGGCGACCCCGCAGAACTGGGCGGGCACGCGGATGGAGCCGCCGGAGTCGTTGCCGAGGCCGAGGGCGGCCATGCCGGTGGCGACGGCCACCGCGTCGCCGCCGCTGCTGCCGCCCGGGGTGCGGGCCGGGTCCCAGGGGTTGGCGGTGTCGCCGAAGAGCTCGCTGCGGGTGTGCATCCCGGCCAGGACCAGGGTGGGCATGTTGGCGTGGCCGATGGGGATGGCCCCGGCGGCGCGGAGCCGGGCCACGGGGGGCGCGTCGACCGCCGCGACCAGGTCGCGGAAGCGGGGTACGCCGAAGGTGGTCGGCACGCCCTCGACCGGGGTGGTCTCCTTCACCGTGAAGGGGACACCGGCGAGGTACCCGAGTTCCTCGCCCGCGGCGCGCCGGCGGTCCGTGAGGGCCGCGTCCGCGCGGGCCCGTTCCGCCATCAGCTGGGTGACGGCGTTCACCCGGGGGTTGACCTGTGCGATGCGTTCCAGATGGCTCTCGACCAGTTCGGCGGCGGACACCTCGCCGTCGCGGACGGCTCCCGCCTGCGCGGCGGCCGTCATCTTCCAGAGGTCTTCCCGCATGGCTCGTACTCTCCCCGTCCTCGTTTCGATGCACTTGCATCGGAACCATATACCGGGAACCGATGCACTCGCATCGAATAAACTGCCGGGCAGTGCGGCGGACAGGAAGGCGAGGGACGACATGCCCAGGCAGGTGGACCACGAGGAGCGGCGCCGGCTGATCGCCGAGGCGGTGTGCCGGCTCGCGGACGAGAGCGGGCTGGAGGGCGTGACCCTGCGCGACGTCGCCGGGCGGGCCGGGGTGTCGATGGGCGCCGTACAGCGCTGCTTCCGCACCAAGGAGGAGATGCTGCTGTTCACCCTCGGGCAGATCGGCGAGCGGGTCGGCGAACGGGTGCGGGCCCGGCTCGTGCGCAGCCCGGCCCAGTCCGCCGCCTCGGCCCTGGGCCACGCGGCCACGGAGGTCGCCCTGCTGCGCGAGGAGCACCGGGCGGAGGCCCGCGTCTGGCTGGCGTTCGTCGCCCAGGCGGCGGTCAGCGCCCCCCTGGCCGAGACGCTCAGGACGAACTACGCGGCGCTGGAGGCGGTGTTCGCCCGGCTGCTCGGGGAGGCGGCCGGGGGCCTCCCCCTGCCCGTGCCGCTCGACCCGCGGCGCGAGGCCCGGGCGCTGCTCGCCCTCGCGGACGGCCTCACCACGCACGTGCTCATCGGGCACCTCACCGCGGACGGGGCCCAGGAGGTCCTGCACGCGCACCTGGCCCGCCTCTGGGAGCTCGAAGGCGGCGGAGCCGGTGGCGGGCCGGCGTCCGGGCTGTGAAAGAGTGCCCGGGGCAATGATCCGACAGGCCGGAAGGGCTCCCCATCATGAACACAGCCGACCAGCTCGACCACCGGGCGGCCGTGGCGGCGGAGACCGCCCGGTTCGCCGAGCTGCTCCGGGGCGCCGACATGACGACCCCCGTGCCCACCTGCCCCGGCTGGGACCTGACCGACCTGGCCCGGCACGCCGGAAGCGTGCACCGCTGGTTCTCGGTGCTGCTGCGCCGGCGCATCCAGGCGCCGCCGACCAGCCGTGAAGTGGACCTGCGGCTGCCGGAGCGGGCGGACGGGTACGCCGACTGGCTGGAGCAGGGCGCCGCCGAGGCGGCCGAGGTGTTCGCCGGCACGGACCTGGACGCGCCCATGTGGGTCTGGGGCGCCGACGGGCACGCCCGCTTCTGGGTGCGCCGGATGCTGTTCGAGACCCTGGTCCACCGGGTCGACGCGGAGCGGGCGCTGGGACTGCCCTCCGCCATCGGGCTCGCGCGGGGCCGGGACGGCGTGGACGAGTTCCTCACCAACCTCCCCTTCGCCGCCCTCTTCGCCCCGAAGGTGGCCCACCTGCGCGGAGCCAACCGGAGCATCCGCTTCGAGTGCACCGACACGGACGGCTCGTGGCTGGTCCGGCTGCGCCCCGACGGCTTCGGCACGGTCCCGGAGGGCACCGCGGGCGAAGAGCCCGCCGAGGCCGTGGTCCGCGCCCCGGCCGCCGACCTCCTCCTCCTGCTCTACGGCCGCCTGGACCGCTCGGCCGCGACGGTCGAGGCCCTCGGGGACCGGGAGCTGCTGGACCTCTGGTTCGCCAACTCGGAGTTCTGAGACCGCCGTGCCCTGCCGGGCGCGGCGGGGCACGCGATGCGGATCGTCACCGGGTGTGTCAGCGTGTGAGAGGACACGTCCCGCGAGGGGCGGCAGGCCAGACGTGCTTCTCGTCGTCGCAGTGCGCGGCCTCGGGCTGAAGGGAACCTCTCGTGGCGCCTCCTGGTGATCCGCCGTCCCCGGCCGGCCCGGCCGAGGTCGCTCCCGCACGGGGAGGGCCGCCCGGCGAGAGCCCGACCCACACGTGGGCGGTGGGGCTGCTGATGGCGGCGGCCCCCTGCTCGGTGCGCGAGGCGAAGCAGATCCTGCTGGCGGCGGCCGAGCTGGCCCGCGTCACGGCGGTGGAGGTGGCGGCGGCGATGGTCGCCGGCACCCTCGGCATGCCGATGCCCGTACGGATCGAGCGGGCCCTGCACCGGTCCCTGGAGGCGGCCCGCGGACCGGCCCGCCCGGGCACGGTCCAGGCGGTGGGGATCCTGCCGAGCCGGCTGCGGACCGAGGAGGTGCTGTCCCGGCTGCGCGGCTGCCAGGCCCGCCTGGCGGCCGCCCCGACGGACCCCGGCACCCTGCGGGCGATGGACGACGTCGCCTACACCCTGTGTGTGCTGATGGGCCGGCCCAGCACGCACCAGGCGGTCCTGGCGGCGGAGGAGCACCTGTCGGCCGCGGTGGAGTAGGACCGGTCCCGGGGCCCCGCGGAACGGGGCGCCGGGACCTGGTTCACCAGCGGACGGGCAGCTGCCTCACCCCGCGGATCAGCATGCCGGGGATCCAGGGCAGCTTCGCCTCGTCGGCGTCACCGGTGAGCTCCGGGAAGCGCTCCAGCAGCGAGCGCAGGGCGATCCGGCCCTCCAGACGGGCGAGCGGGGCGCCGAGGCAGTGGTGCAGGCCGTGCCCGAAGGCGATGTGGCCGCGGGCGTCGCGGCGGATGTCGAAGCGGGCGGGGTCCTCGAAACGGGCCGGGTCACGGTCCGCGTCGGCCATGGCGATCAGGACGGCGGAGCCCTTCGGGATCACCGCCCCGCCCATCTCCACGTCCTCCAGTGCGAGTCGCTCGGTGCAGGTCTCGACGGGGCCGTCGTAGCGGAGCATCTCCTCGATCGCGCCGTCGAGCAGGCCGAAGTCCGCGCGCAGGTCGGCGAGCTGTTCGGGGTGGGCGAAGAGCGCGCGCATCCCGTTGCCGATCATGTTCACGGTCGTCTCGTGGCCGGCGATGAGCAGCAGCACGCACATGCCGATCAGCTCGGACGGCGAGAGCCGGTCGCCGCCCTCGTCGACGGCATGGATCATGGCACTGAGCAGGTCGTCGCCGGGCTCGGCGCGCTTGGCGTCGATGAGACCGGTCAGGTAGCGCGGCATCGCCTCGTAGGCCGCGGCCTGGGCCTGCGGACTGGTACGGGCGACCATCTCGTCGGACCAGTCACGGAAGGACTCGCGGTCCAGTTCGGGTACGCCGAGCAGCTCGCAGATGACGGTCATCGGCAGCGGGAAGGCAAAGGCGCCCACGAGGTCCGCCCGGCGCTCCCCGCTCGCCTCCATGGCGTCCAGCAGCTCGTCGGTGATCTGCTGGATGCGCGGGGCCAGCGCCTCGATGCGGCGCGGGGTGAACTCGCGGGCCACCAGGCGGCGCAGCCGGGTGTGGTCCGGCGGGTCGGACATCAGCATGTGGGCGAGGGACGGGTCGTCCTGCTCGGCGCTGATGATCTGGCCGATGTCACCGGACCGGCGCCAGTCGCGGCTCAGCCGCGGGTCGGTGAACGCCGCACGACAGGCGTCGTGTCCGACGACCAGCCAGATGCGCTCGCCGTCCGGCGTGCGGACGTGGTGGACGGGGCCGCGTTCGCGCAGTCGCGCGTAGACGGGGTACGGGTCCCGGACGAAGTCCGGGCTCAGTTCCAGCAGATCGACCGTCTCGGGCCCGAGTGCCATGGCACTCCCCCTGAATGCACCTGTTGCCTGCATGCCACACGCCGATGCGTGTGTACCCCACCGTAGTGATGGAGTAACCGGAGGCAGGGGGGCGGACCTTCCCCCGCGGCCGCGGGGGCGGCGGGGGAAGGCTTCAGGGGTGGACCGCTACCCTTGTCAGCAGCCGAAGTTGACGCGCCGGAACGTGGCGTAGTGGTCGGCGGTGTAGTAGTCCTCGTGGTACTGCCTGCCCGTGACGATCCGTCGGGCGCCGCGCGTCGGCGAGCCGGGGGTGATCACCGTGTACTCGTGGTAGTAGCCGGTGGTCTGGGCCGGCAGCACCCGCTCGCGGTTCTGGAAGACGATCCCGTCCTGGGAGTAGGGGAACGGGCCGCCCTGGTCGATGAGTTCGAGGGTGTCGTACGCCTCGTCGGGCAGCGCGGAGTAACAGACGCCGCCGACCGAGGCCACGGCGGCGGGTGCGGGGGCCGGGGCGGCCGTGGCGGCCTGACCGGTGAACAGGGTGGCGGCGACGGCGGCCGCGGCGGCTATGGACGCGATGCGTGGGGGAATCCTCATGCGCCCCACACAACGCGCGTAGACCCGGCCCCGTCAACGCCAACTCGCTTCTGTTCCAGGCCTGTTCATCCAGGTGGCACCGGGTGCGACCCGAACTCCCCCGGCCCGTAAACCACCGTTCCCCTGAGGGCTCGGCTCCGCTTGCGCGCAGGGCGTCGCTCCGGTGGGGGGTCAGGCTTCCGGGGCGTGGTCCTCGGGGAGGCCGGTGGCGCCCAGGCGGGCGAGGAGGCCGCCCAGCTCTCCGAGGTCGCCGTCCACCCACTCCGGGGCCGCGAAGACGTCGGCGGCCACCTGCTCGGCCGCCTTGAGGGCGTGGGCCAGCCGCTCGCGCCCGGCGTCCGTGAGGGCCGCGTACGCCACGCGGGCGTCGCGGGCGTCGGTCTCGCGCTCCACCAGGCCGATCCGCTCCAGGGGCGCCAGCCCCCGGGTCACGCCCGAGGCGGTGAGCCCGAGCGCCCCGGCGAGGTCCACCCGCCGCATCCGGCCGCCCTCGGCCCGCCCCAGGTGCAGCAGCACCAGGAAGTCGGCCAGGCTCACCCCGTACAGAGCCCCGAGACGGGAGTCGAACCGGCGCACGAGGGCGGTCTGGGCCTTCACCAAGCGCAGGGACACATCCAGCGCATCACTCATTGCTACCTCCTTGACTCCTCAAGGATATGAAAAAAGCTTGAGGAGTCAAGGAGATGCGCAGCAACGCGCCCGGCGCCGGCTAGGGCCGGCCGGCGGAGCCGTCGCCCCGGTCGCCCGGAGAGAGGTGGGCGACCACCTCGGCGAGCTCCTCGCAGGCCTCCTCGATCTTCAGCCGGACGTTGTTCTGCTCGGTGACCAGAGCCGCCAGCAGCAGCCCGGTCAGCGCCGCCGCGCCGTCGAGGGCCTGGAGGTTGACCATGACCTCCAGGAGGCTGTGCTCGGCGAAGGGGCCGGCGTGGTCGGTCGCCGCCCAGATCGACAGGACGGACACCAGCAGGGCGCAGGGCGCCGCCCCGGCCAGCTGGAAGCGCACCGCGGCCCAGATGAGCAGGGGGAAGACCAGGAACAGCAGGGACAGGGCGCTGTGGGTGGCGATGAGGGTGGTGACGACGGTGGCGACCGTAAGCGCCACCGCCTCGGCCACCCGGTAGGGGTCGCGGGGCGGCCCCGTCCAGCGGAGGGCCAGCAGCAGCGGGGTCACCAGCAGCACGCCCATGGTGTCCCCGGCCCACCAGGCCGACCAGGTCGGCCAGAAGCTGTCGGCCGGCAGGTTCCCGGTGAGCACGAGCGTGCACGTCCCGGCGGTGGCGCTGATCAGCATCGGGAGCAGTCCGCCGAGGAAGACCAGCGCCAGCCCGTCGCGGAGCCGGTCCAGTTCGGGGCGGAATCCGGCCCTGCGCAGGAGCAGCAGGGCGCAGACCGGGGCCAGTACGTTGCCGGCCACGATGCCCAGGTCGGCGAGGTGGAACGCGGCGAGCTGCTCGATGGAGAGGTAGGTTCCGAGGGCGATTCCCGGCCAGACCCGCAGACCGAACCGGAGCAGGGCGGCCAGCGCGATCCCGGTGGGCAGCCACAGGGGCGTGACGACCGCGCCGTCGACCACCACCTGCCGCAGCAGTCCGAGCCGGCCGGTCGCGTAGTAGGCGGCGGCGACGGCGAGGACCAGCAGGAGCGTTCCCCACGGACGCCGCCATTCCAGGGTGCGCACCACAGCATCAGACAACAGGTGGGCCGTCCCGGCCGGGCGTGACACGCGCGACCGGCGGGCGGGCCCGGGACGGCGCGGCGTACGGGCCCCGCCGGGGGGTGGGTGACGGCCCGCAGAGCGGGTGCCGGCCCGCGGGTCACGCGCCCGCGGCGTCGCGCCCGCCCCACGCGTCGATGCCGTTCAGGCCGTCGGAGCCGTTCAGCCCGTCGGCGCTCTTCAGGCCGCCGGAGGCGTTCTCGCCGTCGGAGGCGTCGGAGCCGTCGGAGCCGGTCAGGCCGTCGTGGCTGAGGACGAGGACCGCCGCGTCGTCGGCGTGGCCGGTGGAGTCGGCGACCTTCATCACCTCGGCGGCCAGCTCGTCGGGGTCGCCGCCCGCCGCCTCCCGCACGATCCGGGACACCCGCTCCAGCCCCACCTCGATGGGGAACGACGGCCCCTCCACCACCCCGTCGGTCAGCAGCACGATGGACCCCGCGGCGGTCAGCCTGCGCCGGGTGACCTCGTACCCCGCCCCGGGGACCAGGCCCAGCGGCGGCCCGCCGGCGTCCTCGGCGATGCCGTGGCGGCCGTCGACGGTGGCCCAGACGGCGGGGACGTGGCCGGCCCGGGCGCCCTGGAGCTCACCGGTGCCCGGGTCGAAGAGCAGCAGGCTGCACGTGGCGAACAGCTCGGAGTCCAGCGAGAGCAGTACCTCGTTGGCCCGGCCCAGCACCTCCCCGGGGTCGGAGACGACGGCCGACACCGCACGCAGGCAGACCCGTACCTGGCCCATGAAGGCGGCGGCGGCGACGTCGTGCCCCTGGACGTCGCCGATGGAGAACGCGAGGGCGCCCTCGGGCAGCCGGAACCCGTCGTACCAGTCGCCGCCGATGTCCAGCCCGTGCTGGGCGGGCGCGTACCGGGCGGCGGTCCGCAACCCCGGCAGGACGGGAAGGGTGGCGGGCAGCATCTCACGCTGGAGGGCCTCGGCCAGTTCGACCCGGGTGTGGTGCAGCTGGGCGCCCTCCCGCGCCTGGGCGGTGAGCCGCCCCAGCGTGGTCAGCAGATCGGCGCTGGCCGGCCGGGGCTGCCGCCGGCGCGGGGTCACGGACCACTCCCGGATACGTCCATCTGCCTCTCTGCTCCCGCTGTGCGAAAGACCCAGGCACATCATATTTCGGCTCGCCTCGGCCCGCCCGGCGCCGCCGGGTGCCGGGCGGGCGGCCGGATCCCCCGGGCCGGGCCTCCCCCGTTCGCGGGCGCCACCGCCGTGCCACGGCCTGAGTACGCCCTCGCGCCGGCCGTGTTCCCCAACGGGCGGGACGGCCCGCCGTGCCGGGCGCTCGTATGAACGGACAACGACTTTCGGCCGCGCGCGCAGTGACGGAGCCTCAGGCGGCCCCGGCGGCCTCGGTAGGCTCATGATCACCCCGGCTGCCTCCGGGGGCCCGGGATCCGCACCCACCGAGCACCCACCGAGCCGAGGAGCAACGTGCCCCTGTCCGCCCACCGCCGTCCCCTGAACCGTCGCCTGGCCGCCGGCGCCGCCCTGCTGGCCGTGGTCGCCGGCGTGGCCCCCGCCACCGCCGCCCAGGCCGCGACCGCCCCCTCCGCCGAGGCCCTGCGCACCGCCGGCCCCGCGCTGCCGGCCCCGGACATGGAGGCCGTCGACCAGGCGCTGCGCAACACCCTCGCCGCCGGAGCCCCGGGCGCGCTGGCCCGGATCGCCGAGGGCGGCCGCGCCCTGAGCGCGACGGCGGGCGTGAGCGACAAGGTCACGGGCGCGGCCATGGACACCCGGGCCCGCTTCCGGATCGGCAGCGTCACCAAGACCTTCTCGACCGTCGTGCTGCTCCAGCTGGTGGACGAGAAGAAGATCGAGCTCGACACCCCGGTCAACCACTACCTGCCGGGGCTGCTGCCCGACGACCGGATCACGGTGCGCCACCTGCTGACCCACCGCAGCGGGCTGTCGGACTACACGAACGCCATGTTCGACAAGACCGTCCCCGGTTTCGAGGCCGTCCGCAACAAGGTGTTCAGCTACCAGGAGCTGATGAACCTCTCGCTGGCCGAGCCCAGGACGACCGAGCCCGGGGCCTCCTACCAGTACTCGAACACCAACTTCGTGGTCGTCGGCATGCTCATCGAGAAGGCCACCGGGAAGCCGGTGGCCAAGGAGTACGAGCGCCGCATCATCAAGCCGCTGAGGCTGCGCGACACCGCTTACGTGCACCCCGGCACGGAGATCGCCGGTCTGCACACCCACGGCTACCTCACTCCGGACGAGGCCGGCGCCCCGCTGGTCGACTCCACCGAGCAGACGGTGTCCTGGGCGCAGTCGGCCGGTGCGATGATCTCAAGCCCGGCGGACCTCAGCACGTTCATGTCCGCGCTGGTGGGCGGCAAGCTGGTGGCGCCGAAGCTGCTGGACGAGATGCTGGTCATGACCCCGACGGACGCGGCCAAGACCCGCTTCTACGGGCTGGGCCTGCGCCGGTACGACCTGTCCTGCGGCACCTCGGTGTACGGGCACACGGGCACGGTGCAGGGCTTCTACACGTACGCGTTCACCACCCGCGACGGCAGGCGCAGCCTCACCGCGATGGCGAACACCTCGAACCGGGGCGCCGCGAACACCGCGCTCGGCGCGACCCTGGAGGGGGCGTTCTGCGGCAAGAAGCCGGCCGCCGCGGCGAAGGCCCGGGGCTTCGCCTCCGCTCCGGCCGAGGTGGACCTGCCGGAGCGCGACGTCCGCTGACGCCCTCCCGCCCGGGGCCCGCCGCCTACGTTCCGGTGGCGGGCCCCAGGCCGTACCGGCGGGCCGTGAGGGTGGCGAGGGACAGCCAGGCGGTGGCGAGGAGCCAGCCGCCGAGCACGTCCGAGGGCCAGTGCACGCCGAGGTAGACCCGGCTGAGCCCCACCGCCGCACCCCAGGCGACGATCAGCACGGCGGCGGCCGTCCGGGCCGGGCCCGGGGAGCCCCGCAGGGCGAGTGCCGCGAGCAGGAGCCCGGACACCAGGGCCCCGGTCGTGGCGTGGCCGGACGGGAAGGACCAGTTCCCGGCATGGGTGGCCCAGTCGGCGGCCGGGGGCCGCGGCCGGGCGATCAGGGCCATCACCGTGTACCGCACGGCCTGCCCGCCGGCGAGGCACAGGGCGAACGCGGCCGCCGCCAGGAGGCGCCGCGGGGTCCCGCGGCCGGCGTACAGGCCCGCCAGGACGACCAGGGCGTACGGCCAGACCCCCGTGCCGGTGGCGGTGACCGCCCGGGCCACGGCCAGGCCGAGGGCCGGCCGGTGTACGAGGGACCAGGCGTGCGGGCCCGGGTCCCCGGGCAGCGGCCCGACGGGTGCCAGGCTCACCCACAGCGCGAGCAGCGCGAACGCGGTCGAGGACACCAGGGCCGTCCAGGCCGCCGGACCGGGGCTCCGCAGGCGGGCCCGGCGCCGTCCGTCGGGGGCGGGGTCGGGCATGCGGGCTGCCTCTCACGGTCCTGGAAGGGGGCCGGAGCGGGTGCGCCCCGTCCGCCTGCCCCGCGTTCGGGGTGTACCGCACTGTAGCGAGCGGGACGCGGGTGGCGGCCGTGACCGGCGGGGAGCGAGGGGCGAGTCCTCGTCAGAGGGAGACCCAGTAGCGGCGCTTGGGGCCTATCAGGGTCTCGCGCACGTCCTCCAGGACGCCGCCGGCCCGCTCGATCGTGCGCTGCGAGGGCTCGTTGCCGGGGTCACAGGTCAGCAGGACCCGGTCCATGCCCATCAGGCGGGCCTCGTACAGGACCCGGCCCAGCGCCCAGCCGGCCAGGCCGCGCCGGCGCGCCGAGGGGCGGACGCTGTAGCCGATGTGGCCGCCGGCGTCGAGGAGGAAGGCGTTGAGGTAGTGGCGCAGGTCGATGGCGCCCAGGTAGGTGTCGCCCTCGGCGATCCACCAGTACGTGGCGTGGACGCGGCCCTCTTCGACCACCGCCGTGCGGTCCGCCTGGCGGCGCAGGCGCCGGGTCCAGGCCTCGAAGCCCTCGGGGGTGTCCACGTCGTCGTCGGAGCCCAGTCCGGCGCCGTCCATGTGGGCGTCGGCGCCCCATTCCGCCTGCGCGTCGAGCCAGGAGGAGTGCAGGTGCGGGGAGGGGGCGATCAGTTCGGGCATGACCCGACCGTAACAGTCCGATCATCCGACTGTTCAGCCTCGCTGGCGCCGCCTCGGCGCCCGCACCGCCGACCCCGGGGGCACCGCCCGCAAACCGATCGGATAGTTTGCCATCCGTTTACCCGACGGCACCGATGCCGCCCGCGCCACCAGGAGCTCCCTCATGCGCCACCCCATACGCCGCCCCGCGCGGACGGCGGTCCTCACCGCCGCCGCCCTGCTGGCGCTCCCCGTTCTGGCGGCCTGTGACGGCGGCGGCAAGGCCCCGGCGGCGCTCAAGCCCTCGGCCCCGGCGAGCGCCCCCGCCGCCGCCCCGCCGGCCGCCCTGCCCGCCGCCCTGACCGGGCAGAAGCCGAACTGGGCTCCCTGCCCGGCGCCCTCCGCGGCCCAGGGCGGAGGCAAGGCCCCCGGCGAGGGCTGGGAGTGCGCCACGATGAAGGCGCCCCTGGAGTACGCCAAGCCCGGCGGCGAGACCCTGGACGTGGCGCTGATCCGCAAGAAGGCCACCGACCCCGGCAGGCGCGTCGGCTCGCTGGTGTACAACTTCGGCGGCCCGGGCGCCTCCGGCGTGAAGACGCTCCCCCACGCGGCGAAGGACTACGAGAAGCTGGGCGCCGTCTACGACCTGGTCAGCTTCGACCCGCGCGGCGTGGGCAACACCGCCCCGGTCGTCTGCCTGGACGACAAGGCCCTGGACGAGGGGCCGGGCCCCGCCGGCGACAACCCGCTCGACGCCGTCCGGACCTACACGCAGGCCTGCGAGCGGAACTCGGGCAAGGTCCTCCCCCATGTCGGCACGGCCGACACCGCGCGCGACATGGACCTGATGCGCCAGGTCCTCGGCGACGCCAGGCTGAACTACTTCGGCATCTCCTACGGCACCCAGCTGGGCGGCGTCTACGCGCACCTGTTCCCGAAGAACGTCGGCCGCACCGTGTTCGACGCCGTGGTCGACCCCACCTCGGACGAGCTCCAGGCGGGCCTCGGCCAGGCCAAGGGGTTCCAGCTGGCGCTGGAGCACGCCATGGAGTTCTGCCGCGACAAGTACGCCGCCAAGTGCCCCACCGGAGCCGACACCGCCGAGGGCAACCGGCGGATCGCCGAGCTGCTGGAGAAACTGGAGAAGCAGCCCGCGCCCACGAAGAGCGGCCGCAGGCTGACTTCCGACATGGCGCTCACCGGGATCGCCGCCACCCTCTACGACAAGCGGACCTGGGACTACCTGGTCCAGGCGCTGTACGAGGTGCGGCAGCTGGGCACCGGGAACAGCCTGCTCGCCATCGCGGACGCCTACAGCGGGCGGGGCCAGGACGGCCGCTACGACAACACCGACGCCGCCCACACGGCGATCGGCTGCGCCGACACCGGCCGCCGCTACACCGTGGACGAGATGCGGGCCCAGGAGCCCGCCTTCCGCTCCGCCTCACCGGTCTTCGGCCCGTCCCTGGCGAAGGGCCTGCTGGTCTGCACCGACTGGCCGGTGCGCGGTACGTCCGACCGGCCGCAGGTGGCCGCCGGGGGCGCGGCCCCGATCCTCGTCGTCGGCAACACCGGCGACCCGGCCACCCCGGTCGAGGGCGCGAAGCGGATGGCCGACGCGCTCGGGCGGGGCGTCGGCGTCAACCTCACGGTGAAGGGCGAGGGACACGGGGTCTACGGGCACGACACCTGCGCGACCGAGGCCATCGACGCCTTCCTCGTCGACGGGACCGCACCGGCGGACGGAACCACCTGCTCCTGAATTCCGCTTTGCCCCCTGTTCAGGCCTTTGCCCCGGCGCCCGTACCGACCTGTGTTCGGGTGCCGGGATTCCGCCACCTACACTTGTGCCGCCCGGCCGCCGGTGCCGGTTTCAGGGGAGCGACGTCCTAAGTGAGCAGCACCAGCAGTGAAGCGCCGATCTACGACCGGCTCGTACGCGAGCGCGGCGATGTCCCGGGTCAGGTCCGCCGGGAGGCGGAGGAGATCCTCCACCACCTGGCCCAGGTGATGGCGGGCCGTCCCCCGTCGGGCGGGCTGCCCGGCTGGCGGACCTCCTGACCCAGGCCCACACGGCCCGAAGAACCCGGCACCGGCGTGACGCCGGCTCCACCTGTGGCGGTCTCCGCCACAGGCGATGCGCGGAGTGTGGGTCCGGCGCACATCGGCACCGGCCGTACCGGTCCCTAACGTTCGGACCATGACGAGCGGATCTTCCTTCAGCGCGTCCGGCGGCACGGAGCCCGGCCGGGCGCGGACCGGCGGCCCGGCGGGACCCGGACCCGAGGGCCGGGTGGCCCTGGTGACCGGCGGCGGCAGCGGCATCGGGCGCGCCTGCGCCGTGGCACTGGCCGACGCCGGAGCCTTCGTGCACGTCGTGGACGTCGACGCGGAGGCGGCGGAGACGGTGGCCGCGCGGATCGGCGGCGTGGCGCATCCGGCCGACCTCGCCGACCCCACGGCCTTCGACGCCCTGCCGGCCTCCGTGGACATCCTGGTCAACAGCGCGGGGCTGCAACACGTCGCGGCCATCGAGGAGTTCCCGCCGGAGCGGTTCGAGCTGATCCAGCGGGTGATGGTCCACGCCCCGTTCCTGCTGCTGCGCAGGGTCCTGCCGCACATGTACGGGCGCGGGTGGGGGCGGGTGGTCAACATCTCCAGCGTGCACGGGCTGCGGGCCAGCGCCTTCAAGTCCGCGTACGTGGCCGCCAAGCACGCGCTGGAGGGGCTGAGCAAGGTCACCGCCCTGGAGGGGGCCGCGCACGGGGTGACCAGCAACTGCGTGAACCCCGGCTACGTCCGCACCCCGCTGGTGGAACGGCAGATCGCGGCCCAGGCACGGGCGCACGGCCTGCCGCCCGAGCGGGTCGTCGAGGAGGTGCTGCTGCGCGGCTCGGCGATCAAGCGGCTGATCGAGCCCGAGGAGGTGGCCGCCGTCGCCGTGTGGCTGTGCGGCCCGCACACCGGGCACGTCACCGGGGCCTCGCTGCCGATGGACGGCGGCTGGACCGCCGCCTGACCGCACGACGGGGCCGCGGCGGTGTGAGGGGACGTGCGGACTTTGCCCGCGGTCCGCGCGGGGGGATCCTGGGATTGGGGCACAGCACGGAGGAGGCAGGCCATGACACACGCCGAGGAGTGGAGGGTGGACCTCTACCTCGTGGAGGAGGACGGCACCACCAGGGCCCGGGCCGTGCTCGACAACGGGAGGACCACCCTGACCGGCCGCGGACGGGCCCGGTGCAATCCGCAGGACGTGGACGTCCCCGCCATCGGCGACGAGCTGGCGGCGAGCCGCGCGATGCGCGACCTGTCCGCCCAGCTGATGCGCGCCGCCGACCGCGACCTGGCCGCGGTCGGCGCCGTACCCGTCCCGCCGCGCACCGGGTACGGCTGGCCGGACGACGCCCGCCCTGAGCGGTAGCCGGGCGGGCGGCGGGTCCCGGTCAGCAGATGCGGGGCAGCTGCTCCCCCAGCGGCAGGTCCACCACACGGGTGCCGCCGAGGCCGGTGCGCGCCACGACCAGGCCGGGGTGCGCGTCGACGGCTTCGCCGATCACCGCCGCGTGCCGACCCAGCGGGTGGGCGCGCATGGCGTCGAGGACTGCCTCGGCGTGCTCGCGGGGGACGAACGCGACGAGCTTGCCCTCGTTGGCGACGTAGAGCGGGTCGAGGCCGAGGACGGCGCAGGCGTTCGCCACGGCCGCCGGAACCGGGACGCGCCCCTCGTGCAGGACGACGCCGGTGCCGGAGGCGGCCGCGATCTCGTTGAGGGCGGCCGCGAGCCCGCCCCGGGTGGGGTCGCGCAGGACGTGCAGGTCCGGGGTGACCGCGAGCATCGCCCGCACGAGCCCGCCCAGGGCCGCGCAGTCGCTCTCGACGTCCACGCCGAACTCCAGCCCCTCCCGGACGCTCATGATCGCCACCCCGTGCAGGCCGATCTCCCCGCTGACGATCACGACGTCACCGGGTACGACGCGCTGCGCGCGCAGGTCGACCCCGTCCGGGATCAGGCCGATCCCGGCGGTGTTCAGGTAGATGCCGTCGCCGTGGCCCGCCTCGACGACCTTGGTGTCGCCGGTGGCCACCTCCACGCCGGCGGCCCGTGCGGCGGCCCCCATGGCCTCGGCGACCCGGGCGACCGAGGCCATCTCGACGCCCTCCTCGAGGATGAACCCGCAGGACAGATACGCGGCCTCGGCCCCGCTCATGGCGAGGTCGTTCACCGTGCCGTTGACCGCCAGGTCGCCGATGCTGCCGCCGGGGAAGAACAGCGGCCGCACCACATAGGAGTCGGTGGAGAAGGCGAGGCGGACCCCGCCCAGGCGCAGGGCCGCGGAGTCGCCGAGCTGCGCGAGCGCCTCGCCGCCGAACGCGGGGGCGAACAGGTGCTGGACCAGTTCCGCCGACAGCGCCCCGCCGCCGCCGTGGCCCATCACCACGCGGGGCCGGTCGCGCAGGGGGGCCGGACAGGTCCAGCCCGTGACGTCGAGTGCGGTCTCAGACAACGGGGCTCGCCTCCAGCGGGGCGGTCGGGTCGGTGGGCTGGGCCGGGGTGGTGGCGGGCCGGGGGGCCGCGGGCCGCAGTTCCAGGCGCCGGTAGAGGTAGTAGGCGGCGCAGGCCCCCTCGCTGGAGACCATGGTGGCGCCCAGCGGGTTGCGCGGGGTGCACAGGGTGCCGAAGGCCTCGCACTCGTGCGGCTTGAGCAGCCCCTGGAGCACCTCCCCGCTGCGGCAGGCGGCCGGCTCGCGGGTGGTGATGCCCGTGACGGAGAAGCGGTGCTCGGCGTCGTACTCCCGGAACCGGTCGGACAGCCGCCAGCCGCTGTCGGGGATGACCCCGATACCGCGCCAGGCCCGGTCGGTGACCTCGAAGACGTCCGCCAGCATGGCGAGCGCGGCGGGGTTGCCCTCGGCGCGGACGGCGCGCGGGTAGGCGTTCTCGACCGTGTGCTCGCCGCGCTCCAGCTGCCGTACGGCCCGGCGAACGCCTTCGAGGATGTCCAGCGGTTCGAAGCCGGTCACCACGATCGGAACGCGGTGGCGTGCCGCGAGGTCCGGGTACTCGGTGGTGCCCATGACACTGCACACGTGGCCGGCGGCGAGGAAGCCCTGGACGCGGCAGCTGGGCGAGCGCATGATCGCCTCGATCGCGGGGGGCACCCGGACATGGGAGACGAGCAGGCTGAAGTTGGTGATGCCGAGCCTGCGGGCCTGGTACACCGTCATGGCGTTGGGCGGGGCGGTGGTCTCGAAGCCGATGCCGAAGAAGACCACCTCGCGGTCCGGGTTCTGCCGGGCGATCTTCAGCGCGTCGAGGGGCGAGTACACCACCCGTACGTCGCCGCCCTCGCCGCGTACCTGGAAGAGGTCCCGGCCGGTTCCGGGGACGCGGAGCATGTCCCCGAAGGAGCAGAAGACGACCTCGGGCCGGGAGGCGATCTCCAGAGCCTTGTCGATGACCTCCAGCGGGGTGACGCACACCGGGCAGCCGGGGCCGTGGATCAACTCGACCTGTTCGGGGAGGAGCTGGTCGATGCCGTGCCGGATGATGGTGTGGGTCTGGCCTCCGCAGACCTCCATCAGGGCCCAGGGGCGGGTCACCGTGGAGTGGATGTCGTCCAGGATCCTGCGCGCCAGGCCGGGGTCCTGGAATTCCTCGATGTACTTCACCGCCGGGCTTCCTTCCGCGTCGCCGCCGCCGCGCCGGCCGGGGCTTCCCCGGCCCGGCGCTCGTCCTCGTCCTCGTCCTCGTACCCGTCCTCTTCACGGTCCTCCGCGCAGGGCGGCTCCTCGTCGCCGAGACGGGCGGCCTGCTCCCAGGGGTCGCCGAACTCCTCCTGGAGCATGCCGAGTTCGGCGAAGAGGTCGAGGGTCTTGCGGGCCGACTCCTCGTCGAGCCGCTGAAGGGCGAAGCCCACGTGCACGATGGCGTACTCGCCCACCCGGAGGTCCGGCAGGTACTCCAGGCACACCTCCTTCTGTACGCCGCCGAAGTCGACGGTGGCCATCCGGGTGCCGTCCCGCTCCCCGATCTCAAGCACTCTGCCGGGTACCGCCAGGCACATGGGCCTCTCCTTGTGGTGGGTGTTCCGTGGCGGTGGCGGCCGCGGCCGCCACCATGAGCTGGCCGAGCGCCAGTCCGCCGTCGTTGGGCGGCACCCGGTGCTGCCGCAGGACGGTGAACCCCCGCGCGCGCAGCGCCCGGGCGCACGCGCAGGAGAGGAGGGTGTTGCAGAAGACCCCGCCGGTCAGGGCGACGGTGTCCAGGCCGTGCGCGGCGCGGGCGAGCACGCAGAGGTCGGCGACCAGGCCCGCGACCGCCGCGTGGAAGCGGGCCGCGACCAGGGGGCGGGCCGCGCCCGCCCGTACGTCGGCCACCACGGCGGCCAGGACGGGTGCCGGGTCGGCGACGACCGGGCGCGCCGTGCCGGGGGCGGGCAGCCTCAGGCCGAACGCGTACGCGCGGCCACCGGGCGGCGCCTGGAGTGCGGCGGCCTCCAGTTCGACGGCGGCCTGGGCCTCGTACCCGGAGTACTGGCAGACCCCGGCGAGGGAGGAGACGGCGTCGAAGAGCCGGCCCATGCTGGAGGTGGGCACGCAGTTCAGGCCCCGCTCCAACTGGGTTTCCAGAACCCGCAGTTCGTCCGGCGGGCAGGCGACGACGCAGGGCAGGTCCGGCGCCCGCACGAGGCCTGCGGCGCGCAGGTGGGACAGGGCCATGCGGTACGGGCGGCGCACGGAGGCATCGCCGCCGGGCAGCGGGACGTAGGCGAGGTGGGCGAATCGGGTGTACCCGGCGTAGTCCGCGAGGAGGACCTCCCCGCCCCAGACCGCGCCGTCGTCCCCGTACCCGGTGCCGTCGAAGGCGACGCCGATCACCCGCCGTCCGCCGTCGAGGCCGTGTTCGGCCAGGGCGGAGGCGATGTGGGCGTGGTGGTGCTGGACGGGGACCAGCGGGCGGCCCTCCGCGTGGTCGCGGGCCCAGCGGGTGGAGCGGTAGCCGGGGTGCCGGTCGGCGGCGAGCCGTGCGGGGGCGACCCCGGTGAGGGCCGACAGCTGCCGCTGCGCATGGGCGAAGGCGTCCTGGGTGGCGAGGTCGTCCATGTCACCGATGTGGGCGGACAGCCAGGCGCGTCGGCCCTCGCCGAGGCAGAAGGCGTTCTTGAGGTCGCCGCCGGCGGCGAGGGTGGGCGGGACGGGCAGCGGGAGGGGGACCGGCAGGGGGGCGTAGCCGCGCGAGCGCCGCAGGACCAGGGGTTCACCGTCGCAGACGCGGACGACGGAGTCGTCGCAGGGGACGTGGATGGGGCGGTCGTGGGTGAGCCAGGCGTCGGCAAGGCCGGCGAGGCGTTCCAGGGCCTCGGCGTCGTCCGTGACGATGGGCTCGCCGGAGAGGTTGCCGCTGGTCATCACGAGCAGGCGGGGGCCCGGGGGGTCGCCGGGCAGGCCGAGCAGCAGGTGGTGGACGGGGGTGTACGGGAGCATCACGCCCAGGTCGGGGCTGCCCGGTGCGACGGCGTCCGCCGGGCCGGGTACGGCGGCGCGGCGGCGGAGCAGGACGATGGGACGGACGGGTCCGGTGAGCAGTTCCCGTTCCTCGGGGCCGAGTTCGGCCAGGCGCTCGACGTCCGCGAGGTCGCGGGCCATCAGGGCGAAGGGCTTGTCCCCGCGGTCCTTGCGGCGCCGCAGCGCGGCCACGGCCCCGGCGTTCCCCGCGTCGCAGGCGAGGTGGTAGCCGCCGAGGCCCTTCACCGCGAGGACGGCGCCGTCCGCCAGCAGGCGGCGGGCCTGCGCGACAGGGTCGGCGGCGGCCGCCCCGCGCGGCGGCCGGCCGGTGAGCAGGCTCAGCCGGGGGCCGCAGGCCGGGCAGGCGACGGGCTGGGCGTGGAAGCGGCGGTCGGCGGGGTCGGCGTACTCGCGGGCGCAGTCGGGGCACAGGGGGAAGCGGGCCATGGTGGTGTGGGCGCGGTCGTAGGGCAGCCCGGTGACGATGGTGAAGCGCGGTCCGCAGTGGGTGCAGGTGATGAACGGGTGGCGGTGGCGGCGGTCGGCCGGGTCGGCGAGTTCGGCGAGGCAGTCGGCGCAGGTGGCGGTGTCCGGGGAGACCAGGGTGCGGGGCGGGCCTCCGGTACGGGAGGCGATGATGGTGAACCCGGCGCCGCCGGCGAGGGGCACCGGGCGGTGGTCGACGGTGTCGACGACGGCCAGGGGCGGGGCGTCCGCGGCGAGGCGCTCGCAGAACGCCGCCACCGCCGACGGGGACCCCTCGACCTCGGCGACGACGCCGTCGGGGGTGTTGGTGACGTGGCCCGCAAGGCCCAGGGTGGTGGCGCGGGTGTACACGTACGGGCGGAAGCCGACGCCCTGGACGACGCCGCGGACGGTCACGCGGCGGCGTTCCGCGGCCTCCATCAGCGCGGCCCGGCCGCGGTGGCGGGGGCCGGGTGGGGGTGGGTGTGGTGGTGGCCGTGGGTGTGGTGGTGGGTGTGTCCGTGGCCGTGGCTGTCGGCCTGGTGGGACATCACCGGGGTGTGGGGGCGCGCGCCGGCCGCGATGTCCAGGGCGCGGTCCAGGAGGAGGCCCGTCCCCTCGCCCGAGCGGGACGAGGTGCGCAGGATCTCCACGCCCGGGTTGACCCGTCGGACGTTCGCGTGGAAGGCCTCCTCGTCGAACCCGACGGCCTCCGCGATGTCGGTCTTGGTGACCACCACCAGCTGGGCCGGCCCGAAGGCGGTCGGGTACTTGAGGGGCTTGTCCTCGCCCTCCGTCACCGAGGCCAGGACCACGCGGAGCGACTCGCCCAGGTCGTAGGAGGCCGGGCAGACCAGGTTGCCGACGTTCTCGACGAACAGCAGGCGGGTGCCCTCGGGGAGCCAGCCGTCCAGGTGGCGGCCCAGCATGTCGGCTTCGAGGTGGCACAGGCCGTCCGTGAGGACCTGCCGGACCGGGACGCCCGAACGGGCCAGCCGGATCGCGTCGTTCTCCGTGGCCAGGTCGGCCGTCAGCGCGGCCGCGGACACCCCGCGCTCCCGGGCGAGGGTCAGTTCGCGCTCCAGCAGGGCCGTCTTCCCGCTGCCGGGGCTGGAGAGCAGGTTGACCACCGTCGTTCCGCGGGAGGTCAGTTCGGCGCGCAGGGCCTGCGCGGCTCCGTCGTTCTTGGCGAGCACCGCTTGTCGCAGGTCGACCACTCGGCACACGGTCAGGCCTCCTCGGGGATCGTTTCGGGGGCGTCTTCCCAGACCACGCGCAGGATCCGCAGTTCGCGCCCCGTCAGGAGCTCCACGGCGGTCCCGTTCCCGCAGCCGGGGCAGGACAGGTCGGGGGGCATGCCGACGGCCCACTCCCCCGTGCAGGGCGCGCAGCGGGCGCGGGCCGCCACGGAGCGGGTGACCAGTTCGGCGCCTTCCAGGGGCGTTCCGGTGGAGGCCAGTTCGAAGGAGAAGGCCAGCGCGTCGGGGACGACCCCGGCCAGTTCCCCGATCTCCAGCTCCACACGGCTCACGGAGCATGCCGCTCCGGCCTGGGCCGCCTCCGCCACCTGGTCCACGACGGCCATGGCGATCGACATCTCGTGCATCGGACTCCGTCCTGCCGGGCCTCATTACAGCGGCAGGGCGCGGACGGCGACGGCGGGCACGCCGACACGCCGCCGGTCCCGTACTCCGTTCGGCCGCCGGGAGCGGCCCCGCGGGGCCGCGGTGGTACGCCGTCGAACCGCGGCCCCGGTCAAGCCGGACCGGGCTTTCCGCTCGTCCGCTTCACGAGCCCCGCGCGGAACCGGACGCCCGGCCGCCCCCGGGAGCCGCCGACCGGGACGTCCGCCCTCCGGTACAGCCCCCGCCGCGCCGATTCCGGTACGCCGTTCGCCCCGGGAGCCGTACCGAGGTGTACGAGAACGGCCCGGAACATGCTGTTCCGGGCCGTGCCTTCCCCCCCGTCGGCGGGTCCGGGGTACGGACCCGCGGCGCCTCACATGCGGCGGATCCGCAGGTAGCGCTTGATGTCGGGGAGCGTCTGGGCCAGGACGGCGGCCAGGGCCAGGGCCGCGGCTCCGCACAGGACGGCCTTCTTCATGGGGTTCTCCTCAGTTCGCACCGGTTGCTGTCGTCCGGCTCGGGCTCCGCTTCCCCGGCCGGCAGGAGGTCCAGGAGCATCCGTACGGCGTCCGGCACCGCGGCGGCCACGGGGGCGCTCAGGCCGATGCCCTCGTCCACGCAGGCGGGTTCGCAGCCGACGACGTAGGTGCGCCGGGGCGGCTTGGAGCCGGTCCCGGCGCAGAGGGTGCCCAGCAGGCCGAGGACCGCGTCCGGGGACATGTGGTGGCCGTCCAGGACGGGGCGGCCGCGGCCCTGCGGGGCGGAGCCGGGCGCCTCGATCAGGTACAGGGTGCCGGGTTCGCCGCCCCGCTCGGTGGCGTCGACCAGGACGAGGGTGTCGTAGCCGTCCAGGAGCTGGTAGGCCAGGTGCACCCCGCGCACGCCGAAGTCGACCACCTCCACGTGGTCGGGCAGGGCGTGCGCGGACAGGGCCCGCACCGTCTCGACGCCGAAGCCGTCGTCGCCGAGGAAGACGTTGCCGATGCCGGCGACCAGGACCCGGCCGCTCACGGCTCCTCCCCCACGCTGACCTCGTCGGGCTGGAAGTACAGGAACCGGCCCTGCTCGCGGCGGATGTCGGCGCCCGGATCGCCTTCCACGGTGACGGCGAGGTGCACTCCCCCGTCGACGTCGTGCAGGACCGCCTCGACGCGCGCGGCGCGGCCCTGGAGGAAGAGGTCCTGGGCGTCGGTGCGCCGCAGCCCAGGGCGGAGCAGCACCCGGCTGCCGGGGCCGACGGGCGTGCCGTCGACCAGCACCCGGCCGGGTCCCGCCGCGTCCGCGCCGGCCGGGTCCCACCAGGGGGTCTGCGGGGTGAACAGGGTGTCGGGCGCGGGCTCCTCGGGTTCCGCCGGTCCGGTCGTGTCGCGCAGGGAGCGGATCGCTCCGTGCAGCCGCTCCAGCACCTCGGGCGGCAGGGAGTCGGCCAGGTCGACGACGGCCGCGGCGCGCGGGTCCGTACCGCGCGCCTCGCGCTTCTCCTGGTCGGTGAGGGCGGCGGTGCGCAGGGCGAGGATCTCGTCGATCTCGGTGGCGTCGTACATCGCGCCGGCGCTCTCGGGGGCGATGGCGGGGTGGTCCTCCAGGATGATCGGGGAGGAGAGGACCACGTCGTCGCGGCCGTCCTCGCCGGCCAGGACGGGCCAGGTGTGCAGGTTGGCGCAGTCGGCGACGGCGGAGCGGGCCCATTCGGGCGGGTCGGTCATGGACAGGAAGGAGCCCGGGGTGAGGCCCAGCATCAGGTGGGCGGCGACGAGGGAGCGGGGCAGGGCCTCCTCGCGGGCGGTGCCCGGGGCGTCCGGGGTCCAGGCGCTGGTGTTCTCGACCACGGCCGTGAGCTTGAGGACCCGGTAGGGGCCGTCGAGTTCCCCGGCGTACAGGCGGACGACGCCCTCGACCTCCTGGGTGCGCCGTACCAGGCGGCCGACGGTCATGCCGTGCTCGTCGAGCACCGGTTCGGTGTCCTCGCGGGCGGGGCGGCAGAAGGGGAGGACGATCTCCTTCTCCGTCAGCTCGGGTACGGCGACGCGCAGTTCGACCCGCTCTTCGGTGCCCTCGTCCCAGGGGACGAGGACCCGGTCGGGCAGGTGGAGTTCGGCGGTGTCCTCGAACGTACCGTCGGTGCGGGCCCGTTGGACGGTGCGGCGCTGGGCGTGCAGGAAGCGCAGTTCGAGGGAGAGGGTCGCGGCGCCGCGCGGTTCCATGAGGACCTCGGTCCGCTGGAGGCTGTGCTCGCCCTGCTCGGGGGCCCAGGCGGGCGGGACGAGGACGCCGAACTGCCAGCGCATCCGGTTCTTGGCGGCGGAGGCCCGGTACGGGTAGAGGACGTAGCCCTCGAAGAGGACCGCGTCCGCCACCTGGCGGGCCGTGTCGAAGCGCCGGCCCGGGCGGGAGGCGGTGGTCGTGGGGGCCGTGGTGGTCATGGCACCGCCCTCTCGGTGACGCGGGGCGCCGGCGCCCCGGGCAGCGGGAGCGGGGGCGGCACGGGGGGTTCGGCGGCGTCCAGCAGGGCGCGCAGGGTGCTCTCCCAGGAGGCGAGGGAGCGGCGGGAACGGAAGGCGAGCAGTTCGGCCATGGTGTCGCGGGGCAGCCGCAGCCATCCGCAGCCGGGGAAGTGCTGTTCGACCATCTCCTGCCAGACGGCGACCGGCATCCGGAACGCGGCCTCGCGGTCCCAGGGCACGGGTGCGACGCGGAACCCGCCGGCCCCGGTGAAGGCGGTGCCGGAGAAGAGCAGCAGGAGCGGGACCTCGCCGTCCTGGAGGGCGTTGAAGTACCGGGTGGAAGCGATGTCCATGTCGTAGGTGCAGGGGACGACGAGGTCGGTCTCGGTCTCCCCGGTGAACCCGGGCACCATCAGGCCGACCTGGGCGAACTGCACGGGCCGCAGGGTGGTCCCCCAGCGCGAGCGGTCGCCGAACAGGTCGGCGAGGCCCTCGGCCTCGTCGGGGCCGTAGCCGCGCCGGGCCGGTTCGATGCGGATCTGGCAGCGCAGGGCGAGGGCGTGGACCGGGGTGTCCGGGTCCGCGGTGATGCGCAGCCGCAGGACGAGGGTGGGGCCGGCGGCGTACGGGTCGGCCCGGACCCCGGTGCAGGTGAAGGTGAGTGCGGTCATGAGGGGCCGGCCTCCGCGAGCACCTTGGCGCGGGCCTCGACCTGCGCGAACAGGGTGTCCAGGGCGGCCCGGGCCTCGGCCCCGCCGTCGAAGCCGCGCCAGTGCAGCCGCATCCGCCCGACGAGTGCGTAGCAGACGTCGATGGGCACGAGGTGGCAGGTGGTGCGGCCGGGCGTGTGGTGCAGCAGGAGTGCCTCCACGTCGGGTTCGAGGAGTCCGGCGAGCCGCCCGCCGCCCAGCACGGACTGCCAGGTGTCCGGGTCGAGTTCGCTCTCGGTGGCTCCGGCGGGGCTCGGGTAGAGGGCGACCAGCCGGCCGAGGGCGGCGTTGCGGAAGAGGAAGGCCACGCCGACGGGGATCCGCAGCCGTTCCCAGGCCGCGTCGTCCAGTGGGTGGGAGGGGTCACTGAGGTAGCGGTCCGGGACGGCGCGGTAGCGGCCGGTGGCCGCCCCCGGCCGGTCGAAGAGCAGCGCGCAGGCGGTGCAGGCGCACACCAGGGACCGCTGCTCGGTCTCCACCAGGTGGCGGTGGCCGTCCGGGGGCACGGGTGCCGCGCACAGTCCGCAGCTCTCGGGCCGGGGCGGGCGGGGGCCGGTGAACCGGCGCAGCCCCCGGGGGCGGGGGCCCGTCACGGCACCCGGGCCGGGGTGTGCGGGCGGGTGCCGATCTGGAGCAGGGGGGCCGGGGGCGCGGCCGTTTCCAGGTCGACGCCGGTGACCTCGGGGGCGAAGCAGGCCAGGGCGTCCTCGAGGGCGGCGCGGGCGGCGTCCGCACCGCCGGAACCGCAGCCGCAGCCGGCGGCCGCGGCGGGCGTGGCGCGCAGCCGCAGGACTCCGGTGGCCGTGTCGAATCCGAGGCGCTCGACGGGGGCGTCGGCGGCGCGCAGGGCCCGTCCGATGCGGGTGTCGACGTCCTCGGGGTGCAGGCCGTGCAGGGTGAGCAGGCTCGCCACGAGGTCGTCGCCCAGCACCGGTGCGAGCGCCCCGGTGCCGAGCCGCTCGGTGATCCGGGCGAGGCCGGCCCCGTAGAACTCCATGAGGACGCGGACGAGTTCCTCGGCGGCCTCGCAGGCGGCGCGGTCGCCGGACGCGGCCAGTCCGTCGAGGACCTCCTCGACCCGCTCCCCCGCGCGCCGGGCGTCGGCGGCGGCGGCGCTCATCCGCCCAGTCCGCTCAGGCCGGTGGGCACGTGCATGGTCTTCACGGTCTTCCCGCCGCCGACGTACATGTGGACCCCGCACGGCAGGCAGGGGTCGAAGCTGCGCACGGCGCGCATGATGTCGATGCCCTTGAAGTTCTCCGGGGTGTTCTCCTCGAAGATCGGGGTGTTCTGCACGGCGTCCTCGTACGGTCCCGGTGTGCCGAAGGTGTCGCGGGTGCTGGCGTTCCACGGGGTCGGCGGGTACGGGTGGTAGTTGGCGATCTTCCCGTCGCGGATCACCATGTGGTGGGAGAGGACGCCGCGGACGGCTTCGGTGAAGCCGCAGCCGATGGACTGGTCGGGGACCTCGAACTTCTCCCAGGTCTGGGTGCGTCCGGCGCGGACCTCGGCCAGGCCCTGCTCGGCGCAGTGCAGGGCGATGCCCGCCGCGTAGGCCTGGAAGTAGGTGCGGGCGCGGTTGCGCTCCAGCGCGTTGGACCACTTCGGGATCTTCCACTCGAAGGTGGTCTCCGGCTTGGTCATGGTGCGCGGCAGGGTGATGATCACGCTGTGGCCGGTGGCCTTGACGTAGCCGACGTCGACCAGCCCGGACAGGGCCGTGGACCACAGGCGGGCGATGGGACCGCCGCCGGTGTCGAGCGCCAGGTGGTCCTTGCCGTCGAACCAGCGGGGGGACATCACCCAGCTGTACTTGTCGTCGAAGTTCCGCTTCTGCGGGGCGGGGATGGTGTGCTGGTTCCAGGGGTGGCGGGGGTCGACGGGGTTTCCGAGCGGGTCGTGGGTGACGAACTGCTCGTGGCCCTCCCAGTCCTCGTAGTAGGAGCTGCCGAGCAGGATGCGGATGCCGAGGTTGATCCGGGTGAGGTCGTTGGTGACCAGTTTGCCGTCGACGACGACGCCCGGGGTGACGAACATCCTCCGTCCCCAGTCGGTCATGTTGGCGTACGTGAAGTCGCAGTGCTCGGGGTCGTTGAGGGCGCCCCAGCAGCCCAGCAGCACGCGTCGGCGGCCGACCTCCTCGTAGCCGGGGAGGGCCTCGTAGAAGAAGTCGAACAGGTCGTCGTGGAGCGGGACGACCCGCTTCATGAACTCGCAGTACCGCATGAGGCGGCTCATGTAGTCGGTGAACAGCTGCACGGAGGCGATGGTGCCGACGCCGCCGGGGTAGAGGGTGGAGGGGTGCACGTGGCGCCCCTCCATCAGGCAGAACATCTCGCGCGTGTAGCGGCTGACCTGGAGGGCCTCGCGGTAGAACTCGCCCTCGATGGGGTTGAGGGAGCGCATGATGTCGGCGATGGTGCGGTAGCCGTGGTCGGCGGCGTGCGGGGCCTCGGTGCGCTCGGCGAGTTCGAGGACGCCGGGGTTGGTCTCGCGGACCATCTTCTCGCAGTAGTCGACCCCGACCAGGTTCTCCTGGAAGATGTTGTGGTCGAACATGTACTCCGCCGACTCGCCGAGGTTGATGATCCACTCGGCGAGGTGGGGCGGCTTCACCCCGTAGGCCATGTTCTGGGCGTAGACGGAGCAGGTGGCGTGGTTGTCCCCGCAGATGCCGCAGATGCGGCTGGTGATGAAGTGCGCGTCGCGGGGGTCCTTGCCTCGCATGAAGACGCTGTAGCCGCGGAAGACCGATGAGGTGCTGTAGCACTCGGCGACGCGCTTCTGCTTGAAGTCGATCTTCGTGTGGATGCCGAGGCTGCCCACGATCCGGGTGATCGGATCCCAGGCCATCTCGACCAGGCCGCTGCCGTCACCGGCCGCGTTCGTCTTCGCTGCCATCGTCTGTGCCGTGACCCTTCGTTCGTACGGGGTGGGTGGGATCGGTGGGAGGGCGGCCCGTCACCAGGGCGGGCGGTAGCCGGTGGTGAGCGTGCGGCCGGCGTTGCGCCACTTCGGTTCGCGGTCGACGGAGTGCAGGGTGACCGCGCGGAGCCTGCGGACCACGGCCCCGTACGCTCCGCTGGCCTTCGCGGACACGGCGGATCCGGGGGGCGCGTCCATGAAGGGCATGAACTTGTCGGGGAAGCCGGGCATGGTGCAGGCGATGCAGATGCCGCCGACGTTGGGGCAGCCTCCGATGCCGTTCATCCAGCCGCGCTTGGGGACGTTGCACTTGACGACGGGGCCCCAGCAGCCGAGCCGGACCAGGCACTGCGGGGAGTCGTAGGCCTGGGCGAACTGGCCCTGCTCGTAGTACCCGGCGCGGTCGCAGCCCTCGTGCACGGTCTGCCCGAACAGCCAGGTCGGGCGCAGCTTGTCGTCCAGGGGGATCATCGGGGCCGAGCCCGCCGCCTGATACAGCAGGTAGGTCAGGGTCTCGGAGAAGTTGTCCGGCTGGATGGGGCAGCCGGGTACGCAGACGATCGGGATGCCCGCCTTGGAGGTCCAGTCCCAGCCGAGGTAGTCGGGCACCCCCATGGCGCCGGTCGGGTTGCCCTCCATGGCGTGGATGCCGCCGTAGGTCGCGCAGGTGCCGATGGCCACGACGGCGAGTGCCTTGGGGGCGAGCCGGTCGATCCACTCGCTGGTGGTGATCGGCTGCCCGGTGCGGGGGTCGTCGCCGAAGCCGCACCAGTAGCCCTCGGGCTTGACGGACTCGTTGGGGATCGATCCCTCGACGACGAGCACGAACGGGTCGATCTCGCCCCGCTCCCCCTTGAAGAACCATTCGATGAAGGTGTCGGCGCCGCCGACGGGGCCGCACTCGAAGTCGATCAGGGGCCAGTGCACCGCGATCTTGGGCAGGCCCGGGAGGGTGCCCGTGACGATCTCCTCGATGCTCGGCTGCATGGCCGCCGTGAGGGAGACCGAGTCGCCGTCACAGCTCAGTCCGGCGTTGATCCAGAGGATGTGGATCGTCGGGTCCTCTGCCGGGTCCGACGTTGCTGCATCCATGCGGGGCCTCCTTGGAGGGGATGCTCAGGGGGGCGGGGAGGGGGCGGACGGGGGCCCGCGCCTCTTCCTTGCTAGCAGGGGCCCGTGGGGGACGCGCTGTCCTGTACGGCCGGTCCAGTGACGCCGGGGCCGGCCGGGCGTCCGCCGCCGGGTGCGGGAGGGGTGCGGCGCGTGAGGTGGGGCGGGGTCTCCCGCGGGGGCTCCTTGCGCACGAAGGCCCGGCGCAGGGCGTGGTAGGGGGCGTGCGGGTCGTCGAAGGTCCGCTTCATCCGGGTCAGCTCGGCCTCTCGGTAGGCGGCCAGCGGGCGCCGTGCCTCGTCCTGCTCCCGGCGGGCCTTCTTGGCGGCGATGCGCGAGGAGGTGGCGGGCAGGGCCGCCAGCCGGGCCGCGAGCCGAGCCGTCTCCCCGGCGAAGGCCTCCGGCGGGCAGGCGATCGTACGGTCGGACAGGCCCAGGCCGAGGGCGGCGGCGGCGCTCAGCGGCAGTGCGTCCCCGGTGAGCCGGGCGGCGGCGGCCTCGCCCACGCGGGCCGGCAGGGTGTACGTCCAGTACTCGGAGCCGTACAGGCCCATGAGCCGGTAGTGGGGGTTGAGGACGGTGCCGGAGCGGCACCAGACCTCGTCGGCGGCGAGGGCCAGCATGGCCCCGCCGGCGGCGGCGTTCCCGCCGAGGGCGGCGACCACGAGCCGGTCGGTGGTGGTCAGGACGGCCTCGACCAGGTCGTCCATGGCGTTGATGTTGGCCCAGGACTCGGCGGCCGGGTCGGCGGCTGCCTCGATCACGCCCAGGTGGATGCCGTTGGAGAAGAAGTCGCGGCCGCCGCCGAGGACGAGGACCGACGTCGGGCGTGACAGGGCGGTCCGGTAGGCCGCCAGCAGCCGGCGGCAGCGGTCGGTGCTCATCGCTCCGGACGGGAAGGCGAACGAGAGGAAGCCGACCGGCCCCTCCTCCCGGTAGCCGATGTCGGACCAGGTGCGGCGGCGGGGGTCGGTGTGCAGGGGTGCGGGGTGTTCGCGCAGCGGGGGCAGCCGGTCGCCGAGGGCGAGGACGGCCGGGAGCCGGGGGGCCTGCGGCTGCCCGGGCTCGTGGCGGGCCCGCAGTTCGGGGATCCAGACGGCGCCGTCGGCCGTGGCGCGGCAGACCGCGCCGGCCCGGGTCGCCAGGAGCTCGCCGGGGCGGCCGCGCAGCCGGTCCTCGGGGTGGCCGCCGTGCAGGTACCAGTCCCCGCCGAGCAGGTCGTCGCGTACGCCGGGCCGGGAGTCGGCGGCGCGCAGCACCCGCAGGACCCGCTCGGTGGTGTCCGTCTCCCAGTCGATGCGGCGGCCGTCCTGGCGCAGGGCGGGGCGGGCGAGGCCGGTGCTCTGGGGCTGCGGGGCGTACGTCCCGGAGGCGAAGCGCTCCACGGCGAGCAGGACGGCCTCCAGGGCCGCGTCGGCGATCTCCCCGCGGTAGAGGTCGCTCTTGCCCACCGCGGGGACGGTGCAGCCGGCGTCGGCCCAGACGGGGCCGGCGTCCATCTCGGCCTCGGCCTGGAGGACGGTCACCCCCCAGCGGGGGCACCGCTCCTGGACGGCCCGGTCGAGGGAGGAGGGGCCGCGGTCGCCGACCGGGCCGGGATGGACGATCAGACAGGGGTGGGCGGACCAGACCTCTTCGGGGATCGCGGTGCGCAGCATCGGCGCGAGGACGAGGTCGGGCGCGTGGCGGCGGACGGTCTCCGCGAGCGGGAGGTGCGGGAGGGCGAGTTCGACGGCCACGCTGTGGCCGTGGTCGCGGAGCTCGGCGTGGACCCGCTGGGTGAGGCTGTTGAACGCGCTCGCGAGGAGCAGGACGTGCACGTGGGGTCTCCCGCGGCGCTCCGGGGCCGGGGCGCGGCGGCGCCCGGCCCGATCGGCAGGTCGTGACCGGGTCATGACCGGCCGCCTGAGATCCTGACGCGGGGAGCCGGGGGCGGGGGCGCAGGCGGGCGGCGGTGTCACCCGAAAGCGGCCCGGCCGGGGGGCCAGTCGGCCCCGGGCGGCGCGCCTGGCTAGAGGCGGTCCTCCATGCCGATGGCGTCCTCCAGGTCCTGGCGCGCCCGGCCCCGGTCGCCCGCCTGCTGTTCCAGGAGAGCGCCGGCGATGGCGTCCAGCTTGCGCTGGATGGCGTGTTCGGCGCGCCGCTCGGAGTTCTTCAGGAGGGCCAGCAGCAGCAGGGACAGGGCACCCATGGCGTCGCCCGCGAGGTGCTGCCACTCCATGGGCAGCCGGGCCAGGTGTACGGCGGCGAACGCCGCCACCAGGGTGAGGCACAGGAGCAGGAAGGCCGCGGAGCTCGTGAAGTTCGAGGCCAGCTCGGCGAGGGTCTCGAAGCGGCCGCGCCGCCCCTCGCGGGTCTTCTTCGCGGGGTGCTCGAAGGTCATGCCCGGCGCCTGCCCACGGGCGGCCCCGGCAATCGGGCCGGCCCCGCCCGGCCGCCGCGCCGGCACCGGCGGCGCACCGGGAGGAACAGCCCGTGTCCGCCGGTTCAAGTTCCCGAGGGAAGGGGCCGGTGCCGTTCCCCATGTGGCGGGGCGTCTGCCCCGCCCCCGCGGCGGGCATGCGCGCCGGAGCGCTGTCGGGCCGGCCGGTGAGGCGCGGGCGGTGCCGGGCGGGGCGGGCCCGCGCCCGGGCGCCTCAGCGGTAGTGGGCGGCCGCCTCCGCGAAGGACACGGCCTGCGCGGGCACCGAGGCCAGCAGGGCGACCCAGGAGCCGTCCGTGAACTCCAGGTCCATGCGCCCCCGCTGGAGCACGCCCGTGGGCTTGGCGCGGACGGCGGCGACGGCCGTTCGGGGTGCTTCCCAGTACTCCTTCATCACGGGCGTCGACTGCCACAGGTGCGAGACGTCGCTGAGGCCGAACCAGCGCCGGTCGGTGACGGCGAGGACCCCGGTGACCGAACCGCGCGCCCCGGCTCGGCTGATGAGGAAGTGCCCGGCCGCGCTCTGCCAGCCGCCCTCCATGCTCTTGCCGTGCATCAGCCGGGTGCCGAGCTGGTCCACGGCGTCCGGCAGCCGGTCCACCGCTGCCGCCGCGGCGGCGGGCCGCGAGCGCCGGGGGTCGATGACCCGGGTCCGGACCAGCTGGGCCAGCGGCCGGGGCAGCTTGGCCTCGATCCGGCGGTGGAGCGCGGAGGGGTCGGCCGGGGGGAGGAGCTCCTCGGGCGGGGTGGGTACGCCCGGACCGAGCTCGTACGCGCACGCGGCGACGAGGTGCTCCCCCGCACGCAGGAAGGGTCGGACCTGTTCGCGCCTGTCCTCGGTCAAGGGACGTGCTCCTGTCGTGCGTAGGGCCGGGGGTAACCGGTGCTGTGCCGCCGGAATGGGTCGTGTCCGGCGTTCCGGATTCTGCCCCATGGGCCGTCGCGGATGATCATCGGGGGTGCCCCCGAAGGGATACCCGGAAGGGGTACCGGCGGTAAGGCCCGAAGGGGTGGGCGGGAGCGCACCCAGAGGCCGTCCGGGCCGCTCCCCGGGACGGGCCGGAGGTGTCCCCTGACCGTTCCCCGGCCGCCTCCGGGGAGCCCCGGGGCCGTCTCAGAGGGGGTCCGCGTCCAGGAGGAAGGCCATGGGGTCCGGTTCCGCTTCGACGGCGCCCGGGGGTGCCAGCTCCGCCCAGATGACCTTGCCCTCGGGCGTGTAGCGGGTGCCCCAGTGCTCGCTGAGCTGCGCCACCAGGAACAGGCCGCGGCCGCCCTCGTCCGTGGTGGCGGCGTACCGCAGGTGCGGAGCGTTGCTGCTGCCGTCCCAGACCTCGCAGGTCAGGCCGTGGTCGTGCAGCAGCCTTACCCGTACCGGGGCGCTGCCGTGCCGCAGGGCGTTGGTGACCAGCTCGCTGAGGATCAGCTCCGTGGCGAAGCCGAGCTCCGGCAGGCCCCACCCGTCGAGGGTGCGGGCGGCCGCGTTGCGGATCTCCGCGACGGCGCTCGCCTCGAACGGCACGTTCCACTCGGCGACCCGGTCCGGGCCGAGGGTGCGGGTCCGGGCGACGAGCAGGGCCACGTCGTCGGCCGGGCGGGTCGGCAGCAGCAGGTCGAGGACCTCCCGGCAGGTCTCGCGCGGGTCCCCGTCGGCACCGCTCACCGCGGTGCGCAGCAGTTCCAGCCCCTCGCCGATGTCCCGGCCGCGCTCCTCGACCAGCCCGTCCGTGTACAGGACGAGGCGGCTGCCCTCCGCCAGGTCCAGCTCGGCCGTCTCGAAGGGCATGCCGCCGAGGCCCAGCGGGGGCCCGGCCGGCAGGTCCACGATCTCGGTGGTGCCGTCGGGGGCGGCCACGAGGGGTGGCAGGTGTCCTGCCCGGGCCATGGTGCAGCGCCGGGAGACCGGGTCGTACACGGCGTACAGGCAGGTCGCGCCGAGGATGGAGCCGCTCGTGTCGCCGCTTTCGTCGTCGTGGTCGATGCGCTGGACGAGGTCGTCGAGGCGGGCGAGGATCTCGTCGGGGGCGAGGTCGAGGGAGGAGAAGTTGTGCACCGCCGTGCGCAGGCGCCCCATGGTCGCGGCGGCGTGCAGGCCGTGCCCGACCACGTCCCCGACGACGAGCGCGACCCGGCATCCGGGCAGCGGGATCACGTCGAACCAGTCCCCGCCCACCCCTGACTGCGCGGGCAGGTAGAAGTGCGCCACGTCCACGGCGCTCTGCTCGGGCAGGGCGCGCGGCAGCAGGCTGCGCTGGAGGGTCACGGCGAGGGCGTGCTCGCGGGTGTAGCGGCGCGCGTTGTCCATGCTGACGGCGGCCCGGGCGACCAGCTCGACGGCCAGGGACAGGTCGTCCTCGTCGAAGGGCTCGGGCTTGCGGGCGCGCCAGAAGTTGACCACGCCGAGGACCACGCCGCGGGCGGTGAGCGGGGCCGCGATCAGCGAGTGGATCCCGTACTCGATGATGGCGCGGGTGCGCTGGGGGTCCTGGGCGAGCCAGCCGGGGTCGGCGGACAGGTCGGGCACCAGCTCGGCCTTGCCGGTGCCGTAGCCGCGCGCCTGGGGGGTGGACGGCAGGAAGTCGATCAGCAGGCCGCGGGGGTAGAGCGGGGGGTCGGGGCGGATGCCGCTGACCGCGGTGCGGCGCATGTCCGCTCCGGGTCCGGGCTCGTCGCCGTCGAGGACCGGCTCGGCCAGGTCGACCGTGACGTAGTCGGCGAAGCGGGGGACGGCGACGTCGGCGAGCTCCTCGGCGGTGCGGACGACGTCGAGGGTGGTGCCGACGTCGCCGCCCGCGTCGTAGAGCAGCTTGAGGCGCCGGCGGGCCGTCTCCGCGCGGCTGGTCAGGAGCCGCATCTCGGTGGAGTCGCGGATGGTGACCACCGTGCCGCCGTCGGCCCGGCCCTGGGGGTGGGTGCGCCGCTGGTTGACGACGAGCAGCCGGTCCTCGGTCTCCAGCACCTCGTCGGTGGCCACCCGGCCGGAGAGCAGCAGGTCGGCCATCCGGCGGTCCAGGCCGGGCACGTCCCCGATGCGGCTGCCGTCGGTGTCCTCCGGCAGCCCGAGCAGGCGCCGGGCCTCGTCGTTGGCGAGCAGCAGCCGGCCGTCCCCGTCGATGATCAGCACCCCTTCGCGGACGGCGTGGAGCACCGCGTCGTGGTGTTCGTACATGCGGGTCATCTCGAGCGGGCCCAGGCCGTGGGTCTGCCGGTTCAGCCGTCTGCTGATCAGGGCCGTGCCGGCGGTGGCCAGGGCGAGGCCGATGGCGATGGACAGCAGGATGACGGGGAGCTGGCGGTTGACCACGCCGGTCACGTTCTTCACCGTGAGGCCTGCCGACACCAGCGCGACGACCTTGCCGTCGGGTGCCGTGACCGGCACCACCGCCTGCATCTCCTTGCCGAGGGGACCGTTCACGCTCTCGGTGTAGGTGCGCCCGGCGAGGGAGGGCCCGATGGTGCCCACGAACCGCTGGCCGATGCGGGCCGGCTGGGGGTGGGTGTACCGGATGCCCTTGGTGTCCATCACCACGATGAAGTCCACCCCGGCGTCCTTGCGGGTCCGCTCGGTGATCGGCTGGAGGATCGCCGAGGGGTCCGCCGACTTCAGCGCCGGCTGGAGGCCCACGGAGTGCGCGAACGTCTGTGCGACGGCCACGGACCGGTTGCGCGCCTCGCGGTCGATGTCGTGGTGCGACTGGAGGAGCAGCGCCAGCAGGGCGCCGCCCGCGAGCAACACCACGATCGCCACCTGGAGGACGAATACCTGTCTGGCGACGCTTCGGGATCGGCTGCCTAGAGGTGACCGCACCGACGTGCCCGGCACGGGTGGCGAGAAGGGGTCACGCCCCCAGTTGTAGCACTTCCGGGCGCTCACGGCCCCCGGCGCGGCGGCGTGGCGCCCGTGGCATGGTGTCCGGCCGGCCCGCTCCCCCGTTCGGGTCAGGCGGGAGCGGCGGCTCCGCGGCAGTCCGGGTGCCCCCAGCGGGTCCCCAGTTTGGCGATCTTCTCACCGGCCGCGTACGGCTGCCCGCAGGGGCAGGTGCCACGGAACTTCGCCGTGATGGTGCGCGCCCCGGAGCGGGCGGCGCCACCCCCGGAGGCGGTCCCCCGCGCCGGGCCCGTACGGGAGGGGGTGGTGCGGGACGGGGTGCTGCGGGACGGGGTGCTGCGGGACGGCGCCGGTACGGGGACGGCCGTGGCGCCGTGGGCGGTGCCGGCGGGTTCCTGGCTGACGGCGGCATCACTGGCGGCCTGGTCGGCGATGGCGTTCAGGTGGTCGCCGTCCTCCCGGTGGGCCGGGACGTAGCGGAACTCGACGTCACGGTCGGCCAGCAGGGAGTCGATCCGCTCGACGATCTCCCGGTTGGCGACGGGCTTGCCCGCCGCGGTCTTCCAGCCGTTGCGCTTCCAGTTCGGCAGCCACTGGGTCACGGCCTTCATGGCGTACTGGGAGTCCATCCGCACCTGGAGCGCGGTACCCGGCTCCACGGCCTCCAGCAGGCGCTGGAGGGCGGTGAGCTCGCCGACGTTGTTGGTGGCGCGCCCCAGCGGGCCGGCCTCCCAGCGCTCCGGCCGGCCCCCGGCGTCCGCGATGACCCATGCCCATCCGGCCGGGCCGGGGTTTCCCTTGGCCGCCCCGTCACAGGCGGCGATGATGCGATCAGACATCCCCCGATCTTGCCCTATCCGGCGGGCCCGGACGGCCACCCCCGCGGACCGGGGCATCCGGCCGCCCGGCGGCGGGCCCGTGCGGGGCCCGTGGGGGGCCCGTGGGGGGCCCGTGGGGGCCCGTGGGGGCCCGTGGGGCCCGTGGGGGCCCGTGGGGGCCCGTGCGGGGCCCGGCCGGCGGGCACGGCCGCCCGGCCCGCCGCCGCGGAAACGGAGGCGATCGCCTGCACGACGCCGGCGGTGGCGGGCGGGACGGCCCCCGGTCTCAGCCCACCCGGACCGTGACCGTGCGGCCGGGGGCCACGGACGGGGTGGCGTAGGTGTACGTCACCCCGTCCACCACTTTGGTGCGCACCGGCACGGGCACCCCGTCCACCCGTATGGAGGACCAGGTGCCCGGGAAGCGGGCCTCCCAGGTCCAGCGGTCCGTCCCGGAGGTGTTGGTGAGGGCCGAGGCGCGGGCCCCGTCGTGCCGCAATGAGAAACCGGACCTCCCCACCCGCAGGTCGTCGATCTTCAGCCAGTCCATGCCGGCGGGCAGCCGGGACTGGGTGGTCAGCCGGCGGGCGGGCGCGTCAGGGGTGACGCCGAGGAGACCCTCGACGGTCTGGCCGAGGAGGGTGAAGGAGACCTCGGGGTAGTCGCCGTTGGCGCCCTGGGCGGCGTTGACGTGCTGGAGGTCCTTCTGGTCGTAGACCTGCTTCATCCACTTCCAGGCGGTGTCCGGCCGGTTGTTCGTGAAGAAGGTGTCCGGGAGGTAGGTGAGGGCCTCGATGTTGTCGGGGCGGCCCTCGCCCGACGCCTCCCGGTCGATGTAGTCGAGGTAGGCCTCGCGGCGCGGGCCCGGATCGATGATCTGCTTCATCGGCATGAACCAGCTGTTCTCCTTGCCCCACCCGGTCAGCGGGCGCCCGTCGGTGGTCCAGCCGCGCACCATGTCGGCGCCCGATCCGGAACCGCTCCAGACCGCGTTGAAGTACGTCTTCAGGTCGCGGGCGCGGGTGTCGTAGGCGGCGGCGAGGACGCGGTCCCCCTTGGCCCTGGCCAGGGCGGCCACCGCCGTGTACGCGCGGTACTGGGCGGCGATGCCGTCGCCCGCCTCGGCCAGCGGCTCGTTGCCCTGCTCGTTGTAGCTGGCGGTGCCCTGGAAGATGCCCCGGCCGGTGCCCTCGGCGACCTTGACGGGGCCGTTGTCCTTGAGCCCGTCGTGCAGGTCGACGAACTCCCCGGTGGCGTGCCGGTAGAAGTCCCAGAGGACGGGGTCGGTGAGGTAGGAGCGGTCCCCGCTCCAGCGGTAGGCCTCCTCGGCCTTCTGCACCAGTTCGAAGGTGGCGGGGACCTCGCGGACGAAGAGGGACGGGCCGCGGTAGTCGATCGCCAGGGGGCTGCGGTCGTCGAAGTTGAGGGCCCAGACCGGGTAGTACTTCTGCTCGGCGGTGGCCGAGGCGGCGAAGCTGCGCAGCATGGCCCGGTTCTCGGCGTACAGACCCAGGACTCCGGCGCCGGCCAGTTGGTGGGCCGCGTCGCGGGAGTAGTAGCCGCTGCGGTTGGCGTACCCCGCCCAGTACGAGGGCCCGTACGCGCCGGTGCCGGTGCCGGCGCGGTTGTTCTCGTCCACGTTCAGCAGGCCCTCGGTGCCCGGGAGCTGGACCCAGCTGTTGGCCTTGCGCTTGGCCCAGTCGAACATCTCGACGATCTTCGGGTCGGAGGAGCTGATCCGGGGGTCGGCGGGAGCGGCGGGCGAGAGCATCAGGTCGTCGGCGTTGACCCAGCCCTCCCCCGACTCGAAGGCGATCTCCAGCCGGTCGCCGGCGGCGAGCGCGATCCGGCTGAGGGTCCGGCGCCGGTAGACGGATCCGGCGGGCAGGACCTGCGCGGCCCGCTCGGCGCCGTTGACGCGCGCGGTGAAGCGGCCGCCCGCGCCGCCGGTGGCGATCCAGGCGGAGACGTCGTAGGCGCCGGGCCCGGTGGCGGTGAGGGTCTGCGCGACCCTCTTCCCGGCCCCCGCGTCGAGGTAGACCAGGCGGCCCCCGCCGTGCGGGTAGTTGGTGGCAACGCCGGTCCCGGCGGTGAACTCCCAGCCGGTGGAGCCCTGTTCGAAGCCCGGGTTGACGACGGCGAGCGGGGCGGGGGCGGGGCTCCCGCCTTCCGGCCCCGGGAGGGACCCGGCGGCACGCGCCGGGGCCGCGGGCCCGGCCAGGGTCAGGGCGGTGAGCGGGGCGAGCAGGGCCAGTGCGGTGAGCAGGGCGGTGCGGGAACGCGTCATCGGCTTCTCCCGGGCGTCTGGATCCTCGTCTGCCACGAGGCGGGCGCGCGGCACGCTAGCAAGCCGGATGAAGGACAGGCAATGGATCAGACAGCTGTGTTTGCGTGATCCGACTGAAGGTTTTCACCGATGTCTTGCAAGTCGATCAACCGCGTGATTGAGTTCCGGCCAGCCAGCGACCAACGGAGGGGATGGGCATGGAAGTTGACCGTCGAAGAGTGCTGCGGGCGGGCGGCGCGGTCGGGGCGGGCCTCGTGCTCGGCGCCGCCGCCGGCTGCTCCGGCAGCTCGGACACCGCGGCGGCCGGCGGGGCCGACGGCGAGAAGGACAAGGGCCGGATCACCGTCTGGTCCTGGCAGGGCCCCGCCGCCGAACTCACTGCGCTGATACCGGAGTTCCACGCGAAGTACCCGGGGATCGAGGTCACCGTCGAGGACATCGGCAACCCGGCCATCTGGGACAAGATCACCACCGGTCTGGCGGCCGGCGGCCAGGGCCTCGCCGACGTCCTGCACATCGGGGTGGACTACCTCCCCGGCTACGTCGAGAAGTTCCCCGGCGGTCTCGCCGACCTGGCGCCGCTGGGGGCGACCGCCCACAAGGACGCCTTCGCACCGGGCCTGTGGCAGACCGTCTCGCCCGACGGGAAGCGGGTCAACGCCCTGCCCTGGGAGGCCAACTCCGCCGGCTTCTGGTACCGCGCGGACCTCTTCGAGAAGGCCGGGGTGGACGCCGAGGCCCTCCAGACCTGGGACGACACCGTCGAGGCGGGCAAGCAGCTGAAGGCGAAGACCGGCACGTTCCTGATCGGCCTCGACAAGCCCGCTTCCCAGGCCGACGCCGCCAACTTCTTCCAGATGCTGCTCCAGCTCCAGGGCGCCTTCTACTTCGACCTGGAGGGGCGGATCACCCTCGGCTCCCCCGAGGCCGTCAAGGCCCTGACCCTGATCAAGGCCCTCAACGACGCGGAACTCGTCGCCGACCTCGCCGGGGGCTGGAACGCCCTGATGAGCGCCCTGAAGCAGGGCACCACGGCCGTCCAGCCCATGCCCACCTGGTTCGGCGGGATCATCGAGGAGCAGGTCCCCGGCGAGGCCGGGAAGTGGAAGGTCCGCCTGCCCCCCGCCGTGCGGCGCGGCGGCTCCACCGCCGCCACGGTGAACTCCACCCACCTCGCGGTGGCGGGCGGCAGCCGGCACCGGGCCGCCGCCTGGTCCTTCGTCGAGTTCGCCCTCACCCGCCCGGCCTCACAGGTGCGGATCTACCGCGACAAGGGCATCGCCCCCGCCCTGATGGCCGCGTACGAGGACAGCCTCTTCCACGAGCCCTCCGCCTTCTTCAGCGGTCAGCGCAAGGGCGAGACCTTCCTCGCCGCCCTCAAGGCCCCGCAGCCCGCCTTCGACTACACCGCCGACTACGCCCGCGCCCTGAAGCTGGTCACCGACGCCCAGTCCAAGGTGCTCCTCAAGGGCGCCGACCCTGCCGGTGTGCTCAGGGACGCGGCCGACCAGCTCGCCCGGCAGACGGGCCGCAAGGTCGTCCGGTGACCGCGGTGGACACGGCCGCCCCGCCGGCCGCCTCCGCCCGGGCCGTGCCGCCACCCCGCCGCCGTCCGCGCCGGCGACCCGCCCCGTACCTCTTCGTGCTGCCCGCCCTGCTGCTGTTCGCGGTGTTCCGGCTCTACCCGATCGGCTCGTCCTTCGTGCTCAGCCTGCACCGCACGGCCGGCGGCACCCGGACGTTCGCCGGCGCGGACAACTACGAACGGCTGCTGCACGACCCGCTGTTCTGGACGGCCCTGAAGAACACCGCGGTCCTCCTCGCCGTCCAGGTACCGGTCATGCTGGCCCTGGCCACCGGCCTGGCCGTCGCCCTCGACTCCCGCCTGCTGCGCGGCCGTTCCGTCTTCCGGCTGGGCTTCTTCCTGCCGATGGTCACCGGACTCGTCGCGTACGGGATCGTGTTCTCCGTCCTGCTCAACAAGGACTACGGGCTCGTCAACTGGCTGCTGGGCCTCCTCGGAGCCGGCCCGGTGCCCTGGCTGACCCATCCCCTGTGGGCGCAGGTCTCCCTCGGCATCGCCCTGACCTGGCACTACACCGGCTACAACGCGGTGATCCTGCTGGCCCGGCTGCAGAGCGTGCCCGCCGAGCTGTACGACGCCGCCGCCGTGGACGGGGCCGCCGGGTGGCGGACGTTCCTGCACGTCACCCTGCCCGGCCTGCGCCCCGTGCTGCTGCTGACGGCGGTCCTGTCCACCGTCGGCACGCTCCAGCTGTTCGACGAGCCGTACGTCCTCACCGGCGGCGGCCCGGACAACGCCACCCTGACCATCGGCGTGTACCTGTACCAGAACGCCTTCAAGTACTTCGACTTCGGCTACGCCTCGGCCGTCGCGTACGCCCTCGCCGTCCTCATCGCCGCCCTCGGGCTGATCCAGTTCCGCGTGCTGGGAGACAAGGAATGACCGCCGCCGTCCCGCCGCCCGGAGCCCGCCGACGGGCCCGGAGCCTGCTGCTGACCTCGGGGCTCGCCATCACGCTGGCCGTCGTGGCGATCCCGTTCTACTGGCTGGCGGTGGGCGCCACCCACAGCTCCGCCGAGCTCTTCGCCTCCCCGCCGCCGCTGCTGCCGGGCGGCCACCTGGCGGAGAACCTGCGCTCCCTCCAGGACTCCGCGCAGTTCGGCCGGGTGCTGCTCAACTCCCTGCTGATCGCCACCGTCTACACCGTGTGCGCCGGCGCGGTCTGCACGCTGGCCGGCTACGGGTTCGCCGTCTACCGCTTCCGCGGCCGCGAGGCCCTGTTCGGCCTGCTGATGCTCGGCCTGGTCGTGCCCGCTCAGGTCACGCTGGTTCCACTGTTCAGGATGATGGCCGACCTGGGCTGGCTGGGCACCTACCAGGCGGTGGTCCTGCCCAACCTGGCGCTGCCGTTCGGCGTCTTCCTGATGCGCCAGTCCATGGCCACGCTGCCCGCCTCCCTGCTCGACTCGGGCCGGCTGGACGGCTGCGGGGAGCTACGGCTCTTCCTGCGGGTGGCGCTGCCGCCGATGCGGCCCGCGCTGGCCGCACTGGCGATCTTCCTCTTCCTCTACCAGTGGAACGACTTCGTCTGGCCGCTGGTCGTGCTCCGCGACGGGGCCTCGTTCACCCTGCCGGTGGCCCTCGCCTCCCTCCAGGGCCTGGACGAGACCGACTACGGGGCCATCCTCGCCGGAACCTCCGTCGCGGCCCTGCCCATGGCCGCAGTATTCCTCGCGCTCCAGCGCCATTTCGTCTCCGGCCTGCTCGCCGGCGCCGTGAAGGAGTGACCATGCCGACCCCGACCCCCGCGGCGGCCGCGGACCCGGTGACCACCGCCGGCCTGGCCCCCGCCCCGTACGCCCCGCTGCTCGACGCGGTCGAGGTGGCCGTCCTCGCCCATCCCCCGGGCGCCGCCGTGCCCGCCGAGGCAGCCTGGACCCTCGCCGAACTCCCGGACGGCCTGCGGATGCTGGAGGCCGACACCGGCGGCGCCCCCGCCGAGATCCGCTTCCGGGTCCCGCTCGGCGACGCCGCCGGGTACTGGCACCCGCAGGGAGGCTGGCGGCGCACCCTGCTCGCCGACTGGGAGGGCCGGGCCTCGGTCTCCCTGGTCGACGGGCTCGCCGCCGGCTGCCTCTACGACTACTCCGGGGCCACTCTGCTCACCTTCGCCGCCGCCGACCCCGCCCCCGAGACCACCGTGCGCTTCGGGGTCTCCGAGGAGGAGGACACGCACGTCGTGCACCTGCGGCTGCCCGCCGGCGAGGGGCCGCACCGGGTCCTGCTCGTGCCGGCCGCCCCGTCGGCGGCCGCGGCCCTGCGGCCGCTGCGCGCCTGGTACGCCCGGCAACGGCCGCCGATGCCGGTGCCGGAGGGCGCCCGTACACCCGTGTACTCCACCTGGTACGCCTTCAACCAGAACGTCGGGGCCGGGGAGGTCGAGGCCCAGGCCGCCCTCGCCGCCGGCCTGGGCTGCGGGACCCTCATCCTGGACGACGGCTGGCAGGTGTACGGCCACGGCCGCGGCTACGCCGGCCTCGGGGACTGGCGGCCCGACCCCGCCGCCTTCCCCGACTTCACCGCACACGTCGCCCGGGTCCACGCCCTGGGCCTGCGCTACCTGGCCTGGACCGCCCCGCTGCTGCTCGGCCCGGACGCCGACTGCCACGCCCGGTGGGCCCCGTACGCCCCCGTCCCCGCCACCGTGCCCGGCGCGTACGTCCTCGACCCGCGCCGGCCCGAGGTCCGCCGCCACGTCGTGGACCTGTGTGTCCGGCTGGTCCGCGACCACGGGCTGGACGGGCTGAAGCTCGACTTCCTGGACCAGGCGATGGTCTACGCGGGCGACGGCGGCCCGGACGTGGGCCGCACCATGGCCGGCCTGCTCGCCGAGGTGCGGACGGCGCTGGAGGAGGTCCGCCCCGAGGGGCTGCTGCTGGAGCTGCGCCAGCCCTACACCGGGCCCGGCACCGCCCCCTTCGGCAACATGCTGCGCTCCTTCGACTGCCCCGCCGACGCCACCGCCAACCGGGTGCGCACCCTGGACACCGGCCTGCTCGCGGTGGGCGGCGCCGTCCACTCCGACATGCTGCTGTGGTCCCCGCAGGCCCCCGTGGAGGCGGTGGCCCGGCAGCTGATCGGCGCCCTGCACGCCGTCCCGCAGCTGTCCGTCCGCCTGGATCGGCTCCCCCGGGCGCACCGGGACGCCGTCGCGTTCTGGCTGCGGTGGTGGCGGGCCAACCGCGCGGCACTGCTGGACGGGGAGGTGGAGCCCGGGCGGCCCGACGAGCTGTACCCGCTGGTGCGGGCGAGCGCCGGCGACCGCTGCGTGATCAGCGTCCACGGCCGGGTGGTGGTCCCCCTCGACCTGGCCGCCCACCGCCGGGTGGAGCTGGTCAACGGGTCCGCGCACGAGACCCTGGCGCTGTCCGTACAGGGCGGTCCGGCCGAGGTCGTACGCGTGGTCCACGCACCGGACGGCCGTATCATCGAGTCCGCGTCGGCCCTGTTCGGGGAGGGGCCGCACACGCTGGCCGTCCCCCGCGGCGGCCTGGCGTCGCTCACGGTCACGGAAGGACGGCGATGAAGGTAGGGATCACCGACGTCGCGGCCCGCGCGCAGGTCAGCGAGGCGACGGTCAGCCGGGTCGTCAACCGCCGCCAGGGCGTGTCGCGCAAGACCCGGGACGCGGTCGAGCGGGCGATGGCCGAGCTGGGCTACGAGCGCACCACCCAGGGCCGGTTGGTGGCCGTGGTCACCGACCACGTGTCCAACCCCTTCTTCGCCGACGTCGCCGAGCGCATCGAGTCCGCGCTCGCCCCGCACGGACTGAAGACGATCCTCTGCCCCGCCTTCGCGGGCGGGGTCCAGGAACTCGACTTCATCTCCTCCCTGGTGGACAAGGGCATCGCGGCCGTGGTCTTCCTCTCCGCCTCCAACACCGTCGAGGGCGCCGACACCGAGGCCTACGAGGTGCTGCGCCAGCGCCGTGTCCCGTACGTGGGCGTCAACGGCGAGTTCGCCGACGGGGTGGCGGTCCCGGTGTTCTCCACCGACGACCTGCTCGCCGCCGAACTGGCCGTGGACCACCTGTACCGGCTGGGCCACCGCAGGATCGGCATGGCCTCCGGCCCGGCCGGCAACCGCCCCGCCGACCGCCGGGTCCAGGGCTTCCTGGCCGCCATGGCCCGGCGCGGGATCGAGGACGCCGGACGCTGGGTGATCCGCCAGTCGTACACCGTGGAGGGCGGGCAGGCCGCCGCCGCCCCGCTGCTGGAGCTCGGAGCCACCGCGATCGTCGCCGCCAGCGACTGGATGGCGCTCGGGGCGATCCGCGGGATCCGCCGGCAGGGCCGGTCCGTCCCCGAGGACGTGTCGGTCGTCGGCTACGACGGCACGGGCGTCACCGAGTTCACCGACCCTCCGCTGACCACGGTGCGGCAGCCCGCCGACCGGCTGGCGCTGGAGGTGGGGCGCAGCGTGCTCGCGCTGGTCGGCAACCGGGAGGTGCCCACCGGGGAGCTCCTCTTCGACCCCGAGCTGGTCATCCGCGCCTCCACCGCCCCGGCCACCCCTGCCTGACCGCTCCCCTTCCCCCGCGCACTCCCCCGACAGACAGGCGAGGACGTGTACACGACCGTCATCGAGCTCGCGGACGGCCGCGAGCTCATCTACTACGACAGCGCCCCCGGCCGGGACCGCTCGGCCGGGGACCGGCGCCCCCTGGACCGCGTCGAGAGCAGCCCGGAGCTGCGCCGCGACCCGGCCACCGGCGACTGGGTCACCATCGCCGCCCACAGGCAGACCCGTACCTACCACCCGCCGGCCGACGCCTGCCCGCTGTGCCCCTCGCGGGACGGCCGGCAGAGCGAGATCCCGGCCGCCGACTACGAGGTGGCCGTCTTCGAGAACCGGTTCCCCTCGCTGTCCGGCGACGCCGGGCGCTGCGAGGTGGTGTGCTTCACGCCCGAGCACGCGGCGGGCTTCGCCGACCTCACCCCCGAGCGGGCCCGGCTCGTGCTGGACGCCTGGACCGACCGCACCGCCGCGCTCCGCGCCCGCCCCGGCGTGGCGCAGGTGTACTGCTTCGAGAACCGCGGCGCGGAGATCGGCGTCACCCTGCCCCACCCGCACGGCCAGATCTACGGTTTCTCCGTCCCCACCCCGCGCACCGCCAAACACCTCGCGGCGGCGGCGGCCCACCGGGCCGCCACCGGGCGGAACCTGTTCGAGGACCTCCTCGCCGAGGCACGCTCCGCCACGGAGCGGGTGGTGCTGGCCGGGGAGCACTGGACGGCCTTCGTCCCGTACGCCGCCCGCTGGCCCTACGAGGTCCACCTCTACCCGCACCGCAGGGTGCCCGACCTGACCCGCCTCGGCGAGGCGGAGCGGGCCGAGTTCCCCGGCCTCTACCTGGACCTGCTGGCGCGCTTCGACGGGCTGTTCGGGCTGGCGGAGCCCACCCCGTACATCTCCGCCTGGCACCAGGCCCCGACGGCGGGCGGGGAGGAACTCGCCCTGCACCTGGAGCTGTTCACCGTCCGGCGGACCGCCGACAAGCTCAAGTACCTGGCCGGGACCGAGTCGGGGATGGACGCGTTCATGAACGACGTGTCGCCGGAGACGGCGGCGCGGCGGCTGCGGGAGGCCCGGTGAACGCGCGGGTGGTGCGGGACTTCGGGCGGGTCCACGGCGGCGCCCCCGAGGGGGTGTGGGCCGCTCCGGGGCGGGTCAACCTGATCGGGGAGCACACCGACTACAACGACGGCTTCGCCCTGCCCATGGCCCTCCCGCAGACCGCCGTGCTCGCCGCCCGCCGCCGCCCCGACGGACTGCTGCGGCTGCACAGCGCCCAGGGCGACGGCGGGGTCACCGAGCTGCGGGTGGCGGACCTCGCCCCGGGCACGGTGCCGGGCTGGGCCCGCTACCCCGCCGGGGTGGTCTGGGCGCTGCGCGAGCGGGGGCTGCCCGCCGGGGGCGCGGACCTGCATCTGGACAGCACGGTTCCGACGGGGGCCGGGCTGTCGTCGTCGGCGGCGCTGGAGTGCGCGGTGGCCGTGGCGTACGAGGAGCTGTACGGGCTGGGGCTGGGCCGGCCGGAGCTGGCACAGGTGGCCCAGTACGCCGAGAACGCCTTCGCGGGGGTGCCCTGCGGGGTCATGGACCAGATGGCCTCGGTCTGCTGCGCCGAGGGCAGCGCCCTGCACCTGGACAGCCGGAGCCTGGAGGTCCGGCGGGTGCCGTTCGACCTCGGGGGGCACGGGCTGCGGCTGCTGGTGCTGGACACGGGGGTCAAGCACGACCTGGCCGACGGGGCGTACGCCGCGCTGCGGGCGGGCTGCGAACGGGCGGCGCGGCTGCTGGGCCTGCCCGCCCTGCGGGATCTCGCGGAGCCGGAGCTGCCGGGGGCGCTGGGGCGGCTGCCGGCGGAGCTGGTCCCGCTGGTCCGGCACGTGGTGACGGAGAACACGCGGGTGGCCCGGGCGGTGGAGCTGCTGGCGGCGGGCGGACCCGGTTCCCTGGGTCCGCTGCTGACGGCGGGCCACGCCTCGCTGAGGGACGACTACGGGGTCTCCTGCCCGGAGACCGACCTCGCGGTGGAGGCCGCCGTCGCGGCGGGGGCGCTGGGGGCCCGGATGACGGGGGGCGGTTTCGGCGGTTCGGTGATCGCGCTGGTACGGGCCGACGGGGCCGCTGCCGTGGGCGGCGCCGTGGCGGACGCCTTCGCGGCGGCCGGGTTCGGGGCTCCGGCCGTACTGGAGGCCGTACCGTCGGCGGGCGCCCGCCGGATCGGCTGAGCCGCGAAGCGGCGCGAGGCGGCGCGGCGCGAGGCGGCGCGGCGCGAGGCGGCGCGGCGCGAGGCGGCGCGGCGCGAGGCGGCGCGGCGCGAGGCGGCGCGGCGCGGCACAAGGCGAGGCGGCGCGGCTGAAGCGTGGGCGGCCGCGGGCGGGCGGCGGGGACGGGCGGGAACTCGCAGCCCTCGGCTCGTGCGGCGGGCGGGCGCCGGATCACCTCGGTCGGTCCGGGCCTTCGGCCGGACCTGGTCATCGGGCGGCGGCCGGGCGAGAATGCCGCCATGACCGAATCCGACGCCGCCCCCGCCGTCCGCGTCGAGCGGGAGGGGGCCGTGACCACGGTGGTGCTGTCGCGGCCCGCGGCCCGCAACGCCGTGGACGGGCCGACGGCACGCCGGCTGGCGGACGCCTTCAGGGAGTTCGAGGCGGACGAGTCGGCGTCGGTCGCGGTGCTGTGGGGCGAGGGCGGGACGTTCTGCGCGGGCGCCGACCTCAAGGCCGTCGGGACCGCGGACGGCAACCGCGTCGAGCCGGAGGGCGACGGTCCGATGGGCCCGACGCGGCTGCGGCTGACCAAGCCGGTGATCGCGGCCGTCGCGGGCCACGCCGTGGCCGGCGGGCTGGAGCTGGCGCTCTGGTGCGATCTGCGCGTGGTGGAGGAGGACGCGGTCTTCGGGGTGTTCTGCCGCCGCTGGGGCGTGCCCCTCATCGACGGGGGCACGGTCCGGCTGCCCCGCCTGATCGGCGAGAGCCGGGCGATGGACCTGGTCCTGACCGGCCGTCCGGTCCCGGCCGCCGAGGCCCACGCGATCGGGCTGGCGAACCGCCTCGTGCCGCCCGGGCGGGCCCGCGGGGCCGCGGAGGAGCTCGCGCGGGAGATCGCCGCCTTCCCGCAACTGTGCCTGCGCCACGACCGGCTCTCGGTGCGTGAGCAGCACGGGCTGGCTGAGGGCGAGGCGCTGGCGAACGAGCTGCGGCACGGAATGGTGCCCCTGTCGGCCGGCGAGACCCTTTCGGGTGCCGCCCGCTTCGCCTCCGGGGCCGGACGGCACGGCTCTTTCTCCGGCTGAGGCGCCGAATCCGTTCGCCGTCCGGGTTGGTGACGATTTGGGATTTCCTATGGCGTATCAAAACATTGCCGCGGGAAATGCCGAATCGTTGATTTTGTTCGTTGTGCCCCCTCGGACGGACGTGCGCCTCGTGACCGTGGTCCTCGGGGACGCCGCCGCGGGGCGGTACACCCGCCTCTCGCTGCGCTCCGGGCGGCTGACCGGGGCGGTGCTCGTCGGGCTGCACCGGGCGGCCGCGGGCGTGGTCCGGCTGCACCAGCGGGGCGAGCCCGTGCCCGTGGACCGGCTGGCGCTGCTGCTCGGCGAGACCCCCGCCTACGCGGCCGGCCCGCCACCGGGCACGGCCCTGGTCTGCCACTGCAACCACGTCACCGGCGACGCCCTGGCCGCCGCCTGGCGGGCCGGGTCCCGTACGGCCGCCGCGCTGGCGGCCGCCACCCGCGCCGGCACGGGCTGCGGGGGCTGCGCCGAGGAGGTCCGGGCCCGGTGCGCGGCCTGGGCCGCGGAGGAGACACGACAGGAGGCGGTGTCATGAGGCGGGTGCTCGTCGTCGTCGGCCACGGCATGGTCGGCCACCGGCTGGTCCGCGAGGTGCGCGACCGCGACCGCGGCGGCGAGTGGCGGGTCGTGGTCCTCGCCGAGGAGCCCCGGCCCGCGTACGACCGGATCCTGCTGTCCTCGTACGCGCGGGGCGCCGACCCGGAGGAACTCGTCCTGGACGGGGCCTCCTTCGCCGACGACGACCAGGTCGAGCTGAGGCTCTCGCGGGCGGCCGTGCGGATCGACCGGGAGGCCCGCGCCGTGGTCTGCGCGGACGGCTCCGCCACCTCCTACGACGCCCTCGTCCTGGCCACCGGCGCCCGCCCCTTCGTCCCGCCGGTGCCCGGCCACGACCTGCCGGGCTGCCACGTCTACCGCACCCTCGGCGACGTGGCGGCGATCCGCGCGGCCGCCCGGTCCGGACGCCCCGCGGTGGTCGTCGGCGGCGGGCTCCTCGGGCTGGAGGCGGCGGGCGCGCTCGCGGCCCTCGGCATGCGCACCCAGGTGGTGGAGGCGGCGCCCTGGCTGATGGCGGTCCAGCTCGACGAGGGCGGCGGCGAGGTCCTCGGCCGGCTCGTCGACGGACTCGGCGTGCGGCCGCGCTGCGGGGTGGGGCTGCGGTCCGTCGACGCGGGAGCGGACGGGGCCGTGCGGTCGGTCACCCTGGCCGACGGGGAGGTCCTCGACGCCGACCTGGTGGTCTTCTCCACCGGGGTCCGGCCGCGCGACGAGCTCGCCGCCGGGGCCGGCCTGGCCACCGGCGAGCGCGGCGGCTTCCTCGTCGACGCCCGCTGCCGCACCGCGGACCCGCTGATCCGGGCCGTCGGCGACTGCGCCGCCGTCGACGGCCGCTGCCACGGCCTGGTCGGCCCCGGCTACCGCATGGCCGAACTCGTGGCCCGGGACCTGGCCGGCGAGGACCCCGGCCCCGCCTTCGCCGATCCCGACCTGTCCACCAAGCTCAAGCTGCTCGGCGTGGAGGTCGGCAGCTTCGGCGACGCCCACGCCCGCACCGCCGGGGCGCTGGAGTTCATCCGCACCGACCGCGGCGGCTCCCGCTACGCCAAACTGGTCCTCGACCCCTCAACCGGCGCCCTCCTCGGCGGCGTCCTGGCGGGCGACACGACGGCGTACGCCACCCTCCGCACCCTCCTCGGCCGCCCCCTCCCGGGCCCCCCGGACCTCCTCCTCCCGGGCCCCCCGGACCTCCTCCTGGCCCCGTCCCGGCCCTGACCGCCCCGAGGCCGCGCCCCCTCGCGCCGCAGCGGCCCCGGGCGATCGCACCGACGACGGGCAGGACCCCGCTCGGGGACCCGGCGGGCGTCCCGGGCGCGCAGGGCGGAGGAGCCTGGAGGAACACCCCCTGATCCGGGGCCCCTTCGGGCTGCCGCACAATGGCTTAGACCGGCCGGCGGACCAGGAAGGGCCTCACCATGGACGACGTCTCCCCGCACCTGCGGGCGACGCCCCGAACCGCCCCGGCCGGGGGCGGCGGGCGGGACCGGCCGGCGGAAGCCCGGATCGAGGACGCCCACCAGGTCCTGGTCGCGCCTTCGGCGTTGCGGGACACCGACCTGGTCAGGGACTTCTTCGGATCCGTGATCACGCCGGAGGAGCTCGCCTCCGGTTCCCCGGACCTCGCCCGCAAGACCGTCTACCTGTGCGGCGACGTGTCCCGGATCGACAGCCGCCGACTGCGCGCGGCGGCCCGGGTGTTCGTCGTCCGGGAGCTGTCGCACGGCTGCCACGGGGACGCCGGCCGCCCCTGGACACCCGTTGGCCTCGGCCGGATCCCCCTCCGCGTGCACGGCGCAGGCGTGTACTACCCCCGCTTCTTCGACCCCGGCGACGACCACTTCGGGCGGATCCGCGCGGAGCACGCCTTCCAGTCCCTGACGGAGTCCACCAAGCCCGGAACCGCCCGTCGCAGCGGGATCTACCTGACGCCCGTCACGCGCGAGGGCGACGCACTGCACTTCCGCCTGCTCCGGTGCTCCACGAACCTCTCGGGGCCGACCGAGGGGTTCCGCCCGACCGACACGCACATCGTCGAGGCCCTGAACCGCGAGGCCGCCACCGTCTTCCGCGACCAGGCACCGCTCAACCACGTCCTGGCCCAGGTCTACCCCAACACCCGTGCCACGGCGGAGCGCAGACAGTCCAAGGCCAGGATCTCGGCGCACGCCGACAAGACCAAGGACATGCCCGCCAACGGCGTCATGGCCTTCTGCACCTTCTACGACCGGCTCGACGGGCTCCAGCCCCTGGCCGACGACGCCTTCGACCACGGGGTGAGGGGGGTCAGCGGGCTGACCCGACTCCACTTCCGCCTCAAGGAGCCGGCCGCGGAGCGCCACGCCGTCGCGCTGCCCGCGACGTTCACCGTGACCCTCCACCCCGGCTCCGTGCTCTTCGTGCCGCTGTCCACGAACCGCCTGTACACGCACGAGATCCGGCCGTCCGCGCTGGACGCCGACCTGCTCCCGACCCGTCTGGGATACGTGGTGCGCTGTTCGAGCACCGAGGCCGTGCACCGGGACGGCCACACGTTCCTCAAGACGGCCGGGGGGCCGGTGAGGCTGGAGCCGCCCACCCCGGCCGGCATGGACGATCTCCGCAGGCTGTACGCGGAGGAGAACCGGACCTCGTCCTTCGTCGACTACGGCGGGAAGTTCCTCTTCAGCATGAACACGGGAGACTACGTTGCCCCCCATGTCTGAGATCGCGGACGAGATCGTCTCCTGCGCCCTGCCGTCCGGGGAGGACCTCTTCGCGGAGCTGTCCGGGTCCGTCCGCTGGGAAGACGTGGGCAAGGGCCGGCGGGGCGCCGTGCTCACCAGGGTCGACGAGGCCGGCGGGGTGCCCCTCGTACGCACCACCACCCGGTACGGCAGCCCGGCGCAGCCCTTCCGCGAAGTCCACGAACGGCTGGCGCGGCGGGTCCAGGAGCGTGCGGCGCTTCCGGTCGGCTTCAACAACGCCCTCGTCGAGCGCTACACGAACGCCTACACCACCATGGGCAGCCACTGCGACCAGGCCCTCGACCTGGCCGACGACTCGTTCATCGCCGTCTTCTCCTGCTACGAACACCCCGACTCGGGCCCGCCGAGGAAGCTGGTCTTCGAGTCGAAGGAGCCCGGCGGCGGGAGGTTCGAGATCCCCCTCGCCCACCACGGCGTCGTCGCGTTCTCCACCGGCTCGAACCGGCGCCTCCGACACAAGATCGTCCTGGACAGGCCCGTTCCGACGGCGGACAACACGTGGCTGGGCGTGACGTTCCGCACCGCGAAGACCCTCGTCCGGTTCCACGGCGGCCACGGACATCTCCCGCAGGGCACCCGCCTCTCCTTGGCCGACGAGGAGCAGAGGAGCGAGTTCTACGGGCTGCGGCGCCGCGAGAACAGGGAGACGGACTTCGTCTACCCCCCGCTCTCGTACACCATCAGCGAGAGCGATCTGATCCCGCCGGTCTGACCGCCGGACGGCGGGGGGCGTCAGGACTGGGCGGTGGGCGGATGACGCTCTCGGCCACGTCGGCGCCGGGGTGGCCGGCTGGGGCGGACCGGTTGCGGCCGGAGGCGATTGGATCTTGTCGCGCGTCTCGTGTAGAACACATCACCGATCGGACGTGATCACAACATTTTTCAGCCACATCGGGGGAATTGACATGTCGTCGACTCGACGCATCATCGGAACGTTCGCGCTGGTCGCGGCACTCGGCTCGGTCGCTGCCTGCGGCCCCGAGGACACCTCGGGCTCGGCCGGCACGGGCGGGTCCTCCGGCACCGGCGGCGCGTCGAGCGCCGGTTCGGCCGGCTCCGGCGCCGCCGCGAAGCCCTCCGCCAAGGCTCCGGCCGGAGGGGCGTCCGCGGGCTCCGCCGCGCCCGGCGGCGACTGCGGGCAGCCGCCGAAGCTGCCCGCCGGCCACAAGATGGTCGAACCCGTCGCACCGCCGTCCAAGGGCTCGATGTCCGCGAAGGACGCCCAGCCGACCTGTACCCCCAACGACTGGATCTACCACGGCAAGGGCGAGGCGAAGTACTACCTCTTCGCCGCCGGTGAGGTGAAGGCCGAGCTGGCCACCGGCTCCGGATCCACCAAGTCGGTCCCCGTCGGCGAGCTGTGGATGCACGCGGGCGACTGCATGACGAACCCGTCCGCCGTGAAGGCCCCGTACAGCTGCTCGGGGAACATCTACGACATCACGGTCGACGGCGAGGGCAAGATCGATTCGATCAAGGAGGTCTGGCACCCGTAACCGGGCGGGTGGAGCACCGGGTCAGGCGGCGGGTGCGCCGCCTGACCCGGCGAACGGCTCATACGGCGAACGGGTCGGACGGCGGTCGGCTCAGGCGGCGGGCGTCCGGGCACGGTCGAGGACGGCCTCGGTGTCCACTCCCGTCGGGAGGGTCCCGTAGGCGCCACCGTGCTCGCCGCCCAGCCGGGACGCGCAGAACGCGTCGGCGACCGCCGCCGGGGCGTGCCGCACCAGGAGCGAGGCCTGGAGGGCCAGGGCCATGGTCTCGGTCAGCTGCCGGGCCCGGTACTCGGCCTCGGCGGGGTCGGCGAGCTGCTTGTGCAGCCCGGCCACCGCCGCGTCCAGGTGCCGGTCGGCCCCGGCCGCCCGGCCCACCTCCGCGAAGAACGCCTCGACGGTCTCCGGCCGGCGGGCCATGGCCCGCAGCGCGTCCAGGGCGGCCACGTTGCCCGAGCCCTCCCAGATGGACGACAGCGGCGCCTCCCGGTAGAGCCGGGGCATGCCCGAGTCCTCGACGTAGCCGTTGCCGCCGAGGCATTCGAGGGCTTCGGCCGCGTGCGCGGGAGCCCGCTTGCACACCCAGTACTTGGTCACCGCCAGGCCCAGGCGGCGCAGCAGCGCCTCGTCCGAGTCGCCGCGCGTGACCCGGTCCGTGGCCCCCGCCAGGCGCATGGCGACGGCCGTGGCGGCCTCGGACTCCAGGGCGAGGTCGGTCAGGACGTTGCGCATCAGGGGCTGGTCGATCAGGTTCCGGCCGAACGCCCGCCGGTGGGTGGCGTGGTGGACGGCCCGGACCAGGCCGAGCCGCATGCCCGAGGCTCCGCCCAGGACGCAGTCGAGGCGGGTCATGTTGACCATCTCGATGATGGTCGCCACTCCGCGCCCCTCCTCGCCGACCAGCCAGCCGAACGCCTCGTCGTACTCGATCTCGGAGGAGGCGTTGGAGCGGTTGCCCAGCTTGTCCTTGAGGCGCTGGAGCAGCAGCCGGTTGCGGGTGCCGTCCGGCAGGACACGCGGCAGCAGGAAGCAGGACAGGCCGCCCGGGGCCTGCGCCAGGGTCAGGAAGACGTCCGACATCGGCGCCGACGTGAACCACTTGTGCCCGGTCAGCCGGTACGTGCCGTCCCCGGCCGGGACGGCGGTCGTGGTGTTGGCGCGGACATCGGAGCCGCCCTGCTTCTCCGTCATCGACATGCCGGCGATCAGCCCGCGCTTGGTGTCGGGCCGGCGCAGTCCGAAGTCGTAGGTGCGGGAGGCGAGCAGCGGCTCCAGCCACTCGGCGAGGGCGGGCGCCGCGCGCAGCGCCGGTACGGAGGCGTACGTCATGGACACCGGGCAGGTGTGGCCCGCCTCGACCTGGCTCCAGACGATGAACTTCGCGGCGCGGGCGGCGTGCGCGCCCGGCTCGCCCTGCGCCCAGGGGGCCGCGTGCAGCCCGTGGGAGACGGCGGTGTTCATCAGCTCGTGCCAGTACGGGTGGAACTCGACCTCGTCGACGCGGTGGCCGTAGCGGTCGTGGGTGCGCAGGACGGGCTCGTTCTCGTTGGCCAGCCGGCCCCACTCGGCGGCCTGCTCGGACCCGGCGAGGACGCCGAGGCGGTGGAGCTCGGGCGCGGCCCAGGCGGCTCCCTCACGGGCGAGGGCCTCCAGCAGGGCGGGGTCGGCGGCCGCGTCGTAACCGTGGTGCGGCGGAACCTGGTTGGTGACCTCATGCGTCTGCGGCATCGTGTCCTCCAAGGGCACGCAGGGTGAAGGTGATCAGGCCCGGAATGACCTCGCCGGGGGCCGCGTCGCCGTCGGCGAGCGGTCCGACGAGCGCCTCGGCGATCGCGCCGACCAGGGCGGCGGCTGTCAGCTCGGGTGCCTGCGGCGGTAGTTCGCCGGCGGCCACACCGGCGGCGACCTGCCGGGCGAACACGTCGCGGAACGCCCGCCGGAAGACGAGGCGTTCGGTGTCCACGGCCGCGTCGGCCGGCTCCGCGAGCAGGGCGAAGGCCCGCCGGGGCGCCTGGAGCGCGCGCGAGGCGAAGGTCTCGACGGCCGCAGCCACCCGCTGGGCGGCGGTACCGGGGCGGTCCGCCGCGGCGGTCACCGCCTCCACCTCCCGTGCCACGAGGGTCCGGAAAAGGGCGGCGGCCAGCTCGGACTTGCCGGAGAACGACTGGTAGACGCTCCCGGTGGAGATGCCCGCCTCTGCGGCGATCGCGGCGACGGAGCAGCCGGCGTACCCCTCCCGGGAGAGCAGGCGGACGGCGGCTTCCAGGACCCGGTCGCGACGGGCGTCGAGACGGGCCTGTACGGCGGGTGGGCGGCGGTAGGGCATGGAAGGATTGAAGCAGTGATTCACTGCTTCATACCAGCCCTGTGCAGGCTTCGGTCGTGCTGCGTGGCAGAGCCGTCGGCCACCGGTCAGCGGCGGCGGTAGAGTGTGACGGCGTCGCCGTGGCCGAGCCAGCGGACGGTGAGCGGGCAGACCGCCCGGGCCACCCAGTGGCGCTCCAGCTCGGCGAAGAAGCCCGCGTCGGCGCACATCCCGCCCGGCCCCTCCCCGGCGTACAGGAAGACGTCCCCGCCGTAGGCACGCAGGGCCTCGGCGGCCATCGGATCGGCGGGCGGCGGCCAGACGAGCAGCAGGGCGCGGCCGGGGTTCCGCCGTACGGCGTCCACTGCCCCGAGCCTCTGGACGTCGGCGTAACGGAAGCCGTGCGTGAAGCCGTTGGCCTCCACCCCGTGCAGGTCGGTGGCCAGCACGTCGAGGCCGCCGAGGGAGAGCTGCCGCGCCCAGTAGCCGGATCCGGCCCCGGCCTCCAGCAGGTCCGCACCACCGACGGCCCCGCGGATCCAGTCGACCACGGAGGCGGTGACCAGCGCCCAGCTGTACAGTCCCGCGAGGTCCCGCCGCCGCAGCATCAGCGCGGCCGCGCCGCGCTCTCCCGGCAGGTGGTCGAAGACCTCGACCACCGCGCCGTGAGGACCGCGCGAGCGCAGGGCGGGGTACCACAGCAGCGGCACCATCTGCGGATGCCGGTCCGCGTGCAGGACGTCGCCCTCGGGGAGCAGCTCCCCGAGGGCGCGGAACGGGTGCCCCCAGCCGGGGAACCCCACCGTCGGGTCGGCGTCCCACATCGCCTGCAACCGGGTGGAGAGCTCGACCAGCCTCTCCACCACGGGCGGTCCGGCCGGGGCGGCGGCCCGGCGGTCGACCATTTCGGGGTTCAGCCGATGGCGATGTGCTCGACCACGGCCAGCTCGCCGTCGGCGGGAGCGGGGGCGGGGTCGACGGGCGCGGAGAGCATCCCCATGTGGGCGACGACGCTGATCGCGCCCTTGTCGTCCGCTCCGCCCGGGTTGGCGGCGACGGCGGTGGCCGCTCCGGCGAGGGCGGCGACGGCGGCCGCGACGACGGCGGCGTTGCGGGTGGTCGGGTTCATGCGTGGTCCCCCTGGACGTGATGTGCGACGTGTGGTCGCGAACCGGCGTACGACAACCACCCTACTCTCAGGTCCGGTTGAATTGATCATGACCATCGTCACCCCCGCTCGGAGCGTGCGTGGGCGCCGGCCGGGCGAGGGGGCGGCGGCGCTCCGCCGGTGTGCCGGGGGGCGTGTGGGACGGGACCGACGCGTCGTTCTCCGGACGCGGCACGTCCGGTCCACCTCTGCCGTCGCCCATGGCTCGAAATCCCCCTCCGGCCACCTGCTGGACGGCCGGAACGACCGCCGCCGCCACGGAAGCGACCGTGACGACGGGGCAGTCACCACACAGCCGGTCTTCGGCCAGGGGGTCCGCCCCGCGACGTCACAACAGCGTCCCGGGGCCGGTCCTCGGGGTCAGTCGCGGGGCGACAGTTCGGCCATGGCGCTCCAGCCCTGGCCGGGGACCTCGACGTGGATGATCTCCGGGGTGGTGGCGATGGCTCCGGCCAGAGTCTCCATGCCGGCCTTGAAGTGGTCCGACGCGACGTGCGCGGCGCCGGCCTCGGCGTCGGTGAACGCCTCCAGCAGGGTGTACTTGTTGGGGTCGTCCACGCTGCGGGACCAGTCGTAGAAGAGGTTGCCCGGCTCGGACCGGGTGGCGCGGGTGAAGTCGTCGACGAGCGTGAGCCAGTTGTCGCTGTACTCCGGGCGGACGTCGAACCTGACGGCGATGAAGATCATGCGACCAGCCTGGCACGCTGGGCGGGCCGGTGCACGCCCGACGCCCGGCATTCCGGCAGGGCCGGAATCCGGGCGCGGCCCCCGGCGGGGCGGCCGCGCGGGGACCCGTCAGATCCCGCCCGCGGCCGCCTCCGCGAGCGCGGTGCGGATCGCCTGCGGGCGCCGGCGGAACTCCTGCGAGGGCACCGACACCGACAGCGCGTGCACCGCGTCCGGCTCCTCCCCCGCCGCCTCGCCGGCCCGGGGCAGGGCGACGCCCACGCAGGTCCAGGCCGGATCCGCCTCCCCCACGGACACCGCGAAGCCCGCCACGCGCACCCGCAGCAGCTCCGCCTCCAGGGCCTCGGCGCTGGTGATCGTCGCCGGGGTCAGCCGGGCCATCCCGTGCTCGGCGAGGTAGCGCCGCCGCGCCCGCGGGGTCAGCCGGGCGAGGAGCGCCTTGCCGTGGGCGGTGGCGTGTGCACGGGTCTCGCGGCCGGGGGCGAACGGGGTGGCGGTGTCCGTCACGGGGGCCGTGGTGTCCACGACGGTGATCACCCCGCCCCGGTACGCCGTGTAGTACGCCTCGCCGCCAGTCGCCCGCCGCAGCCGGACGAGGAGGTCGGCCATCCCCGGGGCCGGGGCCAGCTGGTGCAGGAAACTGCGGTGCAGCCGGGGCAGCGCGGGCCCCAGTGCGTACCCCTGGGCCGTCCGCGCCAGGTAGCCGCGCTCGGTGAGCGGCCCCAGGAGGTGGTAGGCGGTGGACAGCGAACAGCCCGCGCGTCGGGCCAGCGCCTTGGCGCTGACCGGGCCGGGCGCGGCGGCCACCGCGTCGACGAGGGCCAGCGCGCGGTCGAGGGACTGCGGACCGGTGTGCGGCATGGTGCTGGTGGTTCCCCGTGGTGGGCGGCAGGACGGGCTCCAGCCTACGCCGGGCACACGGAGGCACCGTCGACAGACCGTCACCGTGCGGCCACACTGGGCACGGAGGTGCACACATGACCCGAGCCGACCGGCACGGCGAGATGCGGGCCACCGTACGCGAGACGTACGGTCCCGCCGACCTCAGTGCGGTCCCCGTCTTCGCGGGTGGCTTCATCAACTTCGGCTACTGGCGGCCGGAGGACCTCGACGGCCCGCCCAGCGTGGACGACCGGATCCGCAGCCAGCAGGACCTGTACCGTCGGGTGCTGGACGCCGCCGGCCCCCCCGCCGGCGGGCAGCTGCTGGAGGTGGGCTGCGGGCTGGGCGTGGGCTGCGCCCTGGCCGTCGGGGAGTACGGCCCCGCCCGGGTCACCGGCATGGACATCCATCCCCAGCAGCTGGACCGGGCCCGCCGGGCCAACGCCGGCCTGCTGGACGGGCCCGGGCCCGAGCGGCTCCGGCTGGTGCGCGGGGCCGCCGAGGAGATGCCGTTCGGGGACGGCGAGTTCGACTGCGTCTACAGCGTGGAGGCCGCCCAGCACTTCGACGACCTGGAACGGTTCGCCGCGGAGACCGCCCGGGTCCTGCGGCCGGGCGGCCGGGCCGCCGTGACCAGCTTCTTCGCGGCGGACCCCGGGGCCGCTCCCCGGCTGGCGGAGCTGCTGGACACCTTCGCGGACGGGCTGGACATCGCCCGCCCGCCCTCCGAACTGACCGGCGCCCTGACCCGGTCGGGTCTGACGGGGGTGGGCTGCGAGTCCATCGGCCCCTCGGTGTGGCCGGGCTGGGACCACTGGCTGTCCGCCCAGTGGAAACCGGGCACCTGGCCGAGGAACTTCCTGCGGGCCTGGGAGCAGGGCCTCCTCGACTACTATGTGATCACCGCGACACGGCCGGAGGAGGTCAGGCCCGCCGGCGCCGGCGGCTGATCACGACGACGAGGGCGATGACGGCGGCCACGATCAGCAGGACGAACAGGACGCCCACCACCAGCGCGGCGGTGCCCAGCTTCCCGAGGAAGCCCTTCTTCTTCTTTTTCTTGGACTTCTTCTTCCCGTCCTTCGAGAGGCCCTTCGAGACGTCCTTCGAGGCGGCCCCTGCCAAGGTGTGCCCGGCCGGGGCGTCCGCCCGGCGTACGGATCCGGCCGCCGCTCCTGCCGGGGCCTTGGCCGCCTCCGCACTGTGGGCCGGCCCGGACCGCTGGGCCGCGGGGGCCTCCACCGCGCCGGCCGGCAGCGGGGCCATGAACAGCCCTGCCAGCAGCAATACCGGAACCACCCTGGCCATCACGTTCGTCCTCACACCGCTCTCCCTGTCCTCGACACCCGGTACGGGCCCCCTCCATGCCGGGTTCCTGTACCCCCGGGCGCGGCGCGTACGCACGATCCGGCCATCCTCGGGTCCCGGCCCGCAGGAATCAACCTGTCCCGGCGCGGAGCTCGCGGTGGAAGCCCCCACACCGCCCCGCCCTCCCGCGGGCTCAGAGCCGGCGCCGGTAGCGCAGTTCGGTGAGGGCGGTCCCGTCGTAGTCGTCGTCCCGGGCCGCGCCGTCGGGCCGGTAGCCGGCCCGTTCGTAGAAGCGCCGGGCCCGTTCGTTGCCGTCGAGGACCCAGAGGACCGATTCCGTGAAGCCCTCGTCCCTCATCCCGGCGTGGGCCTCGTCCAGGAGGCGCCGGCCGATGCCCGTGCCGATCAGGTCCGGGGTGACGTACAGGGCGTAGACCTCGGCCGCCCCGGCCCGGTCGGGCAGTTCGTCCCGGCAGGGGCCGAGGCAGATCCACCCCACCGGGCCGCCGTCGCCGAGGGCCACGAGGTCCCGCGAGGTCCGGCCGGGCCGGGCGAACCACTGCCGGCGCCGCTCGGCGTCGTCCTCGACCGTCATGGCGTCGAGGTAGGTTCGGGGGATCAGGCCGGCGTACGCCGCCCGCCACCCCCGGACCCGGATCGTCGAGACCGCCTCGATGTCGGCCCGACCCATGGCGCGTATCCGTGTCATCGCGCCACGGTATCCCCGGAGCGGCCGGGTCCGGATCGGTCGGCGGCCGGGACCCGGGCGGCGCGGGCCGGCCGACGCTCCGGGGTTCCCCTCCGGTCGCGGCGGAACACGATCTCGGCCATCCGCCGCTCCGGGCCGCGGCGGCGCAGGAGCAGGTAACCGATGAAGGCCGCCGGTCCGAAGAAGACCTGGGCGGGGATCACCGCCGGGGCGTGCCCGGTGACCGCGTCGACGATGTACAGGGCGGCCACCGGGGCCACCGCGCCGAAGAGCAGGACCAGCGCGACCCCGGTGCGCAGCCCCGTCTTCCCGTACGCCTTGTACGCGGTGGTGGTGAAGAGGGCGTAGGCCAACAGGTCGCCCATGCCGACCACCGCGCCGAGGTCCTCGCCGATGCGCAGCCCGGCCGCGGGGGCGAACGGATAGCCCTGGACGGCCTCGGACAGTTCCTCGGTCAGGGGGACGACCCAGGCGAAGAACGCGTCATAGAGGGTGAGCGCGAGCAGGAACCACGCGACGTTCCTCAGCCGCATGCCGCCCTGCACGTTGAGGTTGGTGGCGGAGACGACGACCAGGCCGACGACGCAGCTGTTGGCGATCCAGTACGGCGCGGCGAGCTCGCCGAAGGCCAGGTGGGCGACGAACACGCCGGCGATCAGTACGGCGATCAGCGCCCAGCGCAGCCGTCCGTTGCCGATGACGGGCTGGTAGCCGACGGACAGGCCGCCCGCGAAGACGAGGGCGAGCACGACCGGGAGGACAGCGCCGGGCAGCGCGAGGTAGACGTACGGCAGCGCCAGGACGAAGCCCATGATCACGAAGATGTCGCGGCCGTTGAAGACGCCGACCGGCGGCCTCGCCGCGCGTACGGTACGGAAGTAGCTGACCGCTCCGGCGCACACCGCGAGCGCCAGGGCCATGGTGACCGCGAGCTGGAAGAAGACCGTCATGCGGGGCTCCGGGTGAAAGTGTGCTCCAACAGGTCGCAGCGGAGGGGGAAGCGCCGCGCGGCCTCCTCGTCGCTGAGCGGCAGGACCGTGACGTCCGCCTCGATGCCCTGGGCCCGCAGCCGCTCGGTCACTTCGGCGGCGGTGACCTCCTTGGCTGCGACCTCTACATGGAGTCGGCCGTCGGCCCCGACGGCTGCCCGGTGGCGCAGCGGGAACGGCAGCCCGGGGGTGCCGTCCAGCGCCTCCACGATCTCGCGCGGGGTCACGACGGCGTCGCTGGTGCGGTGCAGTTGGCCCGCCTTGCCGAGGATGTAGGAGACCGCGGGCACCATCGCCAGTTCGCAGTCCGGCTCTTCCTCCAGGGCGCGGACCACGTCACCGGTGTTGTACCGCAGGACGGGCATGCACTCCCGGTAGGGGTAGTACGGCGTGACCGTCAGCTCGCCGAGCCGGCCGGGTGCGGCGGGCTCGCCCGTCTCCAGGTCGAGCACCTCCGTGTACCCCATGTTGGGATCGATGTGCAGATGGCGCCGACTACAGGTACGGCCGCCGACGGGCAGCAGCTCGGTCATGCCGAAGGCATCGCCGACCACCTCGGCCCCGAACGTCTCGCGCAAGGCGTCCATCAGGTTCCGCGACAGCATCTCCCCGCCGCCGTAGATCGCCCTCAGCCCGAAGTCGTCAGGGCCGTAGCCGCTTTGGCGTGCGGCGGTAACCAGCTGGCCCAGGTAGCTGGGGGCGCCGGTGAGTATGGAGGGCTGGGTGCCGTTCCGGCCGAGCAGGTGCTCGATGGACTCGTCCGGCGGAATCTGCCCCACGACATGGCACGACGCGTTGGCGAGGCGGCACACCGCGACGTCCTCCTGTACGGCGGCCGTCGCCCTGGAGCTGAGGTTGATCTGCATCCGGTCGCCCGGGCCGAGTTCGCCGCGCAGGACGAGGGACAGCGCGATCAGCGCGGGCCAGAGTTCCATCTCGTAGCGGGAGAGCCAGATCTGAACGGGACGGCCGGTGGTGCCGGTCGTCTGCGTCGCCAGGTACGGGGGGCTGCACAGGAAGTCGGCGGGGCGTTCGATCAGGTCGGCCTTGCGCGTTACCGGGATGCGGGTGAGCGTCTCGGTGGTCAGCCCCGCGAGGTCCACTCCGGCGAGCCGCTCGCGGTAGAAGGGCGAGCGCTTGGCGAGTTTGCGCACGGTCCGCTGGAGCGCGCGGTTCTGCAGCTCCCGGCGCTCGTCCGGGTCGGTGAACGGCCCGTCGGCCAGTTCGTCGACGTCGTCGCCCAGCGAGCCGAACTCCTCAAGCGTGGCAAGGGCGTCGGCGACCAGCCGCTCCACGGTCCGTGCGCTCAGCCGTCGGCCGAACACCATGGACAGCGCCACCCGTACCTGCCGGACACCGGTCTCCAGCACTCATGCCTCCCTTGGGCGTAGCGAGGGGGTGGGGGCGGAAACCGCCCCCACCCCCTCTTTTCGGCTCTACGTCAGCTGACGGAGCAGTAGGAGAAGAAGACCGACGTCATGGCACCCATGACGTACTTGAACTGCTTGGCGCTCGTCTTGATGGCGCTCATGTGAGCCTCCTCAGGTGTGCTGTGGGTCGACGGCCGCCGGACTCCTGGTGGAGCCGCAACGTTCCGTCGCTTGACGGAGAACACAGTGGCGCGATTGCGCCGGGCGGGCAATGATCGGGTCCATTCAGCGGACCGGAGGGTGACGGGAACCATTCCGACATCCCAACTGACCTGGTCCGAACGGGGAATTGTGGGGTCCGTCCGCTCGATGGACCCCTGCATGAGAGGGGGACCCTCATGGCGCGATCGGGCGCAGAGGGACGCGGCGTGCTGGAAGGCGCGTTCGCCTTGATGGAGGTACTCGCGCACGACGACGAGGTCGGGTTGACACGGCTGGCGACCGATGCCGCGCTGCCCAAGGCCACCGCCCACCGACTGCTCGGGCAGCTGGTCGCCCTGGGCGCGGTGCAGAGCCACGAGGGCCGCTACCGGCTGGGCCCGCGGACGTTCCGGCTGGGGCAGGCCTGGCATCCGGCGCGGGCACTGCGGGCCGCCTCGGCCCAGCCGCTGCGGGAGCTCGCGGCGGTCGGCGGAGGCGGGGTGAGCCTGAGCCTGTCGGTGTCCGAGGCGGGACAGATCGCCGTCGTCGGGGGCATGAGGGGCGAGGTGGACGAGGTCTTCCCGCTGCGCTCCGGGGTGGTGCTGCCGCCCGGCAGTGCGGCCGAACTGGTCCTGGCGGCGTCGGGCCCGGCGGCGGAGCGGCCGGCGGGGTGGACGGAGGCCGCCTGGGCGCGCGAGGTGGCCGGGATCCGCGAGCGGGGGCTCGCGTTCGACTACCAGCAGTGCGTGGATTCGCTGTCGTGCGTGGCGGCTCCGGTCTTCTCGGCGTCCGGGCAGGTGGTGGCCGCCGTGGCGGCGACCGCCCTGGACGCGCAGCTGATCCCCCCGCTGTGCGACGCCGTCGGCCGCGCGGCGTCGATGATCAGTACCAGGCTGGCCCGCCTGCCGGATCCCGCGTCCCGGCCCCGCCGGACGGGACCGCCGGTGGGCCGGGGCGTGCAGGGCCTCGCGGTTCCGGCCGAGCAGAGCCGCTGAGGCGGCCGGGCCGACCGGACCCGCGCACGTCCTGAGGAGGGCCGCCTCCCCCACCGGGGAGGCGGCCCTCCGCTTCGGCCTGCCCGGAGCGCAGCCGGTGCGCGCGGGCCGGGCCGGTCTCCGAGCGCGGTGGCGGTCCGGGGCGTGCGCCCGGGGACGCCGGGCGCACGCTCACTCGCTCAGCTGCGGTACCGGTACACGATCCGGCCGCGCGTCAGGTCGTACGGGCTCAGTTCCACGAGCACCCGGTCCTCCGGAAGGATCTTGATGTAGTTCTTCCGGATCTTCCCGCTGATGTGCGCGAGCGCGTGGTGCCCGTTGGGCAGCTGCACCTTGAAGGTCGCGTTGCGCAGGCACTCGACCACGGTGCCTTCGACTTCGATGCCCTTGGCTGTTCTCGGCAAATGTCTCTCGTCTCTCGTCTCTCGGTGGACGGCTCGATGGGGGCGGTCAGTGGCGGACCGTCTCCGGGTAGCCCGAGGCCCCCCGGCGGGCGGTGGCACGGCGGCGGAGCCGGGGGCGGCGGACACGACGTACTGCCGCTCGAGGCGTCCGGTGGTGACTCCGCACCGCTCCCGACGACACCTGGGTCAGTCGCACACCGTGAGGGAGAGAGGGAGCACCCACTTCGCCACAGCGTTCACGGGTCCCACCTCCTCGCGCTCTGCCACGGTGTTCCGCACCGTACCCGGGAGGCCCACCTCCGCCCAACCGGTTTTCGCAGACGGCGGCGGCCCGCTCCTCCCCCGCCGCCGACCGTCCTGCGCGCGGTGACCCGCCTCGGGCCCGATTCGGAAAGAGTTTTCCACTCGCGTCTATCGCATGGCCGTCCGCTGGGCATGCTGCGTGTGATCTCCCACCCCGGTCCGACGCTCCGTCAGCGCGTCCCGCCCGGGCGGCCTTCCGTCCTGAGCCCCGGGAGGTAACACACCAGGGCAGCCCGGATCTCCTGCGCCGGACCCTGCGGGTCGCCGCCGTCCGCCCTCACACCCACCTCTCCCGCGCCCGACCGGTGCCGCCGATCCTATGCCCGCGGAGCCGAGGTGCGGATTCCCGCACGTCCCCGGAAGGGGGCTTCACTGGCCCCCAGATACCCCCGGGCGTACGGGCGACCTTCGCCGGGCTCGCCGACCGGCGGCGCGGTGCGCCGGACTTCGTCGTCCTCGACGTCCGCCGGGACTGCGCCCCCCGGCGGGCTGCCGGAGGGGCGAGGTGCATGGCCGCCCTTCTCGGCCGCCTTCCGCACAACCGGCCCCGTACGGACGACCTCGACGCGGCAATCGCCGCCCTGCGCGGCCACGCCCGGGACAGGGCTGCCGACAGGGGCCGTAGCCTCCGCCCTTCCCCCGGGGCGCCGTTCCGTGCCCGCGCCCGATGCCCCCGCCGGACTTACGATGTCGCTAGAAGACTCGGGGCAGTCGACGGCCGGTCTCTCGCCGGCGGGAAGCGGGCACCCATGGCGGCGCGGCTCAAAAGATCGGGACTGATCGGCGAGCTCTCGGCGGAGTTCGCCGGGACGATGATCCTCATCCTCTTCGGCTGTGGCGTGGTGGCCCAGGTGGTTGCCGGCGGCGCCCTCACCAATCCGCCGGGCGGGCTGGGCAACCACGACAGCATCGCCTGGGGCTGGGGCCTCGGCGTCACCCTCGGCGTCTACGTCGCCGCCCGGCTGAGCGGCGCCCATCTCAATCCCGCGGTGACCGTCGCGCTGGCGGCGTTCAGGGGATTCCCGTGGAAGAGCGTCGGCCCGTACGTGGTGGCCCAGATCGCCGGCGCGTTCGTGGCCGCCCTCGTCGTGCGCTGGAACTACAGCGAGGCGCTGGCGAAGGCGGACCCCACCCACACCATCAAGACGCAGGGCGTCTTCTCCACACTGCCGGCCAACGGCAACACGAACCTGCCGGTCACCGAATGGGGAGCGCTGCGCGACCAGATCATCGGCACGGCGATCCTGCTCCTGCTGATCCTCGCGGTCACGGACCTGCTGAACACACCCCCCGGCGCCAACCTCGCCCCGTTCATCGTCGGCCTCATCGTCGTCGCGATCGGCATGGCCTGGGGCACCAACGCGGGCTACGCCATCAACCCGGCGCGCGACCTCGGCCCGAGGCTGGCCAGCTTCCTCACCGGTTACGGAGGGGCGTGGCGCGACCAGTACGGGAACTTCTACTTCTGGGTGCCGATCGTCGGCCCGCTGATCGGCGGTCTGGTGGGAGGGGCTCTGTACAAGTTCCTCGTCGGCCGGTACCTGCCGACCGCCGAACCGGAGCCCGCGGGACGGGTGCCGGTACCGGACGAGAGCTGAGCCGACCCGCAGTTCGGGACCTAGAGAGGCGGCAACCCATGGCTGACTTCGTGGGCGCAGTGGACCAGGGCACCACCAGCACCCGTTTCATGATCTTCGACCATGCGGGCAGCGAGGTGGCCAGGCACCAGCTGGAGCACTCCCAGATCCTGCCCCGCTCGGGGTGGGTCGAGCACGACCCGGTCGAGATCTGGGAGCGCACCAACTCCGTGATCCAGAACGCCCTGCGGCACGGAAACCTTTCCGCGACCGACCTGGCGGCCATCGGCATCACCAACCAGCGGGAGACGACCGTCGTCTGGGACCCGCGCACCGGCCGTCCCTACTACAACGCCATCGTCTGGCAGGACACCCGCACCGACTCCATCGCGGCGGCGCTGGACCGCTCGGGCCGGGGCGACGTGATCCGGCGCAAGGCGGGGCTGCCGCCGGCGACCTACTTCTCCGGCGGCAAGATCCAGTGGATCCTGGAGAACGTCGACGGGGTCCGCGAGGCCGCGGAGCAGGGGCACGCCCTCTTCGGCAACACCGACTGCTGGGTGCTGTGGAACCTCACCGGCGGCCCCGACGGCGGCATCCACGCCACCGACGTCACCAACGCCAGCCGCACCATGCTCATGGACCTGGAGACCCTGGACTGGGACGACGAGCTCCTGGGCTTCTTCGGCGTGCCGCGGTCGATGCTGCCGACCATCAACCCCTCCTCCGACCCCGAGGCGTACGGACAGGCCCGCACCTCCCGGCCGCTGCGGGCCGCCATCCCCATCACCGGGGTGCTCGGCGACCAGCAGGCGGCCACCGTCGGCCAGGTCTGCTACGCCCCGGGCGAGGCCAAGAACACCTACGGCACCGGCAACTTCCTGGTGCTCAACACCGGCACCGAACCGGTCCGGTCCCGGCACGGCCTGCTGACCACCGTGGCCTACCAGTTCGCGGGACAGCCGGCGGTCTACGCCCTGGAGGGCTCCATCGCCGTGACCGGCTCCGCGGTCCAGTGGCTGCGCGACCAGCTGAAGATCATCACCGACGCCGCGGAGACCGAACGCCTGGCCTCGACCGTCGAGGACAGCGGCGGCATCTACTTCGTGCCCGCCTTCTCCGGCCTGTTCGCCCCGTACTGGCGCTCCGACGCCCGCGGCGCGATCGTCGGCCTCGCCCGCTACCACGGCAACGGCCACCTGGCCCGGGCCACCCTGGAAGCCATCTGCTACCAGAGCCGCGACGTGGTGGAGGCCATGGAGCAGGACTCGGGCGTCCACCTGGACGTGCTCAAGGTCGACGGCGGCGTGACGGCCAACGACCTCTGCATGCAGATCCAGGCCGATGTCCTCGGCGTCCCGGTCAGCCGTCCGGTCGTCGCCGAGACCACCGCGCTCGGCGCCGCCTACGCCGCGGGCCTGGCGACGGGCTTCTGGCAGGACACGGACGAACTGCGCACCCACTGGCAGGAGTCCAAGCGCTGGGAGCCCCAGTGGTCCGAGGAACAGCGGGCCGAGGGGTACGCGGGCTGGAAGAAGGCCGTGGAGCGCACCCTGGACTGGGCCAAGGTGGAGTAGGCGGAGCGGGTCAGGGGCGGCGCAGGCGGGGGGCCAGCGCCGCCATCGCCGCCATCAGCGCCGGCAGCACCAGCATCGCCCACCGCAGGTCCGTCGCCTCCGCGAGCGCGCCGATGACCGGCGGTCCCGCGAGGAAGCCGACGTAGCCCACCGCCGAGACGGCGGCGATGGAGGACCCGGTCCGTTCCGGTCGCAGCGCGGCCGCGTGGGCGAAGACGAGGGGGATGACCGCGGCCATCCCCAGGCCCAGCAGGGCGTAGCCGACGAAGCCCGCCGCCGTCGTCGCGGCGAGGATCGGGACGAGGGCCCCGGCGCCCGCCACCACGGCGCACAGGAGTGTGAAGGCGATCGTCCCGAGGCGGGCCCGCAGCCGGTCGGCGCTGAGGCGTCCGACGACCATGCCCGCGGAGAAGACGGCGTACCCCAGGCCCGCCGCGCCCGCCGAGGCGCCGGTCTCCTCCTTCAGGTACACCGCGCCCCAGTCGTTGACGACCCCCTCCCCCATCAGCGCGCAGAACGCGACGAGGCCCGGCACCCACAGGCCCGGCCCGGGCAGGGCCAGCAGCGGATCCCTCCGGGACGGGCCCCCGGCCGGCGGCGGATCGGGGGCCAGGGCCGTGGCCGCCGCCCCCGCCACCACCAGCAGGACCAGGGCCGCCACCGTGAAGTGCGTCCGGATGCCGATCCCGGCGGCGGCCGCGAGGCCCCCCGCCGTGGCGCCGGCGATGCCGCCGAGGCTGAACATGGCGTGGAAGCCGCCGAGGACGGGGCGGCCGTAGGCCCGTTCGACGAGGACGCCCTGGGTGTTCATCGCGACGTCGACGGCGGTGTTGCCGCACGCGAACACGGCCAGGGCCGCCGTCAGTACCGCGAGGCCGGGGACGTGGGGCAGGCTCACGAGGGCGCCCAGATAGGCGGCCATGCCGACGCACAGGACCGTGCGGCTGCCGAACCGTGCGACCAGGCCGCCGACCAGCGGGAGCCCGAGGAAGGCGCCGCCGCTCAGACCGACGAGGGCCACGGCCAGCTCCCCGGCGGACAGGTCCAGCCGGTCCTGGACGGCGGGGACCCGGGCCGCCCAGGTGGCGAAGGCGGCTCCCGTGACGAAGAAGACCGCGCAGACGGCCGCCCGCATCGCCCGCGGACCCGGGCTCCGGCCGCGGGCGGAGGCCGTGGTGCGTCCGGCCGCGGTCCCGGGCTCGTTGCGCATGTACCTCGTCCCCTTCGTCGTTCGTGCCGGTCCGTGCCCGGCCGGTCCCCCCGCGTCCCGGCGGGGGGACCGGCCGTCCGCCTACCGCGCCGCGTCGGCCGTCCGCCGGGTCAGGGCGATCAGCGCCTCCCGTTCCTCGACGAGGACCTTGTACAGGACCTCGGCGTAGCGGTGCATCGTCCGTACGTCATTGGGAGGGCCGAACGAGCTGAAGCTCTGGCCCAGCACCAGGCGGCGCAGGCAGACCTCCTCGCTCACGGGGTACTGCGCGGGATCGTAGCGGTGTCCGGGGGTCGCGTGCCCGCAGCTCCAGGGGCAGCCCCGGCCGTATCCGCGCAGTTCGCGGAAGAGGGTCTGCCCGGGGACGGGCTGCGGCTGCCAGCGCATGATGTGCAGGCCTTCGGCGTTGACCGCCCGGGCGAGCGCGTCGCGGAAGGCGGCGACGGGAAGGCCGTCGAGCCCGAGCTCCTCGGGCATGACGAGCAGCGGGTAGAAGAAGTAGACGTGCGTGCGGTCCTCGGGCACGACGGGCGGGCGGATGCCGGGCACACCGGCGAGGGCCTGCGTGAGGGCGGCACCGTTGGCCTGCCGGACGAGGGACATCTGCGGCAGCCGGGTGAGCTGGGAGCGGGCGAACGCGGCGGCGAGGACGTCGATGCGGTAGTTCCAGCCCATGATGCGGGCGTTGTAGTCGCGGCTCTGGCCCGGGAGTTCCTCACCGAACATCAGCACCCGCCGGGCCAGCCGGTGCTGCTCCTCGTCGCGGGTCGCGAACAGGCCGCCCTCGCCGAGGGCGGAGAGGGTCTTGGACCCGTTGAGGCTGGCGCCGCTCATCGTGCCGAGGGAACCGACCGGGCGGCCCCGGTACTCGGCGCCGTGGGCCTGGGAGGCGTCCTCGATGAGGACGAGCCCGTGCCGGTCCGTGATCGCCCGCAGGGCCTCGTAGTCGGCGGGCAGGCCGTTGAGGTCCACGGCGACGACGGCCCGGGTGCGGTCGGTGATCCGCTCCTCGATCCGGGCCGGGTCGAGGTTGAACGTCGCGAGGTCGGTGTCGACGAACACCGGGATGGCGTTGGCCTGGAGCACGCAGGAGGCCGAGGCCAGGAAGGTGTCGGCCGGGACGAGCACCTCGTCGCCCGGCTCCACTCCCGCGGCGGCGATCGCCATGTGCAGGGCCGCCGTGCCGGAGTTGGCGGCCAGGACGTGGGGCATGCCGGTGAACTCGGCCCAGGCGGCCTCCAGGTCGTTCACCGTGCGCATCGGCCAGTGCCAGGGGGTCGCCCGGTCCAGCGCGTCGAGCACGGCCTTGCGGTCGGCGTCGACGATGTAGGGCCAGGGGGCCGACTCGTGCGCGGAGAGGAGGGGGGAGCCCCCGTCGACGGCTAGCACGCCCCGGCCTCCTCACCGGCCGTGCCGGCCGGCGTCAGCGCCGGCCGCCTGCGGGCCGGGGCCTCGCGGCGGAACACCGCCCTGGCGGAGGGGGTCTCGGGGAAGGGGCCGAGCAGGGCGGCCAGGCTGGAGAGCCCCTGGGCGAGGGTGACCCGCGGAGCGAAGCCCAGTCCGGCCAGACGGGTGACGTCGGCCAGGAGCGTGAAGCTGTCCGCGAGGCTGGAGGTGTCGGCGTCCAGCAGTGCCGGGCGGCCGGTCGCCGTCCCCACCGCGCCGGCCAGCTCCCGCATCGAGACGGCGGTGCCGGTGCCCAGGTTGTAGGTCTCACCGTCGGCGCCGCGGGCGGCCAGGACGATCAGGGCCCGGCACAGGTCCTCGACGTGGATGAAGTCGCGGCGCTTGCGGTCGACGTCCCCGACCACCGGGATGGGCTGCTCGTTGAGGTGCCAGCGCAGGAACTGCGAGACCTCCCCGCCCGCCCGGCGCGGGTCCTCTCCGGGACCGTAGACGACGAAGGACCGGCCGATGACGACGGGCAGCCCGGCCGTCGCGTACAGGCTGCGCAGGGTCAGCTCGCCGGAGAGCTTCGAGGCGCCGTAGGGCAGGAAGGGCTGCGTGGGGTGGTCCTCGCGGATCGGGCTGCGCAGCGGGGTGCCGTAGACGATGGCGGAGGAGAGGTAGACGAGGCGGCGCACGCCCAGTTCCAGGCAGGCGTTGCCGACGTTGCAGGTCGCCAGGGCGTTGAGGTGGAAGTCGCGGCGGGGGTCGGCGACCGACTCGGTGCCGCTGGCGTTGCCGGCCAGGTGGAACACGGCGTCGGCGCCCTGCAGGGCCAACAAGGTCTCGCCGTAGTCGCGCAGGTCGGCGCGGACGTGGGAGACGCCGGGCAGGGCCGCGAGTTCGGCGGGGAGGGGGGCGTGGTCGACGACGGTGACCTTCCGGGACAGCAGGCTGAGGGCCGTGACGAGGTGCCGGCCGACGAAACCGGCTCCGCCGGTGACGGCCACCTCCTCGTAGGGGGTTTCGGGCATGTCGGGACCGTGCTGCACGATCGCTCCATTCGGGATGCGAGGCGGGGTGCGAGGCGGGAGGGAGGCGGGGGGAGGCGGTGCGGGTGGACACCGGCCGGTGTCTCCCGGGGCGCACCCGCCTGCCGCACACCCGGCGGTGCGCTCTCGAGGCGGCGGTGCTGTTCGACCCTGGCCCGGACCGGCAGTGGCGCTCACGCACCTGATCGGTTACGGCTCTGCCAGTTCACCACGGCTCCTCCCCGTCGGCGCAAGGGGCGCCGGGGAGAGTGGCCGAGACTGCCCGCCGCCCGGCCGCGCGGTACCGAGAAGAGCGGAGTTGGTCTGTTTTCGCGATGATCGAGCACGGACGGAGGGATTCCGCCCGAACCGGAAGCGCGGCGGCACCACTCGACGGCCGGGCCCGGATGGCCGATTCAGGCGGACTCGTCCTTTCGGCCAGGACGGCGCCTTTCCGCCCGAAGGGCGCGGAGGCGGTGAGCCGGACACCGTACGGTTCCCCGCACATGCCCCGCGCGTGTGCGGGGTCCGCCCGCCGGGCTCCGAAGGCCACGGCGGTCGCGGTCACCAGAACCGGAACCCGATGAGGGCTCCGGTCCCGCCGGGCCGGGCACCCCGCCCCCCGGGGTGCCCGGCCCGGCCCCGTCCCGACGGAGCCGACACGCCGTCCCGCAGCACCCCGGGCCAGGTCCGCGTCGCGGGCCGCGGGGGCCATAGTGGATCACACCCGGGCGGCCCACGCCCCGGACGTACGACACGGGGAGATCCACCATGCGCATCCACCGGAGCCGTTCCACGGCCCTGGCCACCCTCGTCGGGCTCGCCCTGACCCTGACGGCCTGCCAGGGCGGCGGGTCCACCGGCGCAGCGGCCGGCGCGCCGGCTCCCAGCCGCAGCACGACGGCCCCGCAGGCCTCCCCGACGCCGCCCCCCGCCCCCGCTCCGACGTCGGCCCCCACGCCGTCCGGCGGCGCGGCGCGGACGGCCCCGGACGGCAAGGGCACGGACGAGGCCTACGCCTATACCCACCCGTGCTCGGCGCGGAACCTCATCGTCAAGGTCGCCTCCGAACAGGGCTTCCCGGCCACCGTCCGCATCATCGCGGTGACCAACAACGGCTCGACCAGCTGCGGGCTCGATCTCCACCCGGCCGTCGGGTTCAGCGCCAAGGGCGCCGCCCTCGGCGTCCAGGCGACGCCCCCCGAGGGCATCGGTGGACCGGCGCACCCGGTCCGGCCCGGGTCCACCGCCTACGCCGCCGTGGACCTCGACCCGTCGGGTGCCGCCGGTCCCGTCGCCGACGAGATCAACATCCTGGCCGACCCGAGCCACATGCCCAACGCGGACGGCGTCAGCCTGCCGCTGGCCGCGCCGGGCGCCGTCGCCCGCCCGAAGGTCGGGCTCTACCACGTCAGCGCCCGCGACTCGTTCAAGACCCTCTAGGCGGGCGGCGGCCCGGGGCTCGGGCCGCTCAGCCCCCGTCCGGGGCCCGGTCGGCCCTACTCCCCGTGGGCGGGGGAGGCCAGTGTGGAGGGGACGGACGCCGGCGGCCGGGCGGCGGCCCCGGCGGAAGGAGACAACGGTGAGGCACAGAGAAGTGGGCGAGCTGATGACCCGCGAGGTGGTCACGGTCCCCGCTCACGCCGCGTTCAAGGACATCGTGCGCACGCTCGGCGAGCACCGGGTGTCCGCGGTGGCGGTCACCGACGCCGCCGGCCACCCGCTCGGTGTGATCTCCGAGGGCGACCTGCTGCCGAAGTCCGCCGACCAGGGCGACTGGTTCCGCTCGCTGCCGCGCCCCGAGCCATGGGAGAGCGACAAGGCCGCCGGCACGAGGGCGGAGGAGCTGATGTCGGCGCCCGCCGTCTGCGCCCGCCCCGACTGGACCGTCGCCGAGGCCGCGCGGCTCATGGAGAGCCAGCGGGTCAAACGGCTCCTGGTGGTCGACGGCACCGACGTGCTCGTGGGCATCGTGACCCGCGGCGACCTGCTGCGAATCTTCCTGCGCGACGACGACGCCATCCGCCAGGAGATCACCGCGGAGATCCTCGACCGGACCCTGCGCCTGGATCCGACGGCCGTGTCCGCCGCCGTCCGGGACGGACGGGTGGCGTTGCACGGCGTGGTGCCCTTCCGGAGCCTCGTCCCCGTCGTCGAGCGGCTGTGCCGGACCGTCGACGGCGTCGTCGGCGTCACGGAGCACCTGGCGTGGGAGACGGACGACGTCGGCACCCGCCCGTGAGCAGCCCCGCCGCCGGGCTCCTGCGTCCGGCCGCCGTCATCCCGGCGGCGGGGCGAGCGGCACCCACCAGGTGAGCCGGGTGCCGCGCTGCCCCTGCGGCCGGGGGCCGACCTCCATCCCGCCGCCGAGTCTCGCGGCGCGCTCCTCCAGGTTGTGCAGGCCGCTGCGGCGGCCGCCCACGGGCGGGCCGACGCCGTTGTCGGACACCGTGACGGTGAGGACCCCGCCGGCGACGGTGACGGAGGCCTCCGCGCGGGTGGCCCGGGCGTGGCGCGCGACGTTGGTCAGGGCCTCTCCGAGAACGGCGAGGACCTCGTCGGCGACCGCGGGCGGAACGTCGGTGTCGATCAGGCCCTCCATGCGCAGTGCCGGGACGAAGCCGAGGGCCGCGGCGGCCGCGTCGACGACCCGGACGGTGCGGGAGCGCAGCTTGGGCAGGGCGCCGGAGGCCTCGTGGTCGCGGAGCCCGAAGATCGTAGACCTGATGATCTTGATGGTGGCGTCGAGGTCGTCCACGGCGCGCGCGAGGCGTTCGGAGGCCTCGGGGTGGTCGACCAGGCGCTGGGCGCTCTGAAGGGTCATCCCGGTGGCGAAGAGGCGCTGGATGGCGAGGTCGTGGAGGTCGCGGGCGATGCGGTCGTGGTCCTCCAGCATGCTCATCTGCTCGGCGTCGCGGCGTCGCTCGGCCAGTTCGAGGGCGAGGGCGGCCTGGCCGGCGAACCCGGTCAGGGCGGCGACCTCGGCGGTGGCGAACGCCGCCCGGCCGTGCCTGCGGGCAAGGACCAGGACCCCGCTGAGCTTCTCCTTGGTGCCGACGGTGACCGCCACGGCCGGGCCGAACCCGGCCCACCGCTCCGGCTGGACGCTGACGCGCGGGTCGTCCGCCACGTCCGCGACCGTGACCGGCCCGTCCCCGGCCAGGGCGGCCTCGGCCAGGGTCCCGGCGGTGCTCGGCAGGACGATGCCGCGGTGTGCCGCGGCCCCCTCCCCCAGGGCCAGGGAGCCGCACGGCTCCCCGGACGCGCCGAGGAGGTAGAAGACGCCCATGTCGGCGCGGGTGATGTCCTTGGCCCGCTCCAGCATCCCTTCGAGGACCTCGTCCCGGCGGGTGCCGGAGAGCAGGGCGCTGGTGATGTCCGAGCCGGCGGCCAGCCAGCGCTCGCGCAGGCGGACCTCCTCGAAGAGCCGGGCGTTCTCGATGGCGATGCCGGCGGCGACGGCGAGCGTGGACAGGACGGCCTCGTCCTCCTCGTCGAAGGCGATCCCGCCCCGTTTCTCGGTCAGGTAGAGGTTGCCGAAGACCTCCTCGCGGACGCGGACGGGGACGCCGAGGAAGGAGTGCATCGGCGGGTGGTGGGCCGGGAAGCCGTAGGAGGCGGGGTGCTCGGACAGCTCGGACAGCCGCAGGGGTTCGGGGCGGCGGATGAGTTCGCCGAGGATGCCGTGGCCCGAGGGCAGGTCGCCGATGCGCGCGCGGAGCTCGTCGCTGATGCCGACGGGCAGGAACTCGGCCAGCCTCCGGTCGTCGCCGATGACGCCGAGGGCCCCGTACTCGGCGTCCACAAGTACCACGGCGGCCTCGACGATGCCGCGCAGCACCTGGGGCAGGTCGAGTTCGCGGCCCACCGACATGACGGCCTCGAGCAGGCCGTTCAGCCGGTCCCGGGTCCCCCTGACCTCGTGGATGCGCGCCTGTAGCTCGTCGAGCAGCTCGTCCAGCCGCAGCCGTGGCACCCCGGCCCGGGCGGACTGGCCCTCTCCGCTCATGTCCACCTCCGGCCGACGGCTCTACGGAGAACACCTTCCTCCACGGTAGTCCCGCCGGCCCCGGTTTTCCCCTCCGACACAGCGCCGTACCGCGCCTCACCGCCCCGGTACGGTGATCACCGGGCAGTGCGCGCGGTGCAGGAGGCCGTGGACGACCGACCCGAGCCGCATACCGGTGTAGCCGCCGCACCCGCGGCGGCCCACGACGACGGCGAGGGCGTACTCGGCGGCCCGCCCGAGTTCCTCGACCGGGTGGCCGGTGAGGGCCTCGTGCGTGACGCGCACGTCGGGGTACTTGTCCGCCAGTCCGGCGGTGGCCTCGGAGAGCATGGCGCGCTGGGCCCGCAGGGCCGCCTCCCCGTCCTGCGGGGAGAAGGCGGGCGGCTGCCAGACGCAGACGACCCGGAGCGTGGCGGCACGCAGGTCGGCCTCGTCGAAGGCGAATGCCAGCGCCGCCCCGGCGGACGGGCTGCCGTCGACGCCGACGACGAGGTAGGGCGGCTGCCGGCTGATGTGCTCGGCGTCGCCCACCACGACGACCGGGCAGCCGGCCTGGGCGCTGACGGGGACCACGGTGGATCCGGCGCTGAGGAACTCGGCCGTCCGGCTGAGGTGCCGGGAGCCGAGCACGACCATGCGGGCTTCATGGGCCGCGCGGCCCAGGGCGGCGGCGGGGAACCCGGCCGGCAGTTCGCCGGAGACCTCCAGCTCGGGCTGCCGGCCGCGTGCCCAGCCACAGGCCTCTTCGAGCTTGTCTGACACCTCCTGGGCGGGGGCCGTCGGGCCGGGGGCCCCGTCCGCGTGCCGGGTGTCGTGCCGCGGCGGCACGGCAAGCACCAGGCGCAGGGGCAGGTGGCGGCGTTCTGCCTCGTCGGCGGCCCAGGCCAGGGGGAGGCGCCAGTTCCCGGCCGGGTCGATGCCGACGACGACGGCGTGCCCGCGGGGCCCGGTCATGACCCGTTCCCGGAGTCGCCGTCCGGCCTGGGGAGCAGGAGGACGGGGCAGTGCGCGTGGTGCAGGACGCGGTGGGTGACGCGGCCCAGGCCGCGGGCGATCCGGTGGGTGCCGGGGTCGCGGCGGCCGCCCATGACGAGCAGGTCGGCGGCACGGGAGGCCTCGACCAGGGCGCCCGCCACGGAGAAGCCCTTCTCGGCGTCGGCGCTCACCTCCAGCTCGGGGAACTCGTCGCCGACGGCGTCCCCGACGGCCGTGAGGGCGGCGGCGTGCGCCCCGGCGGTCTCGTCGACGCCGCCGAGCGTGCCGGCGACCAGGCCGACGGAGTGCAGGACGTTCCAGACGTGCAGGAGGCGCAGGGACGCCTTGCGCAGTTCGGCCTCGCGCGCGGCGTAGCGGGCGTGCGGGAGGTCGCGGACGTCGCGGACGGCGACGAGCACGGTGCCGGTCCCCTCGTCCCCTCCGGTGCCGCGGACCACGACGACGGGCGTCGTGGCGGCGGCCGCGACGTCCAGGGCGACGGAGCCGAGCATCAGGGAGTCGAACCCTCCCTGGCCCCGGTGGCCCACCACGATGGTGCCGTGGGGGCCCGCGGCCCGCCGCAGGCTGTCGACGGCGTCCGCGGTGCTGAACCCGGTGGTCACGTCGAGGCCGGGGTGCTCGGCCCGCAGGGCCTTCGCCGTCGCGTCCAGGAGCTCCCGGCCGGCGCTCCGTGCGTCGGCGCGGACCCGTTCGAGGGCTTGCGCGGACAGGTGGAGGGCCGTGCCTTCGGTATCGGCCCCGTGGACGACGTGCAGGGGGCGGTCACGGCGCACCGCCTCGGCGGCCGCCCACAGGGCGGCGGTGCGCGCCGCGTCCGAACCGTCCACACCGACGACCAGCGGGCCGGTGTCCGGAGTGCGGGATGTGCTTTCCACGGTTCCTCCCAACGAGAACACGATGAGGGACACCCTTCACGCCGGCACCGGCGCAGGAGGTCCGCCCGGGACCGCGGCCGGGGCCGGAGGTCCCCGCCGACGGCCTCAGTCGTCGCTGCTGCCCTGGCCGGGGCGCAGCCGTCCGGACCAGTGCGGCTCGACCTGCTCCCACTCCCTCTCCCACTCCTGCGCACTGTGCCGGTCGACGCTCCACAGCCGTGCGTAGACGGCGACGCCGGCGGCGAGGACGAGCACGGCCCAGGCACCGGTGCCCAGGCCCACGGCGTTGAGGGCGATGTCGGCCGTGCCGGGGGGTTCTGCGGCCGGGCTGCCGTGGTCGTCGACCCAGAGCCGGACGGTGTCCCCGTTGCGGGTCGATCCGGGGACGGGGACGGTCTCGGTGTGGGCGCGGTGGGCCGGGTAGTTCCAGGTGGCGGGTGCCACGGGCAGGGAGCGGGTGTTCTCCCCCGGCCCGTCCCGGTAGGCGGCCTCGCCGACCGTGACGGCCGTGACGGAGTGCCGGTGGCGTGCGGTCTCCTCGGCGGCGCGTTCGGCGGCCGCCCAGGCGCCCCGTCCGACCACGGCACCGAAGACCGCGGCCAGCAGGCAGGCCAGTACGAAGGTGGCGCGCAGACGGGTGCGGGCGCGGTCGGCGTCACGGCGGAGCGGGTTGGCCGGGTCCCCCGGCCTACGGTGGTCCATGACGCGCCTCCGTGCTGCGTCCGCTGTCGGCCGCCCGCTCAGGCGGCCAGCTCGGCGCCGATGTGGTGGGCCCAGGTCCGGATCCGCTCGGGATTGCGGAAGTCTCCGCCCTTGCCCTGCCGGATGAGTGCCCTGGCGAGGAACCCGGGGGTCCGGGCCGTGATGCTGCCGCCGAAGGTGATGTGCTCGCGCGCTCCGATGAGCTGCATCTGCCGGGCGACGGCGGCGACGGGGGGTATGTCGTGCTCCTCGGCGGAGCGGTCGAGGGGGCCGCTGCTGAACAGCCATACCGGCCGGTGCCTGAGGGAGTCCGCGTTGCGCTCGGCGCAGTGGGCGGCCTTGCTGCTCCAGTGGCCGCCGCGGAGGGACCCGCCGAGGACGACGGCGTCGTAGGCACGGACGTCGTGGACGTCGGCGGCGGGCAGCACGACGGCTTCGAGGCCGTCCTCGCGGAGGGTCTCGCCGATCTGTTCCGCGATGCCGGCGGTGCCGCCGTACTCGGTGCCGTAGGCGACCAGAACGCGCTTGGTGCTCATGACGGATCCTCCTGGGTACGCGTGGCGGGGTCTGCACCCACTCTCACGCGGCCGGCGGCGCCGCCGCATGGGCCGGACGGCTCCCCGAGGGGGCCATCCGGTCCTCCCCGGTCCCGTCCGGTCCCGCCGCGCTACCCGGCGGCGGAGTCCGGCCGGATGATGGTGACCGGGCAGGGGGCGTGGAGGGCGACCTGCTGGCTGACCGAGCCGAGCAGGGCCCGGCGGAAGCCGCCCCGGCCCCGGCTGCCCACCACGAGCAGGTCGGCGCCTTCGGCCGCGTCCACCAGGACGTCGGCGGGATTGCCCCGTACCAGGCGCTGGTGCACCCGGGAGGCGCCCTCCGGGCCGAGGACCGTGCGGACCTCCTCGACCAGGCTCCGCTCGGCCTCCTCCTCGTCGAACTCGGTGTCCACCGCCGGAGCCGACCAGGAGGCGGCCCCGGGCACGTCCCACGCGCTGACGGCCACCACCCTGCCGTTCACCAGGCCGGCGTACCGGACCGCCCAGCGCAGCGCGGCCTGGGACGAAGGCGATCCGTCCAGGCCCACCACGACCCGCGTCTCCTCTGGTTGCCTGTCCATTCCGACTCACCTTCCCGTACCTGTACCTCCACAGTGTCGGAGGCGTTCGGACACCGCCACACGGGGAAGCGCCGGACGCGGCCCCCGCCGTTCAGCGCCTGCGCAGGGAGAACCACCTCTCCTGGCCCGCGGCGACGCTCTCGCGCCGGTCTCCGGGGAGGACGAGGGGCAGGGGGCCCCGGGAGGAGGGCGGGACCCTGACGCCGATGCGGCCCGTGCGGAAGGTGACGCGGACGTCCCGGTGCCCGAGGAAGCAGACGGAGAACGAGGAGGCCGGCACCTCGTACAGGGGGGTGGGATCGACGTGCAGGCCGTCGGTGCCGGGGGCGAGGCCGACGATGCCGCGTTCGACGAGGTCGAGGGTGCCGCCCATGGCGCCGAGGTGGATCCCCTCGCCGGTGGTGCCGCCCTGGATGTCGGTGATGTCGCCGAGCAGGGCCTCCCGGCAGTACCGCCAGGCGTCGGCGCCGTGCTGCCGGGCGAGGACCCAGCCGTGGACGAGGCTGCTGAGCGTCGAGCCGTGGCAGGTCCGCCCCAGGTAGTAGGCCACCGTCCGGCGCCAGAGCGCCTCGTCCATCGGGTAGCCGAGCCGGGCGAACAGCCGGCCGAGTTCGTCGGGGCGGAAGAGGTAGCCCAGCATGAGGGTGTCGGCCTGTTTGGAGGCCTGGTAGCGGTTGGGGGTGTCGCCCTCGGCCTCCAGGATGCGGTCCAGCCGGCGAATGTCGTGGTAGCGGGCGCGGTACGCCTCCCAGTCCAGCTCGGCGAGGTCGCCGTAGCCGTGGAACTGGCTGATCACATCGCGGTGGAACGGCACGTACAGGAGGCGTGAGACGTCCTCCCAGGCGCGCAGGCCGTCCTGGTCCATGCCGAGTTGCGCGAGGAGCTCCCCGCGGCGGGCCGCGGGGAGCTCGCCGTACAGGTCGAGGGCGCGGGCGAGCACCCAGGCGGCGGTGACGTTGGTGTAGGCGTTGTCGTCGATGCCGGGGGCGTCGGTGTCCGGGTACGCGTCGTGGTATTCGTCCGGGCCGACGACGCCGCGGATCCGGTAGCGGCCCGTCCCGGGATCCCAGGTCGCCGTGTCGGCCCAGAACCGGGCGATGTGCAGCAGGAGTTCGGCTCCGGGCCCGTGCATGAACCCCGTGTCGCCGGTGGCCCGGCCGTACTGCCACACGTTCCAGGCGACGGCGGACCCCACGTGGTGCTGGAGGTTCGAGTGGTCGGGCAGCCAGCGGCCGGAGCGCGGGTTGAGGTGCAGCCGCTGGGTCTCCTCGGATCCGGAACTGCCGCTCTGCCAGGGGAAGGCGGCTCCCTTGGCCCCGGCGCGGCGGGCGGTCTCGCGGGCGGCGGGGAGCCGGCGGTGGCGGTACATCAGCAGGGCGCGGGCGGTTTCGGGGAAGTGCAGGGCGAGGTAGGGCAGGACGAACAGTTCGTCCCAGAAGACGTGGCCCCGGTAGGCCTCGCCGTGCAGGCCTCGGGCCGGGACGCCGGCGTCGAGTTCCGCGGTGTGCGGGGAGAGCGTCTGCAGGACGTGGAAGACGTGGAGGCGCAGGGCCCGCCCGCTTCCGCCGGGCGCCCTCACCTGCCCGTCGTTCCACAGCCGTTGCCACGCCGCCCGGTGGGAGGCCATCAGGGTCGGGAAGTCCGGCGCCGATCCCGCGTGTTCGACGCTGCGCCCCACGGGATCGCCCCAGGGGCGGTCGAGCGAGGTGAACAGGGCCGCGGTCTTGACGATCACGACCGGCCGCGCGCGCCGGACGGGCAGGACGAGGGTCTGCCGCGCGGCGGTGTCCGTGCAGGCCGCGCCGATGGGGGCCAGGGGGTGCGCCGAGGTGCGTACGGCGAGCCCGATCCGCAGGTGCGAGCCGGCGGTGGCGCAGGACAGCCAGGCCGTGCCCTGCGCCTCGACTCCGGTCCGGTGGCCGACGAGGTGCCGTCCGGCCAGGGCCCGGTAGCGGTCCACGCCCTCGTTGGCGACGTCCCCGTCGAGCACGGCCTCGACCTCGATCCCGCCCTGCCAGCCGTACGCGCTGAGGACGGTGCGCTGCGCGGCGAGGTGCGGGTCGCCCATGTGGACGAGGCGGGTGTGGGTGACGCCGAGGCGGCGGCCTTCGGCGTCGTGGAAGAGCAGGCGGCGGGTGAGGGTTCCCGAGCGCAGGTCCAGCGAGACGCGGCAGTGGCGCAGGGCGGGGTGGTCGGGGGTGAGCCAGTCGCCGGGCGCCGCGCCGTCGGGCAGGCAGCGGTACCGCAGGGCGGTCCAGTCCGGCAGCCGGACCATGTCCTCGTTGGAGACCTCCCGCCCGGCGACGGTGGAGGTGAGCCGGTCGTAGCAGCCGGCGAGGTACGTCCCCGGGTAGTGGACGTCGTCCGTGACGCACTCGGGGGCCGAACCCCGGGTGGCGAAACGGCCGTTGCCGAGGGTGCACAGGGCCTCGACGAGCCGTTCGGTCCCGGGGTCGTAGCGGGGGTATTCCCAGCGCCAAGGGGCGTTCACAGGCGGCCGTCCTCAAGGGCGGCGGGCAGGGGCGCGAGGCCGGTGAGGACGAGGTGGGCGCCGTGCGCGAGGAGGGCCGCGCCCCTGCCCGGGTCGCCGTCGCGGTCGACTCCGACGACCAGGCGGAACCCTCCTGCGCGTCCCGCCTCCACGCCGGCGAGGGCGTCCTCCACCACGGCGGTCCCCTCCGGAACCGCGCCGAGGCGGTCGGCGGCCTCCAGGAAGAGGGCGGGGTCGGGCTTTCCCGGCAGGCCCAGCAGGCCGCCGTCCCGGCCGTCCAGTACGGCGTCGAAGAGGCCGAGGAGGCCCGCGGCCTCCAGGAGGGGGCGCGCGTGCCGCGAGGCCGAGACGGCCGCGCACCGCACGGTGGCCGCCCGCAGCCGCAGGAGCACGGGCCGGACGTCGTCGTAGGCCTCGACGCCGTGGGTCCGGAGCGCCTCGGAGAAGATCCGCTCCTTGCGGGCCGCGACCGCGTGGACGGTCGCGCATCCGGGCGCGTCCTGCGGGGTCCCCGGGGGCAGGTCGATCCGGCGGGAGGCGAGGAACGCGCGCACCCCGTCGAGGCGGGACCTGCCGTCCACCAGGTCCCGGTAGTCGCGGACGGCGTCGAAGGGCCGGGACGGTCCCGCGGCGACCCGCTGCCACACGGGGAGACAGCCGTCGAAGGCCTCCTTCCAGGCGGCCGCGTGGCGGGCCGCCGTGGCGAGGAGCACGCCGTCGGTGTCGAAGACGACCGCTCCCACGCCGCTCATGATCCGTGCGTGACGCGGCGGCCGGTGAGCCGGAGGGGGGTGATCTTCATCCAGTGGCTGCGCGGACCGCCGGCCCAGGGCTGGGAGCGGGCCGTGGCCGCCAGGTGGCGGATCTCCTCGGCGGCCGTGACGGCCCTCAGTTCGCCCACGGCCAGGACGCTCCAGCCGCCGGCCGTGACGTCGTCGATGTTGTCGATCTCGAAGGCGGCCTCCGTCCCGGCCGCCCGGGCGGCGATGGCCTCCGCGGCGGTGCGGAACGCGATGTCGGTCCCCGCGACCAGGTAGTTGACCGGGAGGACGGCCGGGCCTTCGGGGGTGAAGACGGCGATGCGCCCCACGCCATGCGTGCCCAGCAGCTCCCGGCACTCCTCCTCGTCCAGCGCAACCATCGCCGTGTCGCGCCGGCCCGTGGACCGGCCGGGCGTCCGGCCGGCGTTGGCGCCGGTCAGGTCGTCGACCGTGACGCCGAGCACGTCGGCGAGCCGGACGAGGGTGCCGATGGACGGCGAGGCGGCGTGTTCCTCCAGGTACGCGATGTAATTGCCGTCCACTCCGCACCTGCGGCCCAGTTCCTCGCGGGTCAGGTCGAGGGCTTCACGGCGGGCCGCCAGGCGGCGGCCGAGGTCGGTTCGTCCGGCCGTCCTTCCGGACGGGTGCGGATGGGTGCTCGGCGTACTCTGCATGGCACTCACTGCTCCTGGAGCGGTAGGGCGGCCGTGTCGCGCCGCGGTCCGCCGGACACGGCCTCGGGGGCGTCTCCCATGACTGCGGCCTCTCGTGCTGGGTGAAGGACGGGGTCACCGCCAGGCTGCTCCTGCCCGGCCGCGCCCCGCTTGGGCCGGTCGGCCCCCTCCCCGGGGACCGGTCGGGTCTCGCCGCCGCGCCGTGGCGGATGCCACGGTGGAATCCGGCCGGTCGAGAGCGACCGCGCCCTGGTACTCGTCGGTTGCGGCCTCTTCCAGGGTGTCGCGGACCTGTGGCGCCGCAACCGGGGCGGGCCGCCCGGGACCGTGCTCCGTGCCCGCGCCCGCCTCCGCACACCGAGGGACCCCCGCCATGACCGCTCCCGCCGCCCCCACTCCGTACACCGTCGCCGATGTGATGACCACCGAGGTGGTCGCCGTCACGCCCGAGACCGGCTTCAAGGACATCGCCGCCGCCATGGGGCGCTGGAAGGTGACCGCCCTGCCCGTCCTGGAAGGGGAGGGCCGCGTCGTCGGCGTGGTCTCCGAGGCCGACCTCCTGCCCAAGGAGGAGTTCCACGAGCACGCCCCCGGCCTGATCGAGCAGATGCGCCGCCTCGGCGACACCGCCAAAGCCGGCTCCACCCGCGCCGAGAACCTCATGACCACCCCCGCCGTCACGATCCGCCCCGACGCGACGCTCCCCCGGGCCGCCCGTCTGATGGCCGACCGGCACCTCAAGCGTCTGCCCGTCGTCGACGCCGACGGCAGGCTCCATGGCATCGTCAGCCGCGCCGACCTCCTCAAGGTCTTCCTGCGCGCCGACGAGGACCTGGCCGCGGAGATCCGCGAGAGCGTCGTCGCACGCCTGTTCCCGCTCTCCCGCGAGGCCGTCGCGGTCACCGTCGCGCACGGTGTCGCCACGCTGACCGGCCGGGTCCGGGACCCGGGCCTGATCCCCATGGCGGAGCACCTCGCCCGGTCGGTGGAGGGCGTCGTCGACGTGCACTGCCGGCTCCGGGCCGCGGAGGCCCCGGGCGAGGGCCCGTAGCGGTCGCCGCCCTCCCCGCCGATTCGCGCGCCGATGGGCGTACGAGCAGCATGGAGGGGTCATCGCCGGCCCGGACCGACACCGGCGGAGCGCCCGGCGCAGGAGGTTGCCGCGATGGAGCTGCCCCTTACGGTCGGTGTCGACGGCTCCGATCACGCGCTGCGGGCCCTGGACTGGGCCGTGGACGAGGCCGCCCTGCACGGGCTCCCGCTGCGGGTGGTGTACGCCTCCCGCTGGGAGTGGTGCGAGCTCTCCCCGGGCCCCGTGGGACAGCGCGCGGAGGAGCAGACCGGCCCCGAGGCCCTGCGGACGGCCGTCGGCAGGGCCCGGCAGCGCGCTCCGGAGCTCCGGCTGGACACCGCGGTGGTCGCCGACGACCCCGCCCAGGCGCTGGTGCGGGAGAGCCGGACCTCGTGGGCGGTGGTCACCGGTTCGCGGGGGCGCGGCGGCTTCAAGGAGCTCCTGCTGGGCTCGGTCGGCCTGGCCGTCGCATCCCGTGCGCTGTGCCCGGTCGTCGTCGTCCGCGGCGACGGATCCGGCGAGGGGCCCCGGCGGATCCTGCTCGGGGTGTCGGACGCCCCCGGGGGCGTGGAGGCCGTGCGGTTCGCGCTGCGCGAGGCGGCCGTGCGCGGCTGCGACCTGGAGGCGGTGCGCGCCTGGCACTGCCCCGCGCACGAGACGACCCCCCACCCCGCCCTCGCCGACGGGGTCTGCCTCTACCATCAGGCGCGCGCGGACACCCTGCTGGACGAGGCCCTGACCGGGCCGCTGCGCGAGCACCCCGGGGTCGTCCCGCACCGGACCCTCGTCGAGGGTCCCGCGCACAAGGTGCTCCTGGAACGCACGGCGGCGGCCGGCCTCGTGGTGGTCGGCGCGCACCGCCGGGCGCACCACTCCGGCCTGCAGCCGGGCCGCGTCGCCCACGCCCTGCTGCACCACGCCCACTGCCCCGTCGCGGTCGTGCCCCGGATCGAGGGGGGTGTCCGGGAGTGACCCGGCGGGGCGGGGCCCGGGGCGGCCGGACCGGGTGGTCCCGCGCGAGGGGCCACACGGCCCTGGACCGGGCGGGCCGGGCGTCGGCACTATGAACGGCACCGGACTGGAAGACGAAGCCGTCGGCGAGGTGAGCTGAGATGGAACCCACTTCATGGACCACCCCGGGTGTGTTCGCAGGGCACGGCGGGGTGCTCACGGAGCAGGCCGGGGCACTGTCGGGTGAACTGACCGTGCACACCGAGTGGCAGGAGGGCCGCGCGCACGTCGCGGTCGGGTATGGGGACGGCGAGGAGTGGTACGCCCTGGCCGGCAGCCCGGTGGCCTGCCGCGATCCGCAGTCGAGCCGCCTGATACACCAGAGCGCGGTGGAAGCCGTCCGCGCGGGCGGCGCGGTGCGCTTCGCTCCCCCGCCGATCATCTCGGCGGTCTGAGTCCCGGCGCACGGGGGCGCGTACGGCGGCCGTCGGGCCTCACGGCCGGTCCGCGCAGCGCCTCCGCGTCGGGCCCCGCACCGCGCGGTACGCTCCGTTCGCGTCCCCGTGCGTCCGGGCCGGTGTGCGGTCCGGCGGGCGCGGGGTCACTCGTTCCGGTCAGGTCGCAGTTCGATGCGGTCCGGGGCCAGGTCGACCGCCACGCGGTGTTCCATGCCCAGGGCCGCCAGGAACTTCGGCGGGAGCTGGACGCGCCCGGAGCGGTCGAGGACCACGTACTCGCGTTCGCTGACCGATTCCTCGCCGTGCTCGTCGGTGACCAGGCTGCGCAGGACCTCGCTGCTGGTGCGGCCGTCGCGGATCGCCACGGTGCGGCGGACCTCCCCCGCCACCATCGGGTCGTGGGTCACGACGACCACCGTCACGCCGAGTTCCCTGTTCACGGTGCGGAGGGCCTCGAAGACCGTCGCGGCCGTCTCGGAGTCCAGTTCGCCCGTGGGCTCGTCGGCCAGCAGCACCATGGGATCGTTCGCCATCGCCACGGCGATCGCGACGCGCTGCTGCTGCCCGCCCGACAGCTGCGCCGGGTGCCGGTGCGCCAGGTCGCCGATCCCGAGGGCGTCCAGCACCTCCGCGACCCGGGCGGCCTGGCGGGCGCGGGCGCCGCGGCGGGAGCCGCCGCCGCGCAACTGCATGGGCAGGGCCACGTTCTGGGCGGCCGTCAGGAACGGCAGCAGGTTGCGGGCCGTCTGCTGGAAGACGAAGCCGACCGCTTCGCGCCGGTAGCGCAGCCGGTCCCGCGCCGACAGCTCCAGCAGGTCGTATCCGGCGACCGCGGCGCTGCCCGCCGTCGGAACGTCCAGCCCCGCCAGGATGTTGAGGAGGGTGGACTTTCCGCTGCCCGAGGCGCCGACGAGCGCCACCAGGTCGCCCTGGGCGACGGTCAGCTCCAGCCCCTGGAGGGCCTGCACCTCGACGCCGTCCGTGCTGAAGATCCGCACCAGGCGGTCGCAGGCGATCGCGGCGTCCGCGGCGGGGGTGCGGGACTCCGTGGCCGCCGCCGCCCTGCGGCGCAGTTCCTCGAAGGTCGGCTGGTCGGTGTTCAACGCTGGTCTCCCGCTCTCAACTCGGTGGTGATCTGCCGTCGCCCGGACGTCGCCGCCTCGACGAGGACGGCCGCGCCGACCAGGGCGGCCAGGCCCAGGGCCGGTGTCAGTACGGCCCCCGCGGTGAGCCGTACGCCGGTCGGCGCGCCGGCCCCGACCAGCGTGGACAGGTCCGTCGCCGGGCCCAGCAGCGCGACCGCCGCAGCCGCCGTCAGGGCCCCGCCCAGCGCGGCGGCCAGGGTCTGCGGCAGGGCCTCGGCGAGGATCAGCGCCACGCCCTGGCGGCGGCGCAGCCCCATGGTCCGCAGCCGGGCCAGCAGCGCGGCGCGTTCGGGGACGTTGCGCAGCAGCGTGAGCAGCACGGCCAGCAGGGCGAAGCCGGCGGCCGCGGCCACGCAGGACCAGAACAGGCGCTCGGCCGAGCCCTGGAGCGGGTCGGCGCCCAGCTCGGCGACGTACTCGGCGCTGGTGCGCACCAGGTACCGGTCGTCGGCCCGCTGCGCCCCGGCGCCCGCGTCCCGTGCCGCGGCCGGCTCCGCCGTCTGCTGCGGCGCCGGGGCGGCCGGGGACGTCGCGGCCGGGGGCGTCGCGGCCGGTGCCGGGCGGGCGGCCCGGGCCAGGGCGCGCAGCCGCCCGGCGTCGACGGAGCCGAGGGCGAGCCACCGGTTGGCATGGTCGGCGCCGCGGATGAGGGCCGTCGCGGGGCCCGCCGGCAGGACGACGGTCTCCCCGCCCGGGCCCGACGGGGCGGGGGTGCAGTCGACGACGCCGGCGGGCCGTACCCGCAGCTCCCCGCCCGGTCCGGGCCGCAGGGCGTACGTGCCCCGGCCCGCCTGCCGTGCCAGTCCGGCGCTGAACAGCGCGGGCACGGGGGCGTCCGCGGAGCCCGCTGCGCCGCCGCCCAGCAGGGCGGGGTCGAAGGCGCCGCAGCCCAGGCCGCGGGAGAGCGCGGCGTACGCGGCGGGTTCCGCGACGACCAGGGTGACCCGGGTGCGGCCCTCGGCGGTGCCGAGGACGAAGGAGTCGTCGTCCGTCCACAGGGCGACGGAGGTCCGCACGCCCGGCAGTTCGCCCGCGGCCTTCACGAGCGCGTCCGGGAGCGTCCCGGCCCCGACCGCGGAGATGCCCGCGTCGCCGCCGATCGTCCGGTGCGCCCCCTGGACGCGGGCGGCGTCCACGGACTCCAGCACCGCGGACCCGAACCCGCCGGTGGTGACGGCCAGGAGCAGGGCGAGAAGGGGCAGGAGGGAGGGGCCGGTCCGGCCGCGCCCCGGGGCGGCGGCCCCGCGGCGGCCGGGGCCGCTCGCGGCCCGTACCAGCCCCAGGTAGCCGACCAGCCCGCGGCCGCGGGCGGCCGCGCGGGCGAACCACCCCGTCAGCAGGGGCAGGAGCCTGGCCAGCAGCAGGCCGCCGCACAGCGCGAGCAGCAGCGGAGCGGCGATCAGCAGCGGGTCCGTGCCGCTGCCGGCGGGCGCGACCCCGCGACGGCGCACCTCCGACACCGCGGCCGCGGTGGCGGCGAGAACCAGTAGTTCGGCCACGGGCCTGCGCCACCGCGCGGCCGGGCGCGGCGGGGACAGCAGCACGGCCGCACGGACGGGGAAGGCCAGCAGGGCGAGCAGGGTGACGGCCGCGGCGGAGAGCAGCGAGGCCGCGAGCCGGGGCGTGGGCAGCAGCAGGACGGCGAGCGCGGTGGCCGCGGCGGCCGCCGGGAGGACGGTGACGGCGCCCTCGCCGAGGAGCCGGCCGACGATGCCGGCGCGCGAGCCGCCGCGCGCCCGCAGGAGTCGCAGCTCGGCCTCCCGGCGGTCCGCGGCGAGCGCTCCGGCCAGGCACAGGACGACGAAAGCGACCCCGGCCACCCCGGCGGGTCCGATCGCGGCGAGCGGTGCCGCGGCCTGGCTGCGGGCCCGGGCCTGGGCGAACAGCTCGGGCAGCCGCGAGTTGGTGCGGAGCATGTCGCGCCCGGTCTGCGTGACGAGTTCGGCGGCGACGGGCCCGGTGACGTACGAGGCGATGTCCTGCTCGGTGGTGGCGAGCCGGTCCGCACGCAGCCGGCCGGTGTCGACCGGGAGCCGCCAGAAGTCCTCGGCCGTGGAGCTCCAGCCGTCCAGCCGGGGCAGGTCGGGGGCTTCGACGAGGGCGTCGGCGGCCCAGTAGGAGTTCTCCCCCTGGTGGTACTCGCAGGCGAGGTCGAGACATCCCAGGTCCACCCAGAAGTCCTCGGTCTCGTCGGGGACCGTGTAGAGGCCGACGACCTCCGCGCGGGGGCCGGCGCCGGGCACGGGCGAGGTCGTCAGGACCGTTCCGAGGCGGGCCCCGATGGTGCGGGCGGCACGCTGGGAGAGCGCGATCCGCAAGGGGGGCCCGTCCTCGGCGGCGCCGCCCGAGGCGGCGGCGGGCGGGGTGCCCGCGACGGGGGTGTCGGCCGGCCACTGCCCCTCCACCAGCCGGACGTGCGACCGGGCGTTGCGCACGTACAGCAGGCGCATCACGGGCGGCAGGCCCGAGGGGGCGGCGAGCCCCGGGTTCAGCAGGTTGCGGCCCTTGACGGTCCAGTTGCCGTACACGACGGAGTCCGGCTCGACGTGGAAGCTGCCTCCGGTGTGCGCGAGCAGGGTCGCCTTCGTCGCGTCGAGGCGTTCCAGGCCCTGTCCCCGCTCCGGCGGCGCGGTCGCCAGCAGGCCGGTGTAGCTGGGCCCGCCGCGCTGGAGGAAGGACCGCAGCGCCTGGTCGGCTCCGCGGTCCTGGGCCCGTGGCAGCGCCGCGGCCAGCAGGACGGCGACGAACGCCAGCACGGCGGCGAGCACGCTGCCGGCCTTGGCGGCCCGCAGCCGGGTCCCGACCCAGGGCGCGGGACGCGGGACGGCCTCGGGGGGCTGCGCAGGGGCGGAGGACTCCGGGGTCACCGACGGCGGCAGGGTGGTCACATCTCCTCCACGGGGCGCAGCCGGGCGGCGATGTCGCGGCCCCGGGGACCGCTGAAGGCGGCCGACAGCAGGGGGACGGCCACTATGGCGGCGGCCGTCAGCAGGGTCTGCCAGAGCGGCATGTCCACCCGGACGGGCGGGTACGGCCGCCGCGCGGCCGGTGTCAGCACGACGAGGGGCGCCATGAGGTGGACGAGGGCGACGCCCAGCGCGGTGCCGACCGCGGTCCCCAGGACGATCAGCGCCCCGCTCTCGGCGGCGGCGGCGAGGGCCAGTGAGCGGCGCGGGGCGCCGAGTGCGAGCAGTACCGAGAACTCCCGTCCGCGCACCCGCCGTTCGGCGGCGGTGGCGGTGGCGAAACCGATGGCGGCGAGGACCGCGCAGGCGGCGGCGAGGGCGGCCAGCGCGCTCTGCGGGCCGGCGCTCAGCGGGTCGTCGAGCAGGCCGTCGGCGATCTCCCCGCTCAGCTGGACGCGTTCGGTCCTGACCCCTTCGCGGAGCAGGCCCGCCGCGCGGGCCGGGGCGGGGTCGGCGGCCGAGGCGGCGGGCAGCCACCATTCGGTGGGCGGGGCCCCCTGCTGCCCGGCGGTTTCCAGAAGGAACCGGCCGAGTGCGGGCAGGTCGACGGCGAGCGCCTTGCGTCCGGCCACGGGGAGCGCCTCGACGGCGGCGGTGATCTTCAGCGGGACCGTCACCCCGTCGACGGTGAGGTGGACCGTGTCCCCCGTGGAGGCGCCGAGGGCGCGGAGGTATCCGGTGGTGGCGACCGCCGGGAGCACGGCGGCGGGCGGGGCGGCGGGGGCGGGGAACAGCAGGGCGTGGACGCCCCGGTCGGTGCCGGACCCGCCCCAGTAGCGCAGGCGCAGGACGTCGGTGGAGCCGGCCGCGACCGGGGCGAGGGCGGGGGCTCCCGAGGAGCGGGGCGGCTGCGGGGGCGCCAGCTGCCAGCCCCCGGCGCCCGCGGGGCCGGCTGCGGCCGAGGCGGCGACCGGTACGGCGCTCCCGTCGGGGGTGTCGGAGGCGGCGATCCGGCGCAGGGCGAGTTCGGCGCCGTCGCCCGCCGGGCCGCCGTCCCCCGCGTACGAGAGGCTGACGCCCGCCAGCGCCAGGGGGGTCGCGGCCGAGCCGATCGGGGCGTCGGTCAGGGCGTCCAGCGGGAAGCGGAGGGTGCCGTCGCCGGCGGCGGGCAGGGGGACCTGCGGGGTCGTGTGGACGGTCCCGAACCGGTCGCGCAGGAGCAGGCTCACGGCGGCCCAGCTTGTACCGGTGGACCGTACCGTGACGTCGAGGTCGATGCGGCGGGGGGAGCCGGGCAGGGTGACGCCGGGGGCGGCGGCCTCCGGCCCGGGGGCGGCGAGCGGGGTGAACAGCTCCCGTACGGAGCGGTCGCCGCGCAGGTCCGCGCGCAGCGGTACGCCTGCGGCCGCCTTGGCGGCGTCGAGCGCGAGCAGGTCGGCGGTGCCTCCGCCCGGCAGCTGCTGGTCCTGGCGGAACACCGGGATCAGGCGGTCCGCGCCGGGAAGGGCCCCGTAGCGTCCGCCCTGGCCCATCGGGGACATGCTGCTGCCGGAGATCCGCAGCCCGCCGGCGGTCGCGAAGTCCGCCTGGTCCCGCTGGGACGCGGACCAGGCGGCGTGCTGGCCGAGGGCCAGGACCCCGCTGGAGACGGCGAGGACGAGCAGCAGCACGGGCCCGGTGGCCCGGCCGGGCCGTCGGGCGAGCTGCCAGCCGCACAGGGCCGGGCCGAGGCCGCGACCGCGCGCCGCCAGCCGTCCGCCGGCCCGCGCGGCGAGCGGCAGCAGCCGCAGGACGAGCAGCGTGCCCGCGCACAGGGCCAGGGCCGGGGCCGCGACCAGCACGGGGTCCACGCCGAGCCCGCCGTCGGCGGGGCCGGTGCCCGGGCCCGCGCCGTCGGCGCCCCCGTAGTGCGACAGCTGCTGGTGGCACAGGACGGCGAGGGCCACCACGGCCAGGTCCAGTCCGGATCGGGCGGCGCCCGTCACCAGGGCCTGCCGGCTGCCGGCCCGGCGCAGTACGGCGGCGGAGGCGCCGCGCAGGACGGAGGGCAGCGTCGTCAGCAGGACGCAGGCCAGGGCGCAGCCGGCCGCGACCGGCCAGACCAGCCAGGTGTCCGGAATCTCCAGGTGGACCCGGCCGAGCGGTCCGATCCGGCCGGACAGGCGCAGCAGGGGCGGGGTGAGCAGCGGGGCGAGGACGGCGGCGGGCAGGGCCAGCAGCAGCGACTCGGCCGCGCCCAGTGCGCCGAGGCGCCGGCGTGAGGCGCCGCGCGCGGTGAGCAGGACCCGCTCGGGCTCCTGGCGCACCGTCATGATGTGGGAGACGAGGAGCAGTGCGGCGGCCGCCAGGACGGCGAGCTGGAGGGCGCCGGCCAGCAGGGCGGACCGGGCGACGCGCAGTCCGGAGTCCGACTCGGCGAGCAGTGCCGGGAGTTCGGTGGAGGTGCGGAGCGAGGCGGTGCGCTCCAGGTCGCGCCCCGCGGGGCCCGCGGCGGTGCGGATCGCCTCGGCTTCGGAGGTGCGGATCGTACCCAGGTCCGGGGTGAGGAGCGTGGAGCGGTACTCCTGGAGGAGGCCGCCGGCCGTGAACGCGCTGTCGTCCACCAGGAGCGGGCCGTAGGTGGTGAAGCTGCCGGTCCGGATCTCCCGGCCGCCGAGCGGGTCGAGCCGCCAGTAGGCGTCGTCCGGATCGGCGGCCCGGTACACGCCGGTCACCAGGACCGTCAGCGCGGGCCCGCCGAACCGGTCGTCGAGGCGGACCTGCGCGGGCAGGGCCGATCCGGTCAGGCCGAGGCGCGCCAGCGCCGTGCGCGGCACGGCCACGTGGGGCGGGGCGGCACCGCCCGTGACGGGGCCGGTCACCGGCTGGGGCCACTGCCCCTCCAGCAGCCGTACGTGCGTGCGGCCGAGCGCGGCGAGCAGGGTGAGGTCGGCGTCGCGGCCCGAGGCGGAGGCCCCGGGGAGTCCGTAGGAGCGGCTGAGCGCCACGCTCTGCGAGGCCACCGGCAGTCGCCCGAACACGTTGCCGGAGAACGCCCGGACGGACTCGTCGTCCGCGGCCCGGGAGGCGGCGGGACGGCCGCTGGTGACCACGACGGTCGTCCGGGACCGCTCCGGGCCGGCCAGGGCGCGTCGGAGCCCTTCCTCCCCCACCCCGCGGGTGAACGCCGTCAGCGCGGTCAGCGCGGTGGCCGTGATCAGTACGGTGAGCAGTGCGGCGACGGCGAGCGGCCATCGCCCGCGCAGTCGGCGCACGACGAAGCCGAGCACGTGTGCAGTCCCTCCCCCGTCCGGACTCGCAGTCCCGGATAGCGGACGATGCTGTCAGATTCGGATGATCAACGGAAGGGACTTGCGTGAAGTAGGTGACAGGTGCGCAAATGTGATCAGAAAGTCACAGCGGCCCTACGGGTACGGGAGACGGGTCCGGGGGCGCGGCGCACTCGACTCCACGGGGGAGCACGTTTCATGACAGCCCATCAGAGTTCTGCGGCGACGGCCGCGCCGGACCGGGAGGACCGCGGCGCACCGATCGTGGTGGTGGACGACGTGCACCACAGCTTCGGCAGCGGACCGCAGGCCGTCCACGCCCTGCGCGGGGTGTCCTTCGGGATCCGCCGCGGCGCGCTCACCGCGCTGCGGGGGCGTTCGGGGTCCGGCAAGACCACCCTGCTCAACCTCGTCGGCGGCCTCGACAGACCGAGCAGCGGGCGGATCACCCTCGACGGCACCGACCTGGCGTCCCTCGACGAAGCGGGCCTGCTCGCCCTGCGCCGCGACCGCATCGGCTTCGTCTTCCAGTCCTTCGGGCTGATCCCCGTCCTCACCGCCCTGGAGAACGTCGGCGTACCGATGCGGCTGCGCCGCGTCCCCGCGAAGGAGCGCGAGGAACACGCAAGGACCCTGCTCGCCCTGGTCGGCCTCGCGGAACACGCCGAACAGCGCCCCGGCGAACTCTCCGGCGGCCAGCAGCAGCGCGTCGCGCTGGCCCGGGCCCTGGCCAACGACCCCGAGCTGATCATCGCCGACGAGCCCACGGGCCAGCTCGACCTGGAGACCGGCCGGTCGATCATGGAGCTGCTGCGCGCGGTGGTCCGCAGCAAGGACGTCACCGTCCTCGTCGCCACCCACGACCCCCACCTGATCGAACTCGCCGACCACGTGGTGGAGTTGCGCGACGGCCGCGTCGTCGAGGCCGACGCCCCCGCGTCCGGCGCGTAGGGCGCACCGCCGGCGGCCGTCGGCGCCGGGAGGGTCTTCAGGGAAGTCCATGACGCTTACGCATACCACCGATGCGTAAGTTTCGTTGGACGCATGTATCCCCGGCTTCCTCACGTGAGGGCATGAACACTTCACGCATCGCACTCGTCACCGGCGCCAACCAGGGCCTGGGCCGGGCCCTGGTTGGCGGCCTCGCCGCCCGCATGCGGCCGGAGGACCTGGTCCTGCTCACGGGCCGCGACCACCGGCGCGTCACCGAAGCCGCCCGCGAGGCGGCGGACCTGCCCTCCACCCGCGCCCGGGTGGAGGGCCGCGTCCTGGACGTCACCGACACCGAGGAGATCGCCCGCCTCGCCGAGGAGCTGCGGGCCCGGTACGGCGGCGTCGACGAGGTGGTCTCCAACGCCGTCACCCGCCTGCTGCCCCACGAGTCGCAGGCCGCGCGGGCCGACGAGTTCATCGACGTCTCCAACACGGCCACCCATTCCGTCCTGCGGTCCTTCGGCCCGGTCCTGCGGCCCGGCGGCAAACTGCTCATCGTAGCCAGCGGCCTGGGCACCCTCGGGCACCTGGACCCCCGGCTGCACCCCCTGTTCGACGGCGCGAGCCTCGACCAGGTCGAGTACGCCGTCGAGTCCTGGCGCGCCGCGATCCACCACAACACGGCGGCCGAGACGGGCTGGCCGCGCTGGCTGAACGTGCCCTCGAAGGTGGCCCAGGTCGCCGCCGTCCGCGCGGTCGCCGCCGAACGCCGCGCCCGCGACCTCGCGGACGGCACCCTGATCGCCGCCGTGTGCCCCGGCACAGTCGACACCGCGACCTCCCGCCCGTGGTTCACCGACTTCAGCGGGGCCCTGTCGCCCGCCGAGGCGGCGCGGGCCGTGCTCGACCTGGTGTCCGCCCCCCAGGCGGACCCCGCCCTGTACGGCGAGCTGGTCCGCTTCGGCGAGGCCCTGGACTGGCACGGCGGCCGCCCCCTGGTCGAGCAGGACCGCCTCCTCACGCCCTGACCCTCCGTACCCGCACCCCCACCGCACCCGGCCCGGCGGCCGCCGCCCGGGCGGCGGCCGTCGGGCCGGTGTCAGTGCGGGGCGTCCGCGCGGGGGCGTTCCAGGGTGAAGGTGTCCACCGGGGTCAGCTCCCCGTAGGGGCCGTCGAAGGTGTAGTACGTGACGTGCATCCGGGTGCGTCCGGTGCCTCGGGTGCCCGGGTCGACGTCGAAGGCGGCGAAGCCGTGGGAGTGGACGCGGTCCTGGACGGCGCGCCAGGGGGCGTCCTCGGTGAGGTAGACCGGTGTGCGGTGGCGGCCCTCGGGCTGCTTGCTCACGTCGACCACGACGCGGGCCCTGGGCTCCTCGAAGAGGTCGTCCTGGGTGGTGGCGAAGTTGCCGCCGCCTCCGATGATCATGTGGACGGTTCCCTGACCGGTGTCGGCGACGTCGGTGCGGGTGGAGACCGGGACGGGGGTGCGGGCGTCGTTCGGCAGGGTGCCGCGGACCGGCAGCGAGCGTTCGTAGTAGTGCTCGTGGCCGCAGAGCACCAGGTCGACCCCGTACGCGTCGAAGAGCGGGCCCCACGCCTCGCGGACCCCGAGGTCGCTGCCGCCGCCGCGGTGGCTGGAGACCATCGGATGGTGCATGAAGACGACGATCCAGTCGATGCCGGAGCTGCCCCGCGCCGCCTTCAACTCTCTTTCCAGCCAACGGCGTTGCGCACCGCCGGAGTATCCGCGGAGATAGAGGTCGCCGGTGTCCGCGATGGCCACGTCGTCGTTGGCCAGGCTGATGAAGCGCACCGCGCCGACGGTGAAGGCGTACCACAGGCCGTCCGTCCCGGGGTCGGCGGCGGACGTCGGGCCCGGCAGCGTGAAGTAGGTCTGGTAGCCGGTGAGGCCCAGGGGGCCGTTGCCCTTCTCGGTCTCGCCGTTGCCGACGCAGGGCATCCAGGGGCGCAGCCGCGCCGAGCGGCTGTTGCTGATGAACCAGTCGGCCCAGGTCGCGACGCGGTCCTCGCCGATGGCACCGGCCACGCCCGCGTAGCAGAGGTCGCCGTTGACGAGGTTGAACAGCGGGGCGACCCGTTCGACCGCGGCCACGATGTCGGCGGAGGCCTCGGTGCCGCCCTGGGTGCTGGTGTAGAGCGGGAAGGGGCCGAGGGGCGGCGGTGTGTCCTTCGTGGGCCACTTGAGGCTCCGGCGCAGGTTGGGGGTGCCCTGGTCGCCGAAGCTGGTGAAGGTGAACGCGGTCCGGCCGCGCGGCGCCGTGGTGAACGACCCGGTCTCCTGCGCGGCGCCGTCGTGCCCGGCCGAGTACAGGTACGTGGTGTCCGGCCGCAGCCCGGTGACGCGCGCGTGGTGGACGTACACCTCCCGCTGTGAGAGCCCGTCGCGGTAGGTACGGGTCTCGGCGTCGATCGTGCGCCCGGCGCCGCCGTCCGGTGACCCGAGGTGGACCCGCGGGCGTCGGACGGACTGGGGGCTGATCCAGGAGACGGTCATCTCGGTAGCGGGATCGGCACCGAACTGGAGGTGCAGCCCGGCCACGCCCGGCACCCCGATCCGGCTGGGCGTGCGCTGCACCAACGGCGACGCCGCGGCCACGGGCCGCCCGACGGCCCCGGCACTCCCCGCACCCCCGACGACGGCGGCCGCGGCGCCGGCCGTCGAGCCGGTCAGTAACGATCTGCGCGGAATCGACATGGAACGCCTTTGTCTCGAAGGAAGTTGACCGTCTGCACCCTAGGTGCGACCGGCCGCCCCGCGGCCTGCGGGGAACACTCTTGAACGAAAGTTTCCCGGAGGCACCACCCGGTGGTCGCCGGGGGCTGCGGCGGCCTCGCCGCAGAGGCGTGCCTCACGGGACGGGGCGTGTCCTGCCGCCGGGCCGATGGGGACGAGCGCCACCCGTGCGGCCTCCCGCGCGCCTTCCGGCCGCCCCGCCGTCCCCAGGGGGCCTCAGCCGAGGGCGCGGTCGAGGTTGTAGGCGGCGCTGATCAGCGAGAGGTGGGTGAAGGCCTGCGGGAAGTTGCCGAGTTGCTCTCCGCTGCGGCCGATCTCCTCCGCGTAGAGGCCGACGTGGTTGGCGTAGGTGAGCATCTTCTCGAAGGCCAGCCGGGCCTCCTCCAGGCGTCCGGCGCGGGTGAGCGCCTCGACGTACCAGAAGGAACAGATCGAGAACGTGCCCTCGGCTCCGCGCAGGCCGTCCGGGCTGGCCTGGGGGTCGTAGCGGTAGACCAGCGAGTCGGAGACCAGCTCCGCGGTCAGCGCGTCCAGGGTCGAGAGCCACTTCGGGTCGGTGGGCGAGATGAACTTGGCCATCGGCATCATCAGCACGGACGCGTCGAGGACGTCGTCGCCCAGCCCCTGGACGAAGGCTCCGCGCTCGGCCGACCAGCCCTCCCGCATGATCTGACGGTAGATCGCGTCCCGGCTCCGCTGCCAGCGGGCGAGATCGGCCGGCAGGCCGCGACGGTTCGCCATGCGGACGGCCCGTTCGATCGCCACCCAGCACATCAGCCGCGAGTAGACGAAGTTCCTGCGGCCGCCACGGGTCTCCCAGACGCCCTCGTCGGGCTGGTCCCAGTTCTCGCAGAGCCAGTCCACGACGGCCCCGACCTCGTCCCAGTGGTCGCTGCTGATGGGCTTCCCCCATTTGTCGTACAGGTAGACGGAGTCGATCAGGGCTCCGTAGATGTCCAGCTGGAGCTGGCCGGTGGCGGCGTTGCCCACCCGCACCGGAGCGGATCCCAGGTGCCCCTCAAGGTGGCGCAGCTCGGACTCGGGCAGGTCGGTGCGCCCGTCGATGCCGTACATGATCTGGAGCGGACCGCTGGGGCCGGCTCCCAGCTCGATGCACCGTTCGGACAGGAAGCCCATGAACGCCTCGGCCTCCGAGGTGAAGCCGAGCCGGAGCATCGCGTACACGCAGAAGGCGGCGTCGCGGACCCACACGTACCGGTAGTCCCAGTTGCGCTCGCCGCCGGCCCGTTCGGGCAGGCTGGTCGTCGGGGCGGCGACGATCGCGCCGGTCGGCACGTAGGTGAGCAGCTTGAGCGTCAGCGCCGAGCGATTCACCATCTCCCGCCACCGGCCCCGGTAGCGGGAGCGGCCCAGCCAGGTGCGCCAGAACCTGGCCGTCGCCTCGAACTGCTCCTCGGCCTCGGCGTGCGGGCAGGCCCGCGGACGGACGTCGCCGGTGATCCGGTCGAGGGCGAACACCGCGGACTCGCCTTCGAGGAGTTTGAAGTGCGACGTGACGTCCGCGCCGTCGGCTTCCAGCGGCGCGGTGGTGGACAGCGCCAGCGACAGGGACGGGGACTCGAAGACCGCTTCGTGGGTCTGCGTGCGCACGGTGTGCGGTTCGGCGCCGTAGCCGAAGCGGGGCGCGACCCGGGCCCGGAACGGCAGGGCGCCCCGGACGCAGATCACCCGCCGGATCAGCCGGTGCCGGGACGCCTCGCGGGATTCGTCGACGACGGGCATGAAGTCCTGGATCTCCGCCACCCCGTCGGCGGCGTAGAACCGCGTGATCAGCACGTTCGTGTCGGGGAAGTAGAACTGCCGGGTCCGCGCCGGCACGTCGGCGGCGAGCTCCCACGATCCGCCCCGGTCGGCGTCGAGGATGGACGCGAACACGCTCGGCGCGTCGAAGCGGGGGCAGCAGTACCAGTCGATCGTGCCGTCGGTCCCGACGAGCGCGGCCGTACGGAGGTCGCCGATCAGGCCGTGCTCGGAGATCGGCAGGTAGCGCGAGCCGTCCCCTCCCCCGGATCCGTTCCGGAACTCCATGCCGGCCTCCCTACCGGTGTGCCGTGGCAGGTGCGGGGTCCGAAGAGACCTGGTCCTCCCTGGTCATGGTAGGTCGGGCACGGCCGTCCCGCTCCGGGGCGCCCGGGGCGCCGGGCCGCGCAGGCCGTCAGCGACCCGCCGGGTCCCCGTCGCCGTCCCCGCCGGGGAACGGGTCGTCGCCCGCCGCGGCGAGGAGGTCGCGGGCACGGCGCTCCACCAGGATCGGGAGGTAGGTACGCACTCGCGCGTACCGCAGCTCGGCGTAGGCGGTGCCGACCGCGCTCTCGACGGTCTCGCGGCCGAGCCCGGCGAAGGCCCTGAAGAGCCGGTCGGCCACACGGGCGAGGGTGTCGGCGTCCTCGGGGTCCTCCGGCATGCGGGACGGCCTCCTTCACGGGACCTGGATCGACCCCTCCACTCTGACGCAGCCCGTCCGCGCACGGAAGCCCGGCCTTCAGCCGACCGGGACCGGCCGGCCCCGACGGACGGCCGCCGTGACCGGGCGAACGCTGCCGCCACTGCGCGATGATGGAAGGAGGACTCCCCTGGACCGGTCCCCGGCCTCCGCGAACGGCCGGAGGGACCGTCCGACCCGGAGGCGACATCATGATCGTGTGGATTTCCGGCGGCGGCCGGTACGGGACCGCCGCAGCGCGGCCGGTCGGGCTCCACGAGCCGGGGGCCGGCCCCGACGACCCGGACCCGAGGTGATGGCGGTGCGCAGCCGTTTCGAGCCCGACCGCCAGCTGACCGCCCGCATGGCGGTCACCATGTTCCTGCTGGGGCTGGTCTACGTGGCGTTCGTCGCCGCGCTGATCGTGCTGCTCAAGTCCACCGTCCTGGTCGTCGTCATCGCCGCCGGACTGCTCGGCGTGCAGTACTGGTACTCGGACCGGATCGCCCTGTACGCCATGCACGGGCAGATCGTCACGCCGGAGGAGCAGCCCGAGCTGCACGGGATCCTCGACCGCCTGTGCGCCACGGCCGACATGCCCAAGCCCCGGGTCGCCGTCTCGCGCATGGACCTGCCCAACGCGTTCGCGACCGGACGCAACGCGGACCACGCCGTCGTGTGCGTCACCACCGGGCTCCAGCGCCGTCTGACCACGGAGGAGCTCGAAGGCGTCCTGGCGCACGAGCTCTCGCACGTCGCGCACCGGGACGTCACCGTGATCACCATCGCCTCGTTCCTGGGCGTGATCGCCGGGCTGACCGTGCGCTTCACGTTCTACTCCCAGGCGTTCGGCGGGCGCGGACGCGACCAGAACACCGCCGTCGTCTTCCTGACCGTGATGGCCGTCTCGGCCCTCGTCTACGCGCTGAGCTTCCTGCTGATCCGGGCGTTGTCCCGCTACCGCGAGCTGGCCGCCGACCGCGCCGGGGCCATGCTCACGGGCAAGCCGTCCGCGCTGGCCTCGGCCCTCACCAAGGTCACGGGGGACATCGCCCGCATCCCGACGGAGGACCTGCGCACCGCCCAGGCGTTCAACGCGTTCTTCTTCACCCCCGCGCTCGGCCCCGGCACGGCGCTGGCCCACCTGTTCGCCACCCACCCCACCCTGGAGCGGCGGCTCGAGGCCCTCGCCGAGGTCGCCGCCGAGCTGGGCGGACCGGGTGGCGGGGAAGCGTGAGGGGAGGGGGAGCCCATGGGTTTCTGGGACGTGCTGCTCGGGCGGTCCAAGCCGGTCGGACCCGACCTGGACCAGCTCTTCGGCCTGCCCTCGGCCGCCGTCACCCTCCAGGCGGCCGTCGGCTTCACACCGACCGGAGCGGGCTCGGTCTGTTTCGCCTCCATCGAGGGCGGCGCCTTCACCGGGATCCGGCAGGAGGTACGGGCCCTGCTGGACGCGGACTCCGCACGCGGCGGCCCGCCGGTGGAGTTCAGCCGTGACGGATACGGATACACGTGGCTGCTCTCCCGCCGGGCCCCCGACGACCTGCCCGCGCTGGTGGGGGACCTGCACGCCGTCAACACCGCGTTGGAGGACGGTGGCTTCGGCCCGCAGCTCCTGTGCTCCCTGGTGTCCTTCCGCGACGCCGAGCTCCGCCCCCTGGCCCTGGTCTACCTGTACAAGCGCGGCACCTTCTACCCCTTCGCCCCGCTGCCCGGCCAGAAGCGGGACAACTCTCTGGAACTCCAGATCAAGGCCGTGGTCAAGGACGACCTCCGCGTCGAGGCCGAGTTGAGCCGCTGGTTCCCGGTGTGGGGAGCCCCCGGCCTGTGAACGCGGGACGCCGGAGCCCCCCTCGCCTCAGGGCCCGTCGATCCGGCGGAGAGGGAATCCGGCGCTGCGGCGGACCCGGCCGTCGAGGCCGACGGTGAGGAGCTCGTATCCCGGCTGCGACCCGATCCAGGCGTGCGCGTCGTCCCCCAGCACCACCGCCGCCGTGGCCCAGCAGTCCGCCCAGGTCAGGTCCGGGCCGGTGATCGTGGCGGCGAGCAGGCGGTGGGCGGGGCGGCCGGTGCGGGGGTCGAGGACGTGGGAGCCGCGCTCGGCGCTGCCGGAGGTCGCCACCGCGAAGTCCCGCCCCTCGACCGTGGTGAGCACTCCGCCCGGCCGACAGGGGTCGGCGAGGGCCACGCGCCAGGGGCGGCCGGGGGCCGGCTCGCCGCCCAGGCGGATGTCGCCTCCCCCGTTGACGAGGCTGTTCGGTGCTCCGGCGGCGCGCAGGATGCCGTACGCCTGCTCGGCCGCCCAGCCCTTGACGAGCCCCGACGGGTCCAGGCGGCCGCCGGCGCGGGCGGAGAAACCGCCCCGGCTGGCGCTTTCGGCCCGCTCGCACATCCTCAGGACCCGGTCGACCTCCGGCGGGGCGTCGCAGACGTTCATCGACCCGCCGCCGATGCGGCTGACGGCGCTGTCGGGGCGGTAGGTGGAGAAGATCCGGTCCACGTGGTGCAGCCAGGCGACCGCCTCCCCCAGCGCGGCCCGGTTCCGCCGGGTGGGAGGGTGGCGCAGGTCGAAGGAGAAGACCGTGCCCATGACGTGTTCGGTGTGGCGCAGGCGCCGTGCCGGGCCGGGCGGGTCCTCAGCCACGGGCCCGGTCCAGGGCGCTCTGGAGGGAGCGGATGTACCCCTCGCTGGTGTAGGTGGCGCCGGAGACCGCGTCGATGTCCGCGCTCTGGGCGCCCATCGCCTCGTCGGTGAGACGGGGGACGGCGTACGTGGCGATCGTGCGGTCGCGCCGGTTCTCCGACGGCACCTGGAGCACCTCGACGGCCGTCAGCCGGCCCCCGCTCATGGTGACGGCGACCTGTACGGGACCGTAGCGCGTGTCGATCACGGATCCGGTGAAGGTACCCGGGCGGTTCGCCCCGGGGGACCCGGCCGTCGGGCCGGACGCCGCGCCGGATGCCGGGTCCGTGCCCGGCGACGGGCGCGCGGAGACGGCGGGCCGGTCGCCGTGGTGCGGCTTGAGCGCGAGCAGCGAGACGATGCCGGTCACGGTTGCCGTGGTGGTGAGGGCCATGCGGCGCACGGGGGCTCCTGGGAGGGCGGGTCGGGCGGGGGCGGATCTCACAGGGCGAAGGACTCCTGGTGGATGCGTCGCGGGTCGACGCCCGCTTCGCGCAGGGCGGTTCCGGCCGCCGCGGTCATGCCCGGCGGCCCGCACAGGTAGACCTCGCGCCGGCCGAGGTCCGGGACGAGGGCCGTGAGGGCGCAGGCGGTGAGGGGCAGGGTGTGTCCGGCGGGTTCGTCCACGGAGTAGTACACACGGGCGCCGCGCCGGGCGGCGATGGCGTCCAGCTCACCGCGCAGGACCAGATCGGCCGGGGTGCGCGCCCAGTAAACGAGGACCAGGTCGCCGGGCATGGTCTCGAACAGGGCGCGCAGCGGGGTGATCCCGATGCCTCCCGCCAGCAGCAGGGCGCTGCCGGGCCGGGCGTTCCGGGCGACGAGGGCGCCGTACGGGCCCTCGGCCCAGACCCGGGTCCCGGGACGGAGCCGTGCCAGGGCGGCGCTGTGGCCCCCGAGCGCCTTCACCGTGATGCGCAGGAACCGGGGGTGCGCCGGCGCCGACAGCGAGTACGGATTGGCCGTCCACCACAGGCCCGGGGCGAGGAAGCGCCAGCGGAGGAACTGGCCCGGGAGCGCGGCGAGCTCGTCGAGGCGGTCCCCGGTGACGAGCACGGAGACCACCCCCGGGCCCTCGGGGCGGACCTCCGCGACGGTCAGCCGGTGCCGGAGCGCCGACCGCAGCGGGAGGAGGAAGCGGAACCAGAGCACGAGGCCCGCGGCCGACAGGTACATGGCGTACCAGAGGGCCTGGGCGCTGCGGTTGCCGACGAAGTCGGCCCCGTCGGCGAGCTGGTGGCCGAAGGCGAGGAAGACCGCCGCGTAGGTGGCCAGGTGCAGGAGCTGCCAGGTCTCGTACGAGAGCCGGCGCCGGGCCGCACGGGCCGAGACCACGGCGGTGAGGACGAAGAGGAACCAGGCCGCCGTGGCCTTGAGCATCTCCGGGTAGTGCAGGACCAGGCGGCCGGTCTGGTCGATCACGCCGGTATGGCCGGTGAGCGCGTAGCCCCAGACGGTCAGCAGGGTGTGGGCGAGGACCAGCGAGATGGCGTACCGGCCGCCGGCCGCGTGCCAACGGGCCAGGCGGTCGCTGCCGACCGTGCGGTCCAGCCAGGGGACGCGGGCCATGAGGACGACGATGACGGCGCAGGCGTAGCCGGCGAGCAGGCCCGTGATCCGGCCCGCGCCGGTGAGCCAGCCGGCGGGACCGACCACGGCGGTGGTGTCGGCCCACCACAGGCCGAGCACGGCGGCGGCGCCGGCCCAGCCCAGCACGTGCAGGCCGGCCGGCACGAGCCGGGGGGCGAGCGGGGGCCCGACGGCCCCGCTCGGGGGCGTCCGGGTCGCGTCGAAGCCGGGGTGGACGGCCACGGCGTCTCCTTGTCTGTCGGGGCCCGCCGCCGTCGGGGACGGGAGCGGCCGGTGGGGCGGCTCCCACCGTGGCGGAGGTTCCTCTGAGAAGCCTTTGAAGGGGCCCGTTCCGAGAGGATTCAGAGGAAACTCAAAGACGGGGCGTGTGCGGCAGGGCGCCGCCATCGGCGATGCTGGACGCACCATGCACCCTCCCGCCCCTTCCTTTCCTCCCTCCCCGCTCCTGCGGCCCGACGGCGCCCCGGTCCGCGTCCTGGTCGTCGACGACGAACCGGACCTCACCGACGTGCTCGGGGCCGCCCTGCGCGCGGAGGGCTGGGACGTCCGTACCGAGGGCGACGCCGCGGGGGCCCTGGCCTGCGCGGCGTCGTTCGAGCCGGATCTCGTCGTACTGGACTGGATGCTCCCCGACCTGGACGGCCTGTCCGTGATGCGCGCGCTGCGCACGCGCCGCCCCGGTGTGTGCGTGCTGTTCCTGACGGCGCGGGACGCGGTCGAGGACCGCATCGCGGGCATCACGGCGGGCGGCGACGACTACGTCACCAAGCCGTTCAGCCTGGAGGAGGTCCTGGCGCGGCTGCGGGGGCTGATGCGGCGGGCCGGGATGGCGCGCGGTGACCAGAACCCCCGTCTGGTGGTGGGCGACCTGGTCATGGACGAGGAGGCACGGGAGGTCAGCCGGGGCGGGAAGGTCGTCGAGCTGTCCCGCACGGAGTTCGAGCTGCTGCGGTTCCTGATGCGCAACCCCCGCCGGGTGCTGTCCAAGGAGCGGATCCTGGACCGGGTGTGGTCCTACGACTTCGGCGGCCGCGCGCACGTGGTCGAGCTGTACATCAGCTATCTCCGCAAGAAGATCGACGCGGGGCGCCCCCCGATGATCCACACCGTCCGCGGCGTGGGCTACGTACTGAAGCCGGAGCAGCGGTGAGCCGCGTCCGGCTCCGCCCGCCCCGCTCGCTGCGCGCCCGACTGACGGCCGGGCTGGTCGTCCTCCTGGGTCTGGCGTGCGCGGCCGTCGGGACGGTCACCGCCCTCGCGCTGCACGGTTTCCTCATCGACCGGGTCGACCAGCAGCTCACCGCGAGCGGGGGCCGGTTCGCGGCCAGCCTGGAGCACGAGGCCGAACCCGACGCCGACAACCGCCCCGACACCCGGGGCCAGGCGGCGGGGACCTTCGGCGCACGCCTGCTGGGCGGCCGGGTGACGCAGGCCGCCGTCGTGGACGACGCCAGCCAGCGGTCCGTCCCCCTCGGCACGGCCGACGTCCGCACCCTGAGCGCGGTGCGGCCCGACGGCAGGGGGTACAGCGTGCGGCTGTCGGCCCTCGGCCGCTACCGGGTGGTCGCCGCTCCGGGCGACGACGGCGACGTCCTGGTCACCGGACTGCCCCTGCATCCCGTCGAGGAGACCGTCCACCGCCTGGAGGCGGTGGAGGCCGTGGTCTTCAGCGCCGCCCTCGTCACGGCCGGGTGCGCCGCCGCGCTGTGGGTCCGGTTCTCCCTGCGTCCCCTCGAACAGGTCGCCCGGACCGCCACCGAGGTCACCCGGCTGCCGCTCGCGACCGGCGAGGTGGAGATGCCCGGTCCCGTTCCGCACGCGGATCCGGACACCGAGGTCGGCCGGGTGGCCACCGCCCTGAACCGCATGCTCGGCCACGTCGGCGACGCCCTGACACGCCGCCACGTCAGCGAGGAGCGGCTGCGGGGCTTCGCCGCCGACGCCGGCCACGAGCTGCGCACCCCGGTGGCGACGATCCGGGCCCACACCGAGCTGGCGCTGCGCCACGGCGGCCCGGTGCCCGACGAGGTGCGCCACGCACTGCGCCGGGTGGCCGCGGAATCGCAGCGGATGAGCACCCTGGTCGACGACCTGCTGCTGCTCGCGCGCCTCGACGCCGGGCGTCCGCTGGAGCGGCAGCCGGTCGACCTGACCCGCATCGTGCTCGACGTGCTCGACGACGTCCACGCGCTCTCCCCCGGCCACCGCTGGGAACTGGACCTGCCGGAGGACCCCGTGATCGTCCCGGGAGATCCCCACCGGCTGCACCAGGTGGTCGCCAACCTCCTGGCCAACGCCCGCCTCCACACCCCCGCGGGCACCCACATCACCGTGGCGCTGTCCGCCGGCGCGGGGCAGGCCGGACTCACGGTGACCGACGACGGACCCGGCATCCCGCCGGAGCTGCTGCCCGACCTCTTCCGGCGCTTCTCCCGCGGCGCCACCGGCCGCTCCCGCCACACCGGATCCACCGGCCTCGGGCTGTCCATCGTGGAGGCCATCACCCACGCGCACGGTGGCACCGTCACGGCCGAGAGCCGCCCCGGACTCACCCGGTTCCGGCTGCTCCTGCCCGCCGGGCCGCTCCCGCCGGCCGGCGGGGCGGACGGCCCGGACGGGGCCGGCGACAGCGGGCCGGGCCGCTGAGCGGATGCCGCGCATCCCGGGGAAGCGCGGTCCGCTGGGGCCGGTCAGGCCGGAACGGGGCCGTTCGGCCCTCGATCCGCCGGCCGGCACCGGTGGATGGTGGAGGGGACGCGGCGCCGCCCGGCTTTCCCGGCCGTCGCGTCGCGGACGGTCCCTTCACGGAGGAATGCCATGAGGCACCGCAGCGTCGCCGACCTGATGACACCGGCTGCCGTCACGGTCCGCCCCTCCACGGCGTTCAAGGAGATCGCACGGCTCCTCCAGGAGTTCGACATCACCGCCGTGCCCGTCGTCGACGATGCCGGGCGCCCGGTCGGGGTCGTCTCGGAGGCGGACCTGCTCCGCAGGCGCGGCGCCGGCGCGGCGCCCACCGCCCAGGGCCTCATGACGAGCCCGGCCGTCACCGCCCGCCCCGAGTGGAGCGTGGTCCGGGCGGCCCGTGTGATGCAGCGGAGCGGCGTCAAGCGCCTGCCGGTGGTCGACACGGACGGCCGGGTCGTCGGTGTACTGAGCCGGAGCGATCTCGTCCGGCTGTTCCTCCGCCGCGACCACGCCATCCGGGAGGAGGTCGTGGAGGACGTCCTCACGCAGACCCTGCACCTCGCTCCGTCCGCGATCACCGTCGCCGTGGACGACGGGCGGGTGACGCTCAGCGGGACGGTGTCACGGCCCGGGCTGCTGCCCGTGATCGTGCGGCTCTGCCAGAGCGTCGACGGAGTCGTGGACGTCGACAGCAGGCTGACCGTGTCACGGCCCGCCGCTGTCGACCGGCTGTGAGGAAGGAGCCGGACGATGAAGCTGTCCGCGTCCGTGTCCGCACCCGCGGTGTCCGTGACCGCCACGACGACCATCGGTGAGGCGGCCGGGGTGAGGGACGCCCGGGGCGTCGGCTGCCGGCGCCTCGGGGGCATGCCGACCGTGGACGACCTGCCGGTGGACGTCTTCCGCCGGGTGGCGGACCTGCTCGGCCCGGTCTCGTGCAGCGTCCTGCCCGCCGGCCCCCGGTCGGACGTCCTGGCGCCCACGGAGGCGGTGCGATGAACGCGGCCGGTGCTCCGGTCCTCACCCTGACGATGAGCCCCACGGTCGACCTCTGCTGGGAGGTCGGGCACCTGGAGGAGGCCGGCAAGAACCGCGCCCGGGTCAGGTCGGTGGCCGCCGGGGGCGGAGGGATCAACGTCGCCCGCCACGTGGTGCGGTTCGGCGGGCGGGCCACCGCCGTCCACACCGCCGGAGGCGAGGTCGGCCTGCGCCTGAACCGGCTGCTGGACGAGGAGGGCGTCGACCACGTCCCCATCGGCATCCACGGCGACACCCGCGAGGCGCTCGTGCTGTTCGAGGCCGGACCGTGCCGCAGCTACCACATCGTGCCGCCCGGCCCGCACCTGGACGAACGCGAGGCGCGGCGGTGCCTGGACGTGCTGGAGCGGGCCGCTGCCGGGTGCCCGTACGTCGTCGCCAGCGGCAGTCTGCCCGGCGGCCTGCCCGACGACTTCTACGCGGCCGTCGCCCGCCGCGTCGAGGCGGCCGGGTCCCGGCTGGTCCTGGACACCTCGGGACCGGCGCTCCGCGGAGCGCTCGCGCACGGGGTGTTCCTGCTCAGGTGCAACAGGACGGAGGCCGAGAGCCTGGCCGACCGGCCCATCGGCGGCTTCGACGACGCCGAGGCGCTGAACGAGCGGCTGCTCGCCACCGGGGCCGCGGAGGTCGCCGTCACCACCCTCGGACCGCTGGGCGCGCTGTGCTCGACCGGCCACGGCCATACCGAGCTCTACGCGCCGCCGCTGCCGGGCCGGCCCCTGAGCGACGCCGGGGCGGGGGACAGCATGGTCGCCGCCCTGGTCACCCGGCTGGTCGCCGGGGAGGACCCCGTCGACGCCTGCGCGCTGGGGGTGGCCACCGCCGCCGCGGCGATGCTCACCCCCAGCACGGAGTCCTTCGACGTGGACGTGGCCCGGTCCCTGCGCTCCCGGGTGAGGACCAGGCTCCGGACGGGCGCACGGCACCGGGGCGCGTGAGTCGGCGGGCCCTCGCCCGTACGGGCCGGACTCAGCGGCGCCGGAGGCGGTGCAGGCCCACCGCGGCCGCGGCGAGGACCGCGAGGAGGGGGGCCGCCGACCACGCGTAGCCCGTGTGGGACCGCGCGGGGGGCGTGGGGGCGGCGACCGGCGGCCCGGCGGTCCGTACGGGCCGGGCCGGCGGCGGCCGTAGCGATCCGACCGGGTCCACCCGTCCGGCGGCGGCGAAGCCCCAGTCCAGCAGGGCCCGGGCCTCCTCGTACACCGCGAAGGCGCCGCCCCGCTGGGGGTTCATGACGGTGGCCAGGAGGGTGCGGCCGTCGCGCCGTGCCGCCGTGACCAGGGTGTACCCGGCGTCGGAGGTGTAACCGTTCTTGACGCCGATGACGCCCGGGTAGCGGCCGACGCCGTCCTCGCCGGTCAGCAGCCGGTTGGTGTTCTCGATGGGGTACGTCCAGGTCGGCCGGCCCTCGGCGTCCGTGTCCCCGGGGAACGCGGCGTCGGTGAGGGCCGCGTAGCGGGCGAAGTCGGGATCGGTGAGCCCGGCACGGCCGAAGACGGCCAGGTCGTAGGCGGAGGACACCTGGCCTTCCGCGTCGTAGCCGTCCGGGGAGACGACATGGGTGTCGGTGGCCCCCAGGGCGCGGGCCCGGGCCTGCATCTGGACGGCCGTCTGCGCCCAGCCTCCGTTCATGGCCGCGAGGACGTGGACGGCGTCGTTGCCGGAGCTGAGGAAGACGCCCCGCCACAGGTCCCCGATCCGGTACGTGCGGCCGGCGTCGAGGCCGACCAGGCTGCTGCCCTCGCCCACGTCGTCGAGTTCGGCGTCGGTCACGGTGTGGGTGCCGGTCCGCGGCAGCCGGGGCAGGGCCGTGAGGGCGAAGAGCGTCTTCATGGTGCTGGCGGGCGGCAGGCCCAGGTGGGCGTTGTGGGCGGCGAGCACCTCACCGCTGCCGGCATCGGCCACCAGCCAGGACAGGGCGGAGAGGTCGTCGGGCAGGTCGGGGGCGCCCCGGCGGGGCCGCAGGTGGACCCCGGGGCGGTGCAGCAGGGCGGGGTCCGGCGGAGCCTGGGCCCGCGGCGGGGCCGGCTCGGCCCGGGCCGCCGCGCCGGCGGACGGCGGCCCGAGGAGGACGCTCGCACCGGCGGCCAGGACGGCCGCCCCGGACAGGAGCCTGCGCACTGACGGACTGAGGGTCATCCGGTCACGGTAGGGAGGATGGCGCGCGTCGGCAGCCGGACATGGGCCGACCGGCGTAGCGTCCCCCTCCCGCCGGCGCACGGCGACGGACCGTCAGACGGCGCCGGCCCGCCTCAGTCGCAGGACGCCGTCGGGCAGCCGGGCCGTGCCGGTGGCCCGGGTGGGCGGCCGGGCCGTGGGCAGGGGTTCGAGGCGCTCGCAGCGCCAGCCCGCGGGCTCGAAGGCGCCGAGGTCGGGCAGGCCGTGCAGGGTCAGGGCCGTTCCCGCGGCGCGGGCGGCGGCGGTGAGGGTGCGCGCGGAGGCCGGGGAGAGGACGTCGCAGATCCACGCGCTGCCGGCGTCGGCCGTGTCGGCCGCCGCGCCCGCGAGGGCGCGCACCTGGCCCTCGGTGAGGTAGGTGAGCAGCCCCTCGGCCAGGAGGAGGGTCCTGCGGCCGGCCGTGCGGGGCCGCAGGAGCGCGGCCAGAGCGGTGGGGTCGCGGAGGTCGCAGCGCAGTCGTTCCACCGGAACGGGCGCCGTCGCGGCGGGCAGCAGGCGGTCCTTGAGGTCGAGGACGGGGGCGCAGTCGACCTCGACCACCCGGCAGGAGCCGGGCCAGTCCAGGCGGTGGGTGCGGGCGTCGAACCCGGCGCCGAGGTTGACGCAGACGTCCCAGGGCCCCTCCTGGAACAGCTCGGACAGCAGGCGGTCGATCAGGAGGGTGCGGGCGATGACGACGGAGGTCCCCGCGGTGTGCCGGGTGACGCGGGCGACGGAGTCGGGGCAGCGGCGGGCGAAGCGGTCGGCGAAGGGGTCGCGCAGCACGCCGTCCGGCCCGGCCGTCGCGCGGGCGCGGGCCAGCGCGGTGAGGTAGGCGGTGGCGGGCACCTCCCCGGCGGGCGGAGGGTGGGCGGCCGGCACCGCTACTCCCACCGGAACAGGCGTGCGGCGGCCGCCGTGCCCAGGACGACCACGCCGGCGAGGACGCCCAGGTCGAGGGCGACGTCTGCGGCGCCGTCCAGCCAGGCGTGCTGGAGCAGCTCGACCGCGTAGGTCGCGGGCAGTGCGGCGCTGATGTCCTTCATGGCCTGCGGGAAGATCTGCAGGGGGATGGTCGCCCCCGAAAGGAAGATCATCGGGAAGTAGACCAGGTTGGCGATGGCCACCGCCGCCCGCTCGGACCGTGCGACCGCGGCCACCACTCCCCCGAGCGCGTACATGGCGAGGGCGGAGAGGAGCAGGGCTCCGGCCGTCGCGGCGGCCGCGGCCGGGGAGGCCGGCAGGTGGAGGTCGAAGAACAGGTACCCGGCGGCGACCAGGAGCAGGGCGCCGAGCAGGCTCAGCGCGAGGTTGACCAGGCCCTGGGCGACCAGGAAGGCGGACGCGTCGACCGGCGTCGCGCGGAAGCGCTTGAGGACCTTGCGGTCGCGGTACTCGGCGAGGCCGAGCGGGAAGCTCATCAGCCCCGTGACGGCGACCACCAGAACCAGGTAGGCGGGCACCGACATGTCCACCGTTCCACGGCCGTCGAACTGCGCGGACGGCTCGTTGCCGTAGATCCCGCCGAACATGCAGAGCATCAGCACCGGGAAGGCGAGGGCGAAGAAGACCGGGGCGAAGTTCCGTCGCATCCGCCGCCACTCGAATCGTACGATCGGCCACAGCGTCGACATCTCAGGCCCCTTCCTGCGCGGCGGTGTCCCCGACCAGCCGCAGATAGGCGTCCTCGAAGGTGGGGGTGCGACGGCTCACCGCCGACGGCGGGAGTCCGGCGTGCGCCAGCAGGCTCACGATGCGGTCGTAGTCGGCGGGGTGGCTTCCGGCGAACTCCGGCCGGTCGGGTGCGCCGGGCAGCCGGGTCAGTCCGAGGCCGCCGAGCCGCTCCTCGATGCCGGCGGGCCGGCCGGTGCGGGGGGCCCCGAGGTCGACGGCGAAGGTGGACGGGCCCGCGTGCGCCTCGGTCAGCCGCGCCGGCGTGTCGAGCGCGACGAGCCGCCCGGAGCGCAGGACGCCCACCCGGCCGCAGAGCGCCTCGACCTCGTCCATGGCGTGCGAGGTGAGCAGCACCGCGACGCCGCGCGCGGCGAGGCCGAGGACCGAGCGCCAGGTCTCCCGGCGCTGGTGCGGGTCGAGACCGGTGGTGAGTTCGTCGAGGACGACCAGGCGGACGTCGCCGATCTGGGCGAGGGCCAGGGCCAGCCGCTGGCGCATGCCGCCGGAGAGGTCGGAGATCATGCTGCGGCGGCGGTCGGCGAGGCCGAAGGTCTCCAGCAGCGCGGCCGCTGAGCCGGGCGCCCGGTAGACGGCCTCGTAGAGTTCGCACAGCTCGCCGACCCGGGCCCGGCTGGGGAACTGGGACTCCTGGAGCTGCATGCCGAGCAGCCGGGTGACCGCGCCGCGGTCGCGGCGGGGGTCGTGGCCGCACACCGTGACCGTGCCGCCGCGGACGGGCCGCAGGCCGCCGACCGCCTCGACGACCGAGGTCTTGCCCGCCCCGTTCGGCCCGATGAGCCCGAACACCTCCCCGGGAAGGATCCTGAACGATACGTCGCGGACGGCGGTGAAGGCGCCGTAGGCGACGGTCAGCCGGTCGGCGTGCACGACGGCGTCGTCGTCCGGGCCGGGCGGCGGCTGCGGCGCGGCCGTGGCCGGGTCGGCGGACGGCTGGTTGGTGGTCACAGGCTGAGCCTCCCGGGGGCCGTGCGCGCTCCGGGGGTCGCGGAGGCGCTGAGGTTGGTGTAGAAGCCGGCGAACGACATGTGCAGCACCAGGGCGGGCAGCACGCCGCCGGTGGCGGTGGTCAGCAGGCCGCCGAGCGTGCCGAGGACCAGGCTGGAGGTGCCCAGCACGTACGCCTGGGTGCGGGTGGAGACCAGGGCGACCTGCCCGGCCGCGAACAGGCAGGTGCTGAACGCCAGGGCGAAGGCGGGGCCGCCGCCCAGTGCCCTGAGCCCGAGCAGGACCGCCCCGCGGAAGACCACTTCCTCGAACAGCGCCGCGGCCGCCGGGACGATCCACCGGTAGTGCCGGGGCAGGGCGAGGATCGAGGCGATCCACTGGATACGGGCGATCTCGCCGGGTACGTCCGCCCGCGGGTCGGCCCGGTAGAGCAGAGACACGCACAGGACGGTGGCGCTGGAGGTGCCGAGGACCGCCAGCAGCAGGGCGAGCGCCGTCCCGGGCGCGGGGGCGGCGAACAGCCGGTGGAACGCGAGCGGCGTAGACGCCAGCAGCACCGCCAGGGCCACCGCGCCCAGCGTCAGGTACACGACGGTGCCGAACACGGCGAAGGCCGCCTCCGGACGCAGTCCCGTCCGGCCGGCGAGCCACAGGGCCGTCCGCCGCCGGCGTGCCGGATCGTTGAACGGCAGCCGGTACAGGGCCAGCCAGACGGCGACCACGGCGGTGGTGAGCGCGGTGAAGGCGGGCACGCTCATCCGACCGCCTCCCGTCCGCCGGGCCGGCGGGCGCCGCGCTCCTGACGGACGGCCAGGGCGAGGACCACCCCGTTCTGCGCGAGGTGCGCCACCAGCGGCACGGCCAGGCTGCCCGACACCACCATGAGCAGTCCGAAGACCGTCCCGGACAGTGTCTTCTGCGCCACGGCGAGCCCGCCGAAGAACAGGTGCCCCACCGCGTAGGCCACCGCGGCCGCCGCGACCGCCGCCCCGGCCGGCAGGCGCAGGCCCTCGTGGAGGACACCGATCCACAGGCCCCGGTACAGCAGTTCCTCGGCGGCCGCGGTGGCCAGGACGGCCGCCGCGTACCCACCGCCCACCGCGCCGCCGCCGCGGTGGACCGCGAGCCGCGGCAGGCCCGTCCCGTCCAGAAGCCGGGGCACCGCGCCGAGCGCGAACTCCGCACCGACCAGGGCCGCGCCGGCCGCCGCCGCGGCCGGCAGCCAGAGCGCGCCGGGCAGCCTGCCGGTCAGGGTGTCCGGGACGAACCCGCCGTCGGCGGCGACGGCGAGGGCGGCCGCGGTCACCACCAGGTAGGCGGCGGGGGCGCCCAGCAGCCCGCGGCGGGCGGCCCGTTCCCGGTCCGCGCCCGCCTTCGCCGCGGGGCCGAACGCCGTGGCGACGCGGATGAGTTCGGCGGGCGCGACGGTGGCCGCCAGGACCAGCAGCTCAAGGGAGCGGGTGTGGGACCACATGGGTCACGCCCCCGTGCGCTCGCATCCGGGGATGGCCCTTCGGCGGGAACCCGGGCAGGCACATGCTCAGCAGCTCGGGGACGACCGCCCGGACCACCCGCCACGGGGTGTCGGCCAGCTCCGGCGGGGTGAAGTCCAGGTAGCCCGCGTATTCGCTGACCCCGGCGAGGTCCGCCAGCAGCCGGCGGATCGCCGTCGTGTCGTCGTCGGCGTAGCCCGGCAGTCCGGCGAAGCCGATCCGCCCGTCGACGCGGCTCTCCACCGCGGTGAGCTTGCGCTCCGCGTCCCCGGGGGCGGCGAACCACAGCACGTTCGTGTCCAGGTCCGTGTAGGCCGAACCCGTCTGTGCGAAGTGCACGTTGGGCAGGTCGAAGACGGTGCTGAACATGCCGATCCCGAGGATCGCGGTCGCCTCCGCCGCCCCGCGCAGCAGCGCCCGCCGCGGGTCCGGGTCGGCCTGGAGCCCGAAGGCGACGTGGGGCAGCCTGCCGTCCCGGCGCACCAGGGTCACCCCGATGTTCGGCAGCGGCAGCTCCGGCCGGGTCAGCAGGCTCGTCCGCACCTCGTACGGCCCGTCCGGGGCGAGCCCGGCCGCCGCGAGCAGCTCGCGGCCGTCCTCGTCCAGGTCGATCCGCGGCGCCTTGGCCCCGGTGTACCAGTTGAGGACGAAGGCGTCGATCTGCACGGCCTCGACGAGTGCGCCGAGCAGCGCCTTGTCGAGCGACACGTGGGCCGCGGTCCCGGTCGAGAAGGACGGGGTGAACAGCTTGTCGGCCGCGCCCGGATCGCTGCGGAAGCCGAGGAAGACCAGCTGCGCCGGAAGGTACACCTCCGCCCCGGGCCGGGTGAGCGACGGGCAGGCGATCCATGCGATCACGTCGTCGTCGGTCGGCAGCTCCGGCGCGTACCGGTGCATCATCCGCGCGAGCTGCCGCTGCTGTTCGGCGTCGAAGATGCCCAGCAGTTCCGGCGGCAGACAGCGGTGCCGGGAGGACAGCGAACGGTAGGAGGCGTACTCGATCCGGTCCGCGAACAGCGGCATCGCCATGATCGCCGCGTAGCGCTCCACCGCCTCGCCGGTGAGCCGGGTCACCGCCTCCTCGTGGGTCGAGCCGTAGCCGGCCAGGTGGTACTGCATCTGCATGTGCGGGTCGTCCAGCGCCAGCCGGTGGTACTGCGGCATCGCCGCCGTGGCCGAGCGCAGGTACGGCTCACCCTCCACCGCGGCGACCGAGACCAGCATGCCGGGGAGGATCCCGCCCTGGTTGCCGCCGATCCGCCCGTACCGGGCGAGTGCCGCGCCCATACCGGGGTGGGCCAGGACGGGGATGCCGCTCATCGGCCCCCTCCGAGCGCCTCGCGCACGTGCCGGTCGACGATCACCCGGCTGCTGAAGTTGATCTCCCGGACGACGTCCCGGGCGACGTGTCCGCACGCCGGACAGGTCCCGATGCGCAGCACGTCCTGCGCCTGGATCTCGTACGTCGGCAGGTAGATGCTCAGTGCCCGGCCCAGGAAGCGCGAGGTGCCGAGCGAGCGCAGCAGCACCGCCTCGTTCACCAGATGGGCGCAGATCAGCGACTCCACGCCGTTCGCCCGCCCGGTGCCGCCGGGCGCCGTGGCCGCCACCATGGTGTGGTAGCCGATGTGGTCCTCCAGCCGGGCCAGCGAGCGCTGTTCGAAACACTCCAGGCAGCCGGTGCGCGGACTGTCCGCGCCCACGACGGTCGCGAACGGGCCGTCGACCAGACCGACCACCACCGGCTTCTCCAGGTGGCAGGCGAGGCGGTTGAGACCGCGCAGGGCCAGGATCGAGGCCTGCCCGAGGTGGACCACCAGCGCGTCGCAGTGCTCCACGGTGGCGCTCAGCCGCTTCAGCGCGTCCGCCGCGGCCAGGCCCCCGGTTCCGGAGGTCAGGTCGGCGGCGTGCAGCCCGTCCAGGAAGTCCGCCGGCAGCAGCTCCAGCGGCAGGCCCAGCGCCTCGGCCTGGCCGGCCACGTAGGCGGCGGCGCTGGGCGAGTCCGCCGCGAACGCGACCGTCGCCCCGGCCGACTCGCCGGCGCCGTACAGGTCCAGGTTGCCGAGGAGCGCCCGGGCCATGTCCCCGCCGCGCTCGGAGGCCCGGTCGTACGCGAGGAACCCGGCCTGCCGCAGCTCGTTGACCGCCAGCTGCAGGTTGGCCCGCTCGACCGGCGTCAGTCCGGCGGCGTCCGCGAACGTCCCGTCGGCGGCCTTGCCCGCCGCCAGCGTCTCGAACAGCCCGGTCATCGCGGCCCGGACCGCGGGCGACTCGGCCCGCAGGTCGACGGTGACCTCGGAGAAGTTCCAGATGCCCCAGCGCAGCCGGATGACCCCCGGCTCCACGGCGAGCAGCCGGACCGAGGTCGCCAGGAGGACTCTCGCATCGGAGGGCGCAAGGGTCATGGCTCAGGCCTCTCCGTGTCCGAGGAGCGTCAGGTGGACCACGTGGCGCGACGTACCGTCGCAGCCGAGGGTCCGTTCCAGCGTCTGCTTGTCGTACCCGCCCTGGTCGCAGCCGATCAGGCCCAGCGAGGTCCGGGCCAGGTGTACGTTCTGCGAGATCCCGCCCACCTCGATCAGCGCGAAGACCAGGCCGCTGTCCCCGTACTTCTGCGAGTTGGCGTACAGGTCGTAGACGTACACCAGGGCCAGGGCGACCTTGTCGGCGTCGACGTCGGTTGTCTGCAGCTGCCGGCGCAGGTCAACGGGCTGCGGCCCCGTCCCGTGGGGGACGAGGGTGTGGCTGTGCGGCTGGTAGGCGTACGCCCCCGGGGCGAGGCCCTTCACGTGCTGGGCGAGCACCGCCAGCCGGACCGGGTACAGCCCGCCTCCCGAGGGCGCGTTGCGCAACGCCACCGCGGCGTCGCCGTCCTGGGCCGTCGGCACCGGCAGACTGCCCGACACCCCTTGCGCGTGCCACAGCACGGTGGCGAGCTCCTCCAGCGACAGCGGCTTCCCGGAGAATCCGCGGCCGCTGCGCCGGCTGCCGACCGTGTCCGTCAGGCCGCTGCGCAGCCGCCGGTGCGCGGGCAGGGCGACCGCCCCTTCCAGCCGCTCCTGGAGGTCGTTGTGCGCGGTGGAGAGGACGGCGTCGTGGCCGTAGAACCTCGACACCCCCAGCTGCATCCCGAGGTCGCGCCCGCCGCGACGGTGGTTGAGCAGTAACTCCTCCCCCACGAACCCGTGCACGGCCGGACTCCATCGGCCCCGTACCACCGACTCCGGCGCCCGCACCACCGTCGTCGCGCTGTACATCGACACGGAGGTGTGCTGCTGGCCGAAGGCCGCCACCGTCGCCATGTGGGCGTTGCGTTCCAGGTGGTCGGAGACGGCTTCCTGCGAGTCCTTCAGTGACATCTCGGCCTTTCGTTCGACGGGGGCGTACGACGGGGCCTTGCGGGACGACGGCCCCGCGGGCGCGGCCGTGCGCCGAGGACGTGCCGGCGGACGGCCCGCGCGCGGGGAGGCGCGGACGTCGAGCGGGGCCGGTGACCCCGCTCGACTGGGACGGCTACCAGCTGCAGCACGAGCTGCAGCAGCAGTTCCCGCCACCACAGGTGGTGCTGGCTCCCGGTGCCACCTGGACGAACGCACCGCCGGTGGCGGTGCTGCCGACCTGGCCGGAGAAGCTCAACATTGTTTCCCTCACCTCCAATCGAGGACGCGAAGAACAGGGCCCTGAGCGCTGGCCGCCTGGAGCGTAGCAGCGTCCGGGGATGGCGAGAAGAAGCCGGACGACGTAGCAACTCTCTTTGTGCACGACCGAATTGACTGTCCATCAGTCGACTGTGTCAGGGGCGCAGCCAGATCGGATTGGTGAGGGCGGCCGGCGGGCCGGGGAGGGGCGGCGCCTGGGCCGGGTGGCGGACCTCCGCGCGGACGTAGGCGGTGCGGGCGGGCATCGTGCGCCATTCCAGGGACGTGGCCGCGGGCACGGTGTGCACCAGGCCCTGGTCCGTGACCAGGCGCAGTTCGCAGCCCTCCGCGCCGGTCGCCGACAGTCGTACGCGTACCTCCGCGTCCGGGGCGGCGGCCTCCAGCGTCTCCCCGATGCCCGCAGGGGCTCCCCGCCCGGTGACGGCGGTGAAGTCCAGGGAGACGGCGCAGGATTCGGCGGCGTAGGCGCGTCCGGCGCGCAGCCCCGCCAGGATCGCCTCGCGGGACAGGTCGTCGGCGAGGACGACGGTCTGGGGGCCGCCGATCCGGTCGGGGTCGCGGTGGTAGTCGCTGTGCGCCAGGGCGGGCAGCCAGTGGTCACCGCTCGCGCCGGACAGCGTGGCGTCAACCGCCCGCTCCACCTACTACGCGTGGGTGGCCGGAACGGAGGCCCGCGAGGCGAGGCGGCAGGCCGATGAGGCCCTGGCGCACGAGATCACCGTGATCCACTTCGCGTCCCGGCGGAACTACGGCGTCCCGCGCGTCACCGCCGAACTGCGCCGGCAGGGGCGGCCGGTCAACCACAAGCGGGTGGCCCGGGTCATGCGAGAGCACGGCATCGCCGGGAACAGCCGGCGCACCGGCCGCCGCAGCCTGACCAAGGCCGACACCAGGGCCGCCCCCTCACCCGACCTGATCGGCCGGGACTTCACCGCCGCCCGCCCAGGCATGAAGATCGTCGGGGATATCACCTACATCCCCACCGCCGAGGGCTGGCTCTACCTCGCCTCGTGGTTGGACCTGGCCACCCGCGAGGTCATCGGCTACTCGATGGCCGATCACCATCGCGCCGAGCTGGTCGTCGACGCCTTGGACATGGCCGACGCACTGGGCCGCCTGGAACCCGGCTGCGTGATCCACAGTGATCGCGGATCGGAATACACCTCCGGTCAACTCCGCGACAGGATCCGTGAGTTGGGCTACCAGCAGAGCATGGGCCGGACCGGAAGCTGCTTCGACAACGCCGCCGCGGAAAGTTTCTGGGCCGTCCTCAAAGAGGAGATCGGCACCCGCTTCTGGCTCAGTCGGACCGCCGCCCGCGCCGCCATCTTCGACTTCATCGAGACTTTCTACAACAGACGCCGCCTGCGCAAGCACATCCACTGAGGCTACCTCACGCCCCACGAAACCCGCCTGCGCTACCGGCAAGACCAGGCCCTCGCGGCATAACGACACCGTGTCCAAGATCACGGGGAAACTTCAGGCACCGCCTACACCCTGCGGGCGTGCGTCTTCAGTCCCGACGGGGGCATGGTGATCGACGCTCGCGCTTCTGGGGGCGACGCGACCGTAGTCGCCTTGCAGGTTTGCCGCAGGCTCAAGCACCACGGCGGCCTGGAGCTCGGCAAGGCCGCGTAGGGAGCAATGGTGCCACGCCCAAGCAGGTACAACAACGATCGCCTGCGTCCCATCGAGAGCAGCGTGCCGACGGCGCGGGGTGCATCCGCAGAGGAGCGTGACCGAGCGGCGATTCCGAGTCGCGAGCCGCGCTCGATCCTGGCCCGGCTGCCTGGAGCTCCTTAACGCTCTGGGCCTCGATCCCGACCGGCTGCTTCGCCTCGCCCGGGACCGGCGCAATCAGGGCTGAGCCTGCTCCGGCCCGCCCCTCTTCGGCGAGGCGAGAGCGGCGGGCCTCCGCCCCTTCGTCACCCTCAGTGGCGAAATCCGCTGCCTCAAGTCAGCACCAGGTCAGCACGGGAGAGGTGATACCAGGTGATCAGAGGTGCCTCCAGGTCAGCACGAAGTCAGCACGGGTTCTCCAGAAGACGCCCCCGCGCTGCGCGGGCGGGCCACTCGCAGATCAGCCAGCGGCAACCGATGGTGAGTCAAGCCACGTCCACCGCTTCCAGTGTGTGGTTCGCCAACATGGGCCGCTGGCCTGCGAGTTCCTAATCTGCGGTCACCCCGCCCCCCTCCGGAAGTGGTGACCATGAGCGCCTCCGACACCCAGAAGAGCGCAAGAGGCTCGCTGTCACGAGTCGTGGCCGCGAGCCTCATAGGAACGACCATAGAGTGGTGCGACAACTCATCCGGTCAGGCCTATGACCTGCCGGTTCTCACATCTGGCGCCTACCGAACCAGCACGGAACCAGCACGGGGTCTCGCCGGAATCGCCTGGTGGTCTGCGGGTGGGGCGAACCGGTGACCGAGGGAGCACATCCCGACCTCGCACTTCCTCACTCAGCGTAGTGATGCGGCGGGCATGCTGACGTCAGGCCCACTCAGTCAGGTCGTAGACGGCTTCGCAGAGGGGGTCGTGGGTGTCGTGGGACTGGTGAGCGGCCAGGGTCGTGGGTTCCTCCGGACGCAAGAGGGCGATGAGCTTGGTCGAGGCCCACCACTGGACCGGTCGCAGAGTTCCGTCATCGGACAGGGGAAAATCGACGCCGATGGTGCGGCCCTCGTGGTCGAGGTAGACCCGGACGACGCCGGGGGCGTGGTGGTCGAACCCCGTCAGGACGTAGAGCCCGGGGGCAACGGATGGAGTCGCGTCGTGCCAGAGGGGGTCGCCGGCGAGGTCGGCGATGAGGTAGTCAATGCCGTCGTCCAGGGTGACCTCGGCTGCTTCGGGAACGACCGAGCCGACCAGCTCGGCCACGTCGACGTAGGGAATCCCCTGCCGCTCGGCGGCCACGGAAACCGTTCCCGCGGCCAGTCCGCCGGCCGTATGGCGCAGAGCGCCGACGTACCACCAGCTGCCGCGCTCCCGGCCGAAGCTGGTCGGCAGGTCCACGAGGACGTTCTGTCCGGCGGTGTCGGCGAGACGGACGCGGATGCGCTCACCGTCCGGCTGGACCAACGCGCGGATGCGCCAGTCGGTGGCCGGGAGGGGGACGCCGATGAACCGGCGCAGAACCAGAAGGGCCTCGGTGAAGTGGTCGTCCATGGGTGCGCTCTCCCCGATCTCGTCCGGTGGCCGGTGCGGGTCGTCACAGGTCGTTGACCCAGTCGGGGCAGAGGGTCTGGCCCACGCAGTACGCGGTCATGGTCCCCAGCGGGCGCCCGTCAGGGGTCCTCTCGCCTCCAGGCCCCCGGTCGCCCCGCTCGGCCACGCTGACCGTGTTCATGCGTACCTGGCCACTGTTGGTGGCGATGACACCCCAGTACTCCGCACGGGTGCCGGAAACCTTGTCGGCCCTCCCGTGGTAGGGAGCATCGATCGCCTTCTCGCTGCGCATGTTGTGCTTGGCGGAGGCATGCTGCCACCCGAAGGCGGCGGTGCCGTGGCGGGTCGGAAAGTCGTGGCCGTCCCAGTCCCGCACGGACCAGTTGACCTTGTGCCAGGGCTGCTGTGGGTCGAGCACTGCACCAACTGCCGGCGCCGACGGGTCGGAAAACATCCGCACGCCAACCGCCCGAGCAGACTGCTCGCCAAACCGTTTGACGTACTCATCGTTGGAATAGGTGTACAGCTCATCCGAGGCATCGCGTCCGGCAGCCCGCACCGTCCCGGGCGCGACAAGCACGACGGACAGACAAGCCGCCATGAGAACGGGTTGACCACGCCGCATCAGTTTCTCGAGCACATCACGGGTTGTACCCGCCCGCATGGTCGTCATCAGAGGATTTGGTACTCACCTCACCCATAAGGCTGCATGAACCGTTCCGGGTTCGGTAGGGACTCGATCATTTGAGAGGATCGGGTCATGGCACGTCCGTCCCAGTACCCGCTTGAGCTGCGCCGTCGTGCGGTGCGCATGGTCGCCGAGGTGCGGCCCGACTACGACACCGAGTGGGCCGCGATGAAAGCGGTCGCCGCGAAGCTCGGCATCGGGACGGCCGAGACGCTGCGCAAGTGGGTCCGTCAGGACCAGATCGACGCCGGGACCCGGCCGGGGACGACGACGGAGGAGTCGGCCGAGCTGAAGCGACTGAAGAGGGAGAACGCCGAGCTGAAGCGGGCGAACGAGATCTTGAAGGCTGCGGCGAGTTTCTTCGCGGCCGAGCTCAACCGGCCACACACACGCTCGTAGCGTTCATCGACGAGCACCGGGACCGCTTCGGCGGAGTCGAGCCGATCTGCCGTGTTCTGACTGAGCACGACTGCAAGATCGCCCCGTCCACCTACTACGCCCACCACAAGCGCCGGCAGGCACCCTCGGCCCGCACCGTTCGTGATGCCGAGCTGAAGGGCATGATCCAGGAGACATACGACGCCAACTACCGCGTCTACGGCGCGAGGAAGATCTGGCGGCACCTGAACCGCCAGGGCCGGACCGTGGCCCGCTGCACCGTCGAACGCCTCATGCGCGAGCTCGGCATCACCGGCGCCGTCCGCGGCAAGAGAGTGATCACCACGATCCCGGACCCCTCCGCGCCCAGGGCGCCGGACCTGGTCGACCGCGACTTCGTCGCCAGCGCGCCGAACCGCTGCTGGGTCGCCGACTTCACCCATGTCGCCACGTTCTCCGGCGTCGTCTACGTCGCCTTCGTCGTGGACACCTTCTCCCGCCGGATCGTCGGCTGGTCCGCCTCGACCACGAAGCAGACCCGGCTCGTGCTGGACGCCTTGGACATGGGACTGCGCTCAACGCGACCGTGACCAACACCCGCCTCTGCCAGGTGAGTTGGTTCATCACTCGGACGCGGGCTCGCAATGTACGTCCTTCACGCTGGCCGGGCACTTGGAGAAGGCCGGCATCGCCGCCTCGATCGGATCGGTCGGCGACGCCTACGACAACGCGCTGATGGAGTCCACGATCGGCCTCTTCAAAACCGAGGTGATCAAGCCGCAGCGACCCTGGCGATCCCTCGCCCAGGTCGAGCTCGCCACCGCCGAACGGACCGACTGGTACAACCACACCCGGCTCCACGGTGAAATAGGGCACATCCCGCCCGCCGAATACGAAGCCAACCACTACCCGAGCACCACGAAAGCCCAGGTCACACACAACATCTGAGATCTCTACCGAACCCGGAACGGTTCAGCGAGAGTGCCCGGAACGGTCGAGCGACGGGCCGCGGTTCCAGCGGCCCGCCCGGCGGAAGTGCCGGATGCGCGCGCTTGACCACCGGTGCGCCCCGGCCAGGCGCCGGCCATCCGGACGGGTCACTGACCGGATCCTCATGGGTGCGTCGTCAGGTGTGTCCGGTGTCGCGCGCCGCGGTGCCCGCGGGCACGTGGTCCGGGGGGTTGGGGGGTTCGCCTCGGCGGACCGAGCCGGGGGCGCGGGCGGCCGCGTGGTCGGCGACGGCGGCGGAACTCAGCTGCCACGGGACGCTCGCCACCATCACACCGGGGGTGAAGAGCAGGCGGGTCTTGAGCCACAGCGCGGACTGGTTGTGCAGGAGGTTCTCCCACCAGTGGCCGACGACGTACTCGGGGATGAAGACGGCGATGACGTCGCGGGGATCGGCCCGCCCCACGGAGCGTACGTATTCGACCACCGGCTTGGTGATCTCGCGGTACGGGGATTCGAGGACCTTCAGCGGCACCTGGATCTCGAAGTCGTCCCACTGCTTGCGCAGGGCTGCCACGGAGTCGCGGTCGACGGCGACCGTCAGGGCTTCCAGGTGGTCGGGGCGGAACGCCCGTGCGTACGCCAGCGCTCGCAGGGTCGGCTTGTGGACGATGGAGACCAGGACGATCGCCCGTACGCGCGAAGGCGCCGCACCATCCGCGCGTGCGTCGGTGACGGCGAGTTCGGCGGCGGTGTGGTCGTAGTGCCGCCGAATTCCGCGCATCATCAGCCACAACAGGATCGCGGCGAGGACGGCCAGCCAGGCTCCCTGGGTGAATTTGGTGGCGAGCACGATCACCAGGACGAGGCCGGTGACCAGCGCGCCGGTGGCGTTGATGACGCGTGCCAGTTGGTGCCGGCGGCGTGCGGCCGGGTCCGTCTCGGTGCGCAGTTCGCGGTTCCAGTGTCGGACCATGCCGGACTGGGAGAGGGTGAAGGAGGTGAAGACGCCGAGAATGTAGAGGTGGATCAGGCTGGTGACGTTCGCCTTGTAGCCGAACAGCAGGAGCCCGGCGACGACGGCCAGGGCCAGGATCCCGTTGGAGAAGGCCAGCCGGTCACCGCGGTTGTGCAGCTGGCGCGGCAGGTAGCGGTGCTGGGCGAGGATCGAGGCCAGCAGTGGGAAGCCGTTGAAGGCGGTGTTCGCGGCGAGGATCAGGATCAGGGCCGTCGCTGCCTGGATGTAGTAGAAGCCGACGCTGTCGCTGCCCCCGAACACCGCCGCTGCCAGCTGGGCGATGACCGTGCGCTGCGTATAGCCCTCGCAGTCGGCCAGGCCCGTGAGCCGGCAGGCGTCCTCGGCGATGTGCACCTTCGAGACGATGGCGAGGGTGGTGACCCCGGCGAACATGGCGACCGCGATGACGCCCATCGACGCCATGGTGCTGGCCGCGTTCTTCGACTTGGGCTTGCGGAACGCCGGCACGCCGTTGGAGATCGCCTCCACACCGGTCAGTGCCGTACAGCCGCTGGAGAAGGCCCGCAGGACCAGCATGACCAGGGCCAGGCCCGCCAGGCCCGCGTCGCCCTCCTCGGGGGTGATCCCGTACTGGGCCGTCTCGGCGACCGGTGCGTCGCCGAGGAGGTAGCGCAGCAGGCCGGTGCCGACCATGATCAGCACGCCGCCGATGAACAGGTAGGTGGGGGCGGCGAAGAGCTGGCCGGACTCACGCACGCCGCGCAGGTTCATGGCCGTCAGGAGCGCGACGAAGAACAGGGCCATCGGCACCCGGTAGTCGGCCAGTGAGGGCAGCGCCGAGATGATGTTGTCCACTCCGGAGGCCACCGACACGGCCACCGTCATGACGTAGTCGACAAGCAGCGAGGCCGCCACGACGAGGCCGGCGGAGGCACCGAGGTTGGTGGTGGCGACCTCGTACGATCCGCCGCCGCTCGGGTACGCGTGGACCACCTGGCGGTACGACAGCACGACCACGGTCATCAGCGCGATGACCGCGGCGGCGATCCACGGGGTGAAGTGCAGGTAGGCCAGACCGCCGAGGGTGAGCACCAGCAGGATCTCCTGCGTGGCGTACGCCACCGACGACAGCGGGTCGGAGGCGAAGATCGGCAGCGCCAGCCGCTTCGGCAGCAGGGTCTCGCCCAGCTCCTCGCTGCGCTTGGCCCGACCGATCACAAGCCGCTTGAGTATTTCCGTCACCCTCGGCACAGCCTGATCGTAAGCAGGTCGACCGGAGGTCGGCGCGGGGGCGCGGCATTGGGTGTAACGAGCCACCGCGTCAGGATGGCATCTGCGACACATCAGGAACCCGTCAAGATCCACAGTGGTCACCGCCGGCGCCCCTGGGCTCAGCCCATGGGACGCGCTCCGGGCGCCCGCACCGGGGCACCAGAAGGACCGGTCACGGACCGGCACGGGGCCCGGTGCACTGCGCGAAGCGATGGTCTGCTCGGGCGCTCTGCTGTCGCTCCTCCTGCTGGTCGACCTGCTCGCGGGGGCTTTCAGCACAGGTCGTGCAGCGCTGTGGTGCGGGCTCGCGCTCCTGCTCCTCGCCGTCCTGGTGCCCGACCATGTCGCCGCAGGGGCCGGGTGGGTGACCGCGTGCGGACTGCTGGGCAAGCGGCAGGTACGGACGGACCGCCTCCTCCGAGTGCGCTGGCCGGTCGGGGCGCCGAACGGGTGGTGTTGCAGGACCACGACGGCGCACGGGTCGAGCTGGACATGAAGGTGCTCACCGGCAATCCGTTCCGTAAGATCCACCCGGACTCCGGCCCCAGGCCCTCCAGAGCCTCGGCATCCCCAGTCACCAGCCGCCGGACGGTCACACCCCTTGGGAGGCGGGCCGGAAGGGCGGGTCTCGGCGAGTGCGGTCAGGCCGGGCACGCCGGACGGGAAGCGGTCGCATGGGGAGCCTGGAGCTCTGTCACGGAAGGGCACCTCTGGTGCGGACGGAGGAAGGGCCGGGGCGGCCCGGACGGGGGCCGCCCCGGCGAGGGAACCGGCGGCGGGAAGGGAGGTTCGCACCGGTCGGCCTTGCGGCCTTGGTCAGGGGTGGGCGGAGAACCGGGCGCTTGCCGGGCGCTCCACCATCCAACGGGGTGCGCCGGGCCCGTTCAAGGGACCTGATGCGGCTCTGACGCGGCCCTGACGGGCTTCATCCGATGCCGGGGATGAGGGAGACCAGCAGGTCGATGAGTTTGATGCCGACGAAGGGTGCGACCAGGCCGCCGAGGCCGTAGACGGCGAGGTTGCGGCGCAGCAGGTCGTGCGCGGAAGCGGGCCGGTAGCGGACGCCGCGCAGGGCGAGCGGGATGAGAGCGATGATGATCAGGGCGTTGAAGATGATCGCCGAGGCGATGGCGGACTGCGGGCTGTGCAGGCCCATGACGTTGAGGGCTCCCAGACCCGGGTAGGCCGAGGCGAACATCGCCGGGATGATGGCGAAGTACTTCGCGACGTCGTTCGTGATGGAGAAGGTCGTCAGGGCGCCCCGGGTGATGAGGAGCTGCTTGCCGATCTCGACGATCTCGATCAGCTTGGTCGGGTTGGAGTCCAGGTCGACCATGTTCCCGGCCTCCTTGGCGGCCGACGTGCCCGAGTTCATCGCCACGCCCACGTCCGCCTGGGCGAGGGCCGGGGCGTCGTTGGTGCCGTCGCCGGTCATCGCGACGAGCTTGCCGCCCTCCTGCTCGCGCCTGATGAGGGCGAGCTTGTCCTCGGGGGTGGCCCGCGCGAGGTACTCGTCGACGCCTGCCTCGGCCGCGATGGCCTTGGCGGTCAGCGGGTTGTCGCCGGTCACCATGACGGTGCGGATGCCCATGCAGCGCAGCTGCGCGAAGCGTTCGCGGATGCCGTCCTTGACCACGTCCTTGAGGTGGATGATGCCGAGCACCCGCGGCCCGTCCCAGTCGTGGACGGCCACCAGCAGCGGGGTGCCGCCGGAGGCGGACACCGAGTCAGCCCAGGCAACGGCCTCGGCCTGGACGGTGCCGCCGCGCAGCGCCACCCATTCGGCGACCTCGGCCACGGCCCCCTTGCGGATGGCGACGCCGACACCGTTCGGCCAGCTCAGGTTGAGCCCACTCATCCGGGTCCGGGCGCTGAACTCCACGAAGTGCGGGTTGCTCAGCTCGCCCTCGGCCGGGGGCTGGACGCCGTACTGCTGCGCCAGGGCGACGACGGAGCGGCCTTCGGGGGTCTCGTCCGCGAGGGAGGACAGCTGGGCGGCGTCCGCGAGCTTGCCCAGGTCCTGGCCGGGCAGCGGGATGAGGGCGGCCGCCTCGCGGTTGCCGAGGGTGATGGTGCCGGTCTTGTCGAGGAGCAGGGTGTTCACGTCCCCCGCCGCCTCCACCGCGCGGCCGGACATGGCCAGGACGTTGCGCCGGACGAGGCGGTCCATGCCGGCGATGCCGATCGCGGAGAGCAGGGCTCCGATGGTGGTGGGGATGAGGGTGACGAGCAGGGCGACGAGGACGGCGGTGCTCTGGGCGGCCTTCGCGTGGTCGGCCATCGGCTGGAGGGTGATCACCACCAGGACGAAGACGATCGTGAGGGCGGCCAGGAGGATGTTGAGGGCGATCTCGTTGGGCGTCTTCTGCCTGGCGGCACCCTCGACCAGCGCGATCATCCGGTCGAGGAAGCTGTTTCCGGGACGGGAGGTCACGCGGACGACGATCGAGTCCGACAGAACGGTCGTACCGCCGGTGACACCGGACTTGTCGCCTCCCGACTCCCTCAGGACGGGGGCGGATTCGCCGGTGACGGCCGACTCGTCGACCATCGCGGCGCCGTCCACGACGTCGCCGTCGGCCGGGATCAGCTCGCCGGCCTCGACCAGGACGAAGTCCATCGGCTGGAGCTCGTCCGGGGTGACGGCCTCCGTCTCGGCCCGGTGCGCGTTCGTACCGTACGACCAGTGCTTGATCCGCAGCGCGACGGTGTCGGTACGGGCCTTGCGCAAGGACGCGGCCTGGGCACGTCCGCGGCCCTCCGCCACCGCTTCGGCGAGATTCGCGAACAGCACCGTGAGCCACAGCCAGCCGCTGATCACCCAAGTGAAGACCGACGGGTGGATCACGGCCGACAGGGTGGTCAGGACCGACCCGACCGCCACGACCAGCAGCACCGGCTTCCGAGACAGGGCGCGCGGGTGCAGTTTGCGCACCGCCTCACCGGCCGCCTCCGCGAGCTGCCCCGGCTCCAGCAGCCGGGCCGACGGGCCCGCACGCCGGTGCGGGGGCCGGGTCACGGGCGGCGGGGACGGGCTCCCCAGGCCCGGAGGGGTGTGCTGCGCGGTGGCGGCGGAATGCATGCGAGGTGAACCTTCTGACGTGAAGCGGGGGTAGGCAGACTGGTCGGGTCGGCCGGGTGCGCGGCATGGGCCGGCTGTACGGGAAGAGCCGCTGCCGGGAACCGGATTGCATGGCCCCTCAGCCGTCGCACGCACTGTGTCTGGGCCCCCGGCAGCGGGAACGGGCAGGAAGCTACCGGACCGGACGGCCGCCCGCGCGGCTTGGGAAGAGGAATTGCCACGCCTTTGACGCCCGTGCTGGGAATTCCGCCAAGAACACATCAGAGCCGCGTAAGAAGCGCCCTGTCGGGGTGCTCGGCCGGACCGGCGGGTGGGCGTCCCGGCTCACGTGGTGACGCAGAAGCGGAGCCAATCACCCAGTCGGTGTTCCGGCGGACGGCGTTGCGACAACCGCGCCCCGCCGGTTCCGCAGGAACCGCCTCCACAGCGGGGTCGGCTCGGGCTGCCCCTTTCCGGCCGCCGGCAGGTCCCGATCGGGTGGCGAGGACGTGGGCCAGGAGGAGCATGGCGGACACGGTCACGCACATGAAGACCACGTGGCGGACCGGGACCACACGGCTGCCGTCCTGGGGTGCCGGATGCTCTCCGCCGGAGCGGAGGTGGTCGCGCAGGAGCCTGCCGGACGGGATCGCGCCGGCGGTGAAGCCGACCCAGGTGAAGGAGTACATGACCATCACGTTCCGCGATGCCGGAGCACGGTCGATCCCCCGAACTCTGCGGATGTTTGACAATTTCCTGACGGGCCCCGTACGCACGGATCTGGCCATCCGAATGCGGGCGGCCGACGCCCCATCAGCTGCCGGCGACGGCCGCGCCCGCAAACCCTGGGCGCGGCCAACCGGGACCCGGACGTCTTCGAGCGGCCGGACACCTTCGACCTCGAACGCCCCAACAGCGGGCGGCAGTTGTCGTTCGGCCTCGGAGTCCACTCCTGTCTGGGCCGGCAGATCGCGGCCCTGCAGCTGAAGTGGTTCTTCGTCGCACTGCTCGGCCGCTTCCCCGGTCTGCGGCCGGCGGGCGAGCCCGTCTGGAACGAGAACCTGGAGTTCCGCTCCTTGCGGTCCCTCCCCCTCAGCCTCCGCTGACCAGCCGGTCCCGACCGGACCGACCCGCGCGGTCACGCCCTGCCGGCAGGACCGCGCGCTCCCCTTCCTGCGAGGCAAACGTGACCTGCGACGTCGCACCGATCCCCGTACCACCACAGACCGGCGGCGCGGCCGACCGTGCCGAGGCGGAGGAGTTCCTGCGCCAGTTCCACACCGAGCAGCCCGCCCGGACCGTCGCGCTCGCAAGGAGGCTGGAGCAGGTCCGCGCCGCGATCGACCGCACCGGCACCTACCGTCACACGACGGCCGAGCTGGCCTTCGGGGCCCGTGTCGCCTGGCGCAACTCCAGCCGCTGCATCGGCCGTCTGTACTGGAACAGCCTGCGTGTCCTCGACCGCCGCGACGCCACCACCCCCGAGGAGATCCACCGGCACCTGTGCGAGCACCTGCGGCAGGCGACCAACGGCGGCCGTATCAGGCCCGTGATCTCCGTCTTCGCACCGGACTCCCCCGAGCGGCCCGGCCCGCGCATGTGTAACGAACAACTCGTCCGGTACGCCGGCCACCGCCGCGCCGATGGCACCGTCCTGGGCGATCCACGGAACGCGGACCTGACCGATGCCGTACGCGGCCTCGGTTGGCAGGTGCGCGAGCCCGGCCGCTTCGATGTCCTGCCCCTGGTCGTCGACGCCCGGACGACAAACCGCAGTTGTTCGAACTGCCCTGTGACCTGGTGCTGGAAGTACCCATCACCCACCCGGACTGCCCTCGCATCGCCGAACTCGGCCTGCGCTGGCACGCCGTACCCGCCATCGCCACCATGCACCTGCGTGTCGGCGGGATCGACTACCCGCTCGCACCGTTCAACGGCTGGTACATGGGAACCGAGATCGGTGCCCGCAACCTCGTCGACGACGACCGCTACGCCATGCTGCCCGGCGTCGCCGCCTGCCTCGGCCTCGACACCGGAAACGAGGCCACCCTCTGGCGCGACCGTGCTCTGGTCGAGCTGAACGTCGCCGTCCTCCATTCCTTCCGGGCCGCGGGCGTACGCATCAGCGACCACCACACCGAGTCCCGGCGCTTCCTCACCCACCTGGCCCGGGAGGAGCGTGAAGGCCGGCGGGTCCCTGCCGACTGGAGCTGGATCGTGCCCCGGTCTCGGGCGGAATCACCCCCGTGTTCCACCGCTACTACGACGATGCGGAGCAGCGGCCTGCCTTCTGTCCCGCTGCCGGCGACCGTCCCTGACCGCGCAGGTGCCCGGCATTGACCGGGTGCTGGATCGTCGACCGGTGATGCGGCGCACGGTGGCGGTGTCGGGTTCGGCTACCTGGTCGCGGGCTCGTCCCCTCGCACCGGTTGACCGCCGCACCGCATCGGCCCATTTCCCGTTGCGGGCGCGGATCGCCACTGGTCCGGCCCGAGCACTTGCAGACGGCTCGCCACCGGCGGCCGGTATCGCCGGACGCGTCCGCGGGAACACGTGAGCCGTCCGGCCCCGGCGCCCCCACCCCGGATGCCGGACGGCTCATGTGCCGTGCGACGGTTGACCGACGCGCGGTCGCATCGGGCCGGACCCCCCACGGGCCGAACCATGCGCTGTCCCGGCGGAGTTCAGGTCCCCGCCCTCCAGCCGCGCGCCACCGGACCGTCACCCGGCTCCGTCGCAGCTCCAGTCTGCGGCCGATCGGCAGCCGCGGCCATGCTTCCTGACGCGTTCCTTCCGCATGCCCGTCGATCTTTGACGCCGTACTGATGACCTGCACGGACACGGATGAGCCCGTCACCCGATGAACATCGGTCTCGCCGGCAGGGGTCACGTCGCGAGCGCGTACGCCAGGAGGAGCATGAGGGAGACGGTCATGACCATGAAGACCACATGGCGCGTCGGGACCGCTGGGGCTTCGGTTCCCGGCTGTCGGCGCTCGGCTTCGAGGTGCTGCCGGAGCAGTCTTCCGGACGGGATCGCGCCGATGGTGAACGCGACCCAGATGAAGGAGTACATGACCACCATCTGCCGCGTGTTCCACGGCACGGCCCCCAGGCCGCCCAACGCCGTCATCACGAGCAGGAACACGACGGAGACACCGGCCGCCATGACGGCCGACCGGGGCGTTCTCAGACAGCGCTGTACACCGAGGCAGAGGACGGACGTGGCGAAGACGGCCATGGCCACCAGCCAGCCGATGGGGAGTCGCGCGAGGATGTCGGGCTCCTTTCGGATCGGGCCAGGGGGTTGCCGGCGCAGCTTCCCCCTGGCCCGGTCCCGTGTCTCAGGCCGTCAGCGGTTGCGCCGTCAGCCGAAGAGGTACGACAGCGTCGACGTGACCGGCGAGATCAGGTCATGGCCGAACTGCGTGATCTTCGTGGCCACGGGAGCCACAACCTTGCCTCCCACCTTACCGAGGGCCCCGATCCACTGGGACTGCCCGAAGGTGATGAGTCCCAGGGCGGTGCTGCCGGCGGAGGACCAGAACTCGCTGCTGTTCCAGCCGTATCCGATGCCTGTGAGGATCGTGCTGATCCCCGAGACCGCGACGGATGCGATGCCCAGGCCGAAGGCCAGGGGCTCCAGGACGATGGCGGCGGGCGGGAAGATCAGCCCGCCGATGCCCGCGAGGGCGCTCGCGAAGCCGAGGCCGGTGCTGAGCCAGTTCGTCGCGTTGGCCCACCACTTGACGTCCTTGTACCAGGGTACGTCGGCGCCCTTGACGGTGTCGTTGTCGGCGGTGTCGGCCGGAGACTTGCCCGCGTCCTTGGCGGCCTGGGCGTCCGCGGCCGCCTGCTTGGCCGCCGCGGCGAGCTCCTGCTGCCGCTTGTCCGCGGCGATCTGGTGGGCCTGGCTCGCGGCCTCGGCCGCCGTCTTCGCGTCCTGGCCGGCCTGGGTGGCCGACGCGTGGGCGGAAGCGGCCGAGTTCTGGGCGGCGTTGGCGGACGCCGACGCGCTGCGGGCGGATTCGAAGGCGCGGTTGGCGGAGTAGTTCGCCGAGCGCGCGGCGGTGCGGGCCGTGGCCGCCGCCTGACTCGCCTTGTCGGCGGAGGCCTGCGCGTCCTTGGCCGACTGGTCGGCCGCGTCGGCGTTCAGCTTCGCCTGCTGCGCGGAGTTCGCCGCCTGCGAGGCCCAGTCCGCGGCCTTGTTCGCCCACTCGACGGCCTCCGCGGCCGCGTTGCGGGCGACGGCCGCCGCCTGCTGGGCGCGTGCGGCGTCCTCCTGGGCCTTCTGCGCGATCTTCGCGGCCGCGGCGATCGCGCCCTGCATGGCGGCGATGTGGCTGGCCGAGTCGAAGTCGAGCTGCGCCGTCTTGAACTGGACGGAGGAGATGAAGTTCCGGCGCAGCCACGCCGGGCCCTCCATCGCCGCCTGTGCGTGGGCCCTGGTGTAGGGGCCGGCCTTGTCCGAGGAGAGGAGGGCGGCGGTGGCGACGGTGTCGTCCTCGCGCTGGGCCGCCTCGCCGGTGACGGTGAGGAACTCGTACAGGGCCTCCACGGTCCCGGCGTTCAGCGCGGCGTTGGCGGCCTTCGTCACCGCCTTGCCCGGGTTGGCGGCCAGGGCGCGCGTCACCGCGACGCGGGCTTCCATCGCGGAGGCCTGAACGAGCCCGCCGTCCAGGAACTTGCCCGCCGCGTCCGGGTCACTGCTCCCCAGAGCCCGGGCCGCGGCATAGCCGATGTCCGGCGGAAGGGTCCGTGCGAGGTAGAGGCTGGTCTCCCGGTCGTCCTGCCGCTGGGCGAGCTGCCGGTCCGTGTCGATCCAGACATGGATGTCGGCGTCGGCGCCGGACAGGGCGAACCGCGCGGCCTCGTGCGTCCAGGTCCCGTGCGAGGTACCGATCACGGCGACAGCGGCCTTGCGGCCCAGCCCTGCCGCCAGACCGGCGTCACCCGCCTTGAGGGCCGTCTCGGCCTGGGCGATGAGGTCCTTGGCGGCCTGGGCGGCCTGCTCGGCCTGGGTGCGCTTCTCGGCGTACGCGGCCCGCTCGCTCTGCTCGATCTGGGCGAGCAGCCGGACCTCCTGGATCGCCCGCTGGGTGTCCTGGTCGAGGCGCTGCCACTCGGCCTCACGGGCGGCCTTCTCCACCGCGACGGCCTGGGCGACGGCGTCGGTGGCCGTGTTCGCGGCCTTGGTGGCCTCGTTGGCGAACTCGGTGGACTTCTTGGCGTACTCCATGGCCTGGCCTGCGTACTGCGCCGCCCACTCGGCCGCCGCCGCGGCGTTGTCCGCGTGGCCGGCGGCGCTGTTGGCCGCGTCGCGAGCGGTACGGGCGGCTGCCGCGGCCGAGTTGGCCAGGGCCTGGGCGGTGCCGGCGGCGTTGGTAGCGATGGTGGCGTTGGTGTTGGCGATCTGGGCCTGGCGCTTGGCCTCGGCGGCCTCGGCCTGGGCCGCGCCGGCGGCCTCGGCGGCGGCCGCCGAGGCGTTTGCGGCAGCCGCGGCGTTGCGGGCCGCGGAGGCGGCGGCGCTACCGGCGTTGGCGGCCTGGGCAGAGGCGGTGGCCGCGCTGTCGGCGGCGGCCGCCGCACTGCGGGCCTGGGCCGCGGCGTTGCGGGCGACCACGGCGGCGTCCTTGGCGGCCTGCGCCTGGGAGGCGTCCTTGGACGCGGCGATGGCCGCGTTGTAGGCCTGGGCTGCGGCGGAGCCCGCGCTCGCGGCCGCCTGGCTCGCGGCGGTGGCGGCGTAGGCTGCGCGGCGCGACGCCTGGATCGCGGCGTGGGAGGCGACGGTGGCGACCCGGGCGGCGTCGGCGGCACCGGTGGCGGCCTCGCTCGCCTTGCGGGCCGCCTTGCCGGACCTGACGACGTCCTCCTGCGCGGCCTGGGCCTCGGTGGCGGCCTTCTCAGCCGCGTCCTTGGCCTTGACGGCGGCCTCGACGGCACGGGCCGAGGCCTCCTCGGCCTGCTTGGTCATCGCGTCGGCCTTCTTGCCCTCACGCTGGACGACCGCAACCAGTTCCTGGATCTTCATGGCCTCCTGGTCACGGGCCCGCGCGATGTGCTGGCCGATCTCCAGGAACCACTCGACGTCCTTCGCGGTACCGGAGAGGGCCCGGGTCGCGTACTTCTGTACCTCCGGTCCCGACTGGAAGGAGAGCTTGGAGACCTCGACCCGCATGTCCTCCAGACGGGCCGTGTACTGGCCGTCCAGGAGGAACGTCTCCAGCGCCCCCTGGGAACCGTCGGTCAGGGCGGTATTGCCGACGCGGTTGACCGCCTTGCCGCCCACGGCCATCACCGTGGTCGTGGCGACCCGCAAGTCCTCCATGATGGCGGCCTTGAAGCCGCCCCCGAGATAGGCGGCGATGGCGGAGTCACCGCCGTTGATCGCGGCCGTGGCCTCGCGCCGGGACCCCTTGCCTCCGCCGGCGAGCGACCTGATGACGGCCACGCGGTTGTCCTCGGCGGTCTCCGAGGCCAGTTTCGTGGCCAGGAAGCTCTGGACGTCGGCGTCGGAGCCGGTCAGCGCCACCGCGGCGGCGGCGCGGACGGCCTTGCCGCCCAGCAGCCACGCCTTGACGACCTTGGCCCGGTCGGTGTCGGGCAGACGGAAGGGGTCGCCGTCGCCGCCGTCCGGCGGGGGAACGGTGGCTGCCAGAGCCGCCACGGGGTTGAGAACGAGGCTCGATGCGGTGACGGCAACCGTGGTGGCGGCAACGGCGCCGAGAACCCGACGCCGGCTCCAATAGATGGTGTCCAAAACGGCCCTTCGCTATCGGCGCCCGATGGCGCACGTTTTCCTTCGCCGAGGCATGGGTGCGCCCGGCCGGTTCCGAGAGGTTTGCTCCGCGACCTTATGCAGCAATCGAGTGGTTGACCACACGTCAAATGGCAGGAGCACATGGGGCGGTTGATTTGACCACCGGACTGAACCAGCCATTCCGACAAGCGTGCGGCCGCCTGAAGATGGCCTTCTTCATGTGAATCTCGGGTTCCGCACTCGCGGAACCCGGCGAATCAAGTGACGTAAGTCACTCACCGCCCCTCTGGAGGGTCCTATTCCGGCCGCTAAAGGTTCATCAAGTTTCCTGTCCGACACTTGAGTTCCGCTCCGACCGATCAGCTACGATCCCGGTCGGAAGTGGGGGACTTCCCTGGGCCAGCATGCCCTGGACGAGCATGCCGCCTATTCGGAACCCGGCCTTCACGTCCGTGTTGACAGCCGTTCCGGGTATGGGACCGGAACCGATGACTGGGACAGCAATGAAGGCACGCAAGACAATGGTCCGTGCTGTTGGCGCCGCCCTGGGCGCGGGCGCCCTCGCATGGGTCGCGATCGCGAGCGGAAGCTCCGGTGCTCCGGCCCGAGCGGAAGCCTCCGCCATGACGGCGGTCGCCGATGAGGGCCCGGGTTACGCCATCGAGGACTTCGGTTACCCGAACGCCGACAAGATCCTCGCGGAGCGGGGCATCACCCTGAAGCGGGGCGACGGGCACATCGTGCTCGCCGACTGCGGGAGCGCGACCGACCTGCTGGAGGTCTGGTCCCGCGCGAACGACAAGATCTGCTTCCGCGTCACCGGCACCACCGGCTACCTGACCCTGGAGATCCCCGCGGTCTTCGCGGTCAAGGGCAACAGCTACTCGGCCCAGGTCGACATGACCACGGGCACCGAGCAGAAGAAGTACGACGTGAACAAGAACGCCTGGACCCCCGTCGGCGAGAGCGCCGACAAACAGGGCCGCGACTTCATGCTCATGGAAATCCGCACCACCAAGTAACACCGGCGGCGCCCGCTCCGGTCCCTCGACACCACTCCCTTGAACCCGTCGGCCGACGGGCCGACCGGCGCCGCAGCGCTGCGAGGCCCTGCCCGCGCGCCCGCGCCCTGCCCGCGAAGGAACTCGCATGTCCGCACTCCGTCCGCTCGCCGCGCGGGTCTCCGGCCTGCTGGCCACCTCCGCCGTACTGTCGGCGGGCCTGATACCGGCCACCCCGGCCGCGCCCTTGACTCAGGTGGGCTGGCGATTCGCGGTACGTCGACCAGGTCTGGAAGATCTGATCGGTCTGAAAGGCCGAGAGAAGGCGGGGTCACCCCTCGGCGCGCCCGCCGAGGCGTGACCCCGCCTTTTCGTGCACTCGATTCGGAACGAAAGCGTCCGAGGCGCCCAGGCAGTGCAATTGATATCCAGCCGAAATTCGCTTCGGACAGCCGGGTTTGACAACACGCATGATCGGTTACGATCGGCTCTGAAGTGGGGGGCTTTCGGGAGTGGTGCGCGCGCAGTGACGAGTGCATCCCCTATTCAGAATGCGTCCTTCACGTCCGTGTTGACAGCCGTTCCGGGTATGGGACCGGAACCGATGACTGGGACAGCAACGAAGGCACGCAAGACAATGGTCCGTGCTGTTGGCGCCGCCCTGGGCGCGGGCGCCCTCGCATGGGTCGCGATCGCGAGCGGAAGCTCCGGTGCTCCGGCCCGAGCGGAAGCCTCCGCCATGACGGCGGTCGCCGATGAGGGCCCGGGTTACGCCATCGAGGACTTCGGTTACCCGAACGCCGACAAGATCCCCGCGGAGCGGGGCATCACCCTGAAGCGGGGCGACGGGCACATCGTGCTCGCCGACTGCGGGAGCGCGACCGACCTGCTGGAGGTCTGGTCCCGCG
>NZ_JBIAWQ010000019.1:0-133663 GCF_042895815.1 Streptomyces sp. NPDC001373
ATCGGCCAGATGGCCGATGACGAGATAACCGTGTCTTCATCCCGCCGTTAAGACGCCTTGACGGGGTCCATACGGGCTCGGCGGAACTCTTGACGCCACCCTGACGGGAAGCACCGGGGGAGGGCCGGCCGGGGGCCCGGTCAGACCCGGTGGGAGAGCCCGGCCGTGTCGAGCGCGGCGCCTGCCTGGGCGGCCAGCGCGACGGCCACCAGACGGTCCCGTTCCGGGGGCAGCGGGCCGGGGTGGGGATCCAGGAGGAAGCGGCCGTAGTAGTGTCCGCCGCCGACGACCCGCAGCTCGGTCTCGCCGTCCGGCCACTCGGCATACTCCGTCACCCGGCCCGGGCGGCGCAGCCACACGCTGCCGTCGTGCTTGTGGCAGCCGGGCGTCGAACTGATCGAGCTTGCCTCGGACATCCGAGCGCTCGGACGGCCCCTGTCGGCGTACGTACGGAAGCCGGCGCAGACCCACCAGGACGCGCAGGTGACCGTCCTGATCCCGGAGACCGAACCCGCCCGCCTCCGCCCACGGCCCGCTGCGCCGCAACCTCGGCGTCTACGGCCTGGGCGGGCTCGTCCTGCCGTTCGTCGGGATCAAGCTCATCGACCTTCTGGTCTCCCTCATCCCCGGCCTGGGCTGAGTCCCGGGTGATCCTCTCTACCATGCTCTGCCCCCAGGGGGAGGGAGTTCCCTAGGCCACCGGAAGGAAGGGCGTTAAGAGCGCGTCAGGATTCCGTCAGACGAGGCTATAGACGTATTGGCTGCGTTCTCGCTGCGTACGCTGGCCCAGCCGTCGACTCCGATGGCTGAATCCACACCGTACGACAGGAGCGCCCGACCATGGCCACCCCTGCCCGCTCCTCGCGCCTGCGCGCGTGGATGCTGGAAGGCCTGACCGCCCAGACCAGTTCCCCCGCCGCCAAGGAAGCGGCGGCCCAGCCGCACGGCCGGCCGTGGTGGCGGGTCATGTGCCTGACGGGACTGGACTACTTCTCCACCCTCGGCTACCAGCCCGGCATCGCCTTCCTCGCAGCCGGTCTGCTGTCGCCGCTGGCGACCATCGTGCTCGTGCTGCTGACCCTCTTCGGCGCGCTGCCCGTCTACCGGCGCGTGGCCGAGGAGAGCCCGCACGGCGAGGGCTCCATCGCCATGCTGGAGAAGCTGCTCTCCTTCTGGAAGGGAAAGCTGTTCGTCCTGACCCTTCTGGGGTTCGCGGCGACGGACTTCCTGATCACCATCACCCTGTCGGCCGCCGACGCGACCGCGCACATGGTGGAGAACCCGCACCTGACCAGCACCCTGCAGGGCCACGAGGTACTGATCACCCTGATCCTGATCGCGCTGCTCGGCGGCGTCTTCCTCAAGGGGTTCAGCGAGGCCATCGGCGTCGCCGTGGTCCTGGTGGCCACCTACCTCGGCCTGAACGTCATCGTGGTGGCGGTCGGGCTGTGGCACGTGTTCGCGGAGCCGCAGGTCATCACCGACTGGACGACCGCGCTGACCGCCGAGCACGGCAACCCCTTCATGATGATCGCCATCGCGCTCGTCGTGTTCCCCAAGCTCGCCCTGGGCCTGTCCGGCTTCGAGACCGGTGTGGCGGTCATGCCGCACGTCCACGGCGACCCCACGGACACCGAGGAGAAGCCCGCCGGGCGGATCCGCGGAGCGAAGAAGCTGCTGACCACGGCGGCCGTGATCATGAGCATCTTCCTGATCTGCTCCAGCCTCATCACCACGCTGCTGATCCCGGCCGCCCAGTTCCAGCCGGGCGGCGAGGCCAACGGCCGAGCCCTGGCCTACCTGGCCCACGAGTACCTCGGCACCGCCTTCGGCACGGTCTATGACATCTCGACGATCTGCATCCTGTGGTTCGCGGGCGCCTCCGCCATGGCCGGTCTGCTCAACCTGATGCCGCGCTACCTGCCCCGCTACGGCATGGCCCCGCAATGGGCCCGCGCCCTGCGCCCCATGGTCATCGTCTTCACCCTGATCGCCTTCCTGGTGACCTGGATCTTCAACGCCGACGTCGACGCCCAGGGCGGCGCCTACGCCACCGGTGTCCTGGTCCTGATCACCTCTGCGGCCGTCGCCGTGACCATCGCCGCCCGCCGGGCCGGGGAGCGCGGCTGGACCATCGGCTTCGGCATCATCTCGGCCGTCTTCATCTACACCACCGCGATCAACGTCGCCGAGCGCCCCGACGGCGTGAAGATCGGCGCCTGCTTCATCGGCGGCATCATGGCGCTCTCGCTCCTCTCGCGCCTCGCCCGCGTCTTCGAGCTGCGCGTCACGCACATCGAGTTCGACGACATGGCGGAACGGTTCATCCGCGACACCGCCAACCGGACGATCCGGTTCATCGCCAACGAGCCGGACAGCCGGGACCTTGAGGAGTACCGGCAGAAGAAGGCGCAGATCCGCGCGGACAACGACATCCCGGCCGAGGACGACGTCATGTTCGTCGAGGTCACCGTCCTGGACGCCTCCGAATTCGAATCCGGGATGCGCGTGCGCGGCGAAGTCCTCCACGACCGCTACCGCGTCCTGACCCTGGAGAGCTCCAGCATCCCCAACGCGCTGGCCGCCCTCCTGCTCCACGTCCGCGACGAGACGGGCCAACGGCCCCACATCTACTTCGAGTGGACCGAGGGCAACCCGATGGCCAACTTCTTCCGGTTCTTCCTCTTCGGCCAGGGCGAGGTCGCCCCCGTCACCCGCGAGGTCATCCGCGAGGCCGAACCGGACCGCTCCCGCCGTCCGCACGTGCACGCCGGCTGACGGGCGACGTCAGCAAGCCGACAGGACTCCCGTCGGCACACCCGGGTCCTGCGAGCGTTTTCGCACACGTGCGGTGGGCAGGCGCGAAGGTATGGATCAGTCGCGGACACCCGTACTGGATGCCCTGGCCGCCTACCACGAAACCGGCCAGACGCCGTTCACCCCGCCGGGACACAAGCAGGGAAGAGGGGCGGATCCCCGGGTGCGTGCCGTGCTCGGTGACGCCGTGTTCCACTCGGACGTCCTGGCCACGAGCGGCCTGGACGACCGCAGCTCCTCCCGGGGGATCGTCGAGGAGGCGCAGGCGCTCATGGCCGAGGCCGTCGGCGCCGACCACGCCTTCTTCTCCACCTGCGGCAGCTCGCTGTCCGTGAAGTCCGCGATGCTCTCGGTCGCCGGGCCACACGAGGAGCTGGTGGTCGGACGGGACGCGCACAAGGCAGTGGTCTCAGGGCTGGTCCTGTCCGGCATCCGCCCCGTCTGGGCCGACCCGCAGTGGGACGCCCGACGCCACCTGGCCCACCCGCCGTCCCCCGAGGCGTTCGACGAAGCGCTGGCCAGGCATCCCGGCGCCCGCGGCGCGCTCGTCACCACCCCGACTCCCTACGGGACCTGCTCGGACCTGGTGGCCATCGCCGAGGTCTGCCATCGCCGCGGCGTCCCCCTCATCGTCGACGAGGCATGGGGCGCCCACCTTCCCTTCCACCCCGACCTGCCGACCTGGGCCATGGACGCCGGCGCCGACGTGTGCGTCACCTCGGTGCACAAGATGGGCTCCGGACTCGAACAGAGCTCGGTCTTCCACCTCCAGGGCGACCTGGTGGCCCCCGAAGTACTGAAGGGCCGTGAAGACCTCCTGGGCACCACCAGCCCCTCCGTCCTCGTGTACGCCGCCCTCGACGGCTGGCGCCGTCAGATGGTCGAGCACGGCAAGACCCTCTACGACGACGCGCTCACCCTCACCGGCCGGGTCCGCGACCGGATCTCCCGGATCGACGGCATGCACGTCCACGACCGCGCCGACTTCTGCGGCCCCGGCAAGGCCTCCGACCTGGACCCGCTCCAGATCATCATCGACGTCAGCGCCCTGCAGATCACCGGATACCGGGCCGCCGACTGGCTGCGCGCGAACCACCGCGTCAACCTCCACGTCTGCGACCACCGCCGTATCAGCGCCCAGCTCACCCACGCCGACGACGACCACACCGCCGGCATCCTGCTTGCGGCCCTGACCGACTTCGCAGCCCACGCGCCCGGACTGCGGACCGGACAGCCCGTGCACGTCCCGTCGCCCCTCGAACTCCGCCTGGAACAGGTGGCGCTGCCCCGCGACGCGTTCTTCGGACGCACCGAACAAGTCCCGTGGGCACATGCCGACGGGCGCATCGCCGCTGAGATGCTCACTCCCTACCCGCCCGGCATCCCCGCCGCGCTGCCCGGTGAACGGCTGACCGCCGAGGTCCTGCGCTACCTGCGCACCGGTGTCGAGGCCGGCATGGTCGTGCCCGATGCCGTCGACACGGACGTGACCAGCGTCAGGGTCCTGCGCGAGCGGCCCTGAACCGCCCGCCCCCACTCAGCCGCCGGGCGAGGTGCCGTGGGTACTCGGAAGGAGACGGCCATGTCCCCAAATTCCGGCCTCCAGTCGGCGTCCTCGGCCCCCGACAGGGCGGCCGTGTGCCGGTTGCTGCTGGTGAGGCACGCGAAAGCGGTGCCGAAGCACCGGCCGTACGACGACATCGATCGTCCTTTGAGCAAGCGCGGAAGGGCCGAGGCGCCTCTGACGGGCCGCTGGCTCGCGGACTCCGGTTTCGAGCCGGATCTGGTGCTGTGCTCGCCGGCCCGCAGGACGAGGCAGACATGGCAGCTCGCGGTCCCCGCCCTGGAGGACCCGCCGCCCGCCCTGTACGACGAGCGGCTCTACAACGCGGTACCGAGTGTGCTGGTCAGCGCACTGACGGAGCGGGCACGGGGCCTCGGCTCCCTGGTACTGGTCGGCCACAATCCGGGCATCCACGACCTGGCGGTCGGCCTCTGCCGGAGCGGCCCTCCGGAGCTGCTGGAGCGGCTGAAGGAAGGATTCCCGACCTCGGGCGTCGTGGTGGTGGACGTGCCCGGCGGCGGGCAGCAGCTGTCTCCGGGCAGCGGGACGCTGACGGCCTTCTGGTCACCGCGCGACTGACCCGGCCGTTCGGCTCGTCCGGGACCCACCGCCCTGTCGACCAGGGCGGTGCACTCGCCTTCGTGCCGGATGTCGCACGCGACCGCTACGGCGGTGCGGTCGGCCCGGCGGATCAGGCGGGCGGTCTCGGCGGCCTCCTCGGGCAGGTGGGTGAACACGACGTCCGCGCCCTCCCGCGCGAAGGCGACGCAGACGGCACGCCGTATACCCCCTGCTGCGGTGCGGCGCTAGTCTTCGCCCCGGACGATGTTCCAATCCGGCGCGGTGGGTGTCTCCTCGCCTTCGGCACCGTCGGACCGCGTCTGACGCACGATGGCGGGACGGCACGTCCGGATGCCTTCGTCGGGTGAAACACGGCTCGTGACCGGCTGGGTCGCTGCCTGGGCCTCCATGGCCAACATCCCCTTGAGGGTCTATGTCGCACATATGCGCGCTTTTCTACCTTCAGGATATAGCGCGTACCCGGGGAGCCGGCAGCAACGCCCGTCGCCCCGGCCGCGGCAGTGCGCCCCGGCCCCGCATCGCCTGGCACGGCCGAGTGGACCGGGCGATCGATGGAGCGATTGCCGCCGGACGGCGCGGGCAGGTGCCCGGCGTGGCGGGAGGCGACGACATGGCCCGGACGGCACTCATCGTGATCGACATGCTGAACACCTACGAGCACGAGGACGCCGAGGTGCTCGTGCGGTCCGTTCGTGAAGCCCTTCCGGGCGTCGGAGCACTCCTCGAACGGGCGCGTCACGCCGACGCGCCCGTCGTCTACGTGAACGACAACTTCGGCCGCTGGCGCTCCCACCACGGCGAGATCCTCGAAGCGGCCCTCGCCGGCCGGTACGCGGGCCTGGTCGAACCGATCGCGCCCGACGAGGACGCCCTCTTCGTCGTGAAGGCACGGCACTCGGCCTTCTTCGAAACGCCCCTGGCCTACTTGCTGAGCCAGCTCCGCGTCCAACGGGTGGTGCTGTGCGGACAGGTGACCGAGCAGTGCGTGCTCTACTCGGCTCTGGACGCCCACATCCGGCATCTCGACGTCGTCGTGGCCCTCGACGCGGTCGCCCACATCGACGCCGGCCTCGCCGAGGCGGCCCTGCGCATGATGGAACGCAACATGGCGGCCGAGCTCCGCCCGAGCGGCGAGATCGCCTTCGAGGACGCCCCGTCAGGCTGACGGCGACCGTCCCGCGGCCCCGCCCGGGCCGTCGGCCCGTTCGACGAGGGCCAGGGCGGCTGTGGCGGTTTTGAACTGCGGCTGCTTGGAGACGGGATCCCAGAGCGTGGCGATCACCTCGTTCGCGGCACGCCCCGGGACACCCGGGGCCGGAGCCCTGCCGGCCGGGGTGTCCCAGTACCCGTAGTGGAAGGGTACGAACAGGACACCCGGACGGACGGCACCGACGCGCAACCGTCCACGCAGCATGCCGCGCTGCGTGGTGACGTCGACGAGGTCGCCTTCCGCCAGCCCGAGGCGGGTCGCGTCCTCGTCCGCGATCTGCACCCATACGTCCGGTGCGGCGCCGGCGAGTTGGGGCACCCGCCCCGTCTTCGTGCGGGTGTGGAAGTGGTAGAGAGTGCGTCCGGTGGTCAGTTGGAAGGGGTGGTCCTCGTCCGGCCACTCCTCAGGCGGGACGTAGGGGGCGGCCTTGATGAGCGCCTTCCCCTCCGGGTTCACCGACCGGTACCACTCCTCGCCCAGCGGTTCGCCCGTCACCAGGTCCTTGCCGTACGTCTCGCACAGGTCCGGGTGTGCCCAGGCCACGCCGTCGCCGTACAGGCGGTCCGTGCCGGCCGGAGCCTGTGCGGTGCAAGGCCACTGGATGCCGCTCGGGCCGCGGAGCGTGTCGTAGGTCAGGCCCGTGTAGTCGCAGGGGCGTCCGGCACTGCACCGCTTCCACGCCTCGAAGGCCTCCTCGGGGCTGACCTCGACGCCCGCGGCGGTCGCCTGGTTGGCCTGGTAGAACCCCTGCAGCACGGTCGACAGCAGCCGGTCGGCGCTGCAGAGCAGCTCGGCGGCCTCCTCGATCGCGGCCGCCGGCACGTCGCAGATCCCGGCGGCCCGGCGAGCCGTGCACGGCTCGACCCGCTCACGCAGAGCCTCGAACCCGACCGTGTGCCGGGCGATGTACCCGGGGTCGGTCCAGCCGTGCCGGATGACCTCGTGCAGCAGGGCGTTGAGCAGTGCCACGTTGGTCCCGAGCCGGGGCGCCAGATGCACACTCGCCCGCCGCGCCACCGGGTGAGCCGGGGGTCGACGCACAGCAGCCGGGGCGGCTCGTCACCGTCCGGCCGGTCCAGGATCCGCATCCACTGGACCACCTGCGTCTCGGCGATGTTGTGCCCGAAGAGGGCGATCGCATCGGCGTGGTCGATGTCCTCGTACGAGCCGGGCTGCCCGTCGCTGCCGAACGACTCCTTCAGAGCTTCCCCCGCCGTGGCCGTGCACAGCCGGGTGTTGCCGTCCAGATGAGGGGTGCCGATGCCGCCACGGGCCAGGACGGCAAGCGTGTAGTACTCCTCCAGGAAGAGCTGCCCGGAGGTGTAGAACGCGACCGCCTCCGGCCCGTGCCGACGCCCCGCCGGCTGCGACCGGCACGTTCTGCTTCGCGAGGGCAGGGCCGCAGTCCTCCTCGGCTGCTGCTTCCCGGCGGGTCCGGGGTGCCAGAAGGGAGCAGGCCCGCGCGTAGCGGGAGCTGCCCAGCGCGTTCTCGAAGGCGAGCGCCGCGGAGACGGCGTCGTCCTCGCGCGGTCCGGGCGCCCCGCACCCACCCGCCGCGACGACGGCCAGGGCCACGGCCAGCGTCTCACCTGCCCGGCGCACCCGCCGCCCCCTGCGTGGGCGCCCTGCCCCGGTGGTCATCCGGATGCCGCGCTGGGGACCTTCAGCGGATCGCGCGGGGCCTGCCCCTTGGCCTCTTCCAGCTGCATGCCGAGGTCGACGAGGCGGTTGCGGCCCATGGCCTTGCGCACGTCGGGGAACCAGTCCTGCTCCTCCTCCTCGACATGATGGCGCACCTGTTCCATCAGCACGGTCATCTTGGCCTTGAACCGCTCGTCGGAGGCGTCCATGGTCCTCAGCTCGGAGAGCATCCACACCACCGCGTGGTGCTCCTCGACGCTCTCCAGGACATGGTCCTTGGTGTCGGGGGCGGCCTCGCGGGCGGCCGGGTAGAAGTACTGCTCCTCGATCCAGGCGTGGACGGTGAGCTCCTCGATCACCTCGTCCGCGATCCGGCGACGCTCGGTGGTGTCCTCGTCGTCGGTCTTCTCGAACTGCTTGAACAGCCTCTCGACGGTCTTATGGTCTTCGCGCAGCAGCACGATGGCATCCACAGGACTTTCCTTCCGCCGGCCCGCAGGGCACGACCACGGTCGAATCGACGGTGGTCCCGCTCGAGGACTTCCCCCTGCGGCGCGTCCGGTCCCGCATCACGGTGCACAGTCACCCTTCCCGGGTACCGCCGCCCGCGATCCGTCGGCAGTGCCGGGGCGGCCCGGGCCGACGGCGCCCGCCCCGGCCTCCCGCCGCTCAGCCCGCCACGCGGGCCATCCACGCCTCGACCTCGTCCGCCGAGCGCGGCAGGCCCGCGGACAGGTTCTCGTGGCCGTCGGCGGTCACCAGCAGGTCGTCCTCGATCCGGACGCCGATGCCGCGCCACTCCTCGGGGACCGTGAGGTCGTCCGGCTGGAAGTACAGGCCCGGCTCCACCGTGAGCACCATGCCCGGCTCCAGCACCCCCTCGACGTACTCCTCGGTGCGGGCCTGGGCGCAGTCGTGGACGTCCAGGCCGAGCATGTGGCCGGTGCCGGCCATGGTGAAACGGCGCTGCAGTCCGAGCTCGTACGCACGGTCCGCCGGACCTTCGACGAAGCCCCACTCGACGAGCTTCTCCGCCAGGTACCGCTGCGCCGCCACGTGGAAGTCGCGGTACGCGGCCCCCGGCTTCACGGCGGCGATGCCCGCCTCCTGAGCTTCGTACACCGCGTCGTAGACCGTGCGCTGCACGGGCGTGAACGTGCCGCTGACGGGCAGGGTGCGGGTGACGTCGGCGGTGTAGAGGGTGCGGGTCTCCACGCCGGCGTCCAACAGGAGGAGGTCGCCGGGCCGTACCGGGCCGTCGTTGTCGGTCCAGTGCATGATCGTGGCGTGGTCGCCCGCGGCGCAGATCGAGCCGTATCCGACGGAGTTGCCCTCCAGCCGTGCCCGGCGGAAGAAGGTGCCCTCGATCCACCGTTCGGAGGAGGCGATCGCCCGCGAGAGCTCGCCGACGCAGTCGGTGAATCCGCGCACGGTGGAGTCCACCGCCTTGCGCATCTCGCCGATCTCCCATTCGTCCTTGACGAGGCGGAGCCCGCTCAGGGCCTCCTCCAGCTCGGCGTCGCGTCCGGCGTCGGTGGTGACCGCGGCTTCCAGCTCCGGGTCGACGCCGCGGACGATGCGCGTGGGCACGTCGGTCGCGGCGGCCAGGTCGCCCACCGCCGCGCGGACGTCGCGACAGGCCAGCCCGAGCACCCGCTCCGACTCGGCGAGGGAGCGGCGACGGCCCATCCACAGCTCGGCGGTGTAGCCCAGCCAGAACTCGTCGGTGTCACGCTTGTCGCGCGGCAGCAGGTAGCAGTACGCGTCGTGTTCGCCGTCCGGCCGGGGTTCGAGGACGAGCGCGCCGTCGCGGGCCTGGTCCCCGGTCATGTGGACGTAGCCCGAGTACGGGCGGAACGGGTACAGGTCGTCGTTCGAGCGGGGCTTGAGGTTGCCGGACGGCACCACCAGCCGCTCACCGGGGAAGCGGGCGGAGAGGGCGGCTCGGCGGAGTGCCGCGTACGGAGCCTGCTCGTCGACCGCGAGGTCGTGCCGTTCGGTGTCCGCCCAGCCCGTCTTCATCAGAGCGGACAGCTCGTCGGAGATCTCCGTGTAGAGGCCGTTCTTGCGAGCGTTCGCCACGTCGTGCACCTTCTTCCGGACGGTTTCGGCTGCCGGGAGACCCCGGCGATGCCCGGACGGTACTGCGGCGGCGCGCCCTCCGGAGGCCCTGTCGTGCCAGTGGCACTGATCGGTCACCCCTGTCCCGTGGTCGTCGATAATGCGGTGCATGGCGAACGCGAAACTGGACGAGGCCCTGCGGATGCTGGGGGTCGGCCCCGCGGCGGGTCGCGTGTACCTGTCCCTTCTGGACCTGGCTCCCGCACCGCTCTCCGAGCTGCGGCGGGCGGCCGGGCTGGAGGGCGGCGAGTTCGCCGCGGCCTACGGTGAGCTGGTCGACGCCGGGCTGGCCGGCGCGGCCGACGAGGGCGCGGACGTGGTGGCGCCGGTCCCTCCCGCCGCCGGCCTGGAGATCCTCGCCAGGCGGCGTGCGGCCGAGCTGGACGCGTCCCGCATCACCGTGGGCGGCGCGTTCGAGTCCTTCCGCCGGCGGCGGCTCACGGCCCGCGACGACAACCTCGTCGAAGTCGTCACCGGTGACGCCGTCGGCCCGAGGCTCCGCCAGGCCTGGGCCAGCGCCCGCGAGCAGATCCGCCAGCTCGAATCGCCGCCCTACTTCCCGCAGACCGAAGCCCTCGACGACGCGCTGGCCACCCTCGCCCGCGGAGTGACGCAGCGGGTCGTCTACTCGAAGGCGTCACTGGAGACGCCCGGGCGGCTGGAGACGGCCATCGAGCCGTGCATCGAGGCGGGAGAGCAGGCCAGGGTGGCGCCGACGGTGCCGGTCAAGCTGCTGGTCATCGACGAGGCGTACGCGCTGGTGTCCCTGTCGATCAGGGAGGCCGACGTGCACAACACGACGCTCGTGGTCCAGCCGTGCGGCCTGCTCTCGGCCCTGGTCGCCCTGTTCGAGCAGACCTGGCAGCAAGCCCTGCCCTTCCACGGCCGCGCCACCCGCCCGGCCGGCCTGCAGCCGGCCGACCGCCGGCTGCTCCGCCTCCTCGCCGGTGGCGCGGGCGACGAGGTCATCGCCCGCGAACTGGGCGTCAGCCGTCGCACCTTCTTCCGCCGGCTCCAGATCCTCATGGCCCGCCTGGGCGCCGAGAACCGCTTCCAGATGGCCCTCCAGGCCCAGCGCAACGGCTGGCTGTGAGCCACGGCGCCGGGCCGGACGACCGCACCCGGTCCCGCAGCGGCGTGATCGTTCAGTTCCCGTCCAGGGCCGCCGCAGAGGCGGAGCGCGGCCTCCTCCCGCAGTGATGCCCGGGCCTGCGCGCTCACCTCTCGGCGGGCACGCGGTGGTCACCAGGGGGGACGGGCCGCTGGGCGGCAGATGCGGCAGCGGCCGGTGAGCCTGCGGTTTGCCGCAGAGTCTGCGGGCTCGACCACGAGGCCCGGCGCGCAGGAAGGTGGTGTCATGGCCGGACACCCAGTGGTCGTCTACCCGCCCAACGACAGCGGCGGCCGCCGCGTGCGCATCGACGCGATCATCTCCGGCACCGCCTACAGCGACCGTGACCTGGTCGAATTCCTCCGCCGGGCCGGGGCCCAGGAGCCCGAGGCACTGGCCGACTCCCCGCTCATCGAATGGCGCGGCGGTCACCCTCACGACTACGACGCACACGGGTAGTGCCGTCGTCGTCAAACGGCGGAATTCAGGGCTCGTGGCGAGGCGGGGGAACGTGTGGCCGGTGTGGGCTTGCGGTGCTGCCGCCGTGGCATCCTCGCTGTATGACGGACCACGAGGGGCCGGGAGCGCCGGAGACTGGCGCCGGCCCGGCGGCAGACGGAGACGGCCTGGTCGAGACGGTGGTCCAGGAGGTCCTGGCAGGGCTTTCGGGTTCGGTGGTCTTCCTCCGGCCGCAGTACGGGGCCGAGGGTGAGGTGGCGGACTTCCGGCTCGTGGCCGCTTCGCCCGAGGCGGTCGACATCGGCGGGCGCCGCGGCCGCGCCCTTCTGGGGCTGAGCGTCCAGCGGACGTATCCGGGCATCGACGCCACCGACCTGTGGCGCGGCTACCTGGGAGTGCTGGAGACGGGAGCCGCCTACGAGGGACAGCTCGAGTACGAGGAGAGCACCGCCGGCGTCCCGCACCGCTCCCGGTACGGCGTGCGCGTGGTGCGGTGCCGGAACGGGCTGATCGTCTCCTGGAGCCGCCTGGACGCCGGCGAGCGCGAGCAGCGCCGGCTGGCGCTCATGCAGCGTTCGGGCCGCATGGGCTGGGTGGACCGTGACCTGGTCCGGGGGGAGATCACCTGGTCCGACGAGGTGTACGCGATCTTCGAAAGGGACCGGTCGCAGGGGCCGATGACGCTGGAGGAACTCGCCACCCACGCCGAGCCCGAGGACCGTGCCGCGGTGCAGGACGCGGTCGGGCGCCTGCTGAGGACCGGGGACCCGATGGACCGTACGTTCCGCGTCCGTCTTCCCGGTCACGGGGTCCGCCACGTGCGGGTGGTCGCCGACACCGAGACGGACGTACAGGGCCGGCCCGTCCAGGTCCACGGCTTCTTCCAGGACCTCACCGCGGCCGAGCACGCCGCACAGCAGCTGCGGGAACAGCAGCAGGAGGCGCTGGCCCAGCAGAGCCTGCTGACCGCCGAACGCGACCTCGCCGCCCGCCTCCGGCACACCCTGCTGCCGGTGCCCCGCCGGCAGTTGGACCTGGCGGGCCTCACCGTCGAAGTCGCCTACCGGCCCCTGCAGGAAGGTCTCGATCTGGGCGGCGACTGGTACAGCGCCATCGAGCTGCCCGACGGCAGTGCCCTGTTCGTCGTCGGCGACGTCGCCGGCCACGGGCTGGACGCGGTCGCCACCATGGCCCTGCTGCGCTTCACCGCCAAGGGCATGGCCCTCACGGGCACCCCCCTGCCCACCGTCCTGGGCAACCTGAACACCCTGCTGCTGCACACCCCGGAGCGGAGCGGCACCACGGCCACCATGATCATGGCCGTGTACCGGCCGGCCGACTCCCGCCTCACCTGGGTGTGCGCCGGCCACCCACCGCCCCTTCTCGTGCGTGACGGCCGGGCGCGCTTCCTGCCCTCCACGTCCGGCATTCTGCTGGGCGCCGACGAGGGAGCCCACTACGAGGTCTCCACCGTCGACCTGCTGCCCGGCGACCACCTGCTCCTCTACACCGACGGCCTGGTCGAAAGGCCGGGCGAGTCCATCGACGAGGGCCTGGCCCGCCTGGCCGCCACAGCCGCGGCCCACGTCGGCACGCCGCGGTTCCTGGACTCGATCGTGCGGGCGCTGGTCGCCCCGCAGGCCCGTCGCGACGACATCTGCGCCCTGCACATCAGCTCCGCAGGCCAGTGATGCGGCAGAGGCTCAGGTACGCGGCTCCGCAACGCCGGAGGGAGTGGGGGGCCGGTGCTCGTCCGCCGGAGCGCTGCGCGGGCTGCCGCATCCGGTGCCGCGCAGGGCCTGTCCGCCCGTACCGGGTGCCGTGAGGTACTCCAGCGTGCCGGTGAGCTCCAGGAGACGGTCCAGCTGTACGGTCCGCGCGTCGAGGTGAAGCCCCGCGCCCGCCGTGCCGGTGCGTCGCCTGACCATCAGCAGCGCCGCCAGGCCGCTGGAGTCGACGGCCGTCAGCCCGCCGCAGTCCAGCCGCAGGTCCCGCAGCCCGGGACGCGCGGTGAGCAACTGGTCCACGGCGTCGACGAGGAGGTCGGCGTGCAGGTGGTCGAGGTCGCCGCTCAGCTCGACCCGCACCGTGTCGTGCGAGGCGGAGTACGTCAGGCCGAGCGGGGCGGAGGGCAGGCTCGTCATTCAGCGGTCCCGGCAGTGGCGAGAGCAGTGGTGAGGGGGATGCGGGTCAGGCGGGCGGCTCCGGCCCGCAGGGTGGCGGTGGCGCGGGGGAAGTCCTGCAGTTCCCGTTCCAGGAGCTCCAGGGCGGGCAGCAGTGAGGCGGCGGGAACCCCGCGGGCGTCCAGGACTCCGGCGGTCCACACCAGGAAGCCGCAGAAGAGGTCCTCGTCACCGGTGTAGAGAGCGGCGGCGAGGAACTCGACGATGTGGGAGAGGTCCTCGGCCGTGCGCTCGCGCTGGACCTCGGTGTAGGTGCGCACCGCCGGGTAGGCGTTCGCCAGTTTCCCGAACACGGAGCCGACCAGCCGCGGACGGCTGCGGGCCACCAGCGTGTACTCCTGGTCCTTGAGGTGGGGCAGGTCCTCGACGGCCTGGTGGCCGGGCCGGACCCGCGGCAGTGGGCCGCAGGCCAGCTCGTCGGCGGCGGCCCGGGCGTCGGGTGCCCAGCCGTCCGCGCCCAGCAGGCGGGCGTACCGGCCCCCGGGGCCGAAGGCCGCCCCGCCCACGATGACGGGGGTCCCGACGGCCTGGCAGGCGGTGATCGTGGCGTGCGCGGCGGGCAGCCGCGTCGCGAGGGAGCCGGAGAGGGCGACGGCGTCCGGCCCGGTCCGGTGCAGGTGTGCGACGAGGTGCGGGGCGGTGACCTGCGCCCCGAGGTAGTCGACGTGCCAGCCCCTGAGGCGCAGTACCTCGGCCAGGAGCCGGGCGGGCAGCGCGTGCCATTCGCCGTCCACGCAGGCCACCACCACCCGGCCGCGCGTCGGCGCCGGGTGCACCGAGGGGTGCAGGGCGACGGCCGTGACGGCCCGGTCGTTGATGGCGGTGGCGGCGTGCTCCTGGGCGACCGTGATGCGGTTGGCCGCCCACTCCCGGCCCACCCGTCCCTGGACGGAGGCGATGACGTCGAGCAGGAGGGCCTCGGCGCCCACGCCCTCGTCCAGCGCGCGGACCACCGTGCCGATCGTGGCGGCCTCGTCGAAGGCCATCACCGACTCCCACACCCGCGCACGGAGTTCGCCCGATGCCGATGCGGATGCCGCCGTGGTGGCAGGGGCCGGCGCCGGTGCCGTGGTGTCGTACGGGCTCACGCGGTGAACCTTCCGCGGGTGTGGCCGTCCACGGCGCTGAGGTGGTTGGTGCGCGGCGCCGAGATGACCACGACGGCCATGTCGTCGTGGCGCCCCGACCCCACCCACTGGGAGGTGAGCATCTGCACGTGCTCCACCACCGCCTCGGCGGGCATCGCCGCGCACTGCGACAGGGCGCGGCGCAGCCGCTCCTCCCCGAACATCACACCGCCCATGGGCCCTCCCCGCGCCTCGCTGATTCCGTCGGTGTACAGCACGCAGGTGTCCCCGGGGGAGAGTGTCACGCGGGCGGTCTGCGTGGTGATCTCGGGCAGCGCACCCACCAGGGTGCCTTTGGTGGGGGCCTCCTCCACCCGGCCGTCGGAGCGCAGGATCAGAGGCGCGGGGTGTCCGGCGCTCGTGAGGCGCAGCCGCACGGTGTTGCCGTCCCGGGCCGCGGAGGCGAGCACCATGGTGGCGAAGCGGGCGTTCTCGGAGTTCAGCAGCGAGGTGTTGAGCAGACTGAGCATCCGGTGGTGGTCGTCGGCCATCGGCAGGAGGGCGTGCAGCGTGTTGCGGATCTTGCCGGTCATCACCGCGGCTTCCAGCCCCTTGCCGCACACGTCTCCGAGGACGACGAAGGAGGGCGCGCCCTCGTCGGTGGCGGGGTGGACGTCGTAGAAGTCGCCGCCGACCCGCTCGTGGTCCTTCGACGGCCGGTAGCCGCCGGCGTAGTACTCCACCCCGGAGACCTGGTGCAGCGACGGGGGCAGGAGCGCGCGCATCAGGGTGTCGGTGATCGACGCCTGCTCCGCGTAGAGCCGGGCGGCCGACATCGCGGCGCCGGCGCGAGCGGCGAACAGGCGCGCGAACACCTCCTCGCCCTCCGTGAACGCGCCGGCGCCGTCGCCGCGCAGCAGCACCAGGGCGCCCGCGGGCACACCGTGCCCGGGCAGGGGTGTGATGACGATCGACCCCAGGGCGCCGAGGCCGTCCGGGACCAGCCAGGCCGGCGCGGCCGACGGGTCGAGCCAGCGGGAGGGGACGGGCGGGAAACCCTGGAGCGCCTCGGCGAGCCCGGGCACGTCCCCGGGGTCGACGGCGGCACGGGACACGGACGGGCTTCCGCCCCGGACGCACGAGACGACGGGAAGCCGGCGGCCCTGCACGGGGGCGATCACCAGGGCCGCGTCGGCGAGGTGGTCGGCCGCCATCTGCGCCGTGACGTCCATGCAGCGGCCGAGGTTCAGGGACGACAGCAGGAGATTGGAGGAGCGGACCAGGAACTCGGTGCGTCTGCGTTCCGTCCGCAGGGCTTCGCGGGCCAGGCGGTGGTCGGTGTCGTCGACCAGCCACCACACGACCGTGCCGTCGTCACGGGGTGTCGGGTGCGCCTCGTAGGAGCGGTCGCCGACCCACCCCTGGACGATGCCGGCATCGGCCGGCGGGCGCTGCGCGGGGAGGGGGGTGGTGCAGCGCGCGTGCGCCGCCACGAGCCAGCCGGGGACCGTGTCCGCCATCGGCGAGCCCGGGCGGGCGTCCGGGAACACCAGCCCCGCCGCTTCGTTGGCGTGGACCACGAGCGCATCCGCGTCGGCCACCAGCACCGGGTAGGGGGCCTGGCTCCACGGCCGGGCCGTGGCGGGCGGGTTCGACGTCGTCTCGGTGGAAGGAACCAAACGTTGAAGGCCCGCTGCGCGGACCCCTCACCTCTTCATCGCGTTCATCACGGCGGAAAGACCTCGGAATAACAGTTGTCCTGCGGCAACCATCCTCCATGGGCAGCACACCTCGCAACCGGGCCCCGGGTGGACGGGGTGTCGAGGGTTCATTCCCGGGAGGGACGAGGGAGCGGGGATGCGTGCCGGGCGGATGCCCGGTATCCCGTACCGCACACGATGGAGGAGAATGGTCCGGTGACCGGAGGGGAAGCGGTCGTCACCACGACCGCAGAACGCGATGCGACCGTCATCAGCCTGCACGGCGAAGTCGACGAGGACGATGCGCCGTTGCTGGCCCGTGCTCTCGCGCAGGCGTCGGAGGGCGGCCCGCCGCGCACCGTCGTGGACCTGTCGGGTACCCCCTTCGTGGACTCCTCCGTGCTGCACGCGCTGCTCGCCGCGCAGCGGGCCCATGAGGCCGCCGGCTCCGTGTTCGTCCTCGCCGGCCCCCTGCACACCGCCGTCCGGAGGCTGTTGGACGTCACAGGAGCGGCACCGGCGTTCCGTATGGCCGACAGCCTGGCGACCGCGATGACATGCTGACCGCCATCCGGCGTGCCCGAACGGGGCGTCACGGTACGATCCGTACGGGCATGGGCAGGCGATGAGCATGAACCACCCACCCCCGCCGTCCCAGGCCCCCCAGGGCTCGCAGCGGCACCGCGAGGAGGCGGCCGGTGACGGGCACGCCGTACCGCCCGGGTCCGCGGCCGCGGCCCGTGACCACGTCCGCGAACTGCTGCTGCTCGCAGGTGTCAGCCTTGACGGCGTCCCCGCCGCGGACGCGCTGCTCGTCACCTCGGAGCTGGTCACCAACGCGATCCGGCACGGCCACGGAGTCACCGCCTTCCGGGCCGACATAGAGGACGGCGTCCTGCGCCTGTCGATCGCCGACGCCAACCCCCGCCTGCCCACGGCCCGTACGGGGACGGTCGACCACCCCGGCGGCTACGGCTGGCCCCTCGTCCAGCGTCTGGCGGACCGCGTCGACTGCAGCACCCGTGCCGACGGCAAGACCATCACGACGGTGCTCCGTCTGAGCTGATCCGGCCCCGCGGGGGCACGCCGCCGGGTGGGGTGCCGGCCGGTTCAGGCCGTCCTGGTGGTGAAGGACTCCGGGGCCGGAAGCCGCAGCGGCTTCGCCACCGCGGCGCAGAAGGCCGCGAGCCCCGTCGCCAGGGCCGCCCGGGACGCCTCCGGTATTTCGGCCATCGCCTCGGCCAGCACCTCCTGCCTGCGGGTGCGCAGCCGTTGGAGGTACGTCAGGCCCGAGGGGGTCAGCCGGAGCAGCACCTCCCGGCGGTCGTCGGCCCCGGGGTGCCGTTCGAGGAAGCCCACGGCCTGCAGACGGTCGCAGAGCCGGGTGACGGACGGCGGGGCCGCCTCCAGCAGTCTGCCGAGCTCGCGCAGGTTCAGCCGGCCGTTCGCCTCGACGAGGAACAGCACCCGGGCTTGCGCCGAGGAGACGGGCGGGGCACTGGCGGTGTCCCGGCCCCGCTCCCAGACCACCTCCAGCAGCTCGATCAGCTCGCTCATCTCCGCCACGGCCGGGGCGGTGGGCCCGGCGGCGTCGGTCGACCGCTGACTCATGTGACACTCCCTACCGGACGTACGCGCGGCCCTTCCTCGGTGGACCGGCGGCTTCGTCGTCCCCCATCTTGGCAGTTGCGAGAGAGACAGGAACGGGGCCGGTGACCGAAGTCGTACGCGCAGAGGGCGTCGGGGGCGGCGGTGGCGTCGAGCGCGTGCTGCGCGGCGCCGCCCCGCACGAGGTGTTCGAGGAGGTCCGGGGCCTCCTGGTCCGGGACCACGGGGCGGCCGGTGCCGACCTGCTGATGGCCGACTACGCCTCGGCACGGCTCCAGCCCGTCACCGCCCGGCCCTTCACCGCCGATTCCGTGTCGGCGTACAACGGCGCCGAGGGCCGTGCCTTCGGCGCCCAGGAGCCGCACGTGGTCCCCGGGGCGAGCGGGACCACCGTGCACCTGCCGGTGACCGTGCGCGGTGACCGGCTCGGGGTCCTGAGCGTCCGCTTTCCGGCCGGCGTCTCGGTCGGTGAACTCCTCGACCCGCTGCAGGACGTGGCCGACGCGCTGGCCCACGAGATCCTCGTCGCCGACCGCGACACCGACTTCTTCCTCCAGGCGCGCCGGGCCAGGAGACTCACCCTGGCGGCGGAGATGCAGTGGCAGCTGCTGCCGGGGCGTTCCTGTTCCCGGCCGGAGTACGACCTCGGGGCGCAGCTGGAGCCCGCGTACGCGATCTTCGGCGACAGCTTCGACTGGTCGGCCTCCGCCGACCACCTGACGCTGACCGTCAACAACGGCATGGGCGAGGGCGTCGAGGCGGCGCTGCTGACCAGTCTCGCCGTCAGCGCCCTGCGCAACGCCCGGCGGGCCGGCCTCGGCCTCGCCGATCAGGCGGCCCTGGCGGACCTGGCGGACCAGGCCCTGTACGGCCACTACCAGGGGCGGCAGCACCTGTCGATGCTGCTGCTCCGCTTCGACCTGGACACGGGCGAGGTCGAGGCCATCGACGCCGGATCGCCCCGGCTCTGGCGGCTGCGCGGGGGCGCGGTGGAGCCGCTCGACCTGGAGGCGCAGCTGCCGCTCGGCATGTTCGAGGACACCGTCTACACCTGTCAGCGCTTCAGGGTCCTGCCGGGGGACCGGCTGGTTCTCCTGAGCGACGGCGTCTACGACGTGCTCTCCCCGGCCGGTGAACCGTACGGCCTGCACGCGCTGACCAGAGCCGTCCTGAACACGCGGCTGCTGCCGCCCTCGCAGGTGCCGCGGGCGCTCCTGGAAGAGCTGCCGGGGTACCGGGGCGGTGGGGACGCCGCCGATGACGCGATGGCCGTCTGTCTCGACTGGCACGGCAGGCCCGGCGCGGTGCCCGAAGGCGACGGGCGGTAGCGTCGCGGGCCGACCGTGCCGGACGGTGGCACAGTGGGGGCATGCCCGGCCCCGGCCGCTCCGGCGCGCACGAGGATCCGGCCGCGGTCCTGGCCGCCGCGGCGGACCTCCTCGCGGTGCTGCACGCCCGGGGGCAGGACGGTGTGACACCGGCGGTGTCGCCGTCGCAGCTGCGGGCGCTGCTCGCCGTCGAGGGCGCCGAGGGCGTCAACCTGCGGGCCCTGGGCGATGTGCTCGGATCCCGTCCGCCGTCGGTCACCCGGCTCTGCGACCGGTTGGAGGCCATGGGGCTGCTCACCCGCTCACCCCACCCGCTCCGGCGGCGCGAGGTGGAGGTGCGGCTCACGCCCCGGGGGCGGGCGCTCCTGGACGAGCGGCGGGCGATCCGGCTGCGGGATCTGTCGGCGCTGCTCGGGCGGATGGCGCCCGAGGCGGTGGACGCGCTGGTGGCGGGCCTGACGGCGTTCCGGGAGGCGGCGGCCGGCCTCTCCCCAGGAGGCCGCCCGGACCAGGCGGGACCGGTTCGCCGCGCCCGCCATCGCCTCCGTGGAGAACGGCACCGCCCCGCCCCCCGCCCAGGACAGCAAGGACCGCTTCGACGGGGTCCGCCGACACGGGGAGAGCGGACGCGAGCAGCATGGACACGCACAACGACGGGACACGCGGCCGCGTCGGGACCCGCTGCGACGGGGAGGTGCGCATCGTCGTGATGGCGGGGGAGTTCGACATGGACAACGTGGCCGATCTGCGGACGGCGATGGATCCCGCGGCGCCCGGTGTCGCCCGGTTCGTCCTGGACGTGGCCGAGGTGACGTTCATCGACTCGACCGCGCTCAGCATCATGCTGCAAGCCGCCCTGGACCACCCGGTGGTCCTGGCGGGCACCGTGCCGCGCCGGCCGGCCCGGCTGCTGGAGATCACCAGTGCCGAACTGGCCTTCGCCACCGCGCCCAGTGTGGCCGAGGGCAAGGCCGTGACCGTGCCGCCCCGGCGGGGCTGAGCCGTACCGTCGGCCCCGACCGGCTCCGGCCGCCCGAGGAGCCGGAGCAGGACACGCATGGACGGCCCGCCTCGGGTTACACGCCGTCAATGAGACCCGGACACAGCGCTCCTCCACCACCTTGCCGACTGCCCGTCCTCGGGCTGCTGCCCGTACAGGCCGTCCTCATGGCCGGCCTGGGGCTGATCATCACCGGGCCGCTGGCGGACCGGTGGCCGGTGGCGGCGGAAGACGGCGTCGACCGCAGCCTGGCCGCGCACCGAGGCGGCCCCGCGCTCCTCCTGTCGGAGTGGCTGTCCCAACTGGCCGGCACGCCGAGCATCACGGCCCTGACCGCCCTCGCCGCCGCCGCGGTGCTGGCGGTCTCGCGCGGGCGGTGGCTGCGGGAGGCCCTGTTCCTGGCCGGCGCCGTCGCCGCGCAGTCCGCGGTCTTCCTCCTGGTCACCCTCATCGTGGAGCGGCCGCGTCCTCACGTGCTCCACCTGGACGCCGCGCCGCCGACGTCCAGCTTCCCCTCCGGCCACGTCGGCGCGGCGACGGCCCTGTTCGGAGGCCTCGCCGTACTCGTGGCGCTCCGCCTGCGCCCCGCTCGGCGGTGGGTGCGGCCGGCCCTGGTCACCCTCCTGCTCGCGGTCCCGGTTCTTGTGGCGTGCTCCCGGGTCTACCGGGGCATGCACCACCCGTCGGACGTCGTCGGCGGCCTGCTCAACGGCGCCTGCGCCCTGCTCGTCCTGGCACACGCGCTGTTGCCGCCCGCGCGGTGCCGTCCCCTCGCACGGACCGCGCTCGGCGCCGTCACCGCCCACCGGGTACCCGGCGGGCCGCCGGACGACCCCGCCTCCTGCGGCGCCGGAGCAGGCCGACGGGCCGTGGTGGTGCGCCACCCGCACGGCTGCGCGAGCGAACTGGCCGAGCGCGTCCGGGAGGTCCTGCGCCGGCACGGCTACGCCGACCAGGTGTGGACGGAGACATCCGCCGAGCACCCGGCCGGCGCGCTCGCAGGGCGGATCGACGAGGACGACACCGCCCTGGTCGTCGCCTGCGGCGGAGACGGCACCGTCCGCGCCTGCGCCGACGTGCTGGCCCACACCGGGATCCCGCTCGCGGTGGTTCCCTGCGGCACCGGAAACCTGCTCGCGCACAACCTGCGGCTGCCCGCGGACCCTTGCGCGGCGCTGGAGGCGGCCTTCTCCGGCGAGACCACCCGCATCGACGTGGGCCGGGTCAGCGGCGACGGCTCGCCGCCCGTCCGGTTCACGGTCATGGCGGGTGCCGGCTTCGACGCCGCCATGGTCGCCGACGCGTCCGAGCGGGTGAAGCGGCGCCTCGGCCGGGGGGCGTACGCGCTGTCCGCCGCCCGCCACCTCGGGGACCCCCGCATGCGCCTGTCCATCCGGCTCGACCTGGGCCCCGTACAGGAGCGCCGCGCCCGCATGGTCGTCATCGGCAACGTCGGCACCCTCCAGGGCGGACTCCCGCTGCTGCCCGACCCGCGCGGCGTACGCGGCTGGCTCGCTGCGGCGGGGCACCTCGGGGCGCGTATGCTGCCCGGGCGGCCCGCGCCCGGCCGCGACGGCACGGTGGCCGGCGGCGCGCTGGAGTACTTCAGCGCCGAACGCGTCGACCTCCGCTTCGCCCGGCCCCAGCCGCGCGAGCTCGACGGCGACGTCATCGGCACCGGCACCCGGTTGAGCGCGGAGGTGGACCCCGGCGCACTGCTGATCTGGATCCCCCCGCGCACCCCGCACGCCCCGGGGGAGCGGGGGCGCACGGAACCGGCCGGTGAAGCGGGCCGGGCCGGACAGGCCGCGCACACCGTCGGCGCCTGAACCGGACCGCCGGGTACACGACTTCGACAGGGGTGACGGGCATGGGAACCGCGACACGCGTACCGCAGCGCCGGGACGTGGCGGCATGGCAGGCCGAACGCGCGGTGGAGGGTGAGGAGCTGTCCGCCGAGGAGGCGGTGGCCGCGCTGCGGCGCCACGGTGGCTGGAGCCTCGTACGGGACTCCTTCATCCGCTTCCGGTACGCCGACGGCTTCAGCCACTCCAGGGCCCTGGCCCTCCAGACGGTGCTGGCCGTCGTCCCGCTGGCCATCGCCTTCATCGGGCTGTCCGGCGCACTCCACACGGAGTCCGTCGGCCGGATAGCGGAACTGACGATCCGGCAGCTGGCGAGCGGGCCGAGCCGGGACGTGGTGGACGCCGCCCTGGCCCAGAGCCGGCACCGGCCCGGCGACGGCAGCCAGGCCGCGCTCTGGTTCGGCCTGCTGTTCTCCGTCGTGAACGTGACCACCGCCCTGTGCCAGGTGGAGCGGGGCGTCAACCGCATCTACGGAACGGAGCGCGACCGCCCGTTCCTGCCCAAGTACACCCGCGGGCTCGTCATGTCCGTGCTGGCCGGCCTGCCCCTCGGGCTCAGCTTCTCCGGCACCGTCCTCGGCGCCCATCTGAGCCGTGCCGTGGTTGAGGTGTACCACCTCGAGCCCAGCACCGCCCGTGCCTGGGACCTGCTGCGCTGGCCCGTCGGTGTGGTGCTGGCCCTCCTCGCCACCAGCGCGGTCTTCCGCCTCTCTCCGCGCCGCACCCAGCCCGGTTACACCTGGCTGGCCTTCGGCGCTACGGTCTACCTGGCGCTGTGGCTGCTGGCGACGTGGGGGCTGAGCCTCTACGTGGGTGCGGGCGGGTCTTTCACCACCGTGTACGGGCCCCTCAGCGCGTTCGTGGCCCTGCTGCTGTGGTCCTACCTGACCTCGACGGCCCTGTTCCTGGGCCTGGCCTTCGCCGCCCAACTGGAGGCCGTACGGGCCGGGGTGACCGAACCGGCCACCCCGGACCCCGGAGTCTGAGACCACGGCGGACGACCCGTGAAAGGAGCTCCCCGACCATGCCCCGACCGCCCCGACCCTCTGCGCCGCGGCGCGCGCTCACCGTACGCCTTCCCGACCGCTCCGGGCCCGACGCCCGGTTCGGTGCACGGCTGCTGACGACCGTGGCCGTCACCGCCCTGGTGTCCGTGCCGTTCGCGCTGGCCCTCGTCCTGGTGGAGTCGCGGTGGGAGCCGCTGCTCCGGTTGGATCGGGGCACGGCCGAGCGGCTGCACACTGCGGCGCTGGAGCATCCCGCGTGGGTGCGGCTGCTCGACTTCCTGACGCACGTGGTGTGGGATCCGGTGACCTTGCGGCTGCTCGTGGCGGCCCTCGTCGTGTGGCTCCTCATCCGGCGCGCCGTACGGCTGGCGCTGTGGGCGGCCGTCACCGCCACGGCCGGCGGGCTGCTCGGCCTGCTCGTGAAGGACGTCGTCGCCCGGGCTCGGCCGCACCTGCCCGACCCGGTCTCCCACGCGCCCGGATTTTCCTTCCCCTCCGGGCACGCCATGACGGCCACCACCTCCTGCGCGGTGCTGCTCCTGGCCCTGCTGCCGCTGGTGCCCCGCCGGTGGCGCCCGCTGGCGTGGACGACGGCCCTGGTCTCGGTGGTGGGCGTCGGATACACACGGGTGGCACTCGGCGTGCACTGGGTGAGCGACGTGGTGGGCGGCTGGCTCCTCGGCCTGGTCGTGGTGACGGCGACGACCCTGGCGTTCGAAGCCTGGCGGGCGGATGCCGGACGGCCTCCCACCACGCCCGCCCAGGGGCTGGAGCCGGAGATCCGCGCCGAGCACCCCGAGCCACCGGTGGGTGCGCCGGAGCGCTCCTGAACGTCGTCCCCTTGGGCCGTCTGCTCTCGCCTCGACGCGCGAATCCTCCCGATCTCGCCTAGCTTGTCCAGCGACCGACCGTTTTTCGGAAAGGAAGTGTTTCCTCATGGCGGAAAAGGCCAAGGGAAAGATGGAGCAGGCCAAGGGCAAGGCCAAGGAAGTCGCGGGCAAGGCGACCGGCAGCGAGCGGATGCAGGCCGAGGGCAAGACGGATCAACTCAAGGGCAAGGCCCGTGAGACCGCGGGCAAGGCCGAGGAACAGGCCCGCGGGATCAAGGACTCCCTGCGCGACCGCCGCCAGGAACCCTGAACCGGTCTCGTACCTACGACGGGCCTGCGACAGGTGCCCGGCACGCGCTGCCGGGCACCTGTCGGCCGTAGGAGGCGGCCGAGAACTGCTCCTCGTGAGGTTGAGGATCGTGTTGATCTTCAAGGGATGGTGTGAGCGCCCACCGGACGGGTAGCCGCCAGGTCCGACCCGGCACGACAAGGTGCGTGAAGACCTGCGACGACGCGTGTGACCGCAGAGGAAGCGGAGAGTCGATGTTCGAAGCGAGTGACATCCGGGAGTGGCGCGGCCACGAGGTGGTCGACTCCGACGGCAGCAAGATCGGCACGATGGAGTCGGTGTACGTCGACACGGCCACCGACCAGCCGACCTTCGCCACCATCACCGTCGGCCTGCCGACCCGCCGCCGCCTGGTGTTCGTACCCCTGGCCGGAGCAACGGTCGGGCCGGGCTACCTGAAGGTCGCGTACTCCCGGAAGGCGGTCAAGTCCTCCCCCTCGATGGGCACCGACGACGTTCTGGCAGCCGAGGACGAACCGCCGCTCTTCGCCCACTACAAGCTGACCCACGAGCCGGGATCGGGCGGCGAGCGGCGCCTGGCCCGCCGCTGACCACTCCCACGGGAGGACCCGATGGCCCTGTTCCTGCTCCTGCTCCTCGTCGCCGTCGTACTCGGTTTCGTCGGAGCACTCGCCGAAGGCCTGTTCTACCTCCTCCTCATCGGCGTGGCCGTGCTGATCGTCGACGTCGTCATCCTCGCCATCCGACTCCGCCGCAGCCACCTGGTCCGCTAGGGCCGAGAGCGCGCACCGGCCCCCTTCGAAGGGGGCCGGCGCCGTGGGGAACGGGGGTGACGCACGCCCACGGCAACGGCGTCACCTTCATCCCCAGCGTCTTCGGCCGCCCCCACCTCGCGGTGGTCCATGCCCGCGGCCGGCAGCCGGTGGTCCAGTACCCGGTGACCGAGCCGGGCTCGTCGCGCCCCCGGGCGCCCTGTCGAGCGGTGGACGGTGCGCGACCGGCTCACACGGCTGCTGGATCACCGGGAGCCCGGCGCCGTTCACGACCGAGCCGGCTCCGCCGTCTCGACGTGGACCCGGCCGGATCCGCAGCGGAAGCGCCCGGTGCGCGGCACGTGGCAGGCTGGGCCGGTGAACGACGCCCTCACCGCCGCCTGGCGGCGCGCGGCCGGCCATCAGCGCCGGTTCGACGCCCGCTTCGCCGCCTACCTCGATTCCCTGACCGACCCCGCGGGCAGCAGCCTGGAGATACCGCGGCAGGGCGCCTTCCCCGCCCGCGCCCTCCAACTGGTGCGTGAGCTGTCGCTGCGCGGCGGCAAGCGGCTGCGCGTGATCCTGCTCCGCGAAGCCGCGGCCCTGGTCACCGACGAGGACGTGCCCGGACTGGACGAGGCCGCCATCAGCATCGAGCTGCTGCAGACCCACGGCCTGATCCACGACGACATCATCGACGACGCACCCACTCGCCGCGGCGGCCCCTCCACCTACTACGCGTACCGCCAGGACTTCCCGGACCGGCCCGACACCGCGCTCGCCCTTGCCATCCTCGCCGGCGACCTCGCCGCCTTCCTCGCCGGCCGTGTCCTGCTCACCGGCACACTGCCACCCGACCGCGCCCTGGCCATGGCCGCCGTCCACGCCGACACCGCGGCCGCCACCGTGGGAGGCCAACTCATCGACCTCGAACGCGACTTCCACCCCGCGCCCGACACCGGGCTCCTGCACGAGGTCACCGAGTACAAGTCCACCCGCTACTCCGTCCTCGCCCCACTCCGTCTGGGCCTGCTCGCCGCCGGTGCCGACCTCTCCCCGTACGACGGCGAACTGCGCCGCTACGCCACCGCCCTGGGCATCGCCAACCAGATCCACGACGACCGGCTCGACCTGTTCGGAGACCCGGAGTCCCTCGGCAAACCCGTCGGCTCCGACATCCGCTCCGGTCGCCGCAGCTACGCCGTCCGCGCCCTTCTGGCCGTCTGCGACGCGAACGAACGCAAGCTGCTGAACGATGCCCTGGGTGCCCCCGCCTGTGACGACGTCACCCTCGACCGCATCCGCGGCATCGCGCGAGCGCACGGCATCGACCGGCAGCTAGGGGCTGACGCCGACCGGTACGCAGGCGAGGCCGCGGCCCAGGCCGCGACGTGGCGGGAGCGCTGGCGGCCGGACGCCGTGGCGTTCTTCGAGCACATGCCGGCCTGGAGCGTCACCCGCGACCGATAGCTCGACGGGGCCGGCCTGCCGGGCGCGCCGCTCCTCCCGTCCCCACGACCGGCGGGCGAAGCGGTCGAGGGCGCCCAGCACGTGCAGGGATGTTCCGTGAGCCGCGCGTACGCGGCGACGACGTCCCCGTCGCGCGCCGTGCCGGGGGCGCCCGCCAGGAGCCCGGCCCGGGGCCGCGCGCCCCGCTCGTCACCATGGGCCCGGCGATGTGGGGAACCGCCCGGCACCCCAGAGCACCGATACCCTGGGACCGGGCCGGCCGGAGAAGGCCCGCGCCGCGTTCCTGAACCCTGCCGGACGGAAGCCGACGGCGTTCGAGCTGGTCCGCGGTGACAGCGCGGACCGGCGCCGTGGCCGCTCAGCGAGGGAGGGGGGAGGGGACGCATGATCGCCGACGTCCCGCGTGGGGGCACCGAGGAGCCGTTGACGCGCCGCTCCGATTCCCGGCACGCCGCGCGTCTGGCCGCCTACGGGACGGTGTCGACGCGTCTGGCGCTGCTGAGCGACCGGCGGCTCGGTGACCTGGTGGCGTCCGCGTGTCCGGCCGGCTCCGGCATCGGAGGCAGGTCTGCGGAGCTGGACGTCCACGGGACACGGGTCTTCGTCAAGAGGGTGCCGCTGACGGACCTCGAGATCCAGCCGGAGAACGTACGGTCCACGGCGAACCTCTTCGGCCTGCCGGCGTTCTACCAGTACGGAGTGGGCTCGGCGGGGTTCGGTGCCTGGCGGGAGCTCGCGGTTCACACCATGACCAGCAACTGGGTCCTGGCGGGGGAGTACGAGGGATTCCCCCTCATGTACCACTGGCGTGTCGTGCCCGATTCCCCGCCCGAGGACTTCATGGACGAGTTCGGGGGAGTGGAAGGAGCGGTCGCCCACTGGGAAGGCTCCCGGGCCGTTCGCGAACGGTTGGAGGCCATCGGCCGGTCCTCCCACAGCCTGGTGCTCTTCCTCGAGCACGTGCCGCAGACGCTCGGCGCGTGGCTGCACGAGCAGCGGAAGAACGCTGCGCCGACCGCCCCCGCCTCCCCCTACTCCTGGGCGGAGGACGCCTTGGCTCGCGGAGCGGCGTTCATGAGCGCCCGCGGCCTCGTGCACTTCGACGCCCACTTCCGCAACGTCCTGACCGACGGCCGGCTGATCTACTTCGCCGACTTCGGACTGGCCCTGAGCTCGGGCTTCGAGCTCTCAGCGGCCGAGGGGCGGTTCCTCTCGGACCACCTCGCGTACGACCGCCACTACACCGCGGGCCACCTGCTCCGCCACCACCTCGTGGACCGCCTCCGCGGCGACAGGGAGACCGACGTCTTCCTGGAGGAGTGGATCGCCGGCCGAAGGCCCGAGGGGGTGGCGCCGGAGATCGCGGCGATCATCGAACGGCACGCCCGGACCGCCGTGATCCTGGACGCCTTCCACCGCAGGCTGCTCAGGGAGAGCAAGCGGACGCCCTTTCCGGCGGCCGAGCTCGACCGCGCCGTGGCCGCCGGGTGACCGCGCACCCTGCCAAGGCCCTGAGGAGGCTCTGGACGGGGACGGGCCGTTCCGGCGGGACCGGCCCGTCCCGAGACGCCCGCACTTCGGCCGGCGGCCACCTGCGGCAGGGGCCGCAGGGCTGTCGGCCTGCCCCGGCTTCAGCGCGCGGCCGGCGGCGCGGCGGGGCTGCGATGTCGCCCGGTCGGTACTAGCGTCTGGGGAGTGACGGGAACCCAGGCCGACCACACGTGGTCGGAGTCGATGCCGGCGGTGTACGAGCAGTACCTGGTGCCGGTGGTCTTCCGGCCCTTCGCCGAGGACCTGACCGCGCGGGCAGCGGCCCTCCGCCCCCGGCGCGTCCTCGAACTGGCAGCCGGGACGGGTGTGCTGACGTCGATGCTCCTTGCGATGACGCCGCCGCCGGCCGAGGTGACGGCCACCGACCTGAACGGTGCGATGGTCGACCTCGGGTCCGCCCGTGCTCCGGGGGCGGTCTGGCGGCAGGCCGACGCACAGCGGCTCCCCTTCCCGGACGAGGCCTTCGACCTGGTGGTCTGCCAGTTCGGCGTCATGTTCTTTCCCGACCGGGTAGCGGCCTTCGGTGAGGTCCGGCGGGTCCTGGCCCCGGGCGGCCGGTTCCTGTTCAACACGTGGGGTCCGATCGAGGAGCACGCCTTCGAAGTCGCCCTGCAGGCAGGCCTGGAGCGGGCCTTCCCGGTCGACCCGCCGCGGTTCTTCCCGACGGTTCCGCACGGCTACGCCGACCCGGCCGCTGCGGTGGCGGACCTGACGGCCGCGGGGTTCGTCGTCGAGGAGCAGCACGCAGTCACTCTCCAGGGCCGGGCCGAGTCGATCGCCGATCTGGTCACCGGGTACCTCACGGGTACGCCGGTGCGCGCGGCCGTGGAGGAGCGCGGCGGTGGGCCTGCCGTCCGGGAGACCGTCCTCGCGGAGATGACGGCCCGCCTCGGCCCCGGGCCGGTCACCGCGCCGATGGCGGCCCACGTCTTCCGCGCCGCAGCCTGACCCAGGGCCGGGGCCCGGGCCCGGGCCCTACGAGGGGTAGCACCAGATCACGGCCGTGGGCCTGTACTTCGTTCAGGAGCGTGCCCCGCCCGTTGGTGCCCCGGCGGGTTGTTGTGGGTCGTGACGTGGTTGATGTTCACGCTCATCGGATCTCGTTGTCGGGATGGCGAGCGTCGTACGCCTCGCGGGCATGGGCGATGGTGCTCCGGTGTTCGAGCGACCAGTCGGCCAGGGCCTTGACGAGGTGGGTCAGGCTTGCGCCGGTCCCGGTGAGCCGGTAGTCGACCTGGGCAGGCACGGTCGGGTAGACGGTCCGCAGTACCAGCCCGTCGCGTTCCAGCCGGCGCACGGTGAGCGTCAGCATCCGCTGGGAGATTCCGTCGATGGCGCGCTGAAGCTGGCGAAAGCGCCGCGCCCCCTGCGTGAGTTCGACGATCACGAGGACCGACCACTTGTCGCCCACGCGGTCGAGCACGTCGCGGATCCCGCAATCGGGGTGGTCCGGCTGCCCGCACGGTTCCAGCTCTGCGGGTCCAGCGGTTACATCGGTGTGCGTCACTGACAAGAGACTGCCTCCTTGTGGGCCGACCGCGGCCGGTTCAGGATCGCCGTAGTTACTGAAGAGAACCACGGCAGGAGATCGAACCGCAATGATCATGGTGACCGGCGCGAACGGACAGCTCGCCTCCCTTGTGCTCCAGGAGCTGGCCGACCGGAAGGTGCCCGCCGTGGGCGGCAGCCGGACGCCCACCGACGGGCAGCGCCACCTGGACTTCGACGACTCCGCCAGCCTGGACCTCACCGGTGTCTCGACACTGGTCCTGGTCTCGGCCGGCTATGCCGAGGACGACCAGGTCATCGCTCGTCACCGGGCCCTTCTCGACGCTGCGGTCCGAGACGGTGTCGCGCACGTGATCTACACCAGCCTGACCGGCGCCGGGGATCACCTCGGGTTCGCGCTCGCCCACCGCGCCACCGAGGACCTGGTCAAGGCCGGCGGCCTCCGGTGGACGATCCTGCGCAACGGGCTCTACGCCGAGCTCTTCGGGGCGTTGTTGACGTGGACACACGAGGGCCTGGAGTCGGCTTTCGGCGATGGCGCTCTCTCCGCGGTGGCTCGGGCGGACCTGGCCGCAGCCGCTGCCATCGTCGCCGGCCACCCGAGCGCGCACGTCGACAAGACCTACGACCTGGTCGGCGAACCGATCACCGCCGGCGATGTCGCCGTACGTCTCGGCGTCGCCCACCGAACGATCGGGCTCGGCGAGTACCGCGCCCGGCTCCTCGCGGACGACGCTCTGCTGCCGTTCCAGCCGCCGATGCTCGCCTCGATCGCCACCGGCGTCCGCCACGGGTTCCTCGGCAACTCCAGCCCCGACCTCGTGCGACTGCTCGACCGACCGCTGACCGACGCGCCGGCCGTTGCGGCGGACACGGCGGCCGCGATGCGTCCCGGCGCACGCTGACGCGGATGGTTTCGGGTCCGGAGTCCACTGCCGCATCGTGAGGTTCGGCCGGCAGAGACGCTCACCGGCAGGACCTGGTCGGCAGAACCAAGCCTCTGCAACACCCTTCGGCCGGTCCGCCCCGTCCTCACCGGCACAAGTACGCCGGGCCGTACTTCTGCCGGTGGAATTGCCTGGTCGGCTCCCTCCCGCCGCGGTTCGCTGGTGGCGACCCGGAGGGGGCCGACCAGCCCCAGCCGGGCCGGTCCGTCGCTCACCTCCACACCCCCTCGTGCGCGGCTGCGCGACGGACCGGGGGGAACCTACAGACTCCAGGTCGCCCGCGCACCGCGCCCGCGGATGCCGGCGACCGCTTTCCACCAGGGAAATTCACCATGAGAACCAGTCGTGCCGTGCCCCGTCCGGGCTCCGGCCGCCGTGCCCGCCTGCTGCGCCTGTTCGCGCTGCCGGCGCTCCCGCTCCTCGTCCTCGCCTCGATGCTGACGGCGCCGACGGGCGCGGTCGCGGCGGACACCGGCAAGTACGGCTCTGCGCGCTACGACCAGTGGTCCTGGGTGACCTCGCACAACGCGTTCGCCGACGACTGGTCTCAGCTCCCGCTCCCGCCGAACCAGTCCCAGTCCATCAAGGAACAGCTCGAGGGCGGGGTGCGCGGGCTGATGCTCGACACCTACGACCCCAACGGCTCCGGTCCCGTCGGGCTGTGCCATACCAGCCGGGTCACCTGTTACGAGGACTTCAAGTCCGCGCTGCTGACCGTCATCAACTTCCTGCAGAAGAACCCGCAGGAGGTGGTGACGCTCTTCCTGGAGAACTACGCCAGCCGGCCGACGCTCACCAGGGACCTCACTGCCATGCTGGATGCCAAGGGCGCCGGCAAGCTGCTGTTCGACCAGAACAAGTACGGCATCTTCAGCAACAACTGGCCCCGGCTGCGCGACATGGTCGCCGACAACCAGCGCCTGGTGATCTTCCAGGACAGCTGGGACGACGTGGCCGTCGGGTCCGGAACCCTGATGAACACGTGGTCGCACACGGTGGAGAACAAGTACGGCTACGGCACGGGCAACGCCCCGTCGGGCTGCGCGGTTCGGGACCACAGCCAGCCGCTGACCACGAAGGTCATGCCGGGCACGACCAACCTGACGCCGCTGTTCACGATGAACCAGTTCAACTCCGACGCGATCAACCCGCAGGACCTCGCCGCGGGCCACAACGGCAACGCCCTCAAAAGGCGCGTCGAGACGTGCCGAGGCGTCACCGGCCGGGCCCCGAACTTCGTGGCGGTCAACTTCTACGAGAAGAGCGACACCCCGGGCGTCAACCCCGTTTCGGTGGTCGAGGGGCTCAACAAGGACGCCTATGTCTATCCGCCGGACCCGGCCGTGTGGCTGGTCAACGGGAAGCAGTACCGCAGCACCTACGGCTCCAACCGCTGCATGGTGCGCGGTGACGAGTTCACGGACGGCAGCGGCGGCCTGGTGACGCAGCGCGCCTGCGCCGACCCGGTGCCCAGCAGCCACCAGTGGACGGCCACCAAGCCGGACTACGACGGCAAGGGCTACTACTGGCTCAAGGCCGGCAACGGCACCTGCCTGACCATCCCCTACAACAACGGCACGCCGCCCGGTGACGGCACGCAGCTCTTCTGGTGGCCCTGCGAGACCAAGTCGTTCTCCGGCAGCCAGCTGTGGAACGTCATCCCCGTGAACCTCGGGGCCCAGGGGCAGGATCGCGGCTACTACTTCATCAACCAGTGGACCGGCAAGTGCCTGACGCTGGACCCCTCGACGTCGACCGCGAAGGCCGGCAAGGTCACCCAGGCCTCCTGCCCCTCGCACTGACGACCGGCGACAGCGACGACCGGCAGGAACACGATCAACGGACCCGGTCCGGCACCGCATGCAGCGGTGCCGGACCGGGTCTTCGCGTTGCGGCGACGGGTGCTCGACGGCACCCGATGACGGCCCGGGGCAGCCCCGCGGCGGACCGGGAGCCAGGAACCACCCCGCTGGGTGCAGCGTTTCACCCGCAAAAGTAGAGTCGTGCATACTTTTGCAGGCGAGGTACGGCGTTTCGGCTGGGCCGCACTGACCAGGGGATTTCCACACATGGACACCGGCACACCGGCCACCAGCAGCTTCGCCGCGCTCCTGCACGGTCTGCGGACGAGGGCCGGGCTGAGCCAGGAAGAGCTGGCGCATGCGGCGGGCGTGAGCGTGCGGGCGCTGTCGTACATGGAGCGCGGACGGTCCCGGGGACCGCAGCGCCGCACCGTGCAGGCATTGGCCGCAGCCCTGGGCCTGGACGCGGCCGGCGCCCGGGAGCTGGAGCACACCGCGAGCCTGGGGCGCCCCCGCCGGGCCCCCGGGACGGACGCCGCGCCACCCGCCGCCGTACCGGATGCCGCTGTGCGGGCCGGCGCGCCCGACCTGCTGCCGCGCGCGCCGCGCGGCTTCCACGGACGTATGGCCGAGCTCGCCGCTCTGTCCCGGGCCGCCGCGGGCGAGGCTCCCGTCTGCCTGGTCATCGGGCCCGCCGGGGTCGGGAAGACGGCCCTTGTGCTGCACTGGGCCCACCACGGCCGTGCCGGATTCCCCGACGGGCGGCTCTACGCCGACCTGCGCGGCTTCGGCGACACTGGCGAGCCCGCCCTCATGGAGGTGCTGCGCGAGTTCCTCCTGGCGCTCGGCGTGCCGCACGAGCGGATACCGGAGTCGGTGAACGGCGCCGCCGCGCTGTTCCGGTCGCTCGCCGCCGAACGCCGGCTCCTCGTGGTACTCGACAACGCGCGCGACTCCGAGCAGGTCAGGCCGCTCCTGCCGGGAGGCAGGCACTGCGCCACCCTCGTCACCAGCCGGCACCGGCTGCCGGGGCTGATCGTCACCGACACCGCCACGCCCGTCGCCGTCGACGTGCTCGGGCCGGAGGACGGCACGGTGCTCCTCGCCGGGGTACTCGGCACGGAACGCGTACACGCGGAGCCGGCGGCCGCGCGACGGCTCGCCGAGTTGTGCGGCGGGTTGCCGCTGGCTCTGCGGGTGGCGGCTGCCCGCCTGGCGCAACGGCCCTCCTGGTCACTGGACGCGATGGCCGCCGAGCTGTCCGACGAGACGCGCCGGCTGAGCCTGCTGGACGTGGAGGACACCGGCGTGCGCGCGGCGCTGCGGCTGACGCTGCAACAGCTCCCACGGGAAGCCTCCGGTCTGTTCGCCCATCTCGGCCGCCACCCCGGCACGCATGTCGACCGGTACGCGGCGGCGTCCCTCGCGGACACGGATCCGGCAGCCGCCGAGACCTCCCTGGAGCGGCTGGCCGTCGCGCACCTCGTCACCGAGTCGGCGCCCGGCCGATGGACGATGCACGACCTCGTACGCCTCTACGCGCGCAGCCTCGCCGCCGGGCCCGATGCTCTCAAGCGCGTGCTCGACCACTACATCGCCACGGCCCTCGCGGCCGTGGCGGCGGCCGAGCCCGGCAACGAGGACTGCTTCCCGCTGCCGGCGGACTACCTGCCGCCCGTCGCCGTGCGCGAGTTCGCCGACCGGTCCGCCGCCGTGGCCTGGTACGCCGCCGAGAGGGACGACCTCACGCAGGCGGCGGCCGCGGCGCACGCCGCCGGACTGCACGACCGGACCTGGCGGATCGTCATGACGCTCTGGCCGCTGATGGTGTGGCGGGTACGGGACGGCTGGGTCCCCCTGCTGGAGACCGGGCTCGAGGCGGCCCGCGCCGACGCGGACGAGTACGGTGAGTCGCGGGTGCTGAACGTGCTCGGCTGGGTCCTGACCGAGGAAGGACGCATCCCGGAGGCGCTCACTCACCTGCGGGCCGCCTCCACACTCGCCTCCCGGGCAGGTGACGCGGTGGGCGAGGCGAACGCCCTGATCGTCCTGGCCCTGGCACAGGCCGCGCTCGGCGGCCTGGACGAGGCCGCGGAGGGATGCCGGCGGGCGGTCGGGCTGGCCCGCAAGGCCGGCGACCGGACCATCGAGCGGCTGGCCATGCAGCATCTCGCCCGGCATTGGGCCGACGCGGGGAGATGGCGCCAGGCCCTCGACACGGCGGACGATGCGCTGGCCTTCGAGGACCGGTCGGGCACGGCCGACGTGACCCGGATCCTGCTCCTCATGGTGCGGGGAGAAGCGCTGCTGGGCCTCGGGGAGGAGGCCGAGGGCATCGCGCAACTCGACCTGGCGGCCCGGGAAGCGGAGTCGTCCGGCAACGAGGACGGCGCGGTACGGGCGCTCGGCGCCCTGTTGCGGGTGTCGCCGGACGCGGCGCTCCAGGCACGCTACGACGCGGCGGTCGAACGGCTCACGAAGCGGAGGTGAACCCGTTGCCCACGGCCGGCCCGGCGTATGCCCCGGGCCCCGGACGGGCCCGGCCCGGGCATCCGGCACCATGATCGGATGGCCTCCGCACCCACGCACCCCGACCGTGAGATCACGGACCCCGCCGCACCGGACCCCGCCCCCGCCCGGCCGGCCCGCACCCGCGCGGCGGCGGTGGCGGCGGCCGCGCTGACCGTCGGCGCGGGGCTGGGGCTCAGGGCGGTGGCGGCGGGGGACGTGGCCAAGTACGGCGGCGACGCGCTGTACACCGTCCTGCTCCTGACGCTCGTCGTCACGGCCGCCCCGCGGCTGTCGCCCGTGCGGGCCGCCGCCATCGCGCTCGCCGCCAGCTGGGCGGTCGAGTTCCTCCAGCTCGGTCCGGTGCCCGCGGAGCTCTCCCGGCGCAGCACCCTCGCCCGTCTCGTGCTCGGCTCCACCTTCAACGCGCCCGACCTGGCCTGGTACGCGGTCGGCGCCGCCGCGGGCTGGCTGGTCCACTCCGCGCTGCGGCGGGCCCGGCGCGGCACCCGCACCGGGTCGTGCTGAGGGCGTTTCCTCGGGATCGTCTCGCCGACCGGATGAAGATGGCGGCGGCGAGGCGGAGTCCGGCCTGGCGGACGGCGGCGGATCGCCCGGGACGCAGGCGCCTCATGGGACGCGAAGGACGCACACGCACAGGGCGGTGAGGTCTGACTCTCGGCCGCGCCGCAGGACCGGTGGGAGGACGCGGGCGAAGGCTAACCGGCAGACCAGCGCCCTCAGCCGGCGTGCCGACGACGGAGACCTGCCGGGGAGGTGGCCGTCGGGAGGGCCGATCGCGGCCGGGCCGGTCCGGTCCTGAGTGCGCGCGTGCCGGGCGGTGGAGGCAGCGGTTCCCTCCTCTCCTATCATCTGATCAACTCCCGGTGCTCTGAGCCCTGGTGGGTACCGGCCGGGAGCTTTCACAAGGAGAGGTAACGGGGATTTGGCATTCATAGGCAAGCGCCGAAAGGCAGTGATGGCGGCCTGTGCCGTGGCGGCGACCGTGGGCGGCGGCCTGCTCGCCCCCACCGCGTTCGGTACCGAGGACTCCGGAAGTGGACCGGAGGCCGCCGAGACGGTCACGGTCCCGCCCATCGAGGACGCGCCGGACGCCCACGCGCCGGACTCCGCCACCTACACCAGCGACAACACGGCATTCAAAGGCGGCGTGCTGACGCTCGGCGACACGGCGGCGAGCGCACCGCGCTCGGGCATCATCGCGGCCGCCGGGGCCGGCACCACCAATCCGCCCTCGGGTGAAGGGTGGAAGCTGAGCGGCGCCACCAAGTGGCTGACAACCGGCTACACGATCAGGTTCTACGACCAGAAGTCCGCGGACTGGCTGGCCCCGTACGCGAAGGCCACGGCCGCCGACCTCCAGCGGATCACCACGCTGCCGGTCACCGTCGACACCAGTCCCGTGGGCTGGGACCACGTCCGCGTCAAGGGTGAGGTGATCGTCGGCGTGCTGCACCGCCCGTGCGTACCGCCCGCCGACGAGGGCACCATGGGGAGCACCGGCTGGAAGGTGGTCCGCGACGGTTCCGGGACCGCCAACCTCAGCTGCGGCTTCACCAACTCCTCCGTGTCGCAGACCGTGACCAGCGGACACGCCTACATCGACGACTCGTTCTTCACGGCGCAGGGCAAGCCCACGGCCGCGATGGGGGAGACGTACATGAGGAACCACGTCAGTCACGAGATAGGCCACACGCTCGGTCTCACCCACGCCAACCGCAGCCTGACCAAGGGCGACTGCGTGAAGGGCACCGACTCCGGGGAGTTCCCGGTCATGTGCTCGCCCACATACGCGTACCAGGACAAGCGGGCGGGCAGCTACGTCCAGCAGTTCGACGTACAGGGGCTGCGGTTGCTCGCCGCCGGGGCCGGTGCCGCGCTGCCCCCGCAGGGCAAGGTGACGGGCCTGGGCGGCAAGTGCCTGGACGTCAAGGGCGGCAAGGCGGCCAACGGCACACAGATCCAGCTGTACGCCTGCAACGGCTCGGTCGCCCAGTCGTGGATCCTCGGCAAGGACGGCACGTTCCGCGCGCTGGGCAAGTGCCTGGACGACTCGCGTAATCTGGCCACCAACGGCAACAAGATCCAGCTCTACGACTGCAACGGCTCGCCCGCGCAGCGCTGGACGGTCAACGCCAAGGGTCAGATCGTGCACGTGGCCTCCGGCAAGGTACTGGACGTGACCGGCGGCAAGACCGACAACGGTACGGCGGTACAGCTGTACACGGCGGGCGGAGACAAGCGCCAGGTCTGGACCGCGCCCAAGTAGGCGGAGTCCTGACGGGTCTGCTCGCACACGGGCCTGGTCGGGCCCTCTCCGCCCCGGGCAGCGGCGCGGCGCGCCCTCCGAAAGGGAACCGGCGCGCCGTCGCCTTCCGGGTCCGGTCCGTTCTCCTGGCCGGCCCGCCTCCGGCCGCCCGCCGCGGCCTCCTCTGGGAGCGCCTGCGGTCCGGGCGGCGCGGCAGGCCGAAGCGAGAGATGCTGGGTGCGTGCGGTGGCCAGGCTCACTCCTGCCCGGGCTCAGGGCCCGGGCAGGGGAGGAACTGCTGCTCCGGGTGGCCGGCCCGGCGGCGCGGCAGCGGCGTGCCCGTATCCACGGGGCTCCTGGGCCGCGCTGGTTCGCACCCGGCCGCCCGATCCGGATCGTGCATGCGGATGCCTCGATGTACGTCGGGGGGCTCGCCGCTCTGCTGCTGCAGTCGCTGCACCCGGTCGCCATGGAGGCCGTCTGGGCGCACTCCGGGTTCCGCGGGGACCCCTGGGGCCGGCTCCAGCGCACCAGCACGTTCCTGGCCGTCACCACCTTCGGCACGGCCCAGGACGCGGCGCAGGCCGTGCTGCGGCTACGAGCTGTGCACGAGCGTGTGGAAGGGGTGACTGCCGAGGGCGTGGCCTACCGGGCGGGTGATCCGCACCTGCTCGCCTGGGTCCACAGCGCCGAGACCGAGTGCTTCCTGCGGGCCTACCAGCGCTACGGGCGCCGGCCTCTGGACGGTCCCGGACAGGACGGGTACGTGGCCGACATGGCGTACGTCGCGCGCCGGCTGGGAGTGGAAAAGCCGCCGGAAACCCGCGAGGGGCTGACCGCCCGTCTCGGCGCATACCGCGGGGAGCTCCGACCCACCGCGGCATCGCGCGCGACCACCGACTACCTGCTGTCGCATCCTCCACTGCCGGGCGCCGTACGTGTTCCGTACGCCCTGCTGGCGGCAGCGGCGGCAGGTCTGCTGCCCCGATGGGTCAGGGCCCAGCTCGGGCTGCCTCTCACCGTGCGGTTGTTGTTGCCCGTGGCGGGGCCCGGCGGCCGCGTGGTCACCGCTGCCATTCGGTGGGTGACGCCGCCGCTGCCCGTCTCCGCGACGTAGCCCTTGCTCCTCGCCGGCGAGCCGGCCAGTGCGCTCGTGCGTCCGCGGAAGCGGGAGACGTTGCGCCACCGCGAGCCCGGCCGCACGGGTCCCTGGTCCAGGCGGACGCACGAGACCGTCGCGGGGTCCCAGTCCTGAGCGTGCGCGAAGTCCGCGAAGTACATCAGGGCGTCCTGCATCGGGCGGGGAGCGAGCATCGTGCGGACCACGTGGATCATTGCCGCCTCCTCGGCGGACGGCTGCCTCCGTTGGGAGCCCGAGGAGTAGCCGGTCGAGTCGAGCCAGGAAATGTACCGCCCCCGCCGGTGCTCGTGATGAATCCGAAAACGGCGGACCCCGTGGCGATGCAGAAAGTCAATAGGGCGCCGATTCCTCTGGGAGTTCTCCACCGGGTCAGGATTTCCTGTTTCTCTCCACCGCGCCCTCCGGCGTCAGGCATACGGCTCGCCTCTCCGGACCAGGTGGACCGGGAAAACGCCCGGCGAATTCCGGATCGATGGACGGCGCGGTTTCCGAAGCCGGGCGGACGACCGGAGACACGCGCTGCACAGCGGGCGGGGCGCGGGTGCCCGAGTCGTCAGGCGGGCCGGACGGTGAGGGTGCACAGGCGCTTGGTTGCCCGGGTCAGGGCCACGTACAGGTCCCTTTCCCCGCCGGGGCGGGCCGTGATGATCTCCTCGGGGTTCATGACGACAACCCCGTCGAATTCCAGGCCGCGGGCTTCGGACGCCGGTACGATGCGTGCGAGGTGGGCGATGCCCTGGGCCGTCAGCTCGCTCACCCTGGTGTCCGCGCAGATCACCCCCAGCAGCTCGCCCGGGTGCGCGGTGATCTGGGCGCGGAGTTCCTGAACGACGGAGGCGGCCCACCCGTCCGGAGGCGCGGTGACGGTGCGAGGCCGCTCACCGCTTCGCAGCGACCTCGTGGGCCTCTGGTCAGGAGCGATCCGCGCGAGCAGGTCCCGGACGCTCTCCAGGATCTCCTGCGTGGTGCGGTAGCTGACGGTCAGGTGGTGCAGTCTGAACCGCGGTCCGACGTGGGGGCCCAACGCTTCCTTCCAGTCGCGTGCGGTCGCGACCGGGCCCGCCTGGGCGAAGTCGCCCACCAGCGTCATCGCCCTGCCCGGGCAGCGGCGGACGATCATCCGCCACTGCATGGAGGTCAGCTCCTGCGCCTCGTCGACGACGACGTGCCCGAAGGTCCGCTCGGGGGGACCGTCGACCAGGCTCGCCGCCTCGTCCAGCAACGGCACATCCGCATCGGTCCACGGGTCGTCCGGACCACGCAGGAGAAGGGACCGCTCCCGTACGGTCAGTCCGGGCAGGCGCTCGGCGAGTGCGTCGGCGTCCGTCAGGAGCGCCTTCACGAGGTCACCGGGCACCAGCCGCGGCCACAACACCTCGACCGCCCGGTCGACGCCGGCGTCGTCGAGGAGATCGGCTCGGATGGCGTCCAGGTCCAGCTCGTGGGCCGGACCGGAGTCGGCCGCACCTTCGACGCGGCGCCGGGCGGCTCCCGTGAACCGGTCGAGGTCCATGCCCGTCATCCTCTCGGCGTCGGCGTCGATCTGCTCCAGGAGGTCGCCCATGTCCCGCTGCATCGCGTCGGTGACGGCATCCACCAAGAGCTCCCTGAACACCCGGCGCGCGGGGTTGTGCCCCGCTGCGGCCGCCACGGCGGCGTCGCGTGCCGAGGCGACCTCCTCGGGGGGCAGGCGGACGACTTCCTGCCCGACCCGCACGGTGAAGTCTCCGGCGGGGGCCTGGCGGACGCGCAGCAGGCCGGCCAGGGCGTCGGCGAGCTCGGAGCAGCCCTTGAGACGCGCCGTATCGAACGGGTCCGCCGCGTCCGTGGACACTCCGGCCAGCTCCCGGCAGGTCGCCAGCACGACGTCGCTCTCCCCGAGTGAGGGAAGGACCTGGGAGATGTAGTCGAGGAACCGGGCGTTCGGGCCCACCACCAGGACCCCCTCCTGTGCGGCGCGCGGGAACGCGTACAGGACGTAGGCCGCCCGGTGCAGGGCGACCACCGTCTTGCCGGTGCCGGGCCCGCCCTGCACCACGGTCACCCCGCGGTGGGAGGAGCGGACGATCTCGTCCTGCTCGGCCTGCAGGGTGGCGACGGCCGTGTGCATCCTGCCCGTACGCCGTGCCGACAGGGCCTCGGCCAGCGGGCCGTCGCCCACGACGTCCTCGTCGGTCGGGGCGGACCCGTCCAGCAGTTCGTCGCTCACCGAGACGACCGTGCGCTCCTCGAGCCGCAGGTGCCGGCGCCGCCGCAGGCCCATCGGGTGGACCGGTGTCGCTTCGTAGAAGGGCCGTGCCGCGTTCGCGCGCCAGTCCACGAGCAGAGGCAGGTCGTCCTCCTCCGTGTGCAGTCCGATCCGCCCGATCCGCAGGGCCGTTCCGTCCGTCCGGTCGAGGCGTCCGAAGACCAGCCCCTTTTCTGCACCCTCCAGTCGGCCGATTTCCCTGGCCAGGCGCTCGGCGGCGATTTCCTTCTCGTATGCCTCACCGGCGCCTTCCGCCGGGTCCTTCAGCACACTCGCCCGGTGAGCTCGTGCCTCGGAAAGCCGTTCGGAGAGCAACTTGTACACGGAGGACACATAATCCCGCTCCGATGCGACCGCGCGCACTGTGGGGCCATTCATTTTCGACAACAGGGCTCCTTCGATCCGGCCCACACCATACGGTCGGAGATCCCTGAAGGTAAGTCTTGACTTACTTGGTGGAAATATGGCCCTGCGGCCGAATCCATGACGGCTGACCGGTGCGGCTGCCGCGCATTCCGGCGCCGAGGCACTGCCACAGGGGTTCCGTGCGAAGAAGTCGGCTGGCCTCAGGGGTGCCCGGACACGACGGATCGGCAGGAATTCACCAGCGGCCGGTTCCCGCCCCGCCCTTGAACGGGCCCCGAATCTCGCCTGTGATCCAGCCGCCGTAGAAGTCACCGGGCTGGGCCCGTACGCGCTGGCCGTCGACCGTGCACAGATCGACTCTGCCCGGATAGAACGCCAGGTATCGGGCGATCTCCCCGTAGCCGGCCGCGGGAGCCTCATAGCTCCAGGCCGCATCGGTGACGGTGTCCCTGCCCATGACGAGCGTCCAGTAGGTGGCCAAGCCCTTCCACTCGCAGAAGGTCTCCGTCCGTGACCGGGACAGCAGGTCGGTGCGCACATCGTGGCGTGGCACGTAGAAGACGGGGGGATGGCTCGTCTCCAGGACGCGCCGGCAACCCCGGGAGTCGGCAACCGTCACTCCCCGATGTCGTATCACCACATGCCGGTCGTCCGGCTCCACGCTCGGTGGACGGGGGTACTCCCGTACCGACTCCGGTGGCCGCAGCCCGTGCGCGTCGCTCATCGCGTACACCTCCATCAGCATTTCCCCGTTCGCGGCGGAGGCGGATGCACCGGCCTGAGCGAGCCGGCGGTCCGCGGTGGAGGCCCACGTACGCATCCAGGCGGCGGGCACCGGCCCCGGAGGGCCTGGCGGCAGGGAGGGCCGGCCCGGATCTCCACCCCCTTCTCCACCCCGGGGTCCAGGCGCGGAGAGCGGCATCGCCGCAGTCTGGAGGGCATGACAGCAACCGAGTGGATCACCGACATCGCCCTTGTCCTGATCGTCTTCCGGCAGCTGCGGGAGGGCCGCCTCGACCACAAGACCTTCCTGCTCCCGCTGGCGATCGTGGCCTTCGTGGGGTACTCGTACCTGGACTCCGTCCCCACCGCCGGCAACGACCTCGTCCTGATCGGGGCCCTGACGGTCGTGGGCGCCGCGCTCGGCATCGCCGGGGGGATCCACACCCGCATCCGCACCCTCGACGGAGACCTCCTGATCAAGGCCGGCGCCGTGTCGGCCGTCCTGTGGGTCGCGGGCATGGGAGCCCGGATGGGGTTCCAGACCTGGGTGGGGCACGGCGGCGGCGCCGCCGACGTCGCCCGGTTCAGCCTCGCGCACCACATCACCGGCCGGCAGGCGTGGGTCACGGCCTTCGTCCTGATGGCACTCACCGAGGTCGTCACCCGGGTGGCCACGATCTACGTACGCAGCCGGGCGGTCCGGACGGCCCGTACCCTGCCCGTACCCGCCCCCACGGTCTGACCGTGCCGTATCTTCGGCATGTGCCCGCAGACCCGCGCGCCCCGCACCCCGGCGACGACACCGACCGGGGCGCGGGGGTGCGCCCCGTACCGGGGTACGATCCGCGCGCGCAGTGGGTGGTCTCCGTCGCGGTCGTCGTCGTGGGGCTCCTGACGATCCGGCCCATGGGACCGAGCGGCCGCGGCCTGGCCGTCGCCGTCCTGTTCGTGGTCAACTCCGCCGCGCTGTTGGCCCGTCGGCTGCCCGAGCACAGGGTCCCGCAGCGCATCGCCGTCGTGTGGCTCTCGCTCGGGGTCCTCGCGGCGGCCGCCCTGATCGGCTTGAGCAGCAGCGGAACGGGCTATCTCTTCGCCTTCTTCCTCGCCGGACACATCGGATACCGGTTGGACCCCAGGCCCGCCCTCGTCCTGGCCGGGGCGTGCAGCCTGCTCTGCGGTGCCGTGCTGTACCTGCGCCTCGGACCGGGGCACGAGGCGCTGCCGTGGGTCTTCGGCCTCACCACCGGCGTCCCGGTCGTGATCGGCATCGTCAACCGCAGCAGGCGGCAGGCCGTCCGGGCGGCGATCGACGCTGCGGAGTCGGCCGAACGCGCCGCCCGCGCCGAGGCGCGCACCGCCGTGCTGAGCGAACGGAGCCGGATCGCACGGGACGTGCACGACGTCCTGGCGCATTCCCTCGCCGGGATCAACATGCAGCTGGAGCTGGCGGACGCGCTGATCGACACGGGGGACCTGGAGAAGGTCCGGGAGGCCCATGCCAAGGCGCACAGCCTCGTCAAGGAGAGCCTGAAGCAGGCACAGTGGACCGTGCACGCCCTGCGCGAGGACGTGCTGCCGCTGCGGGAGAGCCTGGACGCGATGCTCGCGTCCTCGGGTCACCGGGACGTCCTCACCGTCACCGGGACCGTGCGCGAGCTGCCCGCCCAGGCGGGCCGGCACCTGCTGAGGATCGCCCAGGAGGCCCTGACCAACGCGGCCCGGCACGCTCCCGGGGGAGCCGTCGCCGTGGAGCTGGCGTTCGCCCCGGCATCGACCGCGCTGAGGATCCGCAACCGCCCCGCCACGCGCCCGGCGGTCCCGGGTGCGGGCAGCGGGATGGGACTGATCGGCATGCGCGAACGCGTCGCCCTGCTGGGGGGAACGCTCACAGCCGGCCCGGTCACCGAAGGCCCGCACCAGGGCGACTGGCAAGTGGAGGCAGTGATCCCGCAATGACCGGACACGTGGCACAGCAGCAGCCGTTGAAAGTGGTCGTCGCCGACGACCAGGCCGCCGTCCGCGAGCCCCTGGCCGCGGTCCTCGCCCTGGCCGAGGACATCGAGGTCGTCGCGGCCGCGGCGAACGGCACCGAGGTGCTGGCGGCCGTCGCCGCCGGCCCGGTGGACGTGGTGCTGATGGACCTGAGGATGCCCGTCATGGACGGCATCGAGACGACCCGCCGGCTGGCCGGGGAGCACCCGGAGGTCGCGGTGGTCGTCCTGACGACCTTCGCCGACGACGACTCGATCCTCGGAGCGCTGGGCGCGGGAGCCCGCGGCTACCTGACCAAGAACGCCGGCCGCCAGGACATCACCCGCGCGATCCGGGCCGCGGCCGCCGGCCAGTCCGTACTCGACCGCGAGGTCCAGGACCGCCTCCTCGCCACCGTCAGGACCAGGGCACCCTCGCCCGACCGGCCCCTGCCCGATGACCTCACCCCCCGTGAACGCGAGGTCCTCGCGCTGATCGGCCGGGGCCTGCCCAACCGGGGCATCGCCGAGCGGCTCTTCATCAGCGAGGCCACCGTCAAGACCCACATCAACAACCTGTTCGCCAAGGCCGGGATCCGCGACCGCGCGGACGCCGTCCGCCGCGCCATCGCCTCGGGCCTGGCCTGACCTGTCACTCGGGAGTTGCCGATGTCCGTTCGCCGCGTCGTACCCGATGTCCGGTCGGAGTCCGTACGGGAGAGCCGGGAGTTCTACGGTCTGCTCGGCTTCGAGGAGGTCATGAACCACGGCTGGATCATGACGCTCGCCTCCCCGTCCAGTCCGACGTCGCAGATCAGCTTCATGGCCGAGGACAGGAACGCACCCGTCATTCCCGACATGAGCGTCGAAGTGCGCCGGAGGAGTCTTGTGGCCCCGGCGCCGCGTGAGGGAATGCCGCGACGGTGTCCCCTCCTGGACGAGGAGTCGCGAACGTGTCTTCCCGATGACGCGTCGCGCGGCACGGAACGGGCGAACTGATCCGGCGGGGCGTGGTGGCGGCCGCCACCGTCCTCATCGACGCCCGCGGCACCTGTGTCCTGTTCAACGGACAGGTGCCCCGTCCGGGAAGCAGGCCGCGCCCGGCGACACTGGACGCGGTTTCCCGTCAAGGAGTCAGCGTCCCAGTCGGGCGTCGAGCCAGGTGAGGACCTCGGGGGTGACGGGGTCGGTGATGTCCGCGAACTCCTGGTGCCTGGTGAGGTACTTGGCCACGTACGGGCAGACGGGAACGATCCGCATCCCGGCTGCGCGGACGTCGGCCAGGGCCTCTTCGACGAGAATCGCGGCGAGTCCCCGGCCGGCGTAGGCGTCGTCGATCTCCGTGTGGAAGAAGACCCGCTGGTCGTCGCGGTCGCGGTAGGCGGTCAGGCCGGCGTGTTCGCCGTCGACGAGGATCTCGTAGCGGTGGCGGGCGTCGACGCGGCGGACGGCGGGGGTGGTGGTCTGGTCGCTCATGACGGGCCTTTCGGTGTGGTGTTCAGCGGTGGGAGGGGTTCTTGCGGGGTGTGATCACGGCGTTGGGCAGGGCGGGGGCCGGGAGCCGGCCGCCGGGGTAGCCGTCGACGCTGCCGAAGCGGTCGGAGGCCCGTTCCCACTCCTCCCGTGCCTCGACGATGTCCTGGTGGCTGCGGCCGATGAAGTTCCACCACATCACGATCTCCTCCTCGAAGGGCGGGCCGCCCAGCAGGACTGTTCGGGCCCGGCGTTCGGAGTTGTTGGTGAGGGTGAGCGTGGTGCGGCCGGGGGCGGCGTAGCCGAGTTCCGCCGGGCGCAGGGGAGTTGTGCCGAGGCGGACGTCGCCCTCGTCGACGAGGAGCCCGTGTTCGAAGCCGGGGTCGACGTCGAGGGTGAGGGTGGCCCCGGCGTCGATCAGCACTTCGGCGCCGAGGAGCGGGGTGAAGGTGCGGACGGGGGAGGCGGCGCCGGCGAGGGTGCCGAGGAAGACCCGCAGTTCCGCGCCGTCGACGCGGACCGGCGCGGGTGCGTGGTGCTGGAACTCGCGGGGCGCGTGGCGGTGTTCGCCGGGGAGGGCCACCCAGAGCTGGACGCCGTGGAGCACGGTGGTGGAGTGGGTGGAGACTTCGGTGTGGCTGATGCCGTGGCCCCCGGTCATGAGGTTGATCTCGCCGGGCCGCACGAAGGCGTGGGTGCCCAGGCTGTCGCGGTGCTCGATCTCCCCGCTGAACAGCCAGCTGACGGTCTGGAGTCCGGTGTGCGGGTGGGGGGCCACGTCCATGCCGCCGGAGTCGGCGACCCGGTCGGGGCCGTAGTGATCGGCGAAGCACCAGGCCCCGATGAGCGTCCGGGCCCGCTGCGGCAGGGTGCGTCGTACGGTCATCGCCCGAGGTCCGCCCAGCGGGACGTCGCGGGCGGTGAGGACCTCGACCCCGGCTTCGATCCCGGCCTCCGTGTGATCCATCTCCCGGCCTCTCTCCGACCAAACTAGTTTCGTTTTCAACAACTATCGGTGATCATAGTCCCGAAGACGACCCGGGACAACAGGCGAAGGAGCTCACCATGACCGAGACGGCGCAGACCAGGGAAGCCCACCGGACCAAGGGCCGGATCTACCTCGACAAGCAGGACCCCGCCGCGTACCAGGCGCTGGTCAAGACCGCGGACACCGTCCGCGCGACGGCCGCCGAGGCCGGCCTCGACCGGATCCTGGTCGAGCTGGTCAACCTGCGGGTCTCCCAGCTCAACGGCTGCGCGTCCTGCCTCGACGTCCACACCCGCGCCGCTCTGCGCGCCGGGGAGACCACCCGGCGCCTGGGCGTGCTCGCGGCCTGGCGGGACACCGACCTCTTCTCGGCCCCCGAGCGTGCGGCCCTCGCTCTCGCCGAGGCCACCACGCACCCCGCCGACGCCCTCGCCCAGGAGCGTGCGTACGCACAGGCGCGTGAGGTGCTGGACGACGACGAGATCTCGGCCGTGATCTGGGTGGCGATCACGATCAACGCCTTCAACCGGGTCTCGATCCTCAGCAAGCACCCGGTACGGGACACCCCCGCCCGCTGACCCCCCGCCCGCCGCAGCACCACCGAGCCCGTCCTCCGCATGCGCCGCGGCACGGTGTGGGGTACTCATCGACGTAAGCGAAACAGGAGGTCGCCCCGGACGGGCGGCCTCCCCCTGTCATGCGAGGTCTTTGCGACACGGAGGAAGCCGCCATGGAGCCTGTCGTCACCGTGGGCCTCGACGGCTCACCCGAGAGCCTCGCCGCCGCCCGGTGGGCCGCAGACGAAGCCGAGCGGCGCGGGCTCACGCTGCGGCTCCTGCACGCGTGGCCGATGCTGGCGCCGGAGCCGCCCCGGGCCACCGCGGAGCCCGATCAGAACTACTGGGCGAAGCGGCTCGTGCACAGCGCGCGGGCCGAGCTCCAGGCTCGCCACCCGGGGCTCACCGTCGTCGGCAGCCTGGTTGCCGACGATGCCCAGGAGGCACTGCTGCACGCGGCGGCCGAGTCCGAGATGACGGTGCTCGGTTCGCGCGGCCTGGAGTACGTGGAGAGCTACTTCCTGGGCGACATCAGCATGCCCCTGGTGGCGCGGGCCGAGCGGCCGGTGGTCCTGGTCCGGGCAGAGGCCGGGAAGGAAGGGGCACCGCATCCTCCGGGTACGCCGGGCGGCGTAGTGGTGGCCCTGAAGCTGCACGGCCCCTGTGACGACCTGCTCGCCTTCGCCTTCGACGCCGCGGCGGTGCGGGGAGTTCCCCTCAAAGCCGTCCACGGAAAGAGCGCACCCCTCCACGCGCACGTCCCCTGGGGTGTGGCCCACGACGTCACCGAGGAGATCAGGCAGGACGCGCACGAGCATCTCGTCCGCGTACTCCAACCCTGGCGCGAGAAGTTCCCGGGAGTGGAGGTGATCGACGGCATCGGTGTCGAGAGCCCGGCCAAGGCCGTCGTACGGTCGGCCGAGGGCGCCGCTCTGCTGGTCGTCGGCCGGCGGATGCACCGCCCCGCCCTGGCCCCGCGGCTGGGCCCCGTCGCCGTGGCCGCCATCCATCACGCGCGCTGTCCCGTCGCCGTCGTCCCCCACGACTGAGCCGATCCGCCGGAAGGAACCGACGATGTCCGAACCTCCGCCGGACGACGCCACGCGCCCGCCCGTCCGCGGCCGCGGCCGGTCCGACGGCGCACCGCGCGCCGAGGTCCGTGAGACCCACACCGCCGTGGTGGTCTTCCTCGGAGACCGCGCCTACAAGCTGAAGAAGCCCGTGGACCTGGGGTTCCTGGACTTCACGACCGTCGGCGCCCGACGCTCGGCGTGCGCGCGGGAGGTCGCCCTCAACAGCCGCTTCTCCCCCGACGTCTACCTCGGGCTCGGGGAGTTCCACGGCCCGGGCGCGGACGAACCGGAGCCCGTCGTCGTCATGCGGCGCATGCCGGACGACCGTCGCCTCTCCCGGCTGGTACGGGAAGGGGTCGCCGTCGACGAGGCCCTCCGCTCCGTCGCCCGGCAGCTTGCGGCCTGTCACGCGGACGCACCCCGCAGCCCGGAAGTGGACGAACAGGGCACGCGCGAGGCACTGTCCTCGCGGTGGGAGTCCGGCTTCACCCAGGTCCGCGCGATGGCAGGCGACGGCCCCCTTCCCGACGGCGTCGCGGAGGTCGAGCGACTGGTGCGCCGCTACCTGGCAGGCCGTGACGCGCTGTTCGCCGCGCGCATCGCGCAGGGGCGCGTGGTCGACGGCCACGGAGACCTGCTCGCCGACGACATCTTCTGCCTCGACGACGGTCCCCGCGTCCTGGACTGCCTCGAGTTCGACGACCGGCTCCGCGCCGTCGACGGCCTCGACGACGCCGCCTTCCTCGCCATGGATCTGGAACAGCTGGGCGCGCCGGAGGCCGCGGCGTACTTCCTCGCCCAGTACGGCGAGTACTCCGGCGACCCCGCGCCCCCGTCCCTGCGCCACCACTACGTCGCCTACCGCGCGTTCGTCCGTGCCAAGGTCTCGCTCATCCAGGCCCGGCAGGGCGCGCCCGGAGCGGAGGTGGCCGCACGACGGCTGCTCTCGGCGGCCCTGCGGCATCTGCGCACCTCCTCCGTCTGCCTGACGCTCGTCGGCGGCCTGCCGGGCAGCGGGAAGTCCACCCTCTCCGGCGCGCTGGCCGACCGGCTGGGCGTCACCCTGCTCAGCAGCGACCGCCTCCGCAAGGAGCTGGCGGGCATCCCGGCGGAGCAGTCCGCGGCGGCCGCCTACGGCGAAGGCCTGTACACGCCCGAGTGGACCGCCAGGACCTACGCCGCCCTGCTTGACCGCGCGGCCTCCCTGCTCTCCGCGGGCGAGTCCGTGGTCCTGGACGCCACGTGGTCCGACGTGCAGCAGCGGGAGGCCGCGCAGCGGCTGGCCGAGCGCACGAGCACCGACCTGGTGGCCCTCCACTGCCGGGTCCCGGGCGAGGTGTCGGCGGCCCGTCTGGAGAACCGGGCCACCGGAGCCTCCGACGCCGACCTCGGCATCGCCACCGCCATGGCGGCCCAGGAGGCGCCGTGGGCCGAGGCGGTCGCCGTCGACACCGGCGGGTCCCTGGAATCCGCGGTCGTCCAGGCCCTTGCCGCCGTACGGCCGTGGGGCACCGGCCAGGCCCCGGTCTTCCGGCGCCCCTACATGGAGCCGGACTGAGACCGACCGTGTGCCGCCGATGTGCGGACCTCAGTCATGGGCGACGACGGCCACGGGCGAGGTGCTGTGGTGGATCACGGCGTGCGTGGTCGAGCCCACGCGCGCGCCGTACGACGGGCGGCGGATCCGGCGGCCGACGACGATCAGCCCGGCTTCCGCACCCGCGGCCAGCAGCTTCTGCGCGGCGTGCCCCATCGGGGCCCGGGCAGTCACCTGGACCGAGGGAAACCTGTCCCGCCAGGGTGCGAGGGCATCGTCCAGGTCGCCCGCCATGGTCTCGCCGAGCTGGGCGCGGATGCGGGGATCGTAGGCCGCTCCGGACCCGAACAACGGGGTGGGCGTCCAGGCATGGACGACGTGGAGGAGACACGACCGACGTGAAGCCTCCTCGAACGCGAAGGCGAGCACGGGGTCGCACGGGCGGCTGATGTCGACGCCCACGACGAGATCACGCCCGCTGTGGCCGCCACTCGGGTGGGGGAGCGCGTCCTCTCCGCTGCGCACCAGCACGACGGGCCGCTCGGTGGCATGGAGTACGTCGTGTGCGACCGAGCCGACGGCGAAGCCGGTCAGTGTCCCGAGCCCGCGGGATCCCAGGACCAGCAGGTCGGAGGTGGCCGCCTCGGTGGCCAGCGCGGCCGCCGGCGGACCGCAGACCGACCCGGTGGTGATGTCGAGCTCCGGGTGGACGCGGCGCAGGGCGGCGGCGGACTCCCGCAGCAGGACTTCGGCCCATTCGCCCCGTACCGCGGAGGCCGCCTCGGGAACGCCGACCGGCACCGGCCGCTCACCGGCGTGGACGATGCGCAACCGCGCGTGGCGCAGCTCGGCCTCGCGAGCGGCCCAGCGGGCGGCGGCGGCGCTCTCGGGTGATCCGTCGAGTCCGACGGTGATGCGGTGGTCCATGGTGGCCTCTTCGAGGAGGGCTGTGCCGGACACATGGGCCCGCTCGCGGGGCGGGGCGCAGTCAGGCAGCGGCAGCGTCCGCCCGCTCCGGGTCGGTGCGCACCTCCACCACCCCTTCGACCGCCCGGATCGCCCGGGCCAGCAGGGGCACGAGGGCGCGTTCCCGGATCGGCTCGAGCGTGACGACGCCGTCGAGCACGGTGAACTCGATGTGGGCGGGCAGGGGGAGTTCGCCGAGGACGAGCTGGCGTATCTCCGCCTCGATCTCCTCGTCGGGACGCAGGAACACCTTGAGCAGGTCACTGCGGCTGACGACGCCTTCGAGCATGCCGAGGTCGTCGACGACCGGCAGCCGCTTGACGGTCCTGCGCGCCATGATGCGCGCGGCCTCGGCCAGCGCGGCATCCGCCCGGACGGTGACCGCGGGGCTGGACATGAGGTCCTCGGCCAAAACCGCATCCGCCTTCGCCGCCTCGTCGAGCTGTCCGGGGAGCTGGGGGTCGGCGCGACGGAACTCCTCCTTGGGAAGGAGGTCGGCCTCGGAGACGACGCCCACGACGCGGCCCTCCCCCTCCAGGACGGGCAGGGCACTGACCTTCCACTGGTGCATCAGCTCGACGATCTCCTTGTAGGAGGCTTTGCGGCCGATGGCGACCGCGGTGTGCGACATGACATCGCTGACGGTGTACCGGAAGGCGGGCATGGCTGGCTCCTGGGGCGATCGGCCGCTGGACGGGGGCAGGAGAGGGGCTGCCGCGGTTGCCGGGGGCGTACAGGCCGCGTCCACGGCTCAGTCTGTTGCACGGTCCGTCGCACCGGGAGGGCCGAGCGGCCCAGGGAGGTGACCCTTTCGGCCCACACCCGGACGCATCCCGGACTCGACGGCCCGCGCGCCGCAGCGCCGGATTCCCGCGCCCGGGGACCGAAGGGCCCTGATGCGAAGGGAGGCCCCCAGGTGAGAGTGGACAGTGCAAGGGGAAGGCGTTCCGGGCGTGTGCGGACGGAGAAGGTCAGATGAAGCAGTACGTGTACGACTTCACCGAGGGCTGCCCCGACCCGGCCGGGCTCCTCGGCGGCAAGGGAGCCGGCCTGGCGGAGATGACCCGTCTGGGCCTGCCGGTCCCGCCGGGGTTCACCGTCACCTCCGAGGCGTGCCGTGTCTTCCGGGCGACGGGTGCGCCACCGGAGGGGCTGGAGGAGCAGCTCGCGCACCACCTCGCGGCCCTGGAGCGGGCGACGGGCAAGCGGCTCGGCCGGGTGGACGACCCGCTGCTGCTCTCCGTCCGCTCGGACTCCGGCCCGACGGGTACGACGGACACGGTCCTCGACATCGGCCTGAACGACCTCGCCGTACTGGGCCTGGGCAAGGCGCCCGGGCACGAGCGCTTCGCCTGGGACTCCTACCGGCGCCTCGTCCACATGTTCGGCACCACACTGATGGGGGTGGACGGCTCGCTGTTCGAGGAGATCGCCGACCGGCTCGGACGGCGGCACGCCGTCGCCGACGACAGCCGCTTCGACACCGTCGACCTGATCACCCTCGTCGAATCCTTCAAGGACCTGATCGCGGAGCGGGCCGGCGAGGAATTCCCCCAGGACCCGGCCGAGCAGCTGCGCCGGGCCGTCCTGGCCGTCTTCGCGGCCCCGGACGCGGCACCGGCTGCGGAGCGCCTCCCCGGCGCTTCCGGCACGGCGGTCACCGTCCAGACGATGGTCTTCGGCAACCTCGGACCCGACTCCGGCAGCGGCGTCGCCTTCGTCCGGGATCCCGTCACGGGGCGGCCCGGACTCCACGGCGCCTACCTGCCCGACACCCAGGGCGAGGACGTCCTGGCCGCAGCCCGCAGCCCCCTGCCGCTCGAACGGCTGGGCGAGCTCGCCCCGGCGGTCCACGGACGGCTGCGCGCGTGCATGGACCGTCTGCGGGCCGAGCACGAGGACCTGTACGGCGTCGAGTTCACGGTCGAGTGCGGCACGCTGTGGATCCTGGAGTTCTGGACGGCGCCCACCGCCCGGTTCCCCAGGCGGGGCGGGTTGCGCAGCGAGGCGCGGCCCTGAACGCCTGTGCGGCTTCCGGAGGGCGATCCGGGATCCAGGCCGAGGCCGCCGCGGCCGTCAGGTGAGCCCTGGGGTCCGCTCGATGTCGAGGTCGAGGAAGTGGGCCGCGCACGAGATGCACGGGTCGTGATTGCGGACCACCCGCTCGCACAGGTGGGTCAGAGCCGTTTCGTCGTCCTCTCCGCGGTCGAGGCCCGCCTGGACGGTGCGGCGCAGGTCCTCCTCGATGGCGCCCTGGTTCTGGGCGGTGGGCGGCACGAGGCGGGCATCGGTGACGAGGCCGGCTCCGTCGAGCGCGTAGCGGTGGTAGAGCAGCCCCCTCGGTGCCTCCGTCGCCCCGTGCCCGGTGCCGGCGCGCGGCGGCACCTCGAGGTACGGGCGGGGCGGGGGCTCGTACGCGTCGATGATGCGGATCGCCTCCTCGACCGCGTAGAGGGCTTCCACCGCCCGGACCAGGATGCTCCGGTAGGGGTTTCTGCAGGCGGAGCCGCGCGTGCCGTCCGGCGCACCCGGGCGCGGCGGGGGATCGCCCAGTCCGGCCTCCCGGGCCGCTTCCAGGGCCGTCGGCGACAGGAGGTGGCCGCTGACGGCCCAGCGGGCGAGGGGGCCGGTGAGGTGCCGCCGCCCGTCGAGGCGCGCGTGGAGGGCCGTGGACCACGGGACCTGCTCCTCGGTGACGTGGTCGCAGAAGTCCCGCAGGGGGAAGGGACGGGGGGTGCGGGGATCGTCGTACCGGAGCACGGTGGGGGTGCCGGACTCGATGGCGTACGTGCCCGCTTCGGCGAGGGCGAACAGGTCGGCGTCGCACTCGGCGTCGGGGAATTCGAAGCCGGCGACCCAGCGCACGGTGTCCCAGGCGTCGTCGAGGGCGGTGCGCAGCCGCTCCGCGAGCGGGCGCAGTTCGGAGCGGGCGGGGGTGCGGTGGAAGCCGCCCAGACGGACGTTGACGGGGTGGATCGCGCGGCCACCCAGCAGCTCGACCACCGCGTTGCCCGCCTGCTTCAGGCGCAGCCCGCGTTCGACGTGCTCCCGGTGGGTGCGCGACAGGCCGATCACGTCGTCGTGGCCGAGGAAGTCGGGGGCGTGCAGCAGGTGGACGTGCAGGGTCTGGCTCTCGATCCACTCCCCGCAGTACAGCAGGCGCCGCAGGGCGGCCAGTTGTCCGTCGACGTGGACGCCGCACGCGTCCTCGATCGCCCGGCAGGCGCTCATCTGGTAGGCGACGGGGCAGATCCCGCAGACGCGCGACGTGAGGTCGGGGGGCTCCGTGTGGGCCCTGCCCCGGAGGAAGGCCTCGAAGAAGCGCGGCGGCTCGTAGATCGCCAGACGTGTCTCGGTGACGGTCGATCCGTGGATGCGAAGGTGGAGCGCGGTCTCGCCCTCCACACGGGTGAGGGCGGGGACGCGCAGGATCCGGGAGCGGGGGGCCGGCTCGCTCATCCGGCTCCTTCCGGGGCCGCCGTGCCGGGTCCCTGCTCCTCCACGGCCGCGAACGCGGTGGTGTTGAAGGTGTGCAGGAACCTGCCGACGTCCTCCTCGGTCATCCCGTCACGGCGCAGCAGCGGAACCAGCGCGGGCAGGTTGGTGGTCTCGGCGGGTCCGAAGCAGCCGTAGCAGCCCCGTCCGTACGCCGGGCACAGGGCTCCGCAGCCGGCGTGGGTGGCGGGGCCGAGACAGGGTGTGCCGTGGGCGACGGTGACGCAGACGGTGCCGCGCCGCTTGCAGGCGAAGCACACGCTGTGGCTCGGGATACCGGGCCTACGCCCGGCGAGGAACGCGGTGATCACCTCGAGGAGCTGGCCGCGGTCGATGGGGCAGCCGCGCAGTTCGAAGTCGACGGGGACATGGGCGGAGACGGGCGTCGAGGTGGCGAGGGTGGCGATGTAGTCGGGTCGCGCGTAGACGGTGGCGAGGTACGCGTCGGTGTCGGCGTGGTTGCGCAGGGCCTGGACGCCGCCGGCGGTGGCGCAGGCCCCGATGGTGACCAGGTGCCGGGCCTCGGACCGGACGCGCCGAATCCGGTCGATGTGCTCGGGGGTGCTGACCGAGCCCTCGACGAGCACCAGGTCGTAGGGGCCGGGCGCGGTGCCGCTGGACGCTTCGGCGAAGTGGACGACCTCCAGTTCGGCGGCGAGGCCGAGCAGTTCGTCCTCGCAGTCGAGGAGGGTGAGCTGACAGCCGTCGCAGGAGGCGAACTTGAAGACGCCGAGACGCGGCCGGGCGGGTGGGAGCGGGCGGGTGCTGGGGGTGGTCATGTCACAGTTCCCGGACGGAGAGCAGGGACTCGGCCTGGTCGTGGCCGACGACGGGGCCGTCACGGCAGAGCAGCAGGGGACCGAGCTGGCAGTGCCCGCAGTGCCCCGTGCCGCAGCGCATGGTGCGTTCCAGGGAGACCCGGATCCGGTCCTGGCGCACGCCGCGGTGGGCGAGCGCGCGGCCGGTGGCGCGGATCATGACCTCGGGGCCGCAGACGAACGCGGTCGTCCGCGCCGGCTCGAACGCGGCCTCGTCGAGCAGCGCGGTGACGACACCGACCCTCCCGGTCCAGCCGGCGGACGGCCGGTCGACGGTCACGGCCGCGAAGGGCCGGCGCCACGCGGGGAACTCCTCCGGGTACAGCAGATCGGCCGGCGTGCGGGCACCGGCGAGCACGTTCAGCCGCCCGAACGCCTCCGGTGCGGCCAGCACGGCGTCGATCAGGGGGCGCAGCGGGGCGAGGCCGATGCCGCCGGCGACGACGAGCACGTCGCCGCCCCGGGCGCAGGCCGCGTCCCAGCCGGTGCCGAAGGGACCGCGGACCCCGACCACGGCCCCGGGCCGGAGCCCGTACAGCGCCCGCGAGACGGCGCCGACGGCCCGTACGGTGTGGGCGAGCGCGCCCCCGTCGAGGATCCGGGACACGGAGACCGGGATCTCGCCGACCCCGAAGGCGTACAGCATGGCGAACCGGCCGGGCGCGAACGGCGCCGGCGGTCCGTCGACCGGCTCCAGGGTGAGGGTGACCACGTCACCGGTCTCCTCCCGGCGCTCCCGTACGCGGTACGGCAGCGGTACGGCCGTCACGGTACGGGCCCGCTTTGCTGCGGCCCGTACAGGTCGAGCAGCCGGGTCCGCGCGGCACGCAACCGGTCCCCGATCGTCCCCGCGACCACGGTGACGAGGGCCAGGCCGAGCGCGGGCCGCTCGGCGCACAGGGTGCGCACCGCGGCGGCGTCGAACTCCCAGGCGAGGGTCGGTTCCAGGGCCTCGGCGCCCAGGTGCCACAGGTGGGGCGGGCACAGCCAGGACCAGCCGAGCAGGCCGCCCGCGCCGATCGTCTCCACCACGGAGCGCCCCCGGCCGGGCATGTGCACGTCCAGTGCGACGGCGCCCGAGCGGACGATCCAGAACCGGTCGGCCTGCCCGCCCTCCTCGAAGACGCGTGCGCCGCCGGGCAGGGTGACGGAGCGGGCGAGGGCCATGAGCCGCTCGCGCTCCTCCGGCGGAAGGGCGCCCGGCAGTCCCGCGGCGGCGGGCCCTCCGGCAGCCGCGGTCACGGCGCGCCCTGCGGGCGTGCGGCCTCCTCGTGCAAGGCGCGTACCTCCTCCGTGAGGTCGATCCCCGTGGGGCACCAGACGATGCACCGGCCGCACCCCACGCAGCCTGAGCTGTCGAACTGGTCGTGCCAGGTGCCGAGCTTGTGGGTGAGCCACTGGCGGTAGCGGCTGCGCGGGCTCGCCCGGACCGGGCCGCCGTGCAGGAACGAGAAGTCCAGGTCGTAGCAGGAGTCCCAGCGGCGCCACCGTTCGGCGTGGTCGCCGGTCAGGTCCGTGACGTCCTCGGTGGTGGTGCAGAAGCAGGTGGGGCAGACCATGGTGCAGTTGCCGCAGCTCAGACACCGGGCGGTGACGTCGTCCCAGCGGTCCGCGTCCAGTGAGTCCCGCATCAGCGTCCGCAGGTCCACGACCGGCAGGGACCGGCCCATCCGTTCCGACGCCCCCCGCACCCCGTCGGCCGCGGCGGCACGCGTGGCCTCGTCGGCGGCCCGGCCCGGGAGCTCCGCGAGTACCTCGGCCCCCTCCGGCGTTCCGCTGCGGCACAGGAAGCGGTGGCCGGCGGCGTCCACCACCTCCGTCAGGGCGAGGTCGTACCCGCAGTCCACGGCTGGGCCCGTGTCCATCGAGACGCAGAAGCAGGTGGCCCCGGGCTCCGTGCACTCGACGGCGATCAGGAAGGCGCCCGTCCGCCGGGAGGCGTAGGCAGGGTCCCGGTGGCGGCCGCCGGTCAGCACCCGGTCCAGGATCCGGATGGCGCGCAGATCGCAGGGCCGCACGCCGAGGAACGCGTACGAGAGGTCCTCCGGCTCCTCCTCACGCACGGCCAGCCCGCCGTCGGGCCCGCGGTCGGCCGACCACTGGCGGACGCGTTCGGGGTGCAGGAACGACTTCCACGACTGGGGCCCCGCACTGTGGGCGAAGGCCGCTCCGTCGGCGCGCGGGCGGAGCCGGTAGCGGCCCGCCTCCAGCTCCACTCCCCAGCCGTACGGCAGCGCGGCCGCCGAGTCCAGAGCGTCGAGGACGATCGCCCCGTCGCGCACGGTCGGGCCGATCACCGTACGGCCGCGGCGCTTCAGGGCCCGCACCAGCGCCTCCAGCCCGTCGGGGCCGAGCACCGCCTCGGTTCCGCCGCCGGGGGCGGTTGCGGTGTCGTCGGGGTCGTCCATGTCCTGTCCTGCCCTCTCTTCTGCGGGCCCTGCGGCCCGAGAGGGCGCGGGCGCGTCCGGCGCGCCCGGGGAGGGACGCGGGTCCTGCCCGCGCGCCGGGGCGCCACGGTGTGCGACTGCGTACGGACAGGGTGTCAGGCGGGTGGTCTGCGGGCCGCGAACGCGGTCCGGCGAGTCCCGTCCGGGGAGCCCGTACGGGTGCGGACGCCGTCGGGGAACGTGGCGTGCCGTGCGATCTCCGCCTCGACCCGCCGCACCAGACGCGGCACCGCTGCCGCCACCGCCGCGGTCATGCCCGGTCCCACCGAGCGGTCCGCTCCCTCCACCGCGTACACGACCAGACGATCGGGGCCGCGCCCGAGTGCCGCACCGAGCCGCAGGGCCTCGGAGAGCCCCAGCGCGTGTGTGCTGTGCCGGCCCGGCCCGGCCGGAAGCGGGGTGCCGCCCACCGCACTGTCCCACCGCCAGGTCCGCCCCGGCCGTGCCGAGGGCGGGAAGCAGGCGTCCACCACGATCACTCGACCGGCGCCCGCCCACAGCTCCAGCAGCCGACCGGGATCGCCGTCGCACTGTGTCAGGACGGTCCCCGGTGGCAGCTCGCGACGTGCCGCCCGCTCCCTGAGCGCGGCGACGACGGCCCACCCGATCCCGTCGTCCCGGCGGAAGTCGTTGCCAAGCCCGATGACCGTTGTGCGGACCGCGCTCTCGGCCACGTCGAACCCCTCTTCCGGGGCCGGCCCTGCCTGCCCTGCGGCCCACCTCCCGCATTGTCACCCGGGCGCGCGGGGCACGCCCGCCGGCGGCCGCCCGGTCCCGCGTCCGGCCCTCCCGGGTTCGCGGCGATGGTCACGCCGGTCACGGACAGGACGAGAGCCGCGGCGCCGGCCGCACCGGTTCCGGGGACCGTTCGGACCCCGGCTGGGTACTGATGGGCCCAGGCGGCCGCGCACACCCTCGCGTCACCATGGGCAGCACCCGAGGAGGTGGTCCGGATGTCCCGTCTCGGCGTTGCCGTCGTGCGCCAGTACGAGCGCGGTGTGGTCTTCCGGTTCGGAAGGCTGCGCAACGTGCGGAATCCTGGTATCCGCTTCATGATCCCGCTGGTGGACCACATGTGGAAGGTGAGTCTGCGCACGGTGACCATGCCGATCGCGTCCCAGCAGGTCATCACCCGGGACAACGTCTCCATAGGCGTGGCCGCCGTCGCCTACTTCCGCCGCGACGACCCGGTCAAGTCCATCGTGGAGATCGAGGACGTCTCGTCGGCGATCAACCACATCGCCCAGACGACCGTGCGCAACGTGGTGGGCCGCTCGCTGCTCGACCAGGTGCTCACGGACACGGAGACCCTCAACATCCAGATCAAGGACATCCTCGACAGCCTCACTCAGCAGTGGGGTGTCTACGTTCTGCTGGTCGAGCTCAAGGACATCGAACTGCCCACCACGATGCAACGCGCCATGGCCCGCCAGGCGGAGGCGGAACGCGAGAAGCGCGCCAAGATCATCGCGGCCGAAGGAGAAGCCCTCAGCGTCGACCGCCTGGCCGAGGCCGCGGACGTCATCGGCCGTCACCCCATCGCCCTTCAGCTGCGCAACCTGCAGATCCTCGCGGAGATCGCGGCGGAGAAGAACTCCACCATCGTCTTCCCCGCTCAGTTCCTCGAGAGTGCCCGGGCACTCACCCGGTTCGTCGAAGGGGAGTCCACGAGCGCCGAACCGCCCGCCGCCCGGCTCGACCTGCCGCAGACGGCGCGGTGGGACCCGTGAACACACCTGCACCGAAACCCGGTGGCACGCCCCGTGCCGCCAAGCCCGTGCCCCCCGCCTTCCGGGTCGGTTTCCGGCAGCCGGGGCCCTGCCCCAGCGGGCGCCTGCCCAAGCGGGCCCGGCCCCGGGGGGAGCGGAACGAGACACCGCCGCGTCGGATCCACACCATCCGCGTACGGGAGCTGTTCGGCTGACCCCGGCCGACCGGTGCCGCGCAAGGGCCGGGGCGCGGCACCACGCGCTGCCGGGCCGCCCACCCGGCAGGGGCGGCTACGGCGCGAGCCCGATGTCGATGTCCGGCGGCCGCTGGAGCGTGTTGTGGACGGTGCAGTGCGAGGCGACGGCGAGAAGACCCGCGCGCCGCCCCTCGGGAAGCTGCGGGGGAGGCACGATCACGATGCGCACCGCGGCCACCCGAGCGGGTCGGTCGGTGGCCATGGTGAATTCCGCCCGCACGACCAGACCCGCGCGCGGCAGATCGTGGCGGAGCAGGTAGCGCCCCGCGTAGAACGCGACGCACGTGGCCAGGGACGCGGCGAACATCTCGGTGGGCGTGGGCGCGGTGTCCGTCCCGCCCGCGTCCGTGGGCTGGTCGACACGGAGGCGGTGCCCACCCACGTCGACCACGTAGGCGTCACCGTCGACGTGGGTGACTTCGAGCCGGTGGGTGTCCCCGGGCAGCCGCCCCCCGGTCGTTTCCGGCGCAGTGTCTGCCATGGCGGCACCTCCGGTTTCCGTGACCTGCTGTCACTGTGGGCCTCGAAGATCAGGCTCGCTGTGGAACGACGGCCACCGGGCATGCGGCGTGGTGCAGCAGGACGTGAGCGACCCGGCCCAGCTGTAGACCGAAGTGTCCGTGCCGTCCCGGAACGCCGACCACGACCAGGTCTGCGGTGGCCGATGCCTCCAGCAGAACCCGGTGGGCCGGACCCTCGACGGGACGACGGTGCACCTGCACGGCGGGGTGCTCCCGTATGACGTCACGGAGCGCCTCCGTGAGGTCGGCCGAGGCCTGTTCCTCGTGTGCGCGCGGGGCCAGACGATCGTGGGCCGGCACGCGCCAGGCACGGACGGCCTCCAGGGCACAGCCGCGAACCTCGGCCGCTCGGACGGCGAACCGTACGGCATCCCCTGCGCCGGCAGGCTCGCCGATCCCCACCACGACCCGGCCGAACGACCCCTGCCGGTTCCGCTCCGGGCCACGGACCACGATGACCGGGCACGTGGCACGGGCTGCGACCGCGAGGCTGACCGACCCCAGCAGCATCCCGGCGATCTCGCCGCGGCCACGGGCTCCCGTGACCAGGGCACATGCCTCATGCCCTGCTTGCAGGAGGGCGGAGACCGCATCGTCGGGCAACACGTCGCCCGCTACCGGCACCTCCGGGTTGCGCAGTCGGGCGCGTTCCGCGCTGGAGGCGACGATGTGCTGCACCATGACCTCCTCGGTGGGGCGATCGGCGCCGAAGGAGGGGCGGCCGCCTTCGTAACGTTCCCACAGCGAGGCATGGACCAGACGCAGGGGCAGCCCACGGCGGGAGGCTTCGTCCACCGCCCAGTCCACGGCCTGCAGGCTGGAATCCGATCCGTCGATGCCCACCGTCAGCGGGAGCCTCATGTGTCCTCACGCCTTCCTCTGCGGCCGGCGCGCAACCCCGCGCGCAGGCCCTCGGTACATACGATGGCATCATCCGGTCTCTGCCGCGACGCACGCGGCCGGGCAGGGAAGCCGCCCGGCTCCTGACCGCGACTCCGCGCGGCGAGGCCCTCCCCGGGCGCTTGACGGCCCGACCGCAACGCCCCGGCGGCGTCGCCGCGAGGCGCGCGTACACGAAGGAGGCGACCATGGAACAGCAGCCGGAGGGGCTCCACCATGAGCGGAGAGTTCTGGCACGGACGGTCGACCGCGTGATGCGTCCCGCGGCGACCACCGTCGACGCCGACGAAAGCGCGCTCGTGGCATGGGAGCTGTTCGAGCGGTCCGGCTCCTCCCACCTACCGGTCGTGCGCCCGGACGGGCGCTGTGCCGGACTGTTGGACCGGGCCGACGTCGCGGTGGCCTGCGCGGCCCCGGCCGTTGCACTGTCCGGCCTGCGCGTGGAGGATCTCCTGCGCGGTCACGGGCCGGTGATCGTGCATGTGGCGCAGACCGTACGCCACGCGGCGGACCTCATGACCTGTACGGGAACCGACGCAGTCCCCGTGCTCGGGGAGGACGGGCGACTCGTCGGCGTGCTGACGGCGACCGACATCGTCGCCGCCTTCGCCGGTCACCCGGCACGGGAAGAACCCGCCGACCTGCGGCCACCGGCTCCGCCGACGCTGCTGCCCCCGCCCCCACCCCGCCGGGGCTACCGCGGAACCGCGGTGCCCTGACCGCCGCTGGAGGCAGTGCGGGGAGGCAGTGCGGGGTGCACTGTCGGGCACGAGGACACGGGCTTGCCGATCTTGCCTCCGCCGGATCCGACGGCCCCGCCGAGGAGAGGCGGCGTGCGTCAGTCCTCGCAGGCGTCCACCTGGCGGAGGACGCCGGACGCATCGCTGTCCTGATCGAGGAGATCGGGGGCCAGGGCCAGAGAGTCCGGACCCCCGCTCGCCGGCACCGTTCTGGTGCCCGTGGGGGATCTCGGCGAGGCCAGTCTTCGGCTGGTGGCCAGAGCCGGTGACGCCCTCCACCTGAAGGCGCCCCCGGCCGTGCTGGAGAGGGACCTGACGGACATCGGCGTGCGACAGAGTGCCCTGAGCCGGTGGCTGCTGACGGGCGCCACGGTGTGCACCGTGCCCGATGCGGTCGACGCCGCGGTGCTCGGCCGTTGCTACGAGGAGTGCGCGCAGAGGGCGGCCGCGATGGCCCGCACCGCGGACCTGCTGCGTGAGGGCGCCCGGCAGAGGTGAGGCGGCCGCGGGCGGCGCTCCGGGTCCGTGCCGGTCAGGGCAGACCGGCAGCGGCGGTCCGGTCGAGGAGGGAGCGCAGGCGGCCCCCGCGAGCGCCTTCCCGCGCGCCGCCCCTCGCGCCCGCCGCGAGGTGGGCGGCGTCCGGCAGTCCGGCTCCCTCACCCGCACCCGACTGGACCAGCACGTCCAGCCCCGTATGGTCGCCCCGAGTGGACTCGCTGCACACGTCCAGCGCCGTGCTCATCACACTCTGTTACCTTCCGGTTGGTCCGGTACGGCTCGTTCGGCAGGGGCGGCCGTGGGCACGGCGGCTGTGGGCCGCACCGGCCATGCCGGCAGAGCGGCGGGCGCCTGGCGGACGACACGGAAGGGAGCCTCACGAGATGGCCCTCACACCCCGGCCCGGATGGCTGTTCTGGATCGACAGAGGCGGCACTTTCACCGACATCGTGGGGCTTGCACCCGGCGGCCGGCTGCGCACCCTCAAACTTCTCTCCGAAAACCCCGGCCGCTACCGCGACGCGGCCGTGGAGGGCATTCGCACGCTCCTCGGTCTCCGCCCGGGCGAGGCCATCCCGGCGGAGGCGGTCCAGGCCGTGCGCATGGGCACCACCGTTGCCACCAACGCGCTCCTCGAGCGCAGCGGTGCCCGCACCGTCCTGGTCGTCACCCGGGGTTTCCGCGACGCCCTGCGCATCGGGTACCAGAACCGACCGCGGCTGTTCGACCGGAAGATCGAACTGCCAGAACCGCTGTACGAGCGCGTCATCGAGGTCGACGAACGCGTCACCGCGCGGGGCGAGGTCCTGCGGCTGCCGGACCTCGACACCCTTGCCACAGCCCTGGGCGAGGCGTTCGAGGACGGTATCCGGGCGGTTGCGGTGGTCTGCCTGCACAGTGCCCTGCACCCGGCGCACGAGGCGGCGGTCGGAGAGCTCGCCGGCCGTATCGGCTTCACCCGGATCTCCCTCTCCTCCGCCACCGGAAGGCTGACCAGGCTCGTCCCCCGAGGAGACACCGCGGTGGTCGACGCGTACCTCTCTCCGGCTCTGAACCGGTACGTGCGCCACGTGACGCGGGAGCTCGACGGCGTCCCGGTGATGTTCATGCAGTCCAGCGGGGGACTGGCCGCCGCGGAACACTTCCTCGGCAAGGACGCCATTCTCTCGGGACCGGCGGGAGGCATCGTCGGCATGGCCCGGCTGTCCGGGCAGATCGGCTACGACCACGTCGTGGGCTTCGACATGGGAGGCACGTCCACCGACGTCTCCCACTACGCGGGCGCCTTCGACCGGGTGACCACGACCGAGGTCGCGGGCATCCGCCTCCAGGCGCCGATGCTCGACATCCACACCGTGGCCGCCGGCGGCGGGTCGGTGCTGCACTTCGACGGCGGCCGCTACCGCGTGGGACCCGACTCCGCCGGGGCGCAGCCGGGTCCCGCCTGCTACCGCGCGGGAGGCCCGCTGACCGTCACCGACGCCAACGTGCTGCTGGGCCGCATCGTGCCCGCCCATTTCCCCCACGTCTTCGGCCCCACAGGCGACCTGCCTCTCGACGAGGCGGTCGTACGGCGCGAGTTCGCCGCCCTGGCCGAAAGGATCCACGACGCCACCGGTGTCCTGAAGACTCCGGAAGAGGTGGCCGAGGGCTTCCTCCAGGTCGCGGTGGCCCATGTGACGGCAGCCGTGAAGCGCATCTCCGTGCAACGAGGCCACGACATCCGGCGGTACGCCCTGACCAGCTTCGGCGGCGCCGGGGGCCAGCACGCCTGTGCGGTCGCCGACGCCCTCGGCATCACCACCGTCCTTGTACCGCACCTGGCCGGGGTCCTGTCCGCGGTCGGCATCGGACTCGCGGACGTCACGACCGTCCGGGAACGCTCCCTCGAATGCGGGCTCGACGAGACGAACCTGCGGCGCGTGCGGGACACGGCGGCGGAACTCGAAGCCGAGGCCCGCAGGGTGCTGCGGGACGAGGACGTCCCCGACGACATCGTCCGCGTCCGGCACACGGCAAGGCTGCGCTACGACGGCACGGACACACCTGTCACCGTGGAACTCGCCGACGCGGACTCCATGGCAGCCGAATTCACCGATCGCCACCGGACGATGTACTCCTTCCTGCTCGACCGGCCGTTGGTGGTCGACGCCCTCTCGTGCGAGGCCCGGGGACTTACGCCACAGCCCGATCTGCGGCACCGGTCCGAGGCCGTCGCCGGCCACGGCACGGAGAAGACCACGCGCATCCACACGGAAGGCGGCTGGCGGACTGTCACGCTCCACGAGCGTGGACTGCTGCGCCCCGGTGAGACCGTGCCGGGGCCCGCGGTGATCACAGAGACGCACGCCACCACCGTCGTGGATGCCGGATGGCGAGCCACTGTCACCGAAGCGGGACACCTGTGCCTGGAGCGGGCGACCCGGCCTGCCGGGCCCGAGCTGGAAACCCGTGCCGATCCCGTCATGCTGGAGATCTTCAACAGCCAGTTCGTCTCCGTCGCCGAACAGATGGGCGCCCGGCTGGCTGCCACGTCCCAGTCCGTCAACATCAAGGAGCGGTTGGACTTCTCCTGTGCGCTGTTCGACCCGGAGGGCGGCCTGGTCGCGAACGCGCCGCACATCCCCGTCCATCTGGGTTCCATGGGCACAGCCGTACGCGAGATCGTACGGCGCCGGGCCGGAGCCATGCGCCCTGGAGACGCATACGCCGTCAACGATCCCTACCACGGCGGCACCCACCTGCCCGACATCACCGTGATCACCCCGGTCTTCGGGGAGGAGGGGACCGCCCACGCGGACCGCATCCTGTTTCTCGTGGCCTCCCGCGGTCACCATGCCGAGATCGGCGGGCTGACACCCGGCTCCATGCCCGCCGGCAGCCGGACCATCGAGGAAGAAGGCGTTCTCTTCGACAACTGGCTGCTCGTCCAGGAAGGCGTGGTGCGGGAGGCGGAGACGCGGGCCCTTCTGACCGGCGCGCGCTACCCTTCCCGCGACCCCGACACGAATCTCGCCGACCTGCGCGCCCAGATCGCCGCCAACGCCAGGGGCGTCGTGGAAGTCGGCCGCATGATCCGCCACTTCGGTCTGGACGTGGTCCAGTCCTATATGCGGCACGTTCAGGACAACGCGGAGAACGCCGTCCGCGAAGCCATCGGCGCGCTCAGTGAGGGCGCGTACCGCTACCGCACCGACTCGGGGGCCGTGATCGCCGTCCGCGTGAGCGTGGACCGGTCCCGGCGCTGTGCCACCGTCGACCTCACCGGTACCTCGGCCCAGCTCGGCACCAACTTCAACGCCCCCACCTCCGTGGTCACCGCTGCCGTGCTGTACGTCTTCCGCACCCTCATCACCCAGGACATCCCCCTCAACGACGGCTTCCTGCGGCCGCTGCGCCTCATCGTCCCGCCCGGCTCGATGCTGGCGCCCTCCCCGCCCGCGGCCATCGTCGCCGGCAACGTCGAGACCTCCCAGGCCGTCACCGGGGCCCTCTACGCCGCGCTGGGCGCCCAGGCGGAGGGGAGCGGCACGATGAACAACGTCACCTTCGGCAACGCGCGCCACCAGTACTACGAGACGGTCGCCTCCGGGGCCGGCGCGGGACCGGGGTTCCACGGCGCCTCCGCGGTGCAGACCCATATGACGAACTCCCGCCTGACCGACCCGGAGGTACTGGAGCTTCGCCTGCCGGTCCTCGTCGAGGAGTTCTCGGTACGGGCCGGCAGCGGCGGAGCGGGACGGTGGCACGGAGGTGACGGGGTGGTGCGCAGGATCCGTTTCCGCGAACCGATGACCGTCAGCGTGCTCTCCCAGCACCGCCGCGTTCCACCGTACGGAATGGCCGGCGGCGCTCCCGGTGCCCTGGGCGAACACCACGTCGAGCGGGCCGACGGCAGCGCCGTGCCCATGGCGGGGTGCGACTCCGTGGACGTGTACCCAGGAGACGTCTTCGTCCTGCACACCCCCGGTGGAGGCGGCTACGGGCGGCCGTGAGGCAGCGGGGGAGCCGGGGCCGCAGGTGACCGACCGGTCCCCTCGGCAGGGGCCGACCGGCCCAAGCGCCGTGGAGGCGCGGGGGCGCAGCCTGACAGTGACCCCTACCGCCCGGCGCAGAGAGGACGCAACCATGAAGGCACTCGTCTTCGAAGGCCCGGGAGTGACCTCCTGGCAGGAGGTTCCCGACCCCGGGATCAAGAACGGCGCCGATGCCGTGGTCCGGGTCGACGCCGTCACCATATGCGGCACCGACCTGCACATCATCAAGGGCGACGTCCCCGAGGTCACCCCAGGTCGCATACTCGGCCACGAAGCCGTCGGTACCGTCGTCGAGACCGGTGGCGACGTTCGCAGCGTCCGCCCCGGCGACCGCGTCCTGATCTCCTGCATCTCGGCCTGCGGACGCTGCCGGTTCTGCCGCGAGTCCCGCTACGGGCAGTGCCGCGGGGGTGGCGGCTGGGTGCTGGGCCACACCATCGACGGCACCCAGGCCGAATACGTCCGCGTCCCCTTCGCCGACCTCTCCGTCCACCCGCTTCCCAGCGCTGTGAGCAGCCAGGACGCCGTACTGCTCGCGGACGTCTTCCCGACCTCCTACGAGGTCGGCGTACTCAACGCGAACGTGCGCCCCGGTGACACGGTCGTCGTGGTCGGTGCCGGGCCCATCGGTCTGGCGGCCATCGCCACCGCGTCGCTCTACAGCCCCGGCCGGATCATCGCCGTGGACCTCGCGGCCTCCCGCCTGACGGCGGCACGCGACCTCGGTGCGGACGCGACCGCAAGCGCGCGGGAGGAGCCCGAGCGTCTGGTCGAGGACCTGACCGACGGGCTCGGCGCGGACGTGGCGATCGAAGCGGTGGGTGTGCCCGAGACGTTCGAGATGTGCACACGCATGGTCCGCCCCGGCGGACGCGTGGCCAACATCGGCGTCCACGGCAAGCCCGCCACCCTGCACCTCGAAGACCTGTGGATCAAGGACGTCACCATCACCACCGGCCTCGTCGACACCTCCTCCACCCCCATGCTGCTGCGCATGATGGCCGCCGGCCGCCTCCCCGGAGCCTCGATGGTCACCCACCGTTTCGACCTGGACCGGATGGAAGAGGCGTACGACGTCTTCTCCCGCGCCGCGGACACCGGCGCCCTCAAGGTCGTGCTCGGCGGCCGGCAGCACGGCACGGTCGCCGTACCGCCGCAGGAGCGATGAGGGCCGTGGACGGTACACGGCGCACGGAGACGCAGGGTGGCGGTGGCCACTCGTCGCGCACACGCTGAAGGTATGTCCCGCGAGGGGCAAGGACATGGACAGGCAGCATGAGGTTCCGCGGATCGTCGCGGGCGTCGACGGGTCGCCCTCGTCCCGGACGGCCCTGCGCTGGGCGGTCGGGTACGCCGGCCTCGTCGGCGGAAGGGTGGACGCGGTCACTGCCTGGGAGATCCCGGGCGAGGCGTCATGGTCGGCTCCGGCGGTGGACGCGACGCTCGACCAGGAGCAGGCCGAGAGGCTGCTGGTCGATGAGGTCCGCACCGTGCTCGGTGAGCCGGGGAGCCTCCTGGTGAACGAGCGCTTGGTGCACGGCCCCCCGGCCGAGGTCCTGGTGCACGCGGCCCAAGGGGCCGACATGCTGGTAGTGGGCAGCCGCGGACGCGGCGGCTTCCGCCGGGCGCTCCTCGGCTCGGTGAGCCTGCAAGTGGCGCTCCACGCCCCGTGCCCCGTCACGATCGTCCGACCGGACGTGTCCGTGGCGTGAGCCGTGTCGGGTGCCGCAGCCCGGCCGCCCGCCACTCGGGGCCCCTCCCGCGGGCCGATCGGCCCCACACCCGGGCGGACCACTCGGCCCCGGCCGACGGGCCCTCTCGGCACTGGGGACGGAGCGGGACATGGCGTGATCGTGGAACCCGGACGCCAGAGCGGCGCCGCTATTCCAGGAGGGTGACCCTGATGCAGCGCAAACGGATGCAGACCCGGCCGAAGCAGCCCCGCGAGCCCGCCCCCCTGGACCTGCGCACGCCGTCCGGCCGCCCCCTGCCCTACTGAGCAACCCACCGTCAGCCAGGCCACGGAGGCCGTCATGGGACAGATGCGACGCGTCATACCGTTCACCCGGCTCGGCCGCGGAGACCTCGGCCGCGTCGGAGGGAAGAACGCCTCGCTGGGCGAACTCACCGTTGGGCTGGCCTCGGCCGGCGTGACCGTACCGCCCGGCTTCGCCACCACCGCCGACGCCTTCCGGGAACTGCTCGACCGGCATGGCCTGCGCCCCCGCATCGCGGAGCAGCTGGACCGGTACCGCGAGGGCGCCGCGCTCGAGGACGTCGGTGCCGCCATCCGTTCGCTGATCATGGCCGAGCCGCTGCCGGAGGCCCTTCGAAACGAGATCACCGCCGCCTACGAGGCCCTCGGAAGGGAACTGGGCCGGCCGGTACCCGAAGTGGCCGTGCGCAGCTCCGCCACGGCCGAGGACCTGCCGGAGGCCAGCTTCGCCGGGCAGCAGGAGACGTTCCTGAACGTCCGCGGCGCCGAGCGCCTGCTGGAGGCCGTGCACCGCTGTCTCGCCTCCCTCTACACCGACCGGGCCATCGACTACCGCGAGCGCATGGGCTTCGACCACCTGGGCGTGGCCCTCTCCGTCGGTGTCCAGGCGATGGTCCGTTCCGACCTCGCCGGTGCCGGGGTGATCTTCACCCTCGACCCGGAGACCGGCTTCCGCGAGGTCGTCGTGATCAGCGCGGCCTGGGGCCTCGGCGAGACCGTCGTCAGCGGGCAGACCGACCCCGACGAGTACACCGTCTTCAAGCCCTCCCTGAAGGACCCGGCCCTGAATCCCGTCATCGACGTACGCATCGGGGCCAAGCGCCGCAAGGCCGTCTACGCGGAAGGCGGGCTGACCGGGACCGTCGACACCACCGCCGAGGAGCGCGGCCGCCGCGTCCTGACCGACGCCGAGGCGCGGCAGCTCGCCGAGTGGGCCGTGGCCGTCGAGGAGCACTACGGCTGCCCGATGGACCTGGAGTGGGCCAAGGACGGCACGTCCGGCGAGCTGGCCGTCGTCCAGGCCCGGCCGGAGACCGTGCAGTCCCGTCGGCGGTCCACGACCCTGCGCCGCTGCCTCCTCACCGGCATGCCCGGCGAGCCGCTCGCGGAAGGCATCGCGGTCGGCGAAGCCATCGGCGCCGGCCCCGTGTGCCGCCTGGACACCCCCGTCGAACTGGACCGTTTCCCCATGGGCGCCGTGCTGGTCACTGCGATCACCGACCCCGACTGGGAACCGATCATGAAGCGCGCCGCCGCGATCGTCACCGACCACGGGGGCCGCACCTCCCACGCGGCGATCGTCAGCCGGGAGCTCGGCGTCCCCGCCGTCGTCGGCACCGGCAACGCCACCGGGGTCCTGCGCCACGGCGGGCACGTCACCGTCTCGTGCACCGAGGGCAGCCGCGGCCGGGTGTACGCGGGCCTGGTGCCGTACCAGGAGACCGAGACCGACCTCGCCGCCCTGCCGGCTACCCGTACCCGGGTGATGCTCAACCTCGCCGACCCCTCGGCGGCGTTCCGCTGGTGGCGGCTGCCGGCCGACGGAGTGGGACTGGCCCGCCTGGAGTTCATCGTCGCGCACCAGGTCAAGGTCCACCCCATGGCGCTGGTCCACCCGGAACGCCTGGACGCGGCCGACCGGCGCGCCGTCGACCAGCTCACCGAGGGCCACCTCGACCGCACCGGGTACTTCACCGACCGCCTCGCGTACGGCATCGCCCGGATCGCCGCCTCCCGGTGGCCGGACCCCGTCGTCGTCCGCACCAGCGACTTCAAGACCAACGAGTACGCCAAGCTGCTGGGCGGCCGTCCCTTCGAGCCGGTCGAGGCCAACCCGATGATCGGCTGGCGGGGCGCCAGCCGCTACTACAGCGAGGGCTACCGCGAGGGCTTCGCCCTCGAATGCCGGGCCCTGCGCCGGGTGCGCGACGAGATGGGCCTGACCAACGTCATCGTCATGATCCCCTTCTGCCGCTCCCTCGCAGAGGCCGACAAGGTCCTCGACGTCATGGCCGCCGAAGGGCTCCGCCGGGGGGAGAACGGGCTCAAGGTCTACGTGATGGCCGAGATCCCGGCCAACGTCCTGCTCGCCCAGGACTTCGCCGAACGCTTCGACGGCTTCTCCATCGGTAGCAACGACCTCACCCAGCTGACCCTCGGCGTGGACCGGGACTCCGAAGCCCTCGCCGACGTCTTCGACGAGAACGACCCCGCCGTCACCAGCCTGATCCGGATGCTCGTCCCACGGGCCCACGCCGTCGGACGCCCCGTGGGCCTGTGCGGCCAGCGTCCCAGTGACGATCCCGCGTTCGCGGCGTTCCTGGTCGGTGTCGAGATCGACTCGATCTCCGTGGTCCCCGACAGCTTCGCCGACGTCAAGCAGCACGTGGCCGCGGCCGAGGGGAGCCGCTACGGCGGGGACCGAATGGTCCCCTCCGGGATCCGTCCGGCCCATGCGGAACCGCCGTCGGCCGCGTGACAGTGACATCAGCACACGAGGACGAGACGAGGAGTCCCGCCATGACCGCCAAGAAGGTTCTGGTCGCCCACGGGACCAAGCACGGAGCCACCGCCGGTATCGCCGAGCAGATGCAGCTCCTCGGCGCGCGGGAGCACCGGACGTTCGGAGGGAGCGTCACGGCCCGGACTCCCCGAATGCCCGCCCGGTCGATGCTCCGCCAGGGCAAGGGCGGCGATGTCCGTGATCCCGAGCGCATCCGGTCCTGGGCCCACCACAACAGCGCCGAGCTCGCCGCCGCCTGAACCGGGCGGCCGGGCCGGCGGGTACGCAGTGCGGAGGCGCGCCATGGACGACCGGAGGTCGGGGCCGGGGAGCAATCCGCTGCGGCGGAAGGCGGACCGCACCCGCACCTGTCTGCACGCCGTCTTCGCCGTGGCCTGCCTCGTCGCCGTCCTCTGCGGTGTCGCCGTGGGACGTGCCGCCTGGACGGACGGCAGCCGCGCCGCCGAGTCGCTCGCCCGGCATCGGCATGAGGTCCAGGCCGTCACGGTCGGCCGCACCACCTACCGGGCCGGGGACGGGCCGAGCGGGGCGCCCGTCACCGTTGCCCCCGTCACGTGGCACTATCCCGTGGATCGCGGGCACACGGGCGCCCTTCCCGTCCCCGTGGGCACGCGTGAGGGGGACACGGTCCGCGTCTGGGTCGACGACGCGGGCAACGCGGCGACCGCGCCACCCGGCGCGGTCGAAGTAGGGATGGACGCGTCCGGCCTCGGAATGGGAGTGTTCACCGGGATCCTGCTCGTCTCAGGTGTTCTCGTCCGCTTCGGACTCCGGCTCGTCGACGCACGCAGCTCCCGTGCCTGGGAGGCCGAGTGGGAGGGCGTCGAGCCCCTGTGGTCCGGGCGCCTGCGGCCCGGTCGGGAAGCCGACGATGGCTGACATCACCGTGGACCCGGACCTCAGGCCGGACGTCACCCCGGATCCGCTCGAGCCCCTCCCGCTGCTCCGCCGCGAACTGCACACCGGGCCGCTGGGCCTGTCGAGCCGTGAGGCGGAACGGCGTCTGGCGGTCTACGGGCCCAACGAGGTCCGTCGTGCGGCCCGGCCGAGCATCCTGCGGGAGCTCCTGCGGCAGCTGGTCCACCCCCTGGCCCTGCTCCTGTGGGCGGCGGCGGCCCTCGCCTTCATCGCGGCCATCGCCGTGCTCGGCTGGGCGATCGTCGCGGTCGTCCTGGTCAACGCCGGCTTCGCCCTCGTCCAGGAGCAGCAGGCCGAGAAGGCCGTGGAAACCCTGGCCCACTACCTTCCCGCGCGGGCCCGGGTGATCCGTGACGGGCAGCCGCAGCACGTCCCCGCCCGTGATCTGGTCCCCGGCGACCTCGTCGTGCTGGAGGAGGGCGACCGGATCCCCGCGGACGCCCGTCTGACCAAGGGGGGCATCGAGGCCGACCTGTCCATGCTCACGGGAGAGTCCTCGCCGGTCGAGCGCCTGGCCGGCCCCGGTCTGCAGGCGGTGCCCGTGCTCCAGGAGCCGAACCTGGTGTTCAGCGGCACCAGCGCCACGGAAGGGCAGGCGCAGGCCATCGTCTTCGCCACCGGCGACCACACGGAGCTGGGCCGGATCGCGGCCCTCAGCCAGCGGACCCGCCGTGAGCCCAGCCCGCTGGAGAGACAGGTCAAGAGGGTCGCCTGGCTGATCGCGGTCGTCGCCGTCGCCATGGGGGCGGTGTTCCTCGTGACCGGTGTGGCGGTGGGCCTGCCGGTGACCGATTCGCTGATGTTCGCGATCGGCCTGCTCGTCGCCAACGTTCCCGAAGGGCTGCTCCCCACGATCACCCTGGCCCTGGCCGTGGGCGTCCGCGTGCTCGCCCGGCAGGGCGCGGTCGTCAAACGGCTGAGCGCCGTGGAGACCCTGGGATCCACCAACGTCATCTGCACCGACAAGACCGGCACCCTCACCAGGAACGAGATGCGCCTGCACGGCTTCTGGACGCCCGGGAACCACACGGAGACCGGGCCCGGGAGCGCCGATCTGATCCGCGCGGCAGCCCTGTGCACCACCGTCACCCGTGAGACCGACGGCCGGCTGCACGGAGATCCGACCGAGATAGCCCTGGCCGAGGGAGCCGCGGAGCGGGCCCTGCCCGTCGACCCGGCGGACCGCGACGCCGACCGCCGGGCCTGCTTCCGCTTCGACCCCCGCCTGCGCCTGATGTCGGTGGTCCAGCTGACGGACGACGGCCGCCTTCGCGTGATCGCCAAGGGAGCACCGGAGGCCGTCCTGTCCCTGCTGACGGACGGGGAGCCCACCCGCGAGGCCCAGGCGGCGGCCGACGCGCTGGCGACGGACGGCATGCGGGTGCTGGCCGTCGCCGCGCGCGACCTGCCCGCCGGTGCCGAGCCCCCGGCGCGGCGTCAGCAGGCCGAACGGGACCTGCACCTGCTCGGGCTGGTCGGTCTCTACGACCCGCCGCGTCCCGAGGTCGCGGCCGCGGTCGACCGCTGCCACGAGGCGGGCCTCACCGTGCACGTCGTCACCGGCGACAACGGCGCCACGGCCGCCGCGGTGGCCCGGTCCGTGGGAATCGGCGTGCCCGGACTGACGGTGATCGCCCAGTCCGAGGCCGTCGCGGACCACGACCTCGACCACCTCCTCCAGCAGGGCGACACCGAGATCGTCTTCGCGCGCTCCTCGCCCGAGACCAAGCTGAAAGTGGCCGACGCCCTGCGGGCACACGGGCGGATCGTGGCCATGACGGGCGACGGGGTGAACGACGCCCCTGCCCTGCACCGCGCCCACATCGGCGTGGCCATGGGGAAGTCGGGCACGGACGTGGCCCGCGAGGCCTCCACCATGGTCCTCACCGACGACAACTTCGCCACCATCGTCACCGCGGTCGAATCCGGGCGCCGGGTCTACGACAACGTCCGGAAGTTCATCGTCTACATCTTCGCCCACCTCACCCCCGAGGTGGTTCCCTTCCTCGTGTTCGCGCTCTCCGCGGGCGCGGTGCCGCTGCCCCTGACCGTGCTTCAGATCCTCGCCATCGACCTCGGCACCGAGACCCTCCCCGCCCTCGCTCTCGGCCGTGAGCCCGCGGAACCGGGCATCATGGCCAAGCCTCCCCGGCCCGTCACCCAGGGCGTGATCAACAAGGACATGCTCGTCCGCAGCTGGGGCTGGCTGGGCACCGTCTCCGCGGCCCTGGTCATGACCGCCTTCTTCTACGTCCTGCGGCGCGCCGGATGGCAGCCCGGCGACCCCACCGGCCCCGGCACCCCGCTCCACCACGCCTACCTCACCGCCACCACCGCCTCCTTCGCCGGGATCGTCACCTGCCAGGTCGGCACCGCCATCGCCGCACGCACCGACCACGCAGCCCTGCGCGACATCGGCTTTCTCACCAACCCCCTGCTGCTCGCCGGCATCGCCTTCGAACTCGCCTTCACCGCGGCACTCGTCTACGCGCCCCCGCTCCAGCACCTCTTCGGTACCGCGGCCCTCCCTCTGGACGTCGTCCTACTCATCGCCGCCTTCCCGCCGCTGGTCTGGGGAACCGACGAAGCACGCCGCTGGGCCCGCCGACGGCGCCACCACCCCTGACACCACCGGAGGAACACCATGTCGCACATCGCTGAATGGAAGACCCGCATCTACTTGTTCGAAGAAGACGGGACGACCAACGTCCGCGTCGAACTGGACACCGGCACCACGCAGCTCACCGGCCACGGAACCGCACGCTGCAACCCCACCGACGCGGACGTGCCGGAGATCGGTGACGAGCTCGCGGCGGCCCGGGCCATGGAAGACCTCGGCGCGCAGCTGAAGCGCCTCGCCTTCGGCGACATGGAGGGCGCCGGAGCCCGCCCCCGGGGAAGGAGCACACCGTGGGCCACCCCGTCGGAATGACGCCATGGGTGACGAGCCGGCGATAGAACTGAGCGGTCTGACCAAGACGTACGGCACCGTGGTAGGGGTCGACCGGTTGAGCCTGACCGTGAGGACCGGGGAGGTGTTCGGCTTCCTCGGGCCGAACGGCGCGGGAAAGACGACCACCCTGCGTTGCCTGGTGGGACTGCTCCGGCCGAGTGAGGGCCGGGTGAAGGTCCTGGGACTGGATCCGATCGGCGACCACGGCCGAGTGGCACCGTACCTCGGCTACCTCCCCGGCGAGCTCCGGTTCTACCCGGAGCTGACAGGGGCGCAGACCCTCGACCTGCTGTCCGCCCTGCAGGGCGCGCTGGCGCCCCGCCGTGGTGACCTGTGCGACCGGCTGGGTCTGACGCAGGCGGTGCTCGCGCGCCCCGTGGGCGGCTACTCCCGGGGCATGAAACAGAAACTGGGGCTGGTGCAGGCATTGCAGCACGACCCGAAGCTGGTGGTGCTCGACGAACCGACCGAGGGGCTCGACCCCTTGGTGCAGGAGACCTTCTACGCACTGCTGCTCGACATGGCGGCGGCCGGGCGGACCGTCCTGTTGTCCAGTCACGTACTGCCGGAGGTACAGCGCACCTGCGGGCGAGTGGCGATCGTGCGCGACGGGCGGCTGGTGACGGTCGAGAGCGTGGCGGGCCTGCGCGAGGCACGGGCCAGGAGGATCCGGCTGGCCTTCGAGGAAGGTTCGGGACCCCGTCCACTCGGCGCCGCGGAGCGGTGGACCCCGCGCTGGCACGGGAACCGGGTCGAGTTGCTCGTACCGCCGAGCGAGGTGGTGCAGGCGCTGCGCGGGCTGCTGGGGCCGACGGTCGTCGACGTCACCGTCGAGGAGGCGGGTCTCGACGAGGCGTTCCTGGACCTCTACCGCGGCGGTGGCAAGGAGGCGCAGGCGTGAGGAGCCGGTGGCCGTTGTTCTGGCTCGCCCTCTACCGGCGGCGCCGGATGCTCGGGGCCCTGCTGCTGGGGATGGCGGCCTTCGAGGCGCTCATCGTGGTGGTGGCCGATGCGCTCGCTCCGGAGGAACTCTTCTCCGCCGGTGGGAAGGGCCCGCCGTCCGCCTACCAGGCGTTCAGCGGCTCCAGCGGGAGTGTGTCCATCGCCAGCTACCCCGGGCTGCTGGGCGCCGGCCTCACCCACCCGTTCTGGATCGCCATGCAGCTCACGGCGATCGGTTCGCTTGCGGCGGCCGCCGTGGCGGCGGACGTGGAATCGGGGACGGTGGAGCTGGTGATGGTCCGCCCCGTCAGCCGCACCCGGCTGCTGGCCGAGAGGACCGCCGCGCTGCTCGCCGTGGTGGTGGCCCTGAACGCCGCCGCGACACTCACGGTCGCCGTGGGAGTGGCGTTGTCACCGGGTATCCACCGTGTCGTGCCCCTGGGCGGGGTCTTCGCCGCCGGGGTCATGGGCATCGCCTTCGCGTGGTGCATGATCGGCCCGGCCATGGCCGTGTCGGCGGCGGGCCGCAGGCGGGCCCAGGTGATCGGTGCGGTCATCGCGATCGGAGCAGTGGGCTTCGCCGCCAACTTCATCGCTCTGGCCTGGGCGCCGGCCGCACCGCTGAGGTTCCTCAGCCCCTTCCACTACTACGTCCCGGGCGACGCCCTGGCCGAAGGCGGTGTCCTCTGGCCCCAGTGCGGGATCCTGGCGGGAGCCGGGCTGCTGGGCCTCGTGCTGGCCCACCTGCTGCTCCACCGCCGGGACCTCGCCCCGTGACCCATGACCCATGACCCAGGACCTCCGGCGGCGGCCGGCGGGGAGGACACCGAGGCGAGGAGGCCGGTGCACGGCGCCCTCGGCGGCAGTCGGATCAGCAGCGGTCACCGGAGCCATGGGACCTGCGGTTTCGTGGTGGTGGAGGCTCAGTCGTGTGCGACGACGGCCACCGGTGAGGGGGCATGGTGCATCACGGCGTGGGTGATGGGGCCGATGTGGGAGCCGAGCGCCGCGCGGCGGATGCGCCGGCCGACGACGACGAGTGCCGCGCCGGTCGCCGCCTCCAGGATCTGTACCGCCGGCTGTCCGATGACGGAGCGTGAGTCGATGGCGAGCCGTGGGTACTTCGACTGCCAGGGACTCAGCAGTTCCCGGAGCGTGGCCTCCAGCCCATCGGCGATCTCCTGCTCGACTCCAGGGTCGACTATGGGAGCGTAGGCGAGCATGGGCGGCGGTGACCAGCCGTGGACGACGACGAGCGGGCAGGACCGCCGGTGGGCTTCCTCGCAGGCGAAGGCGAACAGCCGATCGCAGTTGCTGTGGAGGTCCACTGCGAGCACCACCGGCCCGCCGTCGGCCTTCCGCCCGGCCGTGTCGCCGGTCTCCGGGGCTGCGCGGACGAGGACGACGGGTGTCTCGGTTCTGGGAAGGGTGTCGGAGCCGGTGGAGCCGACGAGGAACCCGGCGACGGCGCCGAGTCTGCGTGAGCCGAGAACGAGGAGGTCCGCGTCCGCGGCGGCGGCCGCGAGGCCGTCGGCCACCGGGCGCCCGTCGATCCGCCGCGTGCGAATGGCCAGGGCGGGGTGTGCGTGTTCCAGTCGTTTGCGGGTGGCGGCCAGGAGGTCGTCGGTCCACTGCCTACGGGCCTCGGGCAGCGGTAGGGCGAAGGGCGCGTACTCCGGCCAGTCCTCCACGTGGAGGAGCTCGAGCCCGGCACCGCGCAGTTCGGCCTCCTCGGCCGCCCAGTCGGCCGAAGCGGTGTCTGCGCCCGATCCGTCCAGGCCTGCGATGATCTTGTTCGACATGGTCTTCCTCCTCGGACGGGATACCCGCTGCTCCCAGGTCCTGCCGCCCACCGGGTCCCCGGGTGTCAGACGGGTACGGTGACCGTGAACTCGGCTTTGACGTCCACGACTCCCGGCACGGTGCCGGCGGCGCGGACCACCACGTCTTCCAGCGTCGGATCGGGCAGGGAGCCGTACAGATAGGCGACACCGCTCGCGACGTGGACGTGGATCTCGGCGGGGCCGCGGGGGCTGAGCAGGCCCGTGATCAGCTCACGGATCTCGGTTCCGATGTCGGCGTCGGACCGGAGGTACACCTTCAGCAGGTCGCCGCGGCTGACGACGCCGATCAGGTGGCCGTCGCCGTCGACCACGGGCAGGCGCTTGAGGTGGCAGCGCGCCATCAGGCGTGCCGCGGCCGGGATCGTGGCGTCTCTCGTCACCGTCACGGCCGGGCGCGTCATCAGCCGCTCCGCGGTGGTCGCGCGGTCAGGGCCGGTGTCCGTTCCGTTGAGCAGCAGGTCGGCTTCCGAGACGACGCCGGTCACCTTTCCCTCCCCGGACAGGACCGGGAGGGCGCTGACGTTCCACATCCGCATCGCTTCCACGATGTCCTTGAACGCGGTGTCGTGGTCGACGGAGATCACGGCATCGGTCATGACGTCGTCGACGGTGCACAGGTGTTTCATGGCCATTCCTCTGCTGTGGGCGGGCCGGCGGAAGGTACGGGTCCCTCAGGCGTGGGCGACGACGGCCACGGGTGCTGCCGCATGGTGCAGTACCGCGTGGGCGACGGGCCCCAGGTGTGCGCCGAGCGGGGAGCGCCGGAGGCGGCGACCGACCACGACCAGTTCCGCTCCTCGGGAGCACTGGACCAGCTGCTCACCGGCGGATCCCATGAACACGCTGGTGGTGGCGTCCACGTCCGGGAACTTGTGCCGCCAGGGCAGCAGCATGTCGTCGACCATGTGGGTGACGCTTCGGGCGATGTCGCGCTCGTTGTCCGGGTCGAAGAAGGGGATATACGTGTAGGCGGGGGGCATCTTCCATCCGTGCACGGCCCGCAGCGGGCATGCGCGTCGTTCCGCCTCTTCGAAGGCGAAGGCGAGCATCCGGTCGCCGGCCTCGTGGATGTCGACCCCGACGACCACCTCGGCGGCCGCACCGGCTCCGGGGCCGGTGCCGTCCGGGTCGTCGGCGGCCCGGACGAGGACGACGGGGGTGTCGGTGGCGATCACGGTGGACAGCGCCACCGAGCCGATGAGGAACCCGACCAGGCCGCCCAGGCCGCGCGAGCCCAGGACCAGCAGTGAAGCGTCGGCTGCCTCGGCGGCGAGGGCCGCCGCCGGGCGCCCCTTCGGACAGCGGCTCGTGATCTCCAGGCGCGGATGGCGCCGACGCAGCTCCTGCGCCGTCTCGGTCAGGGCCTGGTCCGCCCACCGGTCCGCGTCCTGCCTGCCCAGGCCGGGGAGGACCGGGTCCAGGGGCCAGTCGACGGCGTGGACGAGCCGCAGGGGCACCTGCCGCAGGACGGCCTCCCGCGCTGCCCAATGGGCGGCCGCCCGGCTCTCGTCGGAGCCGTCGACTCCGACCGCTACATGGTGCTTCACGACGACCAGCTCCTTCATGCGGTGGCCCGGCGTCGCCTTCCTGCGCTTCCGGTCCGTGGGAGGCCGAAGCCGTGCGTCCGTGTCTGCTCACCCTCCGCCGGGGAGAGGGAGGGAATCGAGGGCCGAACAGCCCCTTCCAGGGACCGGAAGGGCCACCCGGCCGCGGACGGACGGAGGCGGGCCGCCACGATGGGGACCTTTGGTCCTGGCAGCGGTCCCGTGCGGCCCTCTTCCCGCCGCACCGCCGGTGTCAGCGTGGGTGGTGTCCCCCATCGGCCTCTCTGTCGGGAGGAACCGTGGAAAGCACCATCCGTACCCCGGACACCAGCTCGGTCGTCGTCGGTGTGGACGGCTCGGAGCCGGCCCGCCGTGCTGCCCTCTGGGCCGGCGGGGAGGCCGTACGCCGCAGCCGCCCCCTGCACATCGTCCACGGTTCCGACACCGACAGCAGGACCCTGTACCTGTCCGCGGGGGGTGTCGAAGAAGTCCGTGCGGCCGGCCGCACGCTCCTGGACGAGACGGCGAAGGCCGTCGCGGCCGAGTACCCCGGTCTGCTGATGACCACCGAGTTCAGCCGCGTGGATGCCGTCACCAGCCTGCACCGGGCCGCCGGCCTGCACGGCACCATCGTGGTGGGCAACCGGGGCCTGGGCGGCTTCGACTCGCTCATGCTGGGCTCCGTGGGCCTCGATACGGCAGCCGGTGCGAGGACTCCGGTCGTCGTGGTCCGCGGCCTCGACGAGACAGGTGGGCGGGGCACCGTCCTCGCCGCCGTCCGTGACGAGCACGATCTCGTATGTGCCCGGTACGCCGCGCGGGAGGCCGAGCTGAGCAAGGCGTCGCTGCGGCTGCTGCACGTGTGGAACATCCTCCAGTCCGTCGGCAGGGTGGTGAGCACGCTCGACGACGTCGGCGCGATCGCCGGTGAGCACGCGGCGGTTCTGGAGGCCGTCACGGACAAGGTCCACGCCGAGTTCCCCGAGCTGCCGGTCGAGAGCGACGCGGAGAAGAGCCGCTCCGTGGCGGGCGTTCTCGTCGAGGCGTCCCGCCGCGCCGACCTGCTCGTCATGGGCGGGCGCAGGGCACTCACCCCGCTCGGACTCGGCCGCAGCCTGGGCCGCGTCCCGCACCGCGTGCTGCACCACGCCCACTGCCCGGTCCTCCTCCTCCCCCGAGCGGGGGCCGACTTCGGGAGCGGGTCGTGACCGGCCAGTGGGAAGCCGCCCGCGACGTCCTCGTGGGCATCGACCCCGAACGGGAGTGGCGCCTGCCGTTGGCCTGGGCCGCCGACGAAGCCCACCTGCGCCACCTTCCGGTCCGTCTGGTGCTCGTCGTGCCGCCCCGGCACGACACCCACCACGCCGACGACAGCCCGGGGCGGACGGATCTGCGACGGGCAGGCGCCGAGAGGCTCGATCAGGCCCGCGACTGGGTCCGCGAACGCCATCCCGAGTCGGCTGTGGAAACCAGTCTGCGCGAAGGTGTCCCCTCCGCGGTCATCGTGGGATCGGCGGGACGCTCCCGCATGGTCGTGCTCGGCTCACGGCACCTGGGCCGCGTCGCGGAAACGCTCAGTGCGGGATCGCTCGTCGTCCCCGTGGCCGCGCAGGCCCCGTGCCCGGTCGTCGTCGTGGGCGATGCCCCGCACACCACCCAGGAACCGCCGTACGTCGTCGTCGGCATCGACGGCAGCGCCGCCTCGGCCAAGGCGCTCCGGTTCGCCTTCGACGCGGCCGATCTGCACGGTGCCGCCGTCCGGGCCATCTCCGTGTGGCAGTCGCCGGTCTTCCTGCTCCACGACGAGGAAGTCGCCCTGCAGGCGCAGAGGGCCCTGCTGTCCGAGGCCACCGCGGGCCTGCCCGAGAAGTACCCGGACGTGCGCCTCACCCACGAACTGCCGATCGGCCACCCGGTGGAGGAACTGGCCCGGGCGGCCGAGCACGCCCTGGCCGTCGTCGTGGGCCGTCGAGGCCGGGGCGGATACACCGGCATGCGTCTCGGATCCACGGTGCACGGCCTGCTGCACCGCGCCCACTGCCCGGTGATCACCGTCCCGGAGCGATGAGGCCGACGTGACCCACCGCGCGATCGACGCACAGCCCGTCCGAGCCCCGCAGGCTCCGGACCCCTCGGGGCTGGCACAGGCCGAGGCCGAGCGCCGACTGGTCCGCTACGGCCGCAACGAGGTGGCACCGCCCCCGCCGACGCCCCTGTACCAGCGGGTGCTCGCCCAGCTCCGAGACCCGTTGATCATGGTGCTGCTCGGTGCCGCCGTGCTCACCATCGCCATCGGTGACCACCCGGACGCCGTCGTCATAGGACTGGTGATCGTCGTCAACACCACCGTGGGGGTCGCCCAGGAGGTCCGGGCCGACCGCGCCGTCGCCGCGCTCTCCGCCCTCTCGGCCCCCCACGCCAGGGTGCTGCGCGACGGAGCCCCGCACGAGGTGGCCGCCGCGCTGGTGGTCCCGGGGGACGCCCTGCTGCTGGGAGAGGGAGACATCGTCGCCGCGGACGCCGGTCTCACCGAGGCGTCCGCGCTCCTGATGGACGAGTCGATGCTCACCGGCGAGTCGGAACCGGTCGACAAGGCCGCGGGCGGGACGGTGTCCGCCGGAACCGTCGTCGTACGCGGTCGCGGCACCGCCACCGCCACGGCCACCGGCCCGGCGAGCGCCCTCGGACGCATCGCCGCCCTCTTGGACGGCGGCCACGAGCCGACCCCGCTCCAGCGCCGGCTCGCCTCCCTGGGACGCGTCCTCGCCCTGGTCACCCTCGCCCTGTGCGTGCTGGTCTTCGCCCTCGGCCTGCTACGGGACCTGGCCCCGGACACGATGGCCGTCACCGCCATCAGCCTGGCCGTCGCCGCGGTCCCCGAGTCCCTGCCGGCCGTGGTCACCCTCGCCCTCGCCCTCGGAGCCCGCCGGATGGCGGCGCGCGGCGCTCTCGTCCGCCGCCTGCCGGCCGTCGAGACCCTCGGGTCGGTGAGTGTGCTGGCCACCGACAAGACGGGCACCCTCACCGAGGGCCGTATGGTCGTCCAGCACCTGTGGACGCCCTCGGGCGGCGCCGATGTGTCGGGCACCGGATACGCACCGCACGGGGAGCTGACACGCGCGGGGCGCGCGCTGACGCCCGAAGAGCTCCGCCCGCTGCGGGAGCTGCTCACCACGGCGGCCCTGTGCAACGACGCGGGCCTCAAGCCTCCCGGACCCGGATCGGACGCCTGGAGCGCCGTCGGCGACCCCATGGAGGCCGCCCTGCTGTCAGCAGCTGCCAAAGCAGGCTGCCCCGGCCCGGCCGAGCTCCGCCAGGCCTGTCCGAGGATCGCGGAAGCGCCCTTCGACAGCCTGCGCAAGCGGATGAGCACACTGCACCACCTGCCCGACGGCAACGTGCTGGTCTGCCTCAAAGGGGCTCCCGAGGCCGTCCTCACCCCCCGCGTGCTCGCCGACCCGCCCGAGCTGCTGGACCGGGCCCGCGACGAGACCGCCATCCTGGCCGCCCACGGGTTCCGCGTGCTGGCGGTCGCGGGCACGGAGCGGCTCCTGTGGGACCGGCCGGCCGTCGAGGCAGAACAGGGACTGCGTCTGCTCGGGCTGATCGCCATCAGCGATCCGCCGAAAGCCGCTGCCGCCGCGACCCTGACCGCCTGCCGGGATGCGGGCATCACCTCCGTCCTGATCACCGGCGACCACCCCGCGACGGCGCGCGCGATCGCCGAACGCACCGGCCTCGTCCAGGACGGGGAACCTGGGGACGTCCTCACCGGCCCCGAGCTGGCCGCCGCGCCGGACACGGACCTGACCGGCATCAGGGTCTTCGCCCGCACGGACCCGCAGCAGAAGCTGGACATCGTCCGCGCCTGGCGGGCCCACGGCGCCGTCACCGCCATGACCGGCGACGGAGTCAACGACGGCCCCGCCCTCCGCCAGGCCGACATCGGTGTCGCCATGGGTGCCCGGGGCACGGAAGTGGCCCGCCAGGCCGCAGACCTGGTCCTCACGGACGACGAGCTCGCCACCGTGGTCACGGCCGTCGAAGAGGGCCGCCGGGTGTACGACAACATCCGGCGATTCCTCGTCTACGCCATGGCCGGCGGAGCCGCGGAGATCCTCGTGATGCTGATCGGTCCCTTCCTGGGCCTGGCCCTGCCGCTGCGCGCGGCGCAGATCCTGTGGATCAACCTCCTCACCCACGGCCTCACGGGCGTGGCCATGGGCGCGGAGCCCGTCGCGCCGCAGGCCATGCGGCGCCCGCCTCGGCCCGCCGGCCAGCACATCCTCGCCGCGGGTGTCTGGCAGCGCCTCCTGGTTCTGGCGTCCGCCGTGACGGCCGTCAGCCTGCTGGCCGGTGCGGCCGCCCGCACCGCCGGCCTGCCGTGGCAGAGCGTGCTCTTCCTGGCCCTGCTCGCAGCCCAGCTGGGCGTCGCCCTGGGGTTGAGGGCCCGTCTGATGACCACGGAGAACCTCTTCCTGCCCGCCTCCGCGGCCGCATCCGCCGTCCTCGGGGCGGCCGCCCTGTACGTCCCCTCACTGCGGTCGCTCCTGGACACCGAGCCCGTCGGCTGGACCGGCATATGGCTGGCCTTCGCTGCCGCGCTCTCCGCATTCGTGGCCGCCCGGCTCCTGCGGGGCGCATTCCACAGAAAGGCGAGGTCATGAACGCCTATGCACGGGAACACGGATCTGGGATCCATGCCGAGGTAGGCGACCAGATCGTCGTGGGCGGGCCCACCGTCGGCCGGCCTGGCCGGGACGGAGAGGTCGTAGCCCTGCACCACGACGACGGCACCCCGCCCTTCGACGTGCGCTGGTCCGACACCGGCCGTACGACCGTCTTCTTCCCGGGCCCGGACGCCCACGTCCGGCATCTGCACGAAACGGCAGCTAAGCAGCCCTCGGCCGAGTAGGCCACGGCCTCCTCGGCGAGCCGTTCACGGTCCCCGGTCGGACGGTGGTCACAGGGAGCTGCCGCTTCCGTAAGGGGCGTACAGGTCGAGCAGGCGGACCCTGGTCGCCTGCAGGCGGTGGGCGAGGACCTGGGCGACCCAGTGGCCGACGGCGGAGCCGAACACGGGATCGGCGTCCATCAGCATCCGTACGTGCTCGGCATCGAACTCGTACGCGCGGACAGGGGTCGTCGCTTCGGCGCCCAGGTGCCAGGTGTAGGGCTTGAACAGCCACGAGCAGCCGACGAGCTGGCCGGTTCCCAGACTCTCGACGACCGCTGCGCGCCGGCCGGGAACATGGACGTCCAACGTCACGGTGCCGGACCGGACGATCCAGAACCTGTCGGCGTGGCCGCCCTCGCGGAAGAGACGGGTCCCCTCGGCGAAGTTCACCTCTCGGGCCATCTCCATCAGGCGCGTGCGACAGTCGGCCGGCAGTGCCGTGGCGATTCGGGTGGGTGACGGGGTGCTCATTGACGGCCTCCTGACGCGAGTCCCTCTCCAGTCTTCGTCTGCCCTCGCCTCCCGGCGCGGGCCCTGCGGCCCCCTCCCGGGCCCGAACGGCCCATGCCGGGGGAACCCGGAAAGCGGACGGCCCGCACACGGCCGTCGCGTCCGCTCCACCAGTGTGCTTCACGTCCAGGCGGAGCTCCACGCGGCGGTGGGCCGTGTTCCGGCACCCGGAAGAGCACCGCGGGGGACGGCCCCGACCGGGAGAGGGGACCGACCGGCCCATGCGGAGGGGCCCGGCCGCGGCCCAGCCTGGCTGTACCGGGAACAGGCAGGGCGCGTCCCGTGGACCGCGGCACGCGCACGGCGGTCCAGCGGCTCGAGGAGGGTTCACACCATGACCACCGACCTGGGGCGGCGGCTTGCCGCCTGCAGAACCGCAGCCGGAATGAGTCGCGAGGAACTGGGGGAGCGCTGCGGGGCCGACGCGCGCTACATCGCCTCCCTGGAGGACCACGTCGCCCTCCCGACGGTCGGAACGCTCGTCCGCATCGCCCAGGTGCTCGGTACCACCGTCGGCGCCCTGGCCGGCACCCGCACCGATCACGATGCCGGGCGACCGGCCAGGACGCTTTGCACCGAAGCCCGGCCTGTCGTTCTGGGCGAGGAGGAGTGCCGACGGCTGCTCGGCGTCCGCGGCATCGGCCGGGTCGCCGTCTTCGCCGCGGACGGCCCGGCCGTCCACCCGGTGAACTACCTGGTCGTCGATGACGGGATCGCCTTCCGGACCGGGGCCGACACCGTGCTGGCACGGGCCGCGAGCACCGAGGCCGCTTTCGAGGCGGAGCATATCGACGAGGTGGCGGCGAGGGGGTGGAGCGTGCTGGCCGTGGGAGTGCTCGAGGCAGCCTCCCGTCCCGACGTGCTGGAAAGCCTGGCCGAGGCCGTCCACGCCACGCCCTGGGCGGGCGGAGAGCGCACCCACTGGATGAAGCTCACTCCGCACCGGCTCACCGGCCGCCGGGTGGAGTACCGTCCGTGAAGCGGGTGGCACCCGGGTTCCCGATCTCCTTGAGCAGGCGTTCTCGCACTTCCTCCGTGAGACGGGACAGCCGCTCCGAAACGGTCGGGGCGGGGGGCCGGGAGCCGCGGATACGCCTGGCTTCGCGCGGCATGGCGTCGAGGTCGGCCTCGAACCGGGAGTGCGCGGAGGCGAGCGAGTCGGGTGGACCGGTTCTGCGGCCGTTGCGCATCACCGTCTCCAGCAGCGGCTCCGAGCACGGCGGAGGTGCTTCGTCACGCAGGGAGATCACGTCGGCCGGCCCGGCCCGGCGGTACACCTGCTTGGCCGCGGGGGCGGTGGCCTTCGCCGAGGACAGCTTCATCACCGGCCGCCCGTCGTAGGCCACCAGTTTGTACGCGGCGTCCAGAAACGGTGCGTCGTCGGCAACACCCACGCGGGTCCCGACGGCGAAGACGTCGATCGGAGCCCCGGAACGCACGAGGTCGTCGATCGCGTACTCGTCCAGGCCACCGCTGGCGATGATCCGCACGTCGGGCAGGCCTGCCGCGTCCAGCTGACCACGGGAGCGGTGAGCCAGCTCTCCGAGGTCGCCGCTGTCGAGGCGGATCGCGCAGCCCGGGCCCCGCCGCAGCTCGGCCAGGACGCGGGCGGCGGTCGACACACCGCGGTCGGTGTCGTAGGTGTCGACGAGGAAGGTGACCGGCCCGGGATGGGCGCGCGCGAAGGCCCGGAACGCGTGCTCCTCGGAGGGGAAGGACTCGATGTACGAGTGCGCCATGGTGCCCGAGGCGGTCAGGCCGAGCCGCACCGCCGCATCGACGTTGCTGGTTCCGGCGAACCCGACGATCCCCCCGAGGCGGGCGGTCTGGAAACCCGCCTGGGGCCCGTGGCCGCGGCGCAGCGAGAAGTCGATCACCGGCCGGCCGCGGGCGGCCAGGACACACCGGGCCGCCTTGGAGGCGACGGCCGTCTGGTGACAGAGCTGGCTGAGCAGAAACGTCTCGACGAGCTGGGCCTGGGCGAGTGGCGCGGTGACTTCCAGCAGCGGCTCACCGGCGAGGACCAGCCGCCCCTCGGGGACCGCACGGACCTCACCCTCGAACCGCAGACCGACCAGCTGCGCCAGATCCGCCGCCGGCCGGTGCAGTGCCTCGGCGAACACCCGGCCGTCGTCCGCCGTCACCTCGAACCGGGCCAGGTAGTCGAGGGCCGGCTCCAGGCCGGCAGCGACCAGGAAGCCCCGCCCTGGTGGCAGGTCCCTGACGAAGAGACTGAAGGTCGCGTCGGCGCACATGCCTTCTCGGAGGTACGACATCGCCATCGTGACCTCGTACAGATCTGTTGTGGTCACCTCGGACATGGTTCCAGCATCCACCGCTCGACAGGCCCCTGGACGGGGCCACCAGGGGACCGTTGGGGACCGGGTGGCCCTGCAGGAGCAGCCGTGCGCCGCCTGGCGGATGCCTCGCTTCGCGACCCGGGGCCGAATGGTCCCGGCGCTGCCCCGACAGGCCCAAGCGGACCGTGAGCCGACAGGCCGATCGTGGTGACAGAAACCGTACGAAGGCGCCGCCGTGCGGCGCCGGAGACCCGGGAGCACCCCATGGCAGGCACACAGATGGAGCGGAGGCGCGGCCTCTTCCCCGACCTCACCGACTGGCTCGGAGCCGACTTCCCGCGCCTCCCCGTGTGGCGGCCGGCCCTCGACGTCCACCCGATCCCGATCGAGGTGACCAACTCCAACGGCACGTACACGCTCCGCGCCGAGATGCCCGGGCTGGACCCCGAGAAGGACATCGAGATCACCGTCGACGGCGACACCCTCACGGTCAGCGCCGAACACACCGAGAGCACGGAGGACAAGGACCATTCGGAGTTCCGCTACGGATCCTTCCTGCGCAGCGTCCGGCTGCCCGGACAGATCCCGACCGACGGGGTCGAGGCCGCCTATGAGGACGGGATCCTCACGGTCCGCGTCCCGATGGAGGCCGAACCTCCCGCGGGCCGCCGCAGCATTCCCGTCCGGCGTCCCCAGGCCCCGGAGGCAGGAGAGCAGGCATGAGCGCCAAGAGGGTGCTGGTCGCCTACGGCAGCCGACACGGCGCGACCGCCGGGATCGCCTCGGAGATCGGACAGGCCCTCCGCGAGGACGGCCTCGACGCCGTGGTGCTCCCGGCGGACGACGTGGACGACGTCCGGGGCTTCGACGCGGTCGTCCTGGGCGGGGCCCTGTACGCCGGCCGCTGGAGCGGCAAGGCCCTGCACTGCGCGGAACGCAACGAGCAGTACCTCCGGCACCGGCCGGTCTTCCTGTTCAGCAGTGGCCCGGTCGACAGTTCCGCCGAACAGCACGAGATCCCGCCGGTCCCGGCTGTGGCCAGGCAGATGGAACGGCTCGGTGCCCGGGAGCACGTCACCTTCGGTGGCAGCATCACCGAACACACACCGGGAATCATCGCCAAGGCAGTGGTCCGGCACGGCAAGGGCGGCGACTTCCGCAACTCGGAGCGGATCCAGACCTGGGCCCACCACATCAGCAGCGAACTGGCCGCGGCCGCCTGAGCGGCCGCGCCACCGAAACGCGCTCCCCACCACCGCGACCCGCGGTCTCAGGGAGCGCGAGGGCTGTCCGGGGTGGGTGCGCGCGGGCCGATCTCGTCCCGGGGACCGGGCGGCTCCTCCAGGACGCTCCAGGCGACCGGACCGAGCAGGTCCGCCACCCTCCGGAAGACGTCCATCAGCATGTCGTCGACCGTCAGCATGCCCACGACGCGCTGTCCGTCGAGGACGGGAAGGCGCCGGACTCCCCTGGTGCGGAACATCGCGTACGCGGCGTGGATGTCGTCGCCCACGTCGACGGTGGCGGCCGGAGTGGTCATGACCTCCCGCACCGGAACGTCGCAGTCGAGTGCTGTCGCCACCGCACGGACGGCGATGTCACGGTCGGTGACGACACCGCGCAGGGCTCCGCCTTCCGTCACGACCAGGCAGCCGACGCCGTGGACGTCCATCTGCCGGGCGGCCTCTCCGATGGTCGTCGCGGTGGTGACGGACACCGCGGGCGCGGACATGGACGCGGACACTTTCATCGTCCCGTTCCTTCCAGCCGGATCCGTTGTGTTCACCGTGGTCCCGGGTCAGGCCGGCACCCGCGAGTGGAGCGTGGACGTGACGTCCACGACGCCGGGAACGGCGCGTGCGACGCGCACGAGTACGTCGGCCAGTGCCGGATCGGCCACCTCGCCCTCCATCCGGACGACTCCGTGGTCGACGTGTGCGTGCACGCTGGCCGTTCCGGAGGCGATCAGCCGAGAGGTGAGCAGGTCCCGCAGTTCCTCGGCGATGTCCGCGTCGGGGCGGAGGTAGATCTTCAGGAGGTCGCCGCGGCTGACGACGCCCACGAGCCTGCCGTCGTCGTCGACCACCGGCAGCCGCTTGAAGTGTCCTTCCGCCATGAGGCGGGCGGCAGCGGCGATCGTGGCGTGCGGGGGCACGGTCACGGGCGGAACGGTCATCAGCTGCCCGGCGGTCACGGTGTGGGACGCGTCGGTGCCCTCCGCCTTGGCCAGGAGATCGGCTTCGGAGACCACGCCGATGACCCTGTCCTCGGCCGACAGGACGGGCAGGGAGCTGAAGCCCCACCGCCGCATGGCCTCGACGATGTCGTGGACCGGTGCCGCTTGGCCGACCGAGACGACGGCGTGTGTCATGACGTCGTTGACGGTGCGCAGGTGGTGCATGTTTCCTCCAGCCCCTGGTTCCGAGCCCTTCCAGACTCGCTGTCCGCGCCCGGTGAGGAGTAGGGCCGACCGGGTCCCGGGCGGGGGCTGCGTGGTCCGGGTTCTCACGCTGTGCGGGGCGGGTCCTCCTTCGTGCCCCGGCTGCGGGTGGCCACGTAGTCCGCGCAGCCCTCGAGGGTGGTGAGCGACGGATAGTCCTGTTCCGGCAGGGCGAGCCCCGTCCGTGCGCTGAGCACCTCGACGAAGTTGAGGAAATCCAGCGAGTCCATCTCCAGGTGCTCGCGGAAGTTCTCGTGGGGGGACACCCCGGCGAGGTCGGCGCCGGGTACGACCTCCTCGATCACGGCTTTGATCGTCTCGAGGGCTTCGTCTCGGGTCACAGGTCCTCCGGGTGCTGGAGCAGGCGGTCGAGCGCGGTGAGGAAGCGGGAGCCGGTCGCACCGTCGCTGGCCCGGTGGTCGGCGGACAGGGTGGCCGTGACGGTCGGGTGGACGGCGAGCATGCCGTCGACCGCGACGGGGCGGTCGGTCACCCGGCCGAGGCCGACCATCGCGACCTGCGGCGGGTAGATCACGCCGAAGACCGTCTGGGCGCCCTGATCACCCAGGTTGGTCACGGTGAGCGTCGGGTCCGCCGTCTCCGAGGCGCGGAGCCTGCCGTGCCTGGCCCGGGCGACGAGGTCCTTCAGGGTGGCCATCAGCTCCGGGAGGGGCAACCGGTCGGCGTCCGCCAGGGCGGGCGCCACCAGTCCGCCCCCGCGCAGCGACACGGCCGTGCCGAGGCGGACACCGGTCGCGGGCACGAACCCGTCGTCGCTCCAGTGGCCGTTCAGTTCCGGCACCTCACGAGCGGCCAGCGCGACGCCTTTGAGGAGCAGCGCGGCCGGGACCAGGCGGTCGGCGACCGGCCGCGTGCCGTTCTCGGTGCGCATCCATTCCAGAGCGGCGGCGAGGTCGATGACCGTGGACAGGTAGTAGTGCGGGATCTCCCGCTTGGCGCGGGTCATCAGCCGGGCGATGGCGAGCCGGTCACCGCCGGACGGTGCTGCGCGGGCCCCGGCGGACATGGCCGGCGGCACGGCCGGCACGGCCCGTTCGGCCGGGAGTGCGGGAGCCGGCTCCGTGCCCACGCCTCCGGCGGCGGCGCGGACGTCGTCGGCCTTGATCGCGCCGCGGCTGCCCGTGCCCTTGACGGCGGCGAGGTCGACGCCCAGGGACTCGGCGAGGCGCCGGGCGAGCGGTGACGCCGCGATCCGCGCGGGCGCCGGGTGCGCGGCCCGGGACACGTCCGCGCGGGTGATCCGGCCGCCCCTGCCGCTGCCGTCCACCGCCTGGAGGTCCACTCCCTCCTCGGCCGCCTGGTGCCGCACGAGGGGGGTGGCCAGGGCGGACCCGGCGAGGACCGGCCGGGGCGCCACGGCAGGGGGCCCGGAGGCTTCGGGGCTGATGACGGCCAGGGGGGTTCCCACGGGCACCGTCGCGCCCGGCTCGACCAGAAGTGCGGTGACCGTGCCGGACTCGAAGCACTCGACCTCGATCGTCGACTTGGCGGTTTCCACGACGGCCACGACGTCACCCCGCGCGACCTCGGTTCCTGCGGCGACCAGCCACTCGACGAGGGTGCCCTCGTCCATGTCGGCTCCGAGGGACGGCATGGTGAACTCGCCCATGTCAGGCCACCACCTGGCGGACCGCCGCCACGACGGAAGCGGCCTGGGGCAGGGCGGCCTCCTCCAGCTGTCGCGCGTAGGGCATCGGCACCTCCTGGCTGCACACCCGCTGGACGGGCGCGTCGAGATCGTAGAAGGACTGCTCTGCTATGCGGGCCGCGATCTCCCCCGAGACACTGCCGCTGCGCCAGCCCTCGTCGACGATGACGGCGCGGTGGGTGCGCGCGACGGACTCCATCACCGTGGCGTCGTCCAGGGGCCGCAGGGACCGCAGGTCGACCACTTCCGCGCCGATGCCCTCCCCGGCGAGCTCCTCCGCCGCGGCCAGTGCCTTGGGCAGGGAGCCACCGTACGTGATCACGGAGACGTCCGTGCCGGGCCGACGGACCGCGGCCGAGTCCAGGCCGACGGAGTCGATCGTGGTGTCCAGCACACCCTCGTCGTTGTAGAGGCTCCCGTGCTCGAAGAGCACGACGGGGTCGGGGTCGTCGAGGGCCGCGGCCAGCATGTGACGGGCGTCGTCCACGGTGGCGGGGGTGATCACCCGGATGCCCGGGATATGGGCGTACCAGCTCTCCAGGCTGTGGGAATGCTGGGCGGCGAGCTGCCGGCCCGCCCCCGTCGTCATACGGATCACGATGGGTACGTTCAGCTGCCCGCCGGACATGTGCAGCAGGGTGGCCGCGTTGTTCATGATCTGGTCGAGGGCCAGCAGGCTGAAGTTCACGGTCATGATCTCGACGACAGGACGCAGCCCGCCCAGCGCGGCACCGATTCCGGCTCCCACGAAAGCGGATTCCGACAGCGGGGTGTCGCGGATCCGGTCGGGCCCGAACTCCTCCAGCAACCCCAGGCTCACCCCGAAGCACCCGCCGTACCTGCCTACGTCCTCGCCCATGAGGAAGACCCGGTCGTCGCCGCGCAGCGCCTCGCGCAGCCCCTCTCGCAGGGCTTCGCGGTACGTCGTACGTGCGGTCCCGGCACCCTCGGCGGACCCGTGCGCGCTCACGCCGCCCTCCCGGGGGGGCTCGTCACGAACCGCAGCAGGTCGGTGACGGGTTCACACGGGGCGGCCTCCGCGGCGCGTACGGATGCGTCGATCTGCGCGGCCACGTCCTCCTCGAGCCGCTTCATCGCCCCGTCGTCCAGGTTCCCGGCGTCACGCATCATCGCCTCCAGGCCGTCCAGGGGGTCACGTGTCTTCCACTGCGCGATCTCCTCCTTCTTCCGGTACCGGTCCGGGTCGTACATGGAATGGGCGCGGAAGCGGTACGTCCGCGCCTCGAGGAAGTGCGGGCCTCCACCCGCCCGGACGGACTCCGCCGCCCGCCGTGCGGCGGCCTCGACGGCCAGCACGTCCATGCCGTCGACGGTCCAGGCGGGCATACCGTACGACGCGGCGCGCATCGCGAGGTTCGTCTGCGCGTGTTCCCGCGCCAGACTGGTCCCCATGGCGTACAGGTTGTTCTCACAGACCAGCAGGAGGGGCAGCTGCCACAGGGCGGCAAGGTTGGCCGTCTCGTGGAACTCGCCCTCCGCGTAGGCGCCGTCGCCGAAGAAGCAGCACGTCACCCGTTCGGTGCCGCGCATCCGGTCCGCGAGGGCCAGTCCGGCGGCCAGCGGCAGTCCGCCGGCGACGATGGCGTTGCCGCCGTAGAACCGCCGTCCGCCGTCGAACAAGTGCATCGACCCGCCGCGCCCCCGGCTGCACCCCGTGGTCTTGCCGAACATCTCCGCCATGACGGCCTCGGCGGGCACGCCGCGTGCGAGCGCGTGACCGTGCTCGCGGTAGGTGGACACGACGGCGTCCTCCTCGCGGAGGGCCTGGCCGACACCCACGGCGACCGCCTCTTCGCCGATGTACAGGTGGACGAACCCGCGGATCTTCGCCGCGCTGTACAGCTCGACGCAACGTTCCTCGAACCTGCGGATCAACAGCATCTGCCGCAGGAGCACCAGCTGATGGTCACGTTCGGGGCGGGGTCCGCCGTCCTGGGCCGCATGCGGCTGACGACGACTGCCGGGGCGCTTCGGGCCGGGGGCTCTCCTGGTGGTGGCGTTCATGGCAGGGCCTTCCTCACGCGCTGCTCAGGCAGGACTTTCCAGGGTCGACAGATCGCCCTCGGGCAGGCCGAGTTCACGGGCCCGCAGCAGGCGGCGCATCACCTTGCCGCTGCGGGTCTTCGGGAGGTTCTGATCGAAGTCGATCTCGCGCGGGGCCACTGCCGGCCCGAGCCGCTGCCGGGCGAACGCGAGCAGTTCGCGCTTCAGCGCGTCCGCGGCCTCGTAGCCGGGCCGCAGGGAGACGAATGCCTTGACCACGGCCCCCACGACCGGGTCCGGGCGGCCGATCACCCCCGCCTCCGCCACGGCCGGATGCTCCATCAGGGCGCTTTCGACCTCGAACGGCCCTATGAGGTGACCGGATGATTTGATCACGTCGTCGGCACGGCCGACGAACCAGAACCAGCCCTCCTCGTCCCGCTTCGCCAGGTCGCCGGTGAGGTACCAGCCGTCGGCGAAGCAGGCCTCGTAGCGAGGGCGGTCGTCCAGGTAGCCGCGGAACATCGAGGGCCAGCCCGGCCGGAGTGCCAGTTCACCCTCCACACCCGGTCGGCTCACGGGTCGTACGTGCCCGTCGGTGACGGCTGCGCGTCCGTCCTGGCCGCGTTCCAGGATCGCCGCGTGCACGCCGGGCAGGGGACGCCCCATGGAGCCGGGGCGGATGTCGCTGGAGGCGTAGTTGGCGATCATGATGGCGCCGGTTTCCGTCTGCCACCAGTTGTCGTGCACGGGGAGGCCCAGGACCTCCTGCCCCCATACGACGGCTTCGGGGTTGAGCGGCTCGCCGACGCTGGCGATGAAGCGGAGGGCGGAGAGGTCGTACGGGCCGGGAAGACGGCTTCCGCCGCCCCGCGGCGTGGCCCGCATCAGCATCCGGATCGCTGTGGGAGCGGTGTACCAGACCGCGACGTTCTGCGTGTCGAGGATCCGGTACCAGCGGTGCACGTCGAAGTCGCCCTCGTCCACCACCAGGGTGGCACCGTGCGTGAGAGGGGCGAGGATCCCGTACGAGGTGCCCGTCACCCAGCCGGGGTCGGCCGTGCACCAGTACACGTCCCGCGGCCCGAGGTCCAGGGCGAAGGACGCCGTGGCATGGTGGGCCACGACCGCGTCGTGGACGTGCACCGCGCCCTTGGGCGTGCCGGTCGTTCCGCTCGTGAAGTGGAGCAGGGCCATGTCCTCGGGGTCGGTCGGCGGCACCGTGAACACGGGGGAGGCCTGCGCCATGAGGTCTTCCAGTCCGAGGGTGCCCGCGGGCGGGTCGGTGACGGGACCGACCAGCAGTACGTGGGCCAGGCCGGGAAGCAGGTGCCGGATCGCCTCGACCTTGCGCCGGTAGAGGGCCTCCGTTGTCACCAGGACCCGGGCGTCGCCCAGAGCGAGCCGCTGCCGCACCGGCTCCGGGCCGAAGGCGGAGAACAGCGGGCACAGCACGCGCCGGGCACGCAGCGTGCCCAGAGCAGCGGTGTACAGCTCCCGGCGCCGGCCCAGCAGAGTGAACACCCGCTCCTGTGGGGCCACCCCCGAGGCTGCGAGGACGTTGGCGAACCGGGAGGTGTCGGCGGCGAGGTCCGCATAGCTCACGCGGGTGACGGAATCGTCGGCGGCGACGCACCGCAAGGCCTCCCACGCGCCGTGACCGGCCGCGACGTGCCGGTCGACCGCCTCGAATCCCATGTTCAGGCCGCCGCCGTCCGGCAGGCCGCTCAGCCACGACCGGGCCTCGCCCCAGGTGAAGGTCGCGCGGGCCTGTTCGTAGTCCGGGAGCCGCCAGGTGCCGCGCGGACGGGGCTCTTTGGTGATGATCGGGTAGGTCATGCCAGCTCCTCGTCCACCACGAGGCCTGAGGTGGTGCGAAACCACCATCCGCCGGAGGCGGCGCGTCGGGGGAGGGCCGAACGGTCCCGGGCGGGGGCCGCTCGGTCCACGTGCGCAAAGACGGTTGCGACGCGGCGCCTCACCGGTGTGCCCGGTCAGCGCTTGGACGACGGGGCGCCGCCCTCGTGCTCCTGCTCGTGGACCTGCGCGGCGATCACCGCTGCCTGCACGCGGCGTTCGACCCCCAGTTTGCCCAGAAGCCGGGAGATGTGGTTCTTGACCGTCTTCTCGGACAGGTAGAGCTCTTTGGCGATCTGACGGTTGGTGAGGCCGTCCCCGATCAGTTCCAGGACCGCCCGTTCCCGTTCGGAGAGCGTGGCCAGCCGGGTGTCCTCGGGCCCCCGCGCGGCCTCCGGGTCGCGCAGTGAGTGCATCAGGCGGGCCGTGGTCGCGGGGTCGAGCATGGACTGCCCGGTGGAGACGGTACGCACCGCCGACACCAGGTCGGCGCCCTTGATCTGTTTGAGCACGTACCCGGCCGCCCCCGCCATGATCGCGTCCAGCAGGGCCTCCTCGTCGTCGAACGACGTCAACATCAGGCACGCCAGGTCCGGCATCCGCGAGCGCAGCTCCCGGCACACGGTGATGCCGTCGCCGTCCGGCAGGCGCACGTCGAGGACCGCGACGTCCGGGCGCAGCGCGGGCCCGCGTGCCAGTGCCTGCTCCGCGGTGTTCGCCTCGCCGACGACGGTGATGTCCGCCTCCGCTTCGAGGAGGTCCCGCAGCCCCCGCCGGACCACCTCGTGGTCGTCGAGGAGGAACAGCCTGATCGGCGCCTCGGAGGTGCCACCTGGTACGTCGGACATGTTCGCCGCCTGATCCGGACTGCACGATGCATGCTTCCCTCCGCATTGTCGCAGCACGGGGCTGAGACGCACCCGGGCGCGGCCGGCCCATGGAACCGGGGGCGGCGGTTCCACCTCGGTCGGCCGTCACGCTCGGTCGGCCGTCACGCTCTGCGCCGGTGGGCCGACCACCGTGTCGTGGCGCTCAGAGGCGCGAGGTGACGGGTGAACCAGTCCAATGCCGCGTCGGCCACTGCGTCGAGCGCTCCGGGCTCCTCGAAGAGGTGCGTGGCCCCGGTGACCACAGCGACCTGGTGCTCGCACCGAAGGTGTGCGGCGGCCTGGCGGTTCAGGTCCAGGACCTGCAGGTCCGCTCCGCCGACGATCAGCAGGGTCGGAGCGCGCACGGCCGCGAGCCGGGTCAGTGCCAGGTCCGGACGGCCGCCCCGGGAGACGATCGCCGCGATGTCCGACCGCGGTTCGGCCGCGGCCACGAGTGCCGCCGCGGCGCCCGTGCTCGCACCGAAGTAGCAGACGTGCAGGGGAAGCCTCGGCCGGAGCCATCGGGTGGCCTGCGTCAGGCGGAGGGCGAGGAGGGGAACGTCGAAGACCTTGGTCCGGTCCTGTGCCTCGGTCGGGGTGAGGAGGTCGAAGAGCAGCGTCGCGAGTCCCGCGTCGTTGAGCACCTCGGCCACCCGCCGGTTGCGGGGGCTCAGGCGGCTGCTGCCGCTGCCGTGCGCGAAGACGACGACGCCCGCCGGATCACCGGGCACGGCCAACAGCCCGGGCAGGGCCGTTCCACCGGCGTCCACCACCACGTCGCCCATCTCCACCGGGCTCGTGGCCCCTGCCGGATTCACCGGATGCGTGCCGGCCCTCGTCGCAGCGGCCAGCAGTGCCGAGACCTCCTCATCGCCGACCTGCGAAAAGTCCTCGTACCACTGGCCCACGGCAGAGAAGTGCGGGGGCGCCCACAGGCACACCACGGCGTCGGCCTCGTGCCGCAGCCGCTGCAGTGCCTGTGGCGCCGCGACCGGGACGGCCAGGACCACCTGCGCCGCTCCCTGCCGGCGTGCCACCTCGCAGGCCACGGACGCGGTCGATCCGGTGGCGACCCCGTCGTCCACGATGACCACGACGCGTCCGGTGAGCGCCGTCCGTTCCCGGCCCCGGCGGTAGCGTGCCAGCCGCCGCCGCAGTTCCTCCCGCTCCGCCTCCTCGACCTGGGCGCAGTCGCGTTCCCCGAGGTGGGCCGCCCTGACCGTCGCATCGTTGACGAGCCGTACGCCGCCCTCCCCGATGGCGCCGAAGGCCACCTCGGGCTGGAAGGGCACACCGAGTTTGCGGACCACGATCACGTCCAACGGCGCCCCCAGGACCCGTGCCACCTCCGCGGCCACGGGCACCCCGCCGCGGGGCAGACCGAGGACCACCGGCCGGGTCAGGGCGAGCCGGGCGACGTCGTCAGCCAGCAGCCTGCCGGCGGCGGTTCGATCGGAGAACAACATGAGCGGCCTCCCGTCACGCGGCCGGGATCCGTCGGCGGGCCGTCCCCCGTCGGCCGGTCGCGGGGCCTGTGAACGACCGGGAAGCCCGGGCCGGCTCCGTGACGGACACCGGTCGGCCGAAGCAGAGCACCCCTGCTTCCAGCGTCGTACGGGGGAGTGCGGTCCGCACCCGGTAGGGCAGCGAGAGGGCCCGGTCGGCCCTGTCGCGAAACCGGCCCGTGCCTACGCTGGTAACCGGAGGGATCGTGAAACCGACATTCGTACTGGGCCGGATCGCGGGAGTCCGAGTGGGTGTCCACTGGAGCATCCTGGCGATCTTCACGCTCATCGCACTGGGGCTGGCGCAGGGGCGGCTGCCCGCCGTGTCCCCGGGGCGCGCCTGGTGGGCCTACTGGCTCGTCGGGTTGCTGGCGGCCGCCCTCTTCTTCGCTTCACTGCTCGCCCACGAACTGGCCCATGCCGTGGTGGCCCGTCGCAACGGGGTGGCGGTGGACGACATCGTCCTGTGGCTTCTGGGCGGGGTGGCCAGGCTCAGGACGGAGGCGTCCACACCCGCCGCCGAACTGCGGATCGCCGGCGTCGGACCACTCGTCAGCCTGGGGCTGGGTGCGTTCTTCGCACTGGGCGCGTGGCTGGTCGACAGTGCGGCGGGGCGGGGGCTGCTGAGCGAAGCGCTGGTGTGGCTCGCGGTGATCAACCTTCTGCTGGCGCTGTTCAACTCCGTGCCGGCAGCTCCGCTGGACGGAGGCCGACTGCTGAGGGCCTTCATCTGGTGGAGGACCGGAGACCGCGCGCGGGCCACGGCCGGTGCGACCGCGGCGGGGCGCGGGTTCGGCTGGCTGCTCCTCCTGGCAGGGCTGCTGTTGTTCGCACGGGGCGACGTGGTCGGCGGACTGTGGTTCGTCCTCCTCGCCTGGTTCCTGATCGCCGCCGCGACCGCGGAAGGCCGGCAGGCGCAGTTGCGGGTCGTGTTGGCAGGTGTGACCGTGCGGCACGCCATGACGCCCTCCCCGGTCACGGTCCCTGCCTCGTTGACCATCGCGGACCTCCTGGCGGATCCCCGCTACCGCTACCGCCACTCGGCCTTTCCCGTCATCGGTGACGACGGGTGCTCCCCGGCGGGTCTGCTCACGCTCGCCGCGGCAGGCCGGGTCGCCGAGGCGCAGCGTGGGGTGACAAGGGTTCGGGAGGTCATGGTTCCCCGGCCGGAGGTTGTGGTGGTGGGCCCTGAGGAGCAGCTCGTCGACGTACTGCCGCAGATGCTCGCGGGCGGGCCCCGGCGGGCCCTCGTCGTCGACGACAGCGGCAGGCTGGTCGGCATCGTCGCGTCCTCCGACATCAGCCGTACCGTGTCCTGGCTGATGACCGCCCCCGCCGACCGGCCCCGTACCCGATGACGGAACACCATCGACCCGATCGCGCTCGCGTCGCCGACCGCCGGGACGGAGAATGGGACAGACGGACCGGTGCGGGGCGCCGAAGGCGGTCGAAGCCGTCGGCGCAAGCAGCGGCCAGGGGGCTCGCGGCGCATGCCCTGTTCCGGAGGAGACTCCGCCGGGGCCCTCGATCGAGAGGAGGAAGCCATGGCGACCGCACGAGAGATCATGCACAAAGGCGCGTCCTGCGTGCAGGAAGACGAGACGCTCATGGACGCGGCCCGCCGCATGAGTGAACTCGGGGTGGGATCACTCCCGATCTGCGGACCTGACGACCGGCTCCACGGGATCATCACGGACCGCGACATCGTCGTGAAGTGCCTGGCGAAGGGCAAGGACCCGCACCGTATGACGGCAGGAATGCTCGCTCAGGGCAAGCCGTACACGGTGGCGGCGGATGCGGACACAGGACGGGTCCTGGAGATCATGCAGGAGCACCGCGTTCGGCGGCTGCCCGTCATTGAGGACCACCGGCTGGTCGGCATGATCAGCGAAGCCGACCTCGCCCGCCACCTCACGGAAGAGCAGATCGGTCACTTCGTCGAGACCGTCTGCGCCGCCTCCTGACTGTCGTCGGCACGTGTCGCTACGGGGTGGGGCCGGTGAGCATGCGGCGCCCCCCATAGGCCGCAGCCCCGACGAGGAGGACGGCGGCTCCGGCGATCACGGAGGGCAGCGGGAGGGCGAAGGCGAGGACGAGGCAGCCGACGAGGCCGACGACGGGGACGATCCGGACCGGGCGGCCTTCGGCCCGGGTCAGGGTCCATGCGGAGGCGTTGGCGATGGCGTAGTAGGCCAGGACGCCGAAGGAGGAGAACCCGATCGCTCCGCGGACGTCGCTTGTCGCGGCGGCTACGGCGACGACGGCGCCGATGAGGAGTTCGGCGCGGTGGGGGACCTTGAAGCGTGGGTGCACGGCGGCCAGCGCGTGGGGGAGGTGGTGGTCGCGGGCCATGGCCAGGGTGGTACGGGAGACGCCGAGGATGAGGGCGAGCAGGGAGCCGAGGGCGGCGACGGCGGCACCGACGCGTACGACGGGGACGAGCCGCTCGGCGCCGGCTGCCCGCACGGCCTCCGTCAGCGGTGCACCGGCGGAGGCGAGGCCATCCGGGCCCAGGACCAGCAGGACGGAGACGGAGACGAGGGTGTAGACGACGAGGGTGATGCCCAGGGCGATCGGGATGGCCCGCGGGATGGTGCGGGCCGGGTCGCGGACCTCTTCGCCGAGGGTGGCGATGCGGGCGTAGCCGGCGAACGCGAAGAACAGCAGCCCGGCCGCCTGGAGCACCCCGCCGGCCGTCGCGTCGGTACCGATGTCCAGGTGCGCCGTGTCCACGACGCCCGAGGCCAGCGAGGCGACCACGACGGCGGCGAGGACCGCCAGGACGACCGCCACGATGACGCGGGTGAGCAGGGCGGACTTCTGGATGCCCGCGTAGTTGACCGCGGTCAGGGCCACCACGGTGGCCACGGCCACAGCGTGGGCCTGGGCAGGCCAGACATAGGAGCCGACGGTCAGGGCCATGGCCGCGCAGGAGGCGGTCTTGCCCACCACGAACGCCCAGCCTGCCAGGTAGCCCCAGAACTCACCCAGGCGCTCACGCCCGTACACGTAGGTGCCGCCGGAGGCCGGGTAGAGGGCGGCGAGCCGGGCGGATGAGGTGGCGTTGCAGTAGGCGACGACCGCGGCCACCGCGAGACCGAGCAGGAGGCCGGAGCCGGCCGCGTGGGCGGCCGGGGCCAGGGAGGCGAAGATACCGGCGCCGATCATCGACCCCAGCCCGATCAGCACCGCGTCCGGCACCCCCAGCCGCCGCTGGAGCTCGTCCGGAACCCCCGGGGCGGGCTTGTACGCGTTGTTCAACGTCGCTGCTCCTTCGATTGCAGCGCGGACCGGCGGGCCCGCGTCCCGCGCGCACGATATGCGACGGACCTGAACACGCCGTGTCGGAGGGTGCGCGGACCGTCTGCCGCAATGGTCGGACGGGCCGGGTGATCAGGTCGCTGCCTGACGGGCGAACGGCTGGGCAGGTGGTCTGACGTCACACCTCGTGCGTCCGCGGGGAGAGGGTGAGCACCCCGTCGCCGCTGACGGTGAGGGCCGTCGAGAAGGGGCCGCCGTGCCGGGTGAGCGCGCCGCGCAGCCAGTGGGCGTCGCGCAGGTGGGCCCGGTGCAGTGTGAGGCGGCGGGCCTGGAAGGGGGTCAGGCGCAGTTCTCGCAGCGCCCCCGTGGCCTCGTCGAGGCGGGCCGTGTAGAGGACGCGGAGGTCGCTGCGGTACTGCTCGTGACCGCTGATCCCTTCGTAGTCGTCGACCAGATCTCCGCAGCCGTAGAGGATCAACCGGTCGCGATAGACCTCCAAGGGGCGGGGGTGGTGTGAGGAGTGGCCATGGACGAGGTCGGCGCCGCCGTCGACAAGACTGTGGGCGAACCGGATGTGCTCGGGCGGGACCCGGTAGCCCCAGTTGGAACCCCAATGAATCGAGACGACTGTCAGGTCGCCGGGCCGGCGGGCGGACCGCATACGGGCGACCAGGTCGGCCGCGGCGGCCGGCGAGGGTCCGGGGGCGAGGGCGATGCCGCTGCGGTCCGGGGCGGCAGCCCAGTCGAGAGGGATGCCGCTCGACGGGAGTCCGACCGAGAACACGAGGAGGCGCGGCCCGTGACGGGACGCGGACCCCGTGCCGGACGGGGGAGGCCGCAGCGCCACCCGGGCCGGACGCCACGCCTCGGCTGCGGCGGCACCCGCACCGGCGGTGCGCAGCCCGGCGGCGCCGAGGCTGTCGAGGGTTTCGGCCAGCCCGTCCCGGCCGAAGTCCAGGACGTGGTTGTTGGCCAGTGTGCACACGTCGGGCCGGGCGGCGGTCAGGCAGGGCATGTTCTCCGGATTCATGCGGTAGTGGACGCTCTTCCCAGGAGCGAAGTCGTCCGCCCGGGTCACGCTGGTCTCCAGGTTCAGCACCCAGGCGTCGGGCCCCGTAGCCCGAAGTTCCTCCATCAGGTCGCCCCATGGCCCGTCGTAGCCGGCGGCCCTGGACACCGGGCCGTTCACGGCTTCGGCCATCTCGACGTAGGCGCGAGCGTCCGTCACCCACGGCTCGGCCAGCCGCGGGTCACCCGGGTGCGGCAGCACCTGGTCGATGCCCCGGCCGAGCATCACGTCGCCGGCCAGGCAGACGGTGACCTCGCGGTCCGTCTCAGCGCTGCGGCTCGCTCCCACTCCTCCACAGTAGGCCCGGCGCGTGGGGAGAGGCGGCGGATCTGGTCGGGGGGTTTCGGCATGGAGCGGTCAGGCGCGGTCGGTACCGGTGTCAGACGCAGGAGGCTGCCGGCGGGCTCTCGTACGCTCGACGAAGCGTGCGGCTTGCGGGATCCCGGGAAGGGCGAGCAGGCCCAGGACGGCGGCGGCAAGGCACGCTCCCGCACCGAGGGCGAGCCCGGCGCGGGGACCGAGGCGCTGGGAGACGACGCCGACGACGGGTCCGCCGACGGGGGTGCTGCCCAGGAAGGTGACGGACCACAGGGCCATGACCCGGCCCCGGAACGCCGGATCGCTGATCAGTTGCAGTGTCGTGTTGCCGATGGCGAGGAAGACGGTGCCGGCCACCCCGACCAGGGCAAGGACCGCCACTTCGGCCGGCGCGGTCGGCACCGCCGCCGCGGCGGCGAGCGTGGCGGCGAATCCGGCCGCGGCGCCGATCAGGGGGACGACGCCGGCCCGGCCCAGGGCGGCGACGGCGAGTCCGCCGGCCACGGAGCCCAGCCCCATGGCGCCGGTGAGAAAGCCGTAGGTCTGCGGTCCGCCGTGCAGGACGGTGCGCACCAGCAGCGGCAGAACGACCTGGAACTCGTAGGCAAAGGTGCCGATCAGGGCCATCATCGCCAGCGGTGCCCACAGACCGGCCGTGCGGCGCACGTAGCGCAGGCCCTCGGCCAGCTGGCCGGGTGCCCGTTCGACGGCACCCGCGGGGTGCAGCCGGCCGGTGTGCATCAGGTGGAGCGCGAGAAGGACGGCGAGGAAGCTGGCTGCGTTGGCCAGGAAGCAGGCCCCGACCCCGACCGTGGCGATGAGCAACCCGGCCGCCGCGGGGCCGATCGCGCGTGTCGCGCTGATCATGATGCTGTTCAGGCCGACCGCGTTGCGCAGCAGCTCCGGGCCGACCAGCTCCGGCACGAACGTCTGGCGGGTGGGGAGGTCCACCGCGTTCACCGCGCCGAGGCCGACCGCCAGGACCACGACCATCCACAGCCGGACCACATGGGTGACCGTCAGGAGCCCCAGCACCAGGGCGAGGGCTCCCAGGGCGGACTGTGTGGCCATCAGCAGCCGGTGCTTGTCAGCCCGGTCGGCCAGCAGCCCGCCGTAGGGGCCGCCCAGCAGGACGGGCAGGAACTGGGCGGCGACCACCAGCCCGAGGACCGTTCCCGACCCGGTCAGCTGGAGCACCAGCCACGACTGGGCCACGGCCTGCATCCACGTGCCGATCAGGCTGACCGACTGGCCTGCGAAGAAGAGACGGAAGTTCGGCACCGCCAGTGCCGCGAACGCCGCCTTCGCTGAGACCTTCACCGGTTGCGCTCCACCGCGAGTACTGCGACAGGGGCAGAGCCGGGCCGCGACCACACGGGCAGCCTCAACGTCGCACCACCGCCTCTCCGGGGTTCGCCTTGGCCGGCCCACGTGCTCGTCGTAGGCGCAGGAGCCAGCGTCGTAGTTCGTCGGCACCCCACACCACGAACGGGAACGGGACGACGAGGGCGACCATGGCGGGGGTGAGGGCGGCGGTACCCAGCAGGTGCTGGAAGGGCGGGGCGTAGATGAACAGCGCGGCCAGGGCGAGTTCGAATCCGATGCCCCACAGCAGCAGGGGATTGGTGAAGACGCCGATGGAGCGCAGGGACGCGTGGTCGGTGCGGGCGGCGAAGGCGGTGCCGATCTGTCCGGCGATCATGCCCAGGAAGGTCATGGTGGTTGCCTGCTGGTAGGCGTGGTGCAAGGGGGTGCCGGGGCCGGTGGGGTCGCCGGGGTGCCAGCCGGCGTGGACGAGGACGGTGAAGAACCCGGCCATCTGCAGGACGGCGCAGATGACGCCGAGGAAGAGCCACGCGCGCAGCAGCATGGAGCCGCGGATGACCCCTTCGGAGCGGGGGCGCGGTGGGCGGTCCATCAGGCCGGGTTCGGCGCGTTCACGGCCCAGGGCGAGGGCAGGCAGGGTTTCGGTGCCGACGTCGAAGGCCAGCAGCTGCATCACGGTCAGGGGGAGGGGGATCGCTCCGCCGCCCAGGGCGAACACCAGGAAGGGGGTGACCTCGGGGGTGGTGTGGGCGAAGATGTAGTAGATGAACTTGCGGATGTTGTCGTAGATCCGGCGCCCTGCTTCAACGGCCGTGACGATGGTGGCGAAGTTGTCGTCGGTGAGGACCATGGTGGCCGCTTCGCGGGCGACGTCGGTGCCGGAGCGTCCCATGGCGACGCCGATGTCGGCGCGCCTGAGGGCGGGGGCGTCGTTGACGCCGTCGCCGGTCATGGCGATCACGTGGCCTTCGGCACGCAGCGCGTCGGCGATCCGCAGTTTCGCCTCCGGTGAGCAGCGGGCGAAGATCAGTTCGCGGTGGTGGCGCAGCAGGCGGTCGAGTTCGTCCTCGGGCATGCGGTCGAGTTCGTCGCCGTTGACCACCCGGAGGTGGGGGCTGCCGATGCCGGCCTGGCGGGCGATCGCCGCGGCGGTCAGGGCGTGGTCGCCGGTGACGACGATGACCCGGATGCCTGCGTGGTGGCAGTGGGCGACGGCCTCGGCGACCTCGGGGCGGGGCGGGTCGGCCATGGCCGCAAGGCCGATCAGGGTCAGGTCCTGCTCGGCTTCGGCGCGGGATGCGGGCGGCGTGGCGGCGTCCATGCGGCGCTGGGCGATGGCCAGGACCCGTAGTCCCTGCCGGGCAAGGGCGTCGACCTGCTCGCCGACCTGGCGGCGAGCGTCCTCGGTGAGGGGCAGAGTGCTCGCGTCGCCCTGCTGGATCCGGCTGCAGAGGGGGATGACCGCTTCGGGCGCGCCCTTGGTGTGCGTCCACATCCCGTGATCGCGCTCGTCCACGGTGGACATCAGCTTGAGCACCGGGTCGAAGTGGAACTGCCGGAGACGGCCTCGTTCCCGGTCGGCGGGACTCATCGCGTGGCCCAGACGGCCGGCGGCCTCCAGCAGGGCGAGCTCGGTGGGATCACCGGTCGCCGTGCCGTCGGGGTTGTCGGTGGGGGACCGGGCGTTGTTGCAGCGGGCCATCACCGCTGCCAGGGCAGCGAGGGCCGCGTTGTCCGCGCTGCCCGCCGCGCTGTCGGCGTCGGCGAGGTGGTGGAGCCCGGCGGTGGTCCACACGATGGCGACGTGCATGCGGTTCTCGGTGAGGGTGCCGGTCTTGTCGGTGCAGATCACGTCCGCCGAGCCCAGCGTCTCCACCGCGCTGAGCCGCTTGACGACCGCACCGCGCCGTACCAGCTCCCGCACGCCCAGGGCCAGGGCCAGGGTGATCACCGGCAGCAGTCCTTCGGGGACGTTGCCCACCAGCAGGCCGACCGCGAAGACGACGGCGTCGTGGAACGGCAGCTTCGCGCCGTACACCGCTATCGGCAAGAACGCCAGGCCCGTGACCATCGCGATCAGCGCGATCAGCCAGGCCACCCGTCTGACCTGGCTCTCCAGAGGGCTGACCTCGCGCTCCACCCGCTCCGACAGGGCTGCGATCCGGCCCAGTTCGGTGTGCATGCCGGTGGCGAACACCAGTGCCCGCCCCTCGCCCTCCGTGCACACGGTCCCGCTGAACACCAGGTCCCGCGCCTGCAGCAGCGGCACGTGCACATCGGTGAGCTCGGCGGAGCGGTAGGCGGGCATCGACTCGCCCGTCAGCGCCGACAGGTCGACCTCCACTCCCCCCGTGATCAGCCGCGCGTCGGCCGAGATCCGGTCCCCCTCCTCCACCACCAGCACGTCCCCGGGAACCAGATCGACCGCATCGACCACCAGCTCCTGCCCGTCACGCAGCACCTTCGCCCGCTCCGGCAGATAGGCCGCCAACGCCTCCACCGCCCGCTCGGCCTGCATCTCCTGCACGAACGCGAACGCCGCATTGACCACGATCACCACGACGACGGCCAGCGCCACCGCGATGATCCCCGCCCACCATGCCAGCAGCGCCGCTGCCCACAGCAGCAGCGCCAGCGGATGCGTGAACTGCCGCGCCAGCTCACCCGGCCAGCGCCGACCTCCACGCCGGCGCAGCATGTTGGGTCCGTAGTGCACCAGCCGCCGGGCCGCCTCCCGCGCTGTCAGCCCCGTGCGCGTACTGCGCAGATCCCGCAGCAGCAGCTCCACCCGCTCCTCCGGGTCCAGGGCCGCAGCCGCCTGTACCGACTGTTCACCTTGCACGGCCACTCACCCCGAAGCCGGGGCACGTCCCGGATACGAGCGCCGCCGGACCGGCACGCCGCACTGCCGCATCGCCACCACCGCCTTCAGGTGTCCGGATCATTCCATCTCCAGGGTGCGCGCCGCGCTCCACCGGCGCCCCTCGTCCGGTCGCACACGGCCCCCACCAGCCCCCTCACGCACTGGACCCGCGCGTCAACCCGAAGACCCCTGACGCCGTCGGCGCGCACCGTCACAACGCGTGTCCAGACGAACGCCGCCCGGGATCGCGAACCCCGTGAACCCCGGCACCGCTCAGAGCGTGATGCCGACAGGTCCCGGCAGATCCGCGTCCGCCGGGCCCGGACGTGGCGCAGCACCTGCCAGGCTCGTAGCACCCCCCCGAGATCCGAAGCTCCAGCCGGCCGGTGATCACCTTAGGGCCGCGCAGCACCCCCCGCCGTTGCCCCAACACTGGTCAAGGTCAGGTGGCCGGAACCTGGTAGTGGTCCAGATCGGACGGCAAACGGGTGAGGTTCCGGCAGCTCGGCATGGCGGCCCTGGTCGCCGGGTGCCCGTGCCGGAGCCGTCCGTCGTGGTGTGTGGGTGCCTCGGACGCACTCGTCGATGTGCCGGCCCGGTACGTATCACCCGGCTGGACCGGCCGCCGTGCGAGTTTCGGACACGCGTACGATGCGCCGGTGATGATCTACCTGTCCATCGACACCACCTCCGAGGCGTACGAAAGCGGGAGGCTACTGGGCCTCCTCTTCGGTGCCGCCGTGCTGATGCTCGTGCTCTGGTTCGCCACCGCGTCATGGCGGCGGGTCAGCGCCTTGCCTCCCGGCGCGGCCGCCGACGGGCAGACCGCGGCGCTGCGAGTGCGCCGGCTCCGTACGGTTCTGATCATCCTGGGCCTGCTCGGGGCGGGTGCCGTGGTGAGTGCCGTACTCCGGTACGGGCCGGAGCCGCGCACGGCGGAGACCGCCGCGGCCTCAAGCGGCCCGGTGGCAGCCGCCGCGGCCCCGACCGGTCCGCGTACGATCATGCCGCCCGCAACCCTGGACGGCTACCGGCTGATGGCAGAGGAGGAGACGGCCTCCTACCGCGAGGCGGAGGCCGTACGCCTTCCCCGGGGCCGCACCTGGTACTACGACCGGGACGATGACGGCCGCGCCGACGGCGTCCTTCACATCGACACCACCCAGTGGTCGCAGAAGCTGGCTGCGGAAAAGCGCAGGGACTCGATGACGCAGGAGTTCCGGAACTTCTTCGCCGGAGCCAGGAGCAGCGACTCCGCTGAGTACCCTGCCGGCCCTCTCGGCGGCCGTCTGGCCTGCGGGCACTACGAGAACAACCCCGCGATGTCCGTCTGTGCCTGGAGCGACGCGAGTACCTTCGGCACGTTCGCGTCGAATGGAGTCGCAGAGCTGTCCGAGGCAGCCAGGGCCACGCTCGACTTCAGGAACGCATCCGAGCGGCGCACCTGACACCGCCAGGCATCCACTCCGTCGAACCGCCTTACGCGGGCTGAGCAAGGCGGCCGTCCCGCGAGCGCGCGGGCGCTTGCCGCCCCGTGGACCGGTCCGTCCCTGACCGGCCGAGCAGGCCCGCCCCTGCCGTGCTGTCGATGCGGGCGGAGAAGAAGGTGCAGACGCAGCGACGAACTCCGCCTCCTCGACCTGTCCGCCCCCGTCCGCGTCCAGTTGCCTGAACCCGTCGTTGAGTCCGGCCGGTCGCACCCGGGGCACCCCGAACAACTTCCGGTACTCGTAGGCCCCCAGGTGGCCGCTGCCATCGGTATCGGCGGCCCGGAAGGCTGCTGTCCCGTGCCAGCGAACCTTGATCGCGTGCCATCGGAGTTCGACCGTGTCTGAGCCGCAAGGCGGCTGGTTCCTGCCATCCCGTCTGCGTGCACCGATCGGCTGGGAGCCTCGCTGAGCCGAAGCGCGAGGCTTGTCACACAGGCAGGCCGGATGTCGCCGACGGTGTTGTGGGCGGTTGATCCTGCGCGCGACAGGTCGACAACCGTGGTCATCCGTGTCCGGCCTCCTGGTGCGCTTCTCCTGCTCGGCCTCTGCGGGCTACGAGAAGCGGCGTTGTCAGTGGGCTCTGCCAGGGTGTATGTCGTGGATGAACTGGTGGAGCGTGTCGACGATCAAGATCGTGTGCTGGGGATGGTGGTCAGCCGCCGGCAGGCCATTCGGAAGGGTTGGCTGCACCGAGTCGCCGTGACGGTGTGTCGTGATGAGCGTGGACGGATCCTCGTCCACCGACGGTCGGAGCAGGCATCGCGCTTCCCTGGGCTCTATGAGGTCGAGGTCGGTGGTGCCGCACATGTCGGTGAGTCCTATGAACAGGCCGCCGCGAGGGAACTGGCCGAAGAGCTGGGCATTCGTGCGCTGCCGCGCCTGCTGTTCACGTTCATCAACCGCAGCGGCTTGAGCCCTCACTGGCTCGGCGTGCACGAAGCCGTGGTGCCGGACGCCGTGGTCCCCGATCCCGATGAGGTCGCCTGGCATGGCTGGCTGACCGAGCCTGAGCTGCGGTCGGCCCTGCTGGAGTGGAGCTTCACCCCCGACAGCAACGAAGCCTTCAGCCGCTATCTGGCGTTCCGTACCGCGCGGTCCTGACCTTGCCCATCACGCTCAGGCTCGGCGTGGTCTTGGAGCAGTGGCTTGAGGACGCCGTAGTAGGACTGGTGGTCAGTCGTGCGGAGCCAGGGGAAGACGTTGTGTCGTACACGCTCCAGATCCTCGTTTCCGGTGACAGAAAGACTGCCGAATGAGCGCCGGTGGGCGCGTGGTCTGCCGGGGAGCGGTCACCGCGGCAGTGCCGTTCATCGTGTCCCTGGCGGACTTGCCGGGCCTCTTCTGACACCGTCGGGCAAGGCCGGTCGGCAGCAGGTGCGATGCCGCTGCCGACCGGCCGCCCGTCACCCGATCCGACGAGAAGCGGCGATCTTCGCGCGATTCTCCCGGGCCAGCCCGCCGCCCTACGCGTACCTCATGTCTCAGGGCTGCCGGCGTCGAACCGGCTGGCAGGCGAACGGCACCGGCATCACAGGATCAAGTTCAGTGGAACGCGGACCACGTCGTTCGGCCAGTCGGCGTTCATCGGGCAGACGGAGTGCGAGACGCACCCTCAACGATCGAAGACATTGGCCAGCCGCCCTTCGGTCGGGGGTTGGCCTCGGGAGGCGGAACGGTCGGCGAGAAGGCACAGCTGTGCCGGGGTGAGTCCGGCAAGGTCGCGGAAGTCGCGGCTCATGTGCGCCTGGTCGTAGTAGCCACACAGAGTGGCCCGGTCAGCCAATGAACGACAGGCGCCGGACTCCAGGGTGAGCGCACGTTGAAACCGCAGTATCCGGCTGACGGTTTGCGGCGGCAGTCCGATCTGCTCGCGGAAGAGCATCTGTAGCCGCCGCCTGCCGCGGCCCGTGGCGGCGGTCAGTTCCTTGGCGGATACCTGCCCGTGGCAGGCGCGCAGTCGGCTCCACGCTTCGGCAACCACCTGCGAGGGCGGTGGAGCGTCCACTATCCGCCTCGCCAGGGCGTTGTCGATGACGGCCCAGCGCCCTTCCCAATCCGGCCTCGTCATGAGCTGCTCGGTGAGCCTGGCCGACCAGCCGGCGCCCAGCACCTCATCCGGGTGCAGGCGAGCGTTGGCCAAGTGGTGCAGTGGCAGCCGCAGGCACTGGTACGCCCCGAGGGGAGTGAACTCCACCTCGACCGCCTCCGCGACACCCCCGAAGCCGCCCCTGATAGACGCCGTCTGCAGACCGGCGAGCATCGCATGCCACGTTGTTCGCTCTGCCGGGGCACTCCCGGCCTCGTGAAAGAGGCTCAGGGGATCTCCCCAGCCCAGGATCAACGTCACCGTGGCCGAGGGGAGGGTGAGCCTGACGGGCCCGGGCCGCGTGACGCGATGGCCTCTGTACACCACCACCTGAGCCCGTAATCGCTCGGAAGCGCGACGCTCCACACACTCGCCCTTGGTCCTCGATTCCATGGATGCTTCAACCTCCGTCTGCGGCCCGCCCGCGCCGGTATGTCGTGTCATTTTGCTCTGTACGAACAGAGTGCGCCTTTGTACAAGGCGGCCGCCCGGGCTCCGCAGCAATCTGGACATGCGCCGCGCGGCGCCCAGCGTCGCGACGTGAAACCCGTGCCGGACGCAACTGGTCGGTGGAACAACTGCGTCCACGCGCTGTCCTGTCGCCGGTGAGGCGACGAGCCCATAACGAAACGAGGGAGAACCGTGAACCTCCGACGCATCCTCACGGGGAGTGCCGTGACCGCAGTCCTGGCGGTGCAACCCACGGCCGCGTACGCCGCTTCCGCCCTTCCGGCGCACGCGCCCACGGGTGTCGTGAACGAAGTGCCGATCCGGACGTCCTCGAACGTCGACGCCCGTGCCGTGCAGGCGACCACCGCAGATGCCGCCGGCGCCGCGCCCCGGTGGCGGTACACCGGAGCCAGGTACTACTGGGAGATCGAGTGCCATTCGTATGCCACCCGGATGACCTATACCACCGGGTGGCGGACCCAATGCCGCGGTCCGCACACCGACGGCTACTACTACCTCTGGGCCTACCACTGAGGGTCCCCACCGACCTGCGTCCCACTCGACGGAGGCCTTGCCCCTGATCCTGTGACCAGGCGGACCGCACAGGCCCGGACGCCGCACTTCCCCCCTGGCCTGTGACGTGACGGGCGACCGGGGCCAGACTGCAGTCAGAAGGTGGCGGCGAGCCGCTGGTTCCACAGCCGGGGCCTGCTGGGCAGCGAACTGGCCCTTTGGTGGCTCAGCCTGCTGCTCGGGGTTTCGGTGTTTCTCACCGTGTACGGACAGGTCGCTACGCGTCGCGATGGAGCGGGTGGCGACGGCTCCGCACCGGCGCATCCGCCGTCCGGTTCGTACGGACGCGCGTGGCTGATGCTCACGGTGGTGTTGGTAGCGGTCGCCGCGGTGGCCGACCGCCCATGGAACGCACCTTGGTGGCCGGGCCGTCACGAGGCCTCGCGACTGCCCGCCCCATGCATTGTCGGAGCCGTTGCCGCTTCCCGCCTGACCCCCCATGCCGGCGGCGAAGGCGACCACCCACCGAAAACCGGTCTCGGTCCCGGAGCTCGTTGCGTGTGGCGGGATGCGGAGAACGGCGCGACTCTCTGGATCGAGTACGAACTCGCCCAATGGCGGGGGACCATGGGTGGGAGCGCGACCGACGCCGCGCGCGAACAGCAGGCCATGAACCGGCGCCACATCGAGGAGGAAGGATCACACACCGTAACGGTGGCCGGCCTGGGCGACGAAGCCAGCACCGTGTCGGTACCGGGCAACGAGGCTGCTGCTCTGGTCCGTGTGGCCAACGTGACCGTAAGCGTGAGGTATCTGCTGCCGCCCAGCCGCGGTGGGGATGCGGAACGAGAAGACGCCGCAGCCCGCTCCGCGGTGGAGCAGACTGCTCGCGAAGCCGTCGTCCCCCTGCGTCTCGACTGACCAGGTCGAGGCCTGCGCCGCCCCGGCCGACGCGTGACGCTTCAGGATCCGCCCTCGCGGCGGGCGATCGGTACCGGCTCGTGCACCCCGGTCCGGCCGCCGGGCACGGCCCCGCGTACGGCGCCCCGCGCGCCACCGCCCACCCGAGCATGTGGACCTCGCCCCCTCCGCCGTCCAGGCGTTCCGGCAGGTCGGCGCCGGTCACCGGACGTTCACACCGACCGCCGTGGGCGCCCGGCCCCTGACCAGCAGGCCGGCCACCAGCGCCGCCAACAGCAGCGCGCCGGCCGCCCACCAGAGGGTGTCGGTGTAGCCGTGCACCAGCTGGTCGGACTGGCTCTCCTCCGACGAACCGGCCAGACGAGCGCTGACGAGGGTCACGAGCAGCGCCGCACCGATCGCCTCGCCCACCTGCTGGGCCATGACCACGACCGCCGAGGCCGCGCCGGAGTGCTGCGGGGCGACGCCGGAGGTGGCGGTGGCGAAGAGCGGCCCGAAGGCGAGGCCGCCGCCGAATCCGGTGAGGAGCATGCCGGGGAGGAGATGGGGCCCGTACGCGCTGCCGGCGTCGGCGCAGGCGAGGATCAGCATCCCGGCCGCAGCGGTGACCAGCCCCGACACGATCAGCACGCGGGGCGCGGTGCGTTCCTGGAGGCGCGCCGAGACCTGTGTGGCGGCGATGACGGCCGCGGCGGCCAGCGGAAGGAGCATCACTCCGGTCATGCCCGGGGCGTAGCCGTAGACGTATTGCAGGTGAACGGTGAGCGCGGGGAGCAGTGCGAGGAACCCGGTGCCGGTCAGGAGCATCGTCAGGGCACACCCGAGGCGGTCGCGGCCCCACCCGAGGGACCCGGCCGACGGGGCACCGGACCTCGCGGTCTGCCTCCACAGGAAGGCCGTGAGCAGGAGGGCGCCCGCCGCCAGGAGGCGAAGGGCCGGGGGAGTGGTCCAGCCGAGCCGGCCGGCCTCGTCCATGCCGTAGACCAGGACGGCGAGTCCGCCTGAACCGAGCAGCACGCCCAACCGGTCGGAACGGGCGACGTCGCCCGGCGGGCGGCCCGGCAGCAGGGTGGCCGCGCCGGTCAGGGTGAGCGCCGCCAGCGGGACGGAGACGTACTGCGACATGCGCCACGACGCCAGCTCCGCGAGCCAGCCACCCACGAGCACCCCGAGCACCCCGCCGCCGGCCGCGACCGCCCCGTAGATCCCGAAGGCACGAGCGCGTTCCCTCTGGTCGGTGAAGCCGGTGGACACCAGGGAAAGCGCGGACGGTGTCAGCAGGGCGGCGAACGCGCCCTGCAGGGCGCGCGCCGCGATCAGCAGGCCGGGGCCGTCGGCCGAGCCGCAGAGCACGGACGCGATCGTGAAGCCGGCCAGGCCGGTGATCAGGGCCCGTTTGGCGCCCAGGAGGTCGGATGCGTACCCGCCGAGCAGCAGCAGCCCGGCGAAGGCGAACACGTAGACGGTGACCGGGTTCAATCCGTCGTCGGCGAAGCCGAGATCGGCCCGCACGGTCGGCAGGGCGGTGCTGAATCCCATCACGTCGAGCAGGACCAGCAGCTGCGTCAGCGAGATCACGCCCAGGCCCCACCAACGCCTGGGGTGCGGGGCCGCCGCCGGGGCCGGCGGGGCGTCCGCGAGCGGCCCGAAGCTCTGCGCGGCGACGGACTGCGCCGCGGCCGGGACCGTGGGCGCGTACGGGGGCGGTGGCGCAGGCACCGGCTGGTGCTGGTGCTGGCGCGGCACGGAGGGAACGCGGGGGTCCGGCTGCGCGGGAGGCTCCACCGGGGGCGTCTCGGGGGCCCAGTCCAGCAACCTGGCTGCGCGGCGGCCGAGTTGTGCCAGCACCGCGCCCGGCAGCCACTCCCCGGCGCTTTCGACCGCCGTCCGGTCGGCGATTTCCTGAGGGGTCGGCCGGGCGGCCGGGTCCTTCTCCAGGCAGGCGCGGACGAGGCCGGCCAGCTGTTGTGGAACGCCGGTGAGGTCCGGTTCCTCCTCGGCGACCCGGAAGAGGTGGGCGTTCAGCCCGGAGTCGGCGGCGCCGAACAGGAGCCGTCCGGTGGACGCGTACACGAGGACGGCGCCGAGGCAGAAGACGTCGCTGGCGGGGGTGAGTTCGCCGTCCGCGGACCTGCTCCGGAGACATGAAGCCGGGGGAGCCGATGAGCATGCCGGTGCGGGTGTGCAGGCGTCCCCGGTGAGGCTGTCCATCGCCCGCGCGATGCCGAAGTCGATGACGCGCGGGCCGTCGACGGTGACGAGCACGTTGGACGGCTTCAGGTCACGGTGGATCAGGCCCGCCCCGTGTACGGCCCGCAGGGCGAAGGCGAGCCGGTTGGCGAGGGTGTGCACCGAGTACTCGGGCACAGGCGAGCCGGTTGGCGAGGGTGTGCACCGAGTACTCGGGCAGCGGCCCGAAGTCCTCGGCGACCACGGTGCGCAGGTCCGGCCCCGGAATGTACTGCGTGGCCACCCACGGCACGGCGGCCCCCGGGTCGGCGTCGAGCACCGCCGCCGTCCAGTCCCCGCCCACCCGCCGGGCGGCGGCCACCTCCCGGGCGAAGCGCCCGCGGAACTCGGGGTGCCCGGCGTGCTCGGCCTGCACGACCTTCACCGCGACGGTGCGCCCGCCCTCGGAACGCCCCAGATAGACCAGGCCCATGCCGCCCTCACCCAGCCGGGCGATCAGACGGTACGGACCGATGTGCGTCGGGTCTGCTGCGATCAACTGGTCCACGGGGACGAAGTATGCCAACTGCCCGGACGGCCCGTGCGGTCACTCGCGAGGTTGCGCCGTCGCGCCCCCCGAGCCCCTGTGCAGCCCTTCCGGACCGGCGGGACCGCGGCGGTGCCTCTGCCGTGTCCGACGAACCGGCGTCGTGCTGCGTGATCCCGCCGCGGCCGTGTCGGCGCCGCAGCCCCCGGCTTCACCGGCCCCGCCCGCCCTTCGTCCCCGTCCCTCCCGCGTTGGCCCTCACCAGCACCGACGGGGACGAAGCGGCCTCGGGAACGGCCCTGCGGACCGTCGCCCTCAGCCGCGCCCGCACCGCCGAGGGCACGCATGCCGACCCCAGGGCCGCGTGCGACGCCGCGACGCCGCGATGCCACGGGCGGCCGGTTCGACTGCCCTCCGCCCTCCGCCCGCCGGCCGCCGCCGGTCGGGACAGTGCGTCCTCATGCGCCGCGCCCGCCCCCCCGTGACCGTCCTGGCGGAGGCATCCGCCAGGGCGGCCGCTCCGCGTGGGAACACACCTGCGCCCACGTCCGCCTGATGTCCGCGACCTTGAACGGCGATCCGCGCTCCGCCTTCCGGGCCGCCCCGGTGATGGACCCGTTTCCCTGATGTGTGCCGGCGCTCTGCGGTAGAAGTACCGCATGATGCCTGTAGAGGAAGCCCGGGACGAACTCAAGCACCTGCTGAGCCGTTGCGAACGCTGGTTATGCGACGAGGACGGCCCGCGCGGCCTCCTCGCCGACGAGGCCGGTCTGGCCGACGACGCCGCCCGCATGGAGGCCCTGCGCACCCGCGTGCTGTCCTCCATGCTCAACGTGGCCCTGCTCGGACGGCAGTCGTCCGGCAAGAGCTTCCTGATCAGCGGCCTCCAGGGAGGCCTGGAGTACGTCCCGGTCACCGACGAGGACGGGATGCCGACAGCGGAGTTCCTCGGGGTCCTTCCGTCCTCGGCGCGCCCGACCACCGCATGCCCGTGCACGGTCGTCCCCGTCGGGGACGAGCTCTCCGAGCCCCCCACGGGCCGGGCACTGCTGCGCGTGAGGTTCGCCGGCGGCAGGGTGGAGGACATCGGAACGGACCTGCCGCCGGCCGTGGTGTCCGCCTACGGGTCCGTGGACGGCGACATCACCAACCGGCGCCGCGAACACATCAACCTCCGGGTCGAATCGATCGAGGTACTGCTCGCCGACGCACGCCTGCCGGTCAAACTCTTCGACCTGCCCGGCTCGGAGTCGCCGATCGAGGAACACGAGATCATCATGCGGGAGGCGTGGGCCAAGGCCGACTGCTTCATCTACGTGAGCCACGCGACCTCGGCGCTCACCGCCAACGAGCTCCACCTCATCCGGGACCTCTACGCCCACCACATGCAGAGCAACGCGAACAAGAAGGTGCTGTGGGTCCTCAGCGGGATCGACCTGGCGACCCAGCGGGAGCAGGGCCAGGCCGCCTGGAAGAGCGTGCTGGCCACGAACAACGCCTACCTGCGCACGCACTTCGGATCCCCCGGCGGGCAGTTCATCGGTGAGGGGTTCCTCCCGGTCTCCGCCGCCTGGGAGGCCGAGGGCACGTTCAAGAAGGTCCAGGGCGAGGACGGCGACACCCTGGGGCGGCTCAGCGGCATGGAGCCCCTGCGCGACCACCTCCGGAACCTCATGGAATCCGGCGCGGGCCACGCACACCTGCGCCAGGTCGCCGACGAGGCGCGCTGGCTCGTCCGGCGCCGCCAGCGCCAGCTCGCCGACATGCTCGACACCCACCAGCTGGCCGTGGAGGACCTCGAGGTCCAACGGGACAGCCTGCGCAGCCGGATCGCGGGAGCGGAGCGCTCGCTGGAACGCATCCTGACCGAACTCGGACGCGAGCTGCAGCGCAGGATCCGTGCGGCGAGGGGCCCCTTCAGCGGCCTGGCCGACGTACTGCACCGACAGCTCGACCCGCCGATCGACCGCGGCAACCTGAGCGCCGAGCACGCCAACGAGGTCGACGTCCTCCAGGTTCAGCTGTTCAGCCGGTGGATGACCTCGCCCGCCGGCCCGGCCACCTCGTGGGAACGCGAGCTGAGGGAGTTCGACGCGAGCGCCCGGCAGCTGCTGCGCGCGGAACTCGGGGTGGACACCGGCTCCGAGCTGGTGGCACCGGAACCACTCGACACGAGCCACTTCCCGATGCGGACGGACGGCCGCCAGCCGCTGACAGCCTACGGGGTCGTCCAGGCCGCGGCGAACACCCTGGGCGTCGCCAGTCCGCTCGCGGCGGGGGCCGTATGGCTCACGACCAGCCTCAGCCTCGCCACCATCGCGGTCCCCGCCGGCGCAGCCGTCCTGACGGCCATCGCCATCGCCAAGGTCACGGACCTCCTCAAGGACCGCGATTCCCAGGTCCAAAGGGCGCGGCAGGAACGCAAGGACATGATCGACGAACACGTGAAGCAGGCCCGCAGCGCCTTCGAGAGGGTCACTCACAGCCAGGGCAGGCTCCTGATCGACGCGGTCGAGCACCACCACGCGCAGCACCAGGCCCGCCTGAAGTCGACACTGGCCCAGATCATGGAGCGCATCAACGCGGAGGACACCGTCCGCAGCCGCGCGGTCATCGACCGCCTCACCCCCGTCAACCAGACCGGCCAGGCCCTCGTCACCGAACTCCAGGACCTGCGCGACGCGCTCGGCAACGACCTCACAGGCCGCTGACCCGCCGGACACCAGGCCCGGGCCGTTCGCAGGCGGTGTGCCTGCACCGTCCTGCAGCGGCACGGTCCAGGCCGGGGGGCCCGTGAGGCTGCGACGTCGGGTTCCGACGCGGCGATGAGTTCGCGGCGCCAGGGGGGTCTATCCCTTCGACGGGAACAACCGATTCCGAGACGAGACTCCCGGGGAGTACACCATGGGCTTCATCCAGATCGAACTGTTCGCGACCCTCGACCTGGTCGGCCAGGCGCCCGGCGGCCCCGACGAGGACCCGCGGGGATTCCCGTTCGGAGGCTGGCAGGCACCCCTTTTCCACGAGGTCACCGGGGCACAGATCGCCGCCGCCTACGAGGGCACGGACGCCCTCCTGCTCGGCCGGCGGACCTACGACATCTTCGCCGGCTACTGGCCGCACCAGCGTGGCGGCCCGGACAACGAGATCGCCGACCTCTTCAACCGTGTCCCGAAGTACGTCGCCTCCCGCGGGAAGCCGGACCTTCCCTGGGCCCGGTCCATCCAGCTGGGGCCGGACCTGGCGGCCGCCGTCCGCGAGATCCGTGACCGCCACGACCAGGTGAAGGTCGTCGGGAGCCTGGACCTCGTCCAGAGCCTGCTGCGTGACAAGCTCTTCGACGGCCTCGACCTGTGGGTGCACCCGATCGTGCTCGGCGTGGGGAAGAAGGTCTTCGACGGCGGCGCGGTCCCCACCAACCTCACCCTCCTGGCACCCCCGGTGGCCAGCCCGAACGGCATCGTCTACCTCCGCTACGGCCTCGCCGGAGGAACACCGGCCACGGGCGACATGAGCGCCCCCGACCGCGGCCTCCCGGGCCAGGACTGACGGCCCCGACGGCCGGTCGCTCCGCCTCACGACCCGGAAGCGGCAGCCCATCCCCGGCCCGGCGATCCGGCACAGGAGGCGGTCGGAGCGCGCGGAGATGATAGCGCCACCTGGCAGCGGGGCCGGGGGAAGCTGACCGTCTTCGTCCGCCGGCCCTCGGCCGCACCGATGGCGTCCTCGGGCAGGAGACCCTCACCGGGCGGCAGGAGGGCTTGACGGCCAGGAGTTGCTACCACCCGTTCTTGGCCGGTGCCCCGCGAGGTGAGGTGGCGCAGGAGCGGGCCAACCCAGGCGGCGTTTCAGCCGGACACGGTCGGAGCACCCCTCGCGACCTGAGACGATCAGCCGGATCGTGTGAACGAAGGTGGAGGTGGGGAACGTGCTCGTTCTGGTGCTGCTCGGTGTCTTGACGCTCGCCGTCGGCGGATGCGCATGTGTGGTGTGGGCGGAGCGCGGCGGGCCCCGGTGGGCCCGTGCAGTGGCGGCCATGACGCTCACCGCTGGCGAGCTGGTGCGCCGTTCCGCGAAGAAGCGGCGCCGGAGCCTGAACGGGACCGACAGCGGGGACGAGTAGGGACGGAGAAGCGGTCGAGCGCGACCGCCCGGAGGGGGCCGGTGCGACGGTCGAGAGGGCCTGCGGCCGGCGCTCCCGCTCTGCCACGGCAAGGCGCCCGTCGACAGCGTGGGCCTCGGGTGACCCTGGGCAAGCCCGTGCTGTCGGTGGTGGCCGGGACGCTGGGAGGCATGGTCAGGGACGCGGAGCTGCGCGGCCGGTACACGGTACGAGCCACGACGACCCGAACCCGAAGCCGGCCCGCGGCCCGGCCGAGGGATTTCCCCGTCGACGCGGACGCGGCGGCCGCCCTGTCATCGGGCAGGGAGACGATCACGCGCAACTCGGGGCTCATGGTGCACGCGCACGGGCGGTCGGCCGGTGCCGATGCCGTGATGGATCGGCCAGTCCGGCGGCGCCGCCGGTGAGGGCCGCCGCCCGGCCCGCGTGGCGATCAACTGCTCCTCGGTGGGGATCGGGTCCCGGGTGCGCCGGAGGTCCTGGAGCCGGACCCGCTCGCGGAAACACCAAAGGTCCTCGGTTTCCTTAGCGCACACGTGCGATGGCGGCTGGCGCGGGGTCCAAGACGGCTGCGACGCCCCGGTGGCGGGCGAGCCGGCTATTCCGCGAAACGCCAGGTGACGTTGATCGTTCCCTGGTCGAGGGGGGCGAGTGCCGTGAATGCGGCGGGCGTCAGGTCCAGGCCGCGCCTCTGCGCGGTCGGGCTGGCGTCAAGGACCGTCGCGACGATCGACTTTCCCTTGTACGTGACGATGACCTTCCTGCCGCAGTGAGGGGCCGGGCTCCCGGCTCCGAACATGGACGAGTCGAGCGCGGCAACGAAATCGTGGTCGTTGAAGGCCCGGCCACACGCCCCGGCCAACCCGTTGCTGGAGAAGAAGTCCGCTGTTCCCTCGTAGCTCTCGCCCGGCTTCGGCTTCGGCTTCGGCTTCGCGGGTACTGGCGTCGTCTTGCCCGGCTGCGGGGGTGCAGCCGTGGTCTTGCCCGGCTTCGGCTTCGGCTTCGGGGGTGCTGCAGTCGTCTTTCCCGGCTTCGGCTTCGGGGGTCTGGTCGTCTTGCCCGGTTCCGGGGGAACTGCCGTCGTAATTCCCGGTTCCGGAGGCGGTGCCGTCGTCCTGCCCGGTTCCGGAGCGCGAACGGAAAGAGGCAGATCGGTCTCGCTGGAGGCGGCCTCCCCCTGCTGTTCTGAAGTGCTCACCGCCGAGATGGCGGTGCCGGTGTCCTCGGAGGCAGAGGCAGTGGCGGCGGTGATCACGGCAGCAGGACCGGTGGCCAGCAGAGCGGCCACCGCGGTTTTGGCGATTCTTGCTCGCATCAAATCTCTCTCACGTCGCATTCTGTGGCGTGGGTCCGGGGGAGTCGCAGGCGTTGTGCCGCACGGCGGTCCCCGCGACCGCACCACCGCGATGGCCATCGATGTGGGCCGACGATCGCAGTGGACCCATGATCATCAAACCTGCTGGCGATCTGCAAGCGCGCCGAGACACGGTCGGACGGCATCCTCCAGCGTGACTTCACCCGTGACTTCACCGCGAGCGGGATCTCCGGGGGCCTTGACCTCGGAGTTCGGACACCGGAGAGACCTGGATCTTGATGGTCCAGGAGAACGGAGTCCCTGTGGAGATGAAGCCTGGCGGACGCGGTCGCGCTGTACCGGTCCCGCACCGCCGATGTGGACGATCAGCGGGTGACAAGGCGGGTGCCCCTTGGCCTGGCCCTGTCCTCCCGAGGCTCCGGAGAGGTGACAAGGAGCTCAGAGTGACCGTCAGGTACCTTCGGCCCGGAGGGCGGCGAAGTCGGCGTGGGCCTGTTGGACGGCTTCGGGGTACGCCTGGCGCTTCTCGTGTTCGGCGAGCGCCGGGTAGTTGCCGGCCAGGCCGGGGTTCTGGCCCTTGCGCTTCCCGGTGGGGATGATCAGATCGGACTGGATCTTCTCTGCGGACTCGCCCGCCGCCCGGCGCCGCAGCACGGTGTGCAGCGTGTCGTCGGTGATGACGGGCGGTCGGCCGCCGTGGTTGCCCTTGCGGGCTGCGGCGTCGAGCCCTTCGAGAGCGGCCTCGCGGATGCTCTCGCGCTCGGTCTCGGCCATCGCGGCGAAGAACCCGACGAGCATCCTGCCGGGGCCGCCCGGGTCGCAGATGCGGGGCAGCGGGCCGCCCGGCATCTCCAGGAGCAGGCCGTGGGCGGTGAGGTGGTCGGCCGGCGCGGTGAGCTCGGCGGCGTCGCGGTCGAGCCGCTTCATCTCGTAGACGGTGAACAGCACGCGACAGTGCGGGGCGTGGGCCTTGATCTCCCGGGCCAGGGTGAGGGCGGCCGCGACTGGGGGCGGACACGGATCCGGGTGCTGATCTTCGACCGCCGCGCCGACGGTCAGCAGAGCGTCGTTCCGGGTCCACGTCAGGACGACGGCGTCCGGCGGGGAGAGGATCCCGGGCAGTCCCCGCCGCGAAGACAGGGCGCTGCTACGCGTCGCCATGGAGGTCCTCTCTGGTTCTCCGCTGTGGTGGCCAACGACGGTCCGTCCGGCCCAGGCGCCCGCCTGTGCCATTGCCCCGGGGCAGCGGCTTCGGGGTCCGCGTCGAGGGTGAGACCGGACCAGGACCAGGGTCCCGTCCGGCACATGGCTGGTCCCGGGGCCCCGTACGGCTTCTCGTCCTGTGAGCGGACAATCCCCGCGCATTCCGGTGATGTGCTGTAACGGAGCTACCCGAGATCCCCCGCCGGGAGTTCCCGGGATCCGCGTGCCGACGAACGAGCCCGGAGCGTCCACTACCCGAACAGCTTTAGAACCTCCAGCCGGTCGAGTGCTCGGACGGCCACGAACAGTGGTGGTCTCACGCGCCTTCCGGAGGGGGCCGGCCCCGGAGACGTCCGGCGGCTGCCCGCTGCCCGATGCGAACGAATCGCGGCATGGATCACTCGGATATCCACACATTCGATCGAAGGAGAAGAACGCATGACCATTCGCACGAAGCGCATCAGCCGCCGCCTGCTGCTGGCGACGGTGGCGACCGCCGCGGGGGCAGTACTCGTCCCGGTGTCGGTCCAGGCGGCCACCGCCGACACGGTCCACACGGCCGCCGGGAAGCAGGGCCCGATACGCGCCCTGGAGCGGGCGGCCCACCCGCTGCATACGACCGAACCCGGCGGAAGTACGGCCGACCTGCGAGCCCTGTCCGCAATGGTCGGTGACGCCAAGGTGGTCGGCCTCGGCGAGGCCACCCACGGCTCCCACGAGTTCTTCACCATGAAGGAGCGGGTCTTCCGCCACCTCGTCGAGGAGAAGGGCTTCACCACCTTCGCCCTGGAGCTGAGCTGGTCTGCGGGACTCCAGATCGACGACTACCTCCAGACCGGCAAGGGCGGTGACGCCCGCAGTGTCGCCAACCAAACCCTCGCCAACTCCCCCTGGGAGCGAGAGGAGTTCGTGAGTCTCATCGAGTGGATGCGCGACTACAACTGCCACCACCCCGACCGCCCCGTGCACTTCATGGGCGACGACATCGGCGCCCCCTCGTTGAACGACGCGTTCTTCGCGCGGGTGACCGACTACGTGGAGAAGAACCACCCCGAGTCACTGCCGCGGCTCAACGAGCTCTACACCGGCCTGCGGCCCATCGACGACGTCTTCGCCTACCTGGGCAAGCCGCTTGCGGAACGACAGCAACTCGCCGCCAGGGCCCAGCAGGCCCTGGAACTGGTCAGCAGCCGGAAGGGCTCCGGCAAAGACGCGTTCGACTGGGCCGAGCAGAACGCCCGCTCGATCGCCCAGACCGCCAAGTTCCTCACCATCAACCCCGACGACCGCAAGTCGCTGCCCGACTTCGAGAAGTTCCGCGACGAGGTGATGGCCCAGAACGTCACGTGGTGGCAGAAGCACACCGGCGGCAAGGTCCTGGTCTCGGCGCAGAACAACCACGTCGGCTACGCCTCCGACAACCCCGAGGTCTATCCCAAGACGCAAGGGTCGTTCCTGCGCGACACCATGGGCAAGAACTACCTGCCCATCGGCTTCACCTTCAACCAGGGCTCGTTCCTGTCGAAGGACGCCGCCCTCGGCGGAGACTGGAAGAAGTTCACCGTGGGCGCCGCCGAGGCCGGCAGGAACGAGTACACCCTCGACCAGGTCCGCTACCAGGATTTCTACCTCGACGTCCGTAAGGCTCCGGCCGCCGCGCGCGCCTGGCTGAACGTCGCCCGGCCCACGCTCAACATCGGCACGCAGTTCCCCGAGACGCCCCGCGACATCGCGATCGCCAAGTCCTTCGAGGTCCTCATCCACCTGCACGAAATCCGGGAGGCCGACAAGCTGAAGCCGTGACGACCCGGCCGCCCGCGCCGCGCCGAGTTCCAGCTCACCCCGCTGCTCCACCTGGTCACGCGGACGGCGGAAGGGGCACCGCCGCCGCATCGGTCTTCGCCCGCCCGGAGGCTCCGGCACTCAGTCGGGTGTACCTGGGGACCACGGTGGAGCGATCGGCAGCACCGAGATCGTTGCCTCGCTGATCGGCCGTTCCTCCGTCGGCCGGATGGGCCTGTTCGTCAGTACAGCGCCGACCTGGGCCAGCTCGGCGCCTGCCACCGCTGGAGGTGGAGCTGAAGACCGTCCAGCCGGTGCGCGTGTACGCGGGCCGGGTCATCGGCCAGGTCAGCTCGCGGTGGCCACCGGCAGCCGGCTGCCCTACACGGGCTTGCTTCGGCCGGATCGACGAAGCCACCGTTCCCCCGCCCGGGCTGCTGGCCTCGGCCCCCTGCCCCACACCTGAGGAGACCCGCTGTGATCCTGACCGGCCCGGACATCAACGCCGAGCGAAAGCGCGGCCGCCTCGTCCTGGACCCCTTCGACCCCAAGCGGGTCCAGCCCAACTCCTACGACCTGACGCTGGGCCCGACCCTCGTCCACTACACCGGCGATGTGCTCGCCATCCAGGCGGAGAACCCCTTCGTCGAGGTCGAGATCCCCGGGGGGCGGGTTCCTGCCGGAGCCGCACCGCATCTACCTCGGCGCCCACGCCGAGGTCATCGGCAGAACCACTACGTGCCGCGGATCAGCGGCCGGTCGGGCGCGGTCCGGCCCGTTCGTCCACTGCACGGCCGACCTGATCGACATCGGCTCCATCGGAGCGAGCACCTTCCAGCTCCACACGGTGCAGCCGCCGAAGGTGTATGCCGGCGACCGGCTCGGGCAGGTGACCTTCACCCGGGTCCACGGCGACATCATCCTCTACGACGGCAAGCACCAGGACAGCCGCGGCCCGCAGCCCTCCAAGATCCACCAGGACAAGACCGCGGCGGCCGCCTGATGCGGGCCGACGAGGTCCCGAACCCGGACAGCGGCTACACCGACCCCGCCGCCCGGGACCTGGTGTCCGCCGCGTTCGAGACGATCCGGGACCGCTACGTGCTGGCCCGCCCCCAGATCGCGGCCGCGGTCCTGGACGCCGACGGGCGGGTGCGCCCGGGCCTGCACGTGGACGCGATGGTCGGACGGGCGGCTGTCTGCGCGGAGGCCGGGGCGCTGTCGCGGCCCGCCTGGTCACCAGCGCCCAGCGCCGGCCCCCTTGCGGTGGCCGCCGTCCGCTTCCCCCAACCCACCGAACCGCCGCCCGCCCGCGTGATGCCCCCGGGCGGACTGTGCCGCGAGCTCCTCCTGGACCACGCCCCGCACATCCGCATCGTCCTGCCCGACAACGGGCAGCCGCTGACCCCGCTGGCCGGCCTGCTGCCCCACAAGTACGCGGGTGTCAAATGGCCCACCGCCCATCCATCCCTGAAACACCAAGCATGAGGAGACCCGTTACGAGCCGGACCGACTTCCGCACCCCCGCCCTGGACGCCCTTGCCAAGGAGGTCATCCCCGAGCGGCACTTCGCGTTCTCCATGGAGACCGCCCGCGACCGCTTTTTCAACGACACCCGGATGCTCGACGTCAAGCGGGACGTCCACGACCGCTTCCGCACCAACCCGACGTCCATGACCGGCCACGTGATCGACAACCTGGCCCTGACCGGAGACGAGGACCTCCTCGACCTCGGCTGCGGCAACGCCTTCGTCCTGGAGCACCTGCGCCCCCACCTCGCAGACGGGACGATCACCGAGTTCGACGTCGCTCCCGCCGTCCTGGACGCGCCCGGGCCCGGATGAACGGCATTGCCACTGCGTGCACGTGGATCGAGGGCAGCGCCGACGACTCCTTCGACCGGGTCATGACCGACTACATGATCCGCTACGTGCCCGACCTCGACCGCTGCTTCACCGAGGTCCAGATGCCGCCGGGGCGCATGACGCGGCGACCCGCCGCTGGCACGAGCACCGCCAGGGCGAGATCTACCTGACCGACGCCATCTCCGGCCGGCAACCCCGCCGACTACCTCGTCGCACAGATGGCCACCGCGCTGGCCCACCCCGAGTACGGGCCCATCCTGCGCAAGCTCGCCCTCGAATCCGGCGACACCCACACCACCCCGCGCACCAGCTGATCCGCCGCTCCCTTCGGGCCGCCGCCCACCGCGAGCGGCCCCAAGGGAGCCCCCTGCCACGCCCCATTACGAGCCTGTCTTCGACCAGATGGGCCAGCCGAAGCCTCCGGTGCCGCCGTTCAGATCGGGCGTGCGCATGCGCGGTGCCTGCGGGCTGAGGTCGTGGACAGCCACGTCGATGCTGTCCGGGTGGGCGGTCAGGTCCAGGGTGCATGTGCCGTCGGCGTGGCGCAGGGCGTTCGTGACGAGTTCCGAGACGACGGGGACCACTGTGCCGGCGGCTTCGGCTTCGATCGGGCGTACGAGGCGGTCCGAGGAAGGCCCGCCCCGGTCTGTGGCGGGTAACCCGGGGGAGGCGGCCGCCCGGGCCTTTCGGTGCAGCTGTTCGAGGTCGATTACCTCATCGTCGAATGCTCGAAAATCTATGTCGGCCAGAGTAGACATTCAGCTGTGGTGTAGCTATGGTTTCTCTCGTAGCCAGAGAGATCGAAGGGCCCGGCAGAGACGAACTGCCGGGCAGCAGCGCCGCAGTACCCGTGGTTGCAGTACGCAGGACGGTTCGGTGACGGAGTCTCGAAGCCAGGTTGGTTGCAGGACGGCGACGGGACTGGTGACCGGACCGGGCGGCCCGTAGTGATCAGGGGCCGCCGTGAGCAGTACCCGCAGTAAGTGCAGTTCGCAGTACCCAGCAGTGAAGAGTGAGCAGTACCTCGGTGAAGGCGTCGGCTGCGGGCGCGCGCACCGGGAGGTTCGGCAGTGGGGTTCCAAGCCAGAGCAGACGCAGGATGGGCAACGGGGCTGGCTGTCGAAGTGGCGCTGAAAGAGGCCACCAGCAGGACGCAACACCGGCAGTACAAGCAGTTGGCAGTAACAGCAGTACGCAGTTCCCGTTTGGTAAGTGATGGATCCAGAGGGAAGAACGGAGGAACCAGGCGCCATCAGGATCGCCCGGACGCCACGCGAGTCCGGGTACCGCAGGACATCGATAGTGAGGTGGTCTCCGGTCACGCAGCCGCGATCCGCGCACTCCCGGCAGCAGCCAGGTCGGGCGGGCGGAAACAGAAGGCCGACGCAGGACTAGGGTCGGCAGATGGTGTAGCAGTTCCTTCGGGGCCCGGGAGCCACATGCTCCCGGGCCCCTCCACGTGTTCCGCAGAGAGGTTCAATGACAGCAGATGACTCGTTCGGCCGACTCGATGACGACGACTACCCCGCCTACACGATGGGCCGGGCCGCCGAGATGCTCGGCACCACCCAGGGCTTCCTCCGCGCCATCGGCGAACACCGCCTGATCACCCCGCTGCGCTCCGCCGGTGGTCACCGCCGCTACTCCCGCTACCAGCTGCGCATCGCCGCGCGGGCCCGGGAACTCGTCGACCAGGGCACTCCCATCGAGGCGGCCTGCCGGATCGTCATCCTCGAGGACCAGCTCGTAGAGGCCCAGCGCCTCAACGCCGAGTACCGCCGTGCCGCCCCATCAGCGAATCCCACCGTCGCGGCGTGACGTGGGTGCGCCTGCAAACCCTGCGGCGGGCCTACCCGCACACGGTCCACGACGTGTAGTCGTTTCCTGTGGTGACAGCGTGTGCGGGGGTGTAGCGTCTGCGTCAGCTGTCGTGGTTCGGAAGTTCCCTTTGCCCACGCCGTCGGCGTGGGCGTTTTGCTGTGCTGTGCCGCAGGGACCAAGGCGATCACCTCCGCCTCTCACACGTTGTGGGAGGCGTACTCGACTGGAAGGCATGAGACATGGCTACGGGAACTGTGAAGTGGTTCAACGCGGAAAAGGGCTTCGGCTTCATCGCCCAGGACGGCGGCGGTCCGGACGTCTTCGCCCACTACTCCGCCATCAACTCCACTGGCTTTCGTGAGCTCCAGGAGGGCCAGAGCGTGACGTTTGACGTCACCCAGGGCCAGAAGGGCCCCCAGGCCGAGAACATCACCCCGGCCTGACCTTCCCTACTCCGCCCGTACAACGCAGGGGACCGGGCTCGGCACCGACCGGAACGGCGAATGCGGGTCTGATCCGGTGACATCGGCGGACCCTGAGGCGTACCAAGTCAGGGCTGCACAGCTGTTGCTGCGCAGCCCTGGGTTGTGTCGAGACGGGAGTGCGAAGGGCGCTGCTGTTGGACCTGCCGTGGCTGGCTGGCACTTCGGGCGAGAACCAGTGGCTCTCGGCCTGATCTTCCTGCAACTCACTGGTGACAGTCAGCACCGCCCGGACCTATGGCTCGGTGAAGCGGACCTGATCGGTCGTCCAGTCGCCCACGCGCTGCCACGGGCGGAGCCGCCCGAGCAGATGGTCGGCCGCGAGCGCGGCGGCCCGGTGAGGACGACGTCCGTCACGACCACCGCATCCCGATCGCGGACAGCTGCTCCATCCGCTCCGGCGTCAACGTCTCGGCCCTGCTGCGCTGATTCCCGATCCGGGCTCCGAGCTTGTGCTCCCGCTCTGCCTGGTCCTCGCCGACGATCCGTTCGACGTGCTTCCTCGGGACCTGAAGGCTTGGCGGCTTCGTAGACCATCGCCCATTTGCCGTCCTGCGTCCGGCGCTTGGGCTTCTCGTGCTTGCCGGCAGGCTCGATCCCGAGGACCTGCTCGCACATCCACTACTGCACAGCCGTGAGCTGATCCCAGCCGAGCCGCACCGACTGCACACGCCGCCCGAGGTCCTCGCCCTGCCGTACGACGTCGCCCGCCTCGGTAGGTGGGCAGCGCCTCGCCCGCGTCCAGGTGCAACCGGCACGGCCCCGCCTCTCGAGGGCGTCGGCCCCGCGTCCGCTGGCCTGGGCGGCCCGCCGGGCCGGGCCGGGGCCCTGCCCGGGGGGGACGGGGTTCAGCTGCGTACGGCCGGGTGTCAGGCAGCGGCGGTGCTGATGCGGACGAGAGTGCGGTGGAGCAGCCGGATGGCGTCTTCGGCGTCGGTGTACTGCTCGGGGGCCGCCTGAGTGGTGCCGAAGGCAGGCCTGCCTTCGGGGGAGAGGGCGCGCCAGTTCAATACCGGGGTGAGGGCGGTGACGGCCGCGCCGAGGAACCAGGCGAGCCGCCCGTGGACGCGGGCGAGGGTGATCGCAAGGACGGCGAGCGCTCCTCGCAGGTGCTCCAGTCGGTCGATCTCGGACAGCGCCTCCTGCGCGCGCCGGGTGCTGATCGCCTTCTGGAGGTCGGCGGCCGCGTTCGCCGCGAGGGCCCGGTCGGTGGGGGTGGGCACCTATACCTGGTCATGGATCTGCCGCGCGGGGTGTCGGCTGCGGCACGGAGGCCGATTGTGGAACTGGTCGAGCACGGGGTTCAACGAGACGCCCCGGTTGGGGCTGCAGGATCTCTACTGGCTCCACTCGGTCAACCAGCTGTGGACCCTCACCGAGCACGCGGGGGAGGGCAACCGGGTTCTCCACGGGTGACCAGGCCAACCTGCCCCCAGTGCTGTGGGAGCGGGGACCTTGGGCTCGGACATCGGCAAGAGCGGGCACCCGACCGCGGCGCTGGGCCGGGTGTTCCGGACGGGTGAGGTCGGGAGGCGAAGGCGGCGTGGTGGAGTGTGGTGCGGGGGCGGGCCCTATAGGCGTCTGACGTGACAACTCTCCCGCTGCGTCGCAGCCCAGCCCTGCTCTCCCTGGCCGCCGCCCTGCTCCTGGCGGCACCGGCCGCCGTGGCCGCCACGCCCCCCGCCCCCTCTCCGGCCGCCCTCTCCACGGTTCACGGGCATCCCTCACCCCCCGCCGACACCGGCCGGCAAGTGCAGCGGTTCAAGGATCAGCTGGCCAGATCCGGCTTCGTCTCGCAGTCGGGGAGCGCGGCCGTCTTCGACCTGAACCGCAGGTACTGCGAAGGCGCCCTCTTCAGCGGGCTGTGGCCCAACCTCCAGTCGCCCTACATCGTCACCAACATGCCGGAGGTGCCCGGCCAGGCACCCAACACCAACCCGCCCGTGACCTGGCGCCTCCGGCAGGACGAGGCCGTCGTCCTGATCGGCACGACGCCGCCCCCGGAGGAGTACTTCTCCTTCGACCTCACCAACGTCAAGGGCTCCCTGCACACCGGCCCGGTCCTGTGGACGGCCGTGGGCGACCCGGTCAACAACAAGACGGTGCGCACGGCCGGTCCGTCCCCCTTCAACCGGCCGTTCGCGCTGGTGATCACCGGTAACGGCCGCACCCGGTCCGAGGTGGGCAAGATGCTCCGGGCCTCCGGCCTGGGCGACGCCACCAGCAACATGACGATCCCGCCGGCCATGTACCGGCTCGGCCTCGGCAAGGGGGCCGACCAGTTCCTGCTCGGCATGCGCACGGTCGCGCCCGCCCCGGGCTACGAGAAGGCGCTGGAGGCCTATCGCGCCGCACCCCCGTTCCAGGTCCTGCGGGTACGGCCGCAGAGCGACTCCGGCAACCAGACGAAGCCGGTGTACGCCCCCGACCCGCTGCCCGTGCCCCCGCTCCGCGTCTCCGGGACCGGGGCCACCGAACTCGACCTCAACCCCAGCCTGAAACTGCTCCGCCGCCGGATCATCGAGGCCCACCCGGGCTACGACGTACACGACGACGTGGTCCAGCGAGGCTTCGAGGAGTCCAACCCGGGGCTTCAGGACCACCTGATCACCAATCCGCCCATCACCGGTGTGGACGGCCTGTCCAACGACGCCGACGACCCCATCTCCCGCGACTTCTCCCTGCCGGACGGCTCCTTCGTCGTCACCTACGGCACGAACCACGTGGCCACCGGGCAGGCGAGCTACTCCAGCGTCACGGTCAACGCGGACCCTCACGCAGCCGTGGCCATGGCCGCACAGGGCAACCGTGAGCTCGAGGGCAGCGCCAACGACTACATCTCCGACCATCCGGACGCCGAGAAGCTCTACGCCTGGACCTTCAGCCGCGCCGGCGACAGCGGCCCCTCCGGACCGCACGTGACCACGCTCCCGTCCACCGACACCAGCTTCTGCGCGCAGTACGGCACCGACCGGCCCGTCGACACGAGCACGCTGCGTGTCGTGGCCCGCGCCTACATGCAGCCCGAGACCGCCACCCGTCCCGCCCTCTCCTCGCTCCTCCTGGACCGGCTGCTCATCTTCACCCCGAAGAAGAAGTAGCGCCCGAAGCGTGCTCCTTCAGGGCTTCCGGGCCCTGGAGGAGCAGCGGGAGGGCGAAGGGGGTGAACCAGCCTCAGGGCCCCGCCTCGGTCCGGCCGAGGATCACCTTGCCGGACGAGCAGAACCAGCTTCCCGTGCCCGAGCATCGGGTTCGGCACCGCCGCCTACCGCGGCGCGGGAGACCGCGGTGGGCGGGTTCTGGAAGTGGCCGAGCACGACCCCAAGACCAAAGCCCCTGTGCGGCTGGACGGCATATACGATCGACTTACCCCGACATGGAATGGGAACCCAAGGCCGCATTCGCGGCAATGACACAGCGGTACCAGAGGTGACAACCCCACCCGCGGTGACCACGGCTCGGGATCTGCACCGCGGCGCAGCCAACGGTGAGCAGGACGTCGCTCCCGGGCCGAGGCCGCCGACACTTCCTCAGCCGCGCCATCCGCTCAGCTGACGGGCTACCCCATGCCGGCGGGGTACGTCAGGGTCCGCGCGGTCGGTGAGGCGGCCTCCCGCTCGGCCGCGGAGGAGCCGGCAGGCCGTGCTCGGACAATTGATGTAGTCGCGGTGCTGGTCGATCTCCGGCCGCGTGATCTGCCGCAGCCGCCGGTCGGTGAGCTCGGGGAACCAGCTCTTGATCAGCTTGGCCCAGTCGGCTTCCCGCATCGGCGGTCCGCCGGGCGTGATCCCGGATGCCTCCGCCGGCTCCGGGTACTTCCTGATCGTCTTGCGGTCCACCCCCAGCGACGCGGCCAGCTCGCTCGGAGCGGCGTACCAGTGGACGTAGATCTCGGTGATGTCGACCCCGACGAACGTTCTCCTTGCCATCCGGGCTGACCATCGGCCTTCCGAACCACAGGCCCAGGGCCGCCCACGCGCCTCCGCGATGACCAGTTCCCTCGATCCCGAACTCCTTCGTACCCATGGCTCATTAGGAGAAGTCGGGATGAGGAATAATATGGCGCTCAAACAGCCCTAGATGGGAAAAAGACATGAATGCTCACACCTTAGAGCTCTGCTCGCGCTTGGTCGTCCTCAGTGACGCGTCATCGACGCCAACGGGCGGGATTGTCGCCGACGCGGAGCTCATGGCCGGGCATCGCCTGGAGCGGCCGTTCGCCTTCGTACTGAGCTCCGCCGCCTGACTTTGGTCCGACCGGCTGGATGTGCCGGTGGTTCGTGCCGAGGTGCTCCGCGGCGCGGCGTAGTCGAGGTTATGAAGGGAATAGAACAAAATCGGATGGAAGTTCGCTATCCGGTCATTCCCGAACATCAACCTCAGGAGTCGCATGATGCGCCCCATCAGAGCGGCCGGCCTCGGTGCGGCCGCGCTGGTCACGCTCCTCGCCTGCACCCCGGTCGCGGCCGCCGCGACAGACACCGGTTCCGCCCAGGCCAGGGATAAGGCCCGGATCATCACACTCCTGGCCGAGGTGCAGCAGCTGACCCGCTTCCCGGTCACCCCCGGCAGCGTCTCGCAGGGCGATCAAGTCGTCGTCCGCTCGGACCTCTTCGACGAGGCGCACAACAAGGTCGGCGAGACCCACGGCACCTGCACCACCACCCGGGGCGGCGCCGATGAAGCGGAGCAGTGCGTCGTGACCTACATCCTCCCGGGCGGCCAGCTCACCGTGCAGGGAATGTACTTCAACTACCTCGACCAGGGTCCTTTCGACAACGCGATCACCGGCGGCACCGGGGAGTACAAGAAGGCTCGCGGCTGGGTCCACTCCGATACGATCGCCACAACCCCCAAGGTCGTGAGGCGCTTCACGATCCACCTCGTCTGACGGACCCGGACGTCACATAACCCCGGACTCCAGCCTTCCCCTGGCGTCGCACCGATTCGAGACGGTCCTACGAAAGGAAGTGCGGGTAATGGCTGATGCGCTCGCGGCGCCTTGCCCGGGCCTTGGACCATGTCCTATGTGGTGAGGCAGACGAGTCGCTTGTAGCAGCAGGGGGCGGTGGTGAGTCCGGGAAGGCCAGATAGTTGCGGGGACGGCGTTCGTAGCGGTGGTTGGGGCGGCGGTAGCCGGTCAGCCAGGACATGGTCCGCTCGATCACCCACCGGCGCCGCCCGAGTCGTTCCGATGACTCGATGCCTTTGCGCGCGATACGGACGCCGTGCCGCTTCCCTCGAAGGCATTTCCGCAGCTCAGATATGTCGTAGGCCTTGTCGGCATGCAGACGCTGGGGCTTGAAGCGGCGGCCGCGGTGGGGGTCGTGTCTCGTTTGGTGACCGAGCACCATGGGCTTCAGGGCCCGCCTGTCGTGGGTGTTGCCAGCGGAGAGGCCGACGACGAAGCCAGTACACCGAGCACAACTTCCTCGCCGGCCAGACGGACGTGGTATGGAACCCCGCCGTGGACAACCTCCACCAGGTCCTGATCGACTACACCTACACCTCCACCGCGCGCATGGCCGTCGGGGGCTCGGAGCGGACCGTCGAACGCGTCTTCAACCGCTTCCACCTGCTTACCACGGAGACGACCCGCCAGAGCGGGGCCACCGCGACCGAGCAGAACGACTACGACGTGCTGGCAGGCAAGCCGTTCGACAACCAGCCGATCCACTTCCAGCTCCGGGTAGAGACCATCCACACCTGGGCCGGCGACGGCCGCGTTCCCAGGACCGAAGCCACCACGAGGACCTCGACCAGGACGGCAGCCTGGCAAGCGAGACCGCCCCCAACGGAGTCACCTGGACGCACACCGGTGTCACCCCGGCACCCGCCTTCGACGGCGAGTCCTGACCCGTGCAGGGTGATCGCCTGGGTGATCTGCGACAGGGTCTCGATGGCGTCGCCCAGGCGGTAGCGCACCATCCGCGGGACGTCGAAGGGATTGCTGACCTGGGCAATACAGCTAGCGCAGCGCCTCCGTCGGGTCCCGGACCGCCTCGAAGGCGCTCGCGTGGATCCCCGAGAACATTCCCGTCGGCATTTTCGTTGTGTCCATGCCGGGAGGCAGGGGCTGGTCAGGGGGACCGATCACCCGGGCTGCCCCGCAGGCGGTGTCGAGCACGGCGAATCACCCGCCTGGCGGTTCCACGGGGTGCTGCACCTCGTCGCGGTGCGGGCCTCCGGTGGGCTCCCGGCGTTCCTCCCCGGACCGCAGCACCGATTGCAGCTGGAGGAACGCGGCGGTCTCGTCCTCGACTCCGCGTGCACGTCGTACTTGAGAGCCGGCGGGGTCTCGCGGGTGCTGTAGGGGGGCGGCGGTGACGGCGCCGGCGGTCATGGCGGCGTGGGCGAGGCGCAGCTCGATGTCGCCGACGCGGACCGGTCCGGAGGCCGACAGAGTGGGCGCCGGGCCGAGGTAGCGGATGGCGGGAGATCTCGGGCGTGGTCCGACCGAGATTTCCCACGGGCACCGCCGACGACGTGATGGCTCGCGTCTTCCGCCTCATGGCGGTCTGACCCGCCTTGGGGCGGGGGCCCGGACTGGGCCCCGCCCGAAGGGAACGGGCCGGCAGGCAAGGGCGTTCCCTGCCCGGACCTGTACCGCCTGCCCTGCCCCGGCCAGCCCGCCGGCCATTGATAGGCCTTGTCGACCCACCAGGACTGGTAGCCGGAGTTCTTCGACGGATCGTTGCACGGGTAACCCCGAACGCCGTACTCGGAGTCGTCAAGGCAGTTCCACGGGGCGTTGATGCCGTTGCGCACCACCTGGATGGTGGAGCCGTAGCTGGTGTTGAAGAGCTCCAGCGCCCACTTCTGGTAGCCGTTGGTGACGCTGGGGTAGTTGCGTGGTTAGGTGCGTAGGCCGAAGTCGGAGGACCAGTCGAGGCAGCGGCCGGTGTTGACGTTCTGCAGCTGGCCGTAGCCGGAAGACCAGTTGAGGACGTGCCAGCGCTGCCAGCCACCGTCGACGCTGTTCTGGTTGCACTTGGTGGTGGAGGCCGCCGACCCCGAGGCCGTGCGCGCGGCCCTGCAGGGCCCGATGGGGACCGGGGTGGCGGCGACCGGCTGACTGCGGCCCTCGGGGAGCCGCTCCCGATCCTTCGGCCGAGGGCGACCGCCTCGTGAAGGCCGACTTGCTGGTCTGCCTCGGCGGCGACACGCAGTTCCCGACGTCTATCCGGACCAGGTGGCCAGGCTTGCCCGCTGCCAGGGCCATCCCGCCGTCCTCGACCAGAACGTCTTCCTCGGCTCGGACCATATCGCGGTGGGTCTTGGCGTAAATTTTCGAGCAGCGATCTCTTCCGGCGCGCGGAGTTCTTTCTCTGAACGCTTGCTCAACTCAAGTGGCGAAGCCCTGCCTGAAGGCGTGGAATGGGCATGAGGTCTATTGGCAAGCTCGACCGGAGGAGGAGAGTCATGCGCGGCTTGCGGCTGCTAGCCATCGTGGGACTTATTGATCAGAAACTCATGGGGTTCTCGTCCAGGACGTAGCGGACGTGTGGGCCGCCGAAGTAGCCGCGGACGATGTGCGGCTGGCGCTGGCGTC
>NZ_JBIAWQ010000020.1:0-129677 GCF_042895815.1 Streptomyces sp. NPDC001373
GCACAACCTCGCCCTCGCCGGATAGGCGAGCGGGCCGCACAGCGAACGGCCACGTCCACACCGACTCGAAGATCATTTACGGGACAGTCCTTAGGCGAGCGAGATTTCGCCGTCCGGGGCCACCGTGATCTTCTTCTCCTCCAGGCCGCGCGTCGCCGGACCGTGGGCCACCGCACCGTCCCCGACCCGGAACCTGCTGCCGTGGCACGGGCAGTCGATCGTGCCGTCCGCGACCTTGTTCACCAGGCACCCCTGGTGCGGGCACACCGCGGTGAAACAGCGGAAGGACCCGGCCGTCGGCTGGGTCACCACCAGCTTCGCCTCCTTGAGCACCGTGCCGCCGCCCACCGGCACCTTCGAGGCCTCCACGAGAGCCTTCGCGGCCTGCGGCGGGGCGGACGCCGCCGGCGAGGAGGCCGCCGACGCGGCGGCCGAGGGCTGGGCGGGCGGCGCGGACGGGCCCGCCGGTTCGGTGGCGGACTTCTCCGCCCCGCCTCCGCAGGCGGCGAGCGTGCCGCCGGCCAGAGCGGCCGCTCCGGCCGCGAGTACCGTGCGCCGGGCGGTCTGTGACTCAGTCATGGGAGCTCCGTGGTTCGGTCGGTGGCGGGGGCGGCGAGCAGCATCCTGGCGCGCGACGGACTCCGGCAGAAGCCCGCCACTCCGGTTCACCCGCCCCGGCGCCAGGGGGTCAGCTCCGCCGGGCCGCCGCCGGGCGTGCGTACGACCTCCCACACGCGCAGCACGGCGTCCCGGTTCAACGGCCCGTGGACGTGCGGGTACGGGTCCTGCGGGCCGCCCGTGCGGCGGACCTCCGACGTCAGGGCCGCCTCGTCGAGCTCCACGGCGAGCAGGGGGCCGGGCACCTCCCGGTAGTGGGACCCCACGACGGCCAGGACGGTCGGGCGGTCCGCCGAGCAGTGGACGAACCCCTCGGAGGCGAGCGAGGGCGGGGCGTAGGGGAGCCCGGGGGCGGCGTTCCAGTCCGCGAGCGGGACGATGTGGAAGATCATGCGGTCGTTCTACCGGAGGCGGGCCCCGCAGGCGCACCGGGCGGCGGGTCGTGTCGGCCCCGCCGTCCACAGGGCGGACCGCGGGGGACCGGGGGCGTGTCCGCTGGCTACCCTGAGTCAGGACCAGCCGTCAGCGATCACCTTGGAGCGACCCGTGAGAACCGCCGCCGTCATCGGAACCGGACTGATCGGCACCTCCGCGGCGCTCGCCCTGACCGCCCGCGGGATCGCCGTCCACCTCATCGACCACGACCCGGCGCAGGCCCGGACCGCCGCCGCCCTCGGCGCAGGCACCGACGACGCCCCCGAGGGCCAGGTCGACCTCGCGATCGTGGCCGTGCCGCCCGCCCACGTGGCCGCCGCGCTGGCCGACGCCATCGGGCGCGGGCTGGCCCGGGCCTACGTGGACGTGGCCAGCGTCAAGGGCGGACCGCGCCGCGAGCTCGCCGCCCTGGGCGCCGACACCTCCGCCTACATCGGCACCCACCCCATGGCCGGCAAGGAGCGCTCCGGCCCCCTGGCCGCGACGGCCGACCTGTTCGAGGGCCGCCCCTGGGTGCTGACCCCGACCCGCGACACCGACCACGAGGTGCTGAACCTGGCGCTGGAGCTCGTCGCCCTGTGCCGGGCCGTCCCCGTGGTGATGGACGCCGACGCCCACGACCGGGCGGTCGCGCTCGTCTCCCACACCCCGCAGCTCGTCTCCAGCATGGTCGCCGCCCGTCTGGAGGAGGCGGACGAGACGGCGGTCCGGCTGTGCGGGCAGGGGATTCGCGACGTGACCCGGATCGCGGCCTCCGACCCCCGGATGTGGGTGGAGATCCTCTCCGCCAACCCGGGTCCGGTCGCCGACGTCCTGGCCGGCATCGCCGCCGACCTGGAGGAGACGGTGGAGGCGCTGCGCGGCCTCCAGTCCGCCGACGAGGCCAAGCGCCGGGGCGGGGCCGCCGGCATCGAGGACGTCCTCAAGCGGGGCAACGCCGGACGGGTGCGGGTCCCCGGCAAGCACGGCGCGGCGCCCACCGCCTACGAGACGGTCGGGGTGTTCATCAGCGACAAGCCCGGCGAGCTGGCACGGATCTTCGCCGACGCCGGCCGGGCCGGGGTCAACATCGAGGACGTGCGGATCGAGCACGCGACCGGCCAGCAGGCGGGCCTGGTCCAGCTCATGGTCGAGCCGCGGGCCGTCGCCGCCCTGACCACCGAGCTCCGCGAACGCGGCTGGGCCCTGCGCCAGCAGTAGGAGCCCGGGCGGGGACGCGGCCCCTCGCGCCGGGGTCCCCGCCTGCGCGGGGCCCGGCACCCGGCCCCCGCGGCCTGGCCCCGTCGGGCCGCCGCCCCGCCTCCGTGGGCCCGGCACCCGGCGCCCGTGGACGCCCCGTCGGGCCGCCGCCCGGCCTCCGCGGGCCCTGCGGACGCCCGCGGCGGCCCGGGCCGGAGCCCGGCTGTGCGGCCCCCGCCGACCGCCCGGGACCGGCGGGTGCGCGGGGCCGGTAACCTGGGGAGGGGCGCTATTGGCGCGCCCGGACTCGTCCGCGCAACCAGGAAGGTGCCCGCACCGTGGAATCCGTAGCTCCGTCCGCCGTGATCGTCGCCATCGACGGTCCCTCCGGCACGGGCAAGTCCAGCACCTCCAAGGCCGTGGCCGCCAAGCTCGGGCTGCGCTACCTGGACACCGGTGCCCAGTACCGGGCCATCACCTGGTGGATGATCACCAACGGCATCGACACCGACGACCCGCAGGCGATCGCGCTCGCCGCCGGAAAGCCGGCCATCGTCTCCGGGACGGACCCCTCCGCGCCCACCATCACCGTGGACGGCCTGGACGCCTCCGGCCCGATCCGCACCCAGGAGGTCACCTCCAAGGTCAGCGCCGTCAGCGCCGTCCCCGAGGTGCGCACCCTGATCACCGACCTCCAGCGCTCCATCGCCGCCGAGGCGGCCGCGCAGGCCGACGGGATCGTGGTCGAGGGCCGGGACATCGGCACCACCGTCCTGCCCGACGCCGACCTCAAGGTCTTCCTGACGGCCTCCGCCGAGGCCCGCGCCGCCCGCCGCAGCGGCGAACTGCGCGGCAAGGAGGCCACCGACCTTGCCGCGACCAAGGAAGCCCTGATCAAGCGGGACGCCGCCGACTCCGGCCGCAAGACCTCCCCGCTGGCCAAGGCCGGCGACGCCGTCGAGGTGGACACCACCGACCTCACCCTCGACCAGGTCATCGAGTGCGTCGTGACCCTGGTGGAAGAGCGGCGGAGCAGGTGAGCGATACGCCCTCCCTCAAGGGTGCGGCGGTCGGCAGACGCATCGGGATCGGGCTCATGTACGGGCTCTGGAAGCCGCGCGTGCTGGGTGCCTGGAAGGTACCCGCCACCGGCCCCGTCATCCTGGCCGTGAACCACTCCCACAACCTCGACGGCCCGCTGGTCATGGGCACCGCGCCCCGGCCGCTGCACTTCCTGATCAAGAAGGAGGCGTTCGTCGGGCCCCTCGGTCCCTTCCTGGAGGGGATCGGGCAGGTGAAGGTGGACCGTGCCGGCACCGACCGGACCGCCGTCAGCCGCGCCCTGGACGTCCTCGGCGAAGGCGGCGCCCTGGGGATATTCCCCGAGGGCACCCGCGGCGACGGAGACTTCGCGTCCCTGCGTGCCGGGCTCGCCTACTTCGCGGTCCGCGGCGGCGCGCCCATCGTGCCGGTCGCCGTCCTGGGCAGCACCGACGCCAAGGGCCGGCTCGTCAAGGGCCTGCCGCCGCTGCGCAGCCGTGTCGACGTCGTCTTCGGCTCCGCCTTCGAGGCCGGGGACGGCACGGGCCGCCGCACCCGGACCGCGCTGGACGCGGCCACCGTACGCATCCAGGACCGGCTGACCGCCCACCTGGCCGACGCCAAGCGCCTCACCGGCCGCTGAGCGAGACTTGAACCCAGTAGTGGCGCCCGCCGCGCGGGTACCACCGATCACCACGAACGACGAGGAACGGACTTCATGAACGACCAGCACGACCACGGAGCACTTGGCGACGCCGAGTACGCGGAGTTCATGGAGCTCGCCGCGGAGGAAGGCTTCGACCTGGACGAGGTCGAGGACGCCATCGGCGAGGCCGGCCACGGACCGCTCCCCGTACTCGCGGTCGTCGGCCGCCCGAACGTCGGCAAGTCGACCCTGGTCAACCGCATCATCGGCCGCCGCGAGGCCGTTGTCGAGGACAAGCCCGGCGTCACCCGCGACCGCGTCACCTACGAGGCCGAGTGGGCGGGCCGCCGCTTCAAGGTCGTCGACACCGGCGGCTGGGAGCAGGACGTCCTCGGTATCGACGCGTCCGTCGCCGCCCAGGCCGAGTACGCCATCGAGACCGCCGACGCCGTCGTGTTCGTCGTGGACGCCAAGGTCGGCGCCACCGACAGCGACGAGGCCGTCGTCAAGCTGCTGCGCCGGGCCGGCAAGCCCGTCGTGCTGTGCGCCAACAAGGTCGACGGCCAGAGCGGCGAGGCCGACGCGGCCTACCTGTGGTCCCTCGGCCTGGGCCAGCCGTACCCGGTCTCCTCGCTGCACGGCCGCGGCACGGGCGACATGCTCGACGCCGTCCTGGAGGTCCTGCCGGAGGCCCCCGAGCAGACCTTCGGCGGCGCCCCGATCGGCGGCCCGCGCCGCATCGCCCTGATCGGCCGCCCGAACGTCGGCAAGTCCTCGCTGCTGAACAAGGTCGCCCGCGAGGACCGCGTCGTCGTCAACGAGCTGGCCGGCACCACCCGCGACCCGGTCGACGAGCTGATCGAGCTCGGCGGGGTCACCTGGAAGTTCGTCGACACGGCGGGCATCCGCAAGAAGGTCCACCTCCAGCAGGGCGCCGACTACTACGCCTCGCTGCGCACGGCCGCCGCCGTCGAGAAGGCGGAGGTGGCGGTCATCCTGATCGACACCACCGAGAGCATCAGCGTCCAGGACCAGCGCATCATCACCATGGCCGTCGAGGCCGGCCGCGCGATCGTGATCGCGTACAACAAGTGGGACGAGCTGGACGAGGAGCGCCGCTACTACCTCGAGCGCGAGATCGAGACCGAGATGCAGCAGGTCTCCTGGGCGCCCCGGGTCAACGTCTCCGCGAAGACCGGCCGCCACATGGAGAAGCTGGTCCCGGCGATCGAGACCGCCCTCGCGGGCTGGGAGACGCGCGTCCCGACGGGCCGCCTCAACGCCTTCCTCGGCGAGATCGTCGCCGCGCACCCGCACCCGATCCGCGGCGGCAAGCAGCCCCGCATCCTGTTCGGTACCCAGGCGGGCAGCAAGCCGCCGCGGTTCGTCCTCTTCGCCTCCGGCTTCCTGGAGCACGGCTACCGGCGCTTCATCGAGCGCCGCCTGCGCGAGGAGTTCGGCTTCGAGGGCACCCCGCTGCACATCTCGGTGCGGGTGCGCGAGAAGCGCGGCGCCCAGTACAAGAAGAAGAAGTAGCGGCAGCGCGCCGGGGTCAGTAGCCCCGGCGCGGAGCGGGCGGCAGGGCCGCCGGGATGTGCTGCATCCCGGTGTGGTGCTGCCGCCCGTCGCCGTATCCGGGTCCGGTCGCGGTGCCGGACGCGGTGGCGCCGGCGTGGGCGTACAGCGGCTGGGTGACGACCGGCGCATGGGGGTACGCGGGCTGCCAGGGGTCGGCCCGCTGCCATGCGGAACCGTTCCACCCGGCGGTGTACGGGCCGCTGCCGTAGGAGACGCCGGAGGAACCGGTGTAGGAGCCGCCGTACGCGTACCCGTGGGAGGACCCGTACGAGAAGGCGGTGAAGCCGAGGTCCTCCTCGCCGGACCGGTCGCCCGGCAGGGCCCGGAAGGAGCGCAGGTACTCCGAGTACAGGGCGTCGAAGATCGGGGTGTGCGAGGCGGCCGGAGCGTGGTCCCGGTCCAGTGCGGGGCGCATCGGGGGGACGCTGCTCGGGTGGGACGGGGCGCGGGAGGGGTCGTATGCATGCACGTATCAGCCAACGAAACCGTGGCCCTGCGGATGCGGGGTGACGGGGCGTAAAACGCAGATCGCCGGGGGTGCGCGGGACGGACCGCGCACCCCCGGCGCATGCCACCCGGTCCCTTTCGCGGGGAGGACGGGCGGCCGTTTCCGGCGGGGAGGAGAGGAGAAGGGAGAGGGCGGGCTCAGGCGCCGGGGGCACCCGCGAGGGGCATGGAGGCCGCGACGAGCTTGCCGTTGCTCGCGGCCTTGTCCAGGGCGTCGCGGAGCAGGTCCTCGCGCGGCTGCTGGCCGATGGAGCCGACCGGGGCGGCGTAGACCAGGACCCGCTGCGTCTTGTTGACCGCGGCCCGCCAGCCGTCGGTGACGGACAGCGCCTGGTGCGCCTGCCACCAGGAGGCCTGGGGGCCGCCGCCCGCGCCGGGCTGGAGCACGGCGTGCAGCTGGCCGCCGGCGAGCAGGACCGACCAGCCCTCCAGGGCGGACGGCACCTGGTTGGTGTCGGTGACGGGGATGAAGCCCTGCTCGATGAGGAGCGGCAGGAAGTCGTCGCCGGGGCCGGTGGTGCCGGGGCGGGCGATCGGCGCGGTCGGCTCGACGACCAGCGCGGGGTGGAGTTCGCCGTTGATCAGGATCAGGCCGCTGGTGATGCCGAGGACGGCCTGGCCGCCGGGGACGCTCTGCGGGACCTCGCCGGCGGGGGCCGCCTGCTCCGGGGCGGGACTGTCACCGGTGATGCTGCGGACCGCGCCCTGGAGCTCGGCCTCGGAGACCGTGACCACCTGGGAGGGGATGCAGCCGGCGTGGGCGAAGGCGAGGACGGCCGTCTCCTCGCCCACGAAAAGCACGGTGCTCGTCGGGTCGGTCTCGGGGTCGCCGGGGGTGCGGCAGGAGGTGCAGTCGTAACTGCCCGGGGCGTCGTCGCCGGTGAGCAGCCTGTCGGCTTCTTCGTCACCGATCTCGGCACGTACCTCAAGACTGACGTCGAGCATGCGCGGCACGGGGTGGCTCCTCATTCGTGCGGAGGCCGGGGGGTTCCCGGCTCGCCGGGATCAACGCCCGAGGCTCGGCCGGGGTCACGCCGTCCGAGGGAACGGAATCGAACCGATCACCCGAACGAGTGAACCGCTCGCAGGTGGCTTCGTTTTTGTGGCAACTGTTGCTTGGTTGTGTGCAGTTGATGGCCGGTGCTGGCTGTTTGGGCGGGGTGCGGCGGTCGGCCGTCCGGGTGGGGCGCGGGGGTCCGCCGCGTGGCGGGCCGGACGGAGGGCGGGGGCTGCGTAGCGTGGCGCGGTGCCCGATGTCCGTCTCCGGCGGGCCGCGCTCGCGGTCTGCGCCGCGCTGGTGCTCGTACTCCCGTGGGGCGCCGGCGCGGTCGCGGCGCCGCCCCCGCCCGCCCCCGGGCCGGCGGGGGCCGCGCATCCCGGTTCGCCGGGCGTCATCGGGCACGGTCCGGGGGACTGCGGGCCGGGCGGGGAGTGGCCGTGGGACTGTGTCGCCGACTGCGAGAGCAGCGGGCGCTGGTCGGTGAACACGGGCAACGGCTTCTACGGGGGCCTGCAGTTCTGGCAGCCGACGTGGGTGGAGCACGGGGGGCTCGCGTACGCGGCGCGGGCCGACCTGGCGACGCGGGAGCAGCAGATCCGCGTCGCGGAGGACGTTCTCGGGTCGCAGGGGTGGGAGGCGTGGCCGGTGTGCGCGAAACGGTACGGGCTGGCCGGGCGGATGCACGTGGTGCGGGGCGGGGACACGCTGGAGGGGATCGCGCGGCGGTACCGCGTCGCGGGGGGCTGGCGGGCCCTGTACGAGGCGAACCGCACCGTGATCGGCCCGGACCCGTCCGCCCTGCGCCTCGGCCTCCTCCTCACCCTGCCCGCACCCACGGACCCGACCCCGACGACCCCACCCACGGACCCGACCCCGACGACCCCACCCACAGGTCCGACCCCGACCCCGGCCCCGGCGGCCCCGGCCCCCGTGCCCCCGCCTCCGGCGGCGCAGGCTCCTCGGCCCTCGACGAGTCCGGCTCCGGCGGGCCCGACCCTGGCGCCCCCGCGACCGGCGGTCCCGGTTCCGGCCGGTCGGCCGACGGCGGGGCCGGGCCGGTCCCCGTCCCCGTCCGGGCCGGGGTCGGTCCGGGTGCCCTGAGCCCCGCGGGGGTGGGGCCGCTGCGCGGAGCAGTCCCCTACCCGCCCTTCCACCGTTCCCAGGGGCTCCGCCCCGGACCCCGCACGTGCGCTCCCGCGCCCGTCGCCTTCGGAGGGGCTTCGGTCGTGCGCGCCGCGCGGCACGGCGCTCCGCGCCCGCGCCTCAAGCGCCGGCGGGGCTATGAACAGCCCCGGCCGGGGGAGGGACCCCGCCCGACCCCCGGCGGACGGAGTCCGTCGCAGCGGCGCGAAGCCCGGGAGGCCCGCCAGAGCCGAGCGGTGCGAGCGCCGCGTCGAGGAGGCAGGGCACACTGGGCCGATGCTCGGGACCTCCGCACGGCTGCTGCGCCTCCTCTCCCTCCTCCAGGCCCACCGCGAGTGGACCGGCGCCGACCTGGCCGAGCGGCTCGGGGTCACGCCCCGGACCGTCCGGCGGGACGTCGACCGGCTGCGGGAGCTCGGGTACCCCGTCAACGCCAGCCCCGGCACCGGCGGCGGCTACCAGCTCGGCGCGGGCGCCGAGCTGCCGCCGCTGCTGCTCGACGACGACGAGGCCGTCGCCGTCGCCGTCGGGCTGCGCACCGCCGCCGGGAACGGGGTCGAGGGGATCGGGGAGGCCTCGGTGCGGGCGCTCGCCAAGCTGGAGCAGGTGCTGCCGGGCCGGCTGCGCGGACGGGTCTCCGCGCTCAACGAGTTCACCGTGCCCATGCTCCGCGGGCCCGGCCGTGACAGCGTCGACCCCGCCGTGCTCACCGAGCTCGCCGCCGTGTGCCGGGACGGCGAGCGGCTGCGCTTCGGGTACCGGGACCACGGCGGGGCGGTCAGCCGCCGGACGGTCGAGCCGCACCGGCTCGTGTGCACCGAGCGCCGCTGGTACCTCGTCGCCTGGGACCTCGACCGCGAGGACTGGCGGACCTTCCGCGCCGACCGGATCGAGCCCCGCCCGCCGCACGGCCCGCGCTTCACCCCGCGTCCGGCCCCGGCCGAGGACCTCGCCGCGTACGTCTCCGAGGGGATCTCGCGGCGCGCGTACGCCGCCCGGGCGGTGGTGCGGCTGAAGGTTCCGGCCGAGGTGGCGGCCCGGGTCGTCGGCCCCGCGGACGGGGTGCTGGAGCCGCTCGGCGCGGACGCCTGCCTGCTGCGCACGGGGGCGGTGAACCTCGATGTTCTGGTGATTCACATCATGCTGCTCGGGTGTGAGTTCGAGGTGGTGGAGCCCTCGGAGCTGGGCGATCGGATCCGGGCGCTGCGGGACCTTCTCGGCCGTGCGCTGGAGAGCGCGGGAGAGAAGGGGAATTCGGTTCGGGGGGATTTGAATTCCGTCGCGGGAATGGGTGATTCGGCGGTTGCGGCTGTCGACAACCCGTGACACAAGCGTGACCCGGTACGGAGGAACGTCCGGGCGCGTTGCTGACGGGCCGGACATATGAACGGCGGCCCGGTTCGTCGAACCGGGCCGCCGTCGTGGTGCGGGGTGGGGTGTGCGTACCGCCCCGCGGGGGCCGTCAGCCGCCCGTGGCCGGGCGGGCGCTGCGGGCGGCGGCCCGCTCGGTGTGTGCCGGGCGGCGGCTGCCGGCCGGGGTGACCGGGGTGCGCTCGGAGCGGATCAGGTGGGGCCGTGACACCGGGTGGGCGTGCGGGCCGGGCCGCAGCGCGGGGGAGTGCCCGCCGGCGGCCGTCGGGGCGGCGACGGGCGCCGCCTCGGCCGCGTCGGCCCGCCGGGGCTGCCACTTGCCGCCGGCCGAGAGCAGCGGGGTGAGCGCGGCGGCGACGGGCTCGGAGACCCGGCCGTCCTCCAGTCGGCGGCGCCACTGCTCGCGCAGTTCGAAGACGTACGCCTCGGAGCGGGCGATCAGCGGCTCGAACCAGGGCAGCGCCAGCATGATCAGCAGGCCGGCGGTCCAGCCGAGCAGGACGTCGCTCACCCAGTGGGTGCCGAGGTAGACGGTGGTCGCGCCGACGCTGAGCGAGAGCACGCCGGAGAGGATCGACAGCACCCGCCGGGTGACCGTGGTGGAGGCCAGGTAGGCCAGGATCCCCCAGGTCACGACGGCGTTGGCGGTGTGGCCGGAAGGGAATATATCGCCGCCCGCGAAGAGCTCGGCCGAGCCGATCTGGGTGGCGTAGTGCGGACCGAGCCGGCCGAGGCCGAGCTTCACGGAGCCCACGGTGATGTTCAGCAGCAGCAGGGCCACGCCGAGGGCGATCAGCGGGCGGAGGGTGTGCTGCCGCCAGGAGCGCCAGCCGAGCCAGGCCGCGACCATCACCGCGGTGGGGCCGCGCTGGCCGAGGACGACCAGGTAGTCGAGGAAGGCGTGGATCTGCGGCCACTGCTCGTAGGGCCGGAAGAACATGATCTGCCAGTCCAGGCGGACGAGCCAGGATGTCGTCAGCACGGCCACGACGATCGCCACGTAGAAGGCGAAGGTCGCGGAGAGGAGCACGACGCGGTGCCGGCTCATCTGCGGAGTCTGCAGATGAGCCGGTCGCTCTGGTTCCCGGTCCAGCCGGGCGAACGCCGGCTCCAGACGGGTCAGCAATTGATCGGTACGCACTCAATCGACGTTACCGCGCGGCGAAGCACGGCCCGTGCGAATCGCGCGCTTTGTGATGACCATGTGATGTGGAGTGCGTCTCACGCGGGCCTTAATTCCCGTTATTTCGCCCCCCGTTGGAACTCCCCGGAAACACCTCCCGGAGTGCTGCGCGGCCAATTGTCCGCACGCTTACGGCAGGTTTATCGTGCAGCTCAATTCCTTTGCGCAATCATGGATTGGAATGTTCCGTTCCGTGATCATGCGCAGGTGGCGGACGGGGGTCACGGCGGGCCCGAGCCGTTGAGCCAGAACGCCCCGTAGACCGCCGAGGTGAGGGCGAGCCCCCCGACGACGCCCGCCGCCCGCCCGGGCCGCCCCCGGGCCAGCGCCACCGCCGGCGGCAGCACCAGGGGGAACGCCGGCAGCAGCAGGCGGGGCTTGGAGCCGAAGTACCCCGAGGCGCACAGCGCCAGTGCCACCACGATCCCGCAGTAGACGAGGAGCACGGCCGGCTGGCGGCGGCGCACGCACAGCGCGTACAGCCACAGCACCAGCAGCACGCCCGCGATCAGGCCCACCCCGGCGAGGGCGGCGGACGAGTCCAGCCGCGCTCCGATGAACCGGGCGAACGCCCAGCCCCCGTCGAAGCCGTTGCCCCAGCCCGCCTGCACGTCCAGGTAGCCCGTCAGGCCACCGCCGGTCCGGACCCCGACCCACAGCGCGTACGCCCCCGCCCCCAGCGGGGCCAGCACCGCCCCGGCCGCCATCCGCCACGAGCGCTCCCCGCGCCGCCACGCCAGTGCGGCCGCCACCCACACCGCCGCGACCACCGCCGCCCCGACCGGACGGGTCAGCCCCGCCCCCGCGGCGAGCAGGCCGGCCGTGAGCCAGCGCCCGCGCAGCGCCCCGTACAGGGCCCAGGCGGCCAGGGCGGTGAACAGCGACTCGCTGTACGCCATCGACTGGACGATCCCCACCGGCAGCGCCGCCCACAGCGCCACCGCCAGCACCCCGGCGCGCCGCCCGTACAGGAGGTCCGCGACGGCGAAGACCCCCCACGCGGCGGCGAGCCCCGCGACCGCGGACACCACCAGGCCGGCGGAACCGTAGGAGAGCCCCGTGGGCGCCGCCACCAGCCGCTCCAGCCACGGCAGCAGCGGGAAGAACGCCAGGCTGGAATGGACGGCCCCGCTCGGCAGGACCACCTCGTACCCGTACCCCTGCGCGGCGATGCGGGCGTACCAGAGGGAGTCCCAGCGTGCCGACAGCAGCGTGTGCGGGCTGCTGCCGGCCGCGGCGCACCACACCGCGAGCACGGCCAGCCCCAGCAGCCGCACCGCGGCGAAGGCGGCGAGCGCGGGCGCGGCCCGGCGCGGGCCGGGGCCGGGATCCTTGGGGGGAGCGTCGGAGGCGGGCACAGTTGTCACGTGGACGAGTATCGACGGCGCCGCCACCGGGGACGGAAACAGAACCACGGGCCGTGACCGGGCGTGTACACCGGGGGAGGGGGGAACGGGGCGAGTGGCGCACACCACAGGGGGGCCTTCGCCGGGATGAGAGCTTGGCCACGTGCCGGGCACACGAACTCGCGTACGCTGACCCTTCACTCGCGTGTCGATGCCGGACCCCGTAGGACGCCGCACAGGGCACCACCCCGCGGCGCCACACGACGCTGGTCCGCCGAGTGCGAGGGATCACCTGGGAGGTACATGGATGTCGGGGACGAACACGGCCGGCGACAGGAAGCCCCCCCTGAGACAGCGGATCACCGAGGCCTCCGGCGGCGCCAACCGCTGGGTCGTCCTGGCGGTCCTCTGCGTCAGCCTGGTGCTCGTCGCGCTCGACGCGACGATCCTGCACGTCGCCGTCCCCGCCGTCACCGAGGACCTGCGTCCCGGATCGCAGGAGCTGCTGTGGATCGTGGACGCCTACCCGCTGGTGTGCGCCTCGCTGCTGATCCTCTTCGGCACCCTCGGCGACCGTGTCGGCCGCCGCCGGATCCTGCTCCTCGGCTACACGCTCTTCGGCGCGGCCTCCGCGATCGCGGCCCTCGCCGACAACGCCCAGGTGCTGATCGGCGCCCGGGCCCTGCTCGGCGTCGGCGGGGCGATGATCATGCCCGCCACGCTGTCGATCCTGCGCCAGGTCTTCCCCGACCGGCGGGAGAGGGCCCTGGCCATCGGCATCTGGACCGCCGTCGCCGCGATCGGCGCGGCGAGCGGACCGGTCCTGGGCGGGTTCCTCGTCCAGCACTTCTGGTGGGGCTCCGTCTTCCTCATCAACATCCCCCTCATGGCGCTGATCCTGCCCCTCGGCCGCTGGCTGCTGCCCGAGTCCCGGGGCGCGGCCGACGGTCCGTGGGACGTGCTGGGCGCGCTGATGGCCGCCGCCGGTGTGCTCGGCGTCGTCCTGGGCGTCAAGCGGATCGGCGCCGAACGCCAGCTCGCCGACCTCCAGGCGCTGGTCCCGCTGGTCCTCGGCGCGGTGCTGCTGGTCCTCTTCGTGCGCCGCCAGAAGCGGCGCGAGCACCCGCTGATCGACATGCGGATGTTCTCCCGGGCCGCCTTCTCCACCTCCGTCGGCTGCATCGTGCTCGCCATGCTGGCCCTGGTCGGCCTGGAGCTGATCGCGGTCCAGTACCTCCAGCTGGTGCTGCGCCTGAGCCCGCTGGAGACCGGCCTGCGGCTGCTGCCGCTGACCTTCGCCGCGATGGCCGCCGGGGCCACCGGCTCGTACACCCTCCAGCGGGTCGGCCCGCGGACGATGGTCTCGCTGGGCTTCGTGCTGACCGCCGGCGCGGTGCTGCTGCTGACGCTGATGGGCCAGCACGACCGGCCCGTGCTGCTGACCGCCGGGTTCGTCCTGCTGGGCTTCGGCCTCCAGACCACCCTGTTCGCGGCGTACGAGTCGATGCTCAGCGAGGCCCCGGTGGAGGCCGCCGGCGGAGCCGCCTCCATAGGCGAGACCTCGTACCAGCTGGGCGCGGGCATGGGCATCGCCCTGCTCGGCAGCGTGATGAACGCCGCCTACCGGCCCGGCCTGCTCGGTGTTCCGGGGGTGCCGGCCGAGGACTCGGCGGGCGCCGCGAACTCCCTCGGCGAGGCCTACCAGATCGCCGCCCACCTCGGCGGCACGGCGGGGCAGTCCCTGGCCGCCGCCGCCCGGCACTCCTTCGTGCACGGGCTGCACGTGACCCTGGTGGTCAGCGCCGGCCTGCTGCTGGCGGGCGCGGTGATGGCGCTGAGGCTGCCGCGCACCATGGACGGCGCCGAGCCGGCCGCCTGCGGCCCGGTCGCGCAGGCTCCGGCCCCCGCCGCCGACGCGGGGGCGTCCGTACGCCTCCCCGCCCAGGCCGCGGGGCCCGCCGCTCCGGTCGGGGGTGGACCCGGGGCGGGGTCGGCGACAAACTTGCACCGCTAGGTTTCGCCCCACGCGCCTGCCGGGAGGCCCCTCTTGTCCGCGTCGTCCGTGCCGAAGACCCCCTTCGTCCCCACCGATCCGCTCGGTCTGGACGAACTGCTCAGCCCCGAGGACCTCGCCGTCCGTGACACCGTCCGCGCCTGGGCCGCCGACCGGGTCCTGCCGCACATCGCCCAGTGGTACGAGGCCGGCGAGCTCCCCGGCATCCGCGAGCTGGCCCGTGAGCTCGGCTCCCTCGGTGCCCTGGGCATGTCCCTGACCGGCTACGGATGCGCGGGCGCGAGCGCCGTCCAGTACGGCCTGGCCTGCCTGGAGCTGGAGGCCGCCGACTCCGGGATCCGCTCGCTGGTCTCCGTCCAGGGCTCCCTCGCCATGTACGCGATCTGGAAGTACGGCTCCGAGGAGCAGAAGCGGCGCTGGCTGCCGGGGATGGCCGCCGGCGAGCTGATCGGCTGCTTCGCGCTGACCGAGCCGGACGTCGGCTCCGACCCGGCCGCGATGCGCACCCACGCCAAGCGGGAGGGCTCCGACTGGATCCTGAACGGCCGCAAGATGTGGATCACCAACGGCTCGGTGGCCTCCGTGGCCGTCGTCTGGGCGCAGACGGACGAGGGGATCCGCGGCTTCGCCGTCCCCACCGACAGCGCGGGCTTCTCCGCCCCCGAGATCAAGCACAAGTGGTCGCTGCGCGCGTCGGTGACGAGCGAGCTGGTGCTCGACGACGTGCGGCTGCCCGCGGACGCGGTGCTGCCGGGCGTCACCGGGCTCAAGGGTCCGCTGGGCTGCCTCAGCCACGCGCGGTACGGGATCGTCTGGGGGGCCATGGGCGCGGCGCGCGCCAGTTTCGAGGCCGCGCTCGACTACGCGCGGACGCGCGAGCAGTTCGGCAGGCCCATCGGCGGCTTCCAGCTCACCCAGGCCAAGCTGGCCGACATGGCGCTGGAGCTCCACAAGGGCATCCTGCTCGCCCACCACCTGGGCCGGCGTATGGACGCGGGGACCCTGCGGCCCGAGCAGATCAGCTTCGGCAAGCTCAACAACGTCCGCGAGGCCATCGACATCTGCCGTACCGCGCGGACCGTCCTCGGGGCCAACGGGATCTCCCTGGAGTACCCCGTCATGCGGCACGCCACCAACCTGGAGTCGGTGCTCACCTATGAGGGCACCGTGGAGATGCACCAGCTGGTGCTGGGCAAGGCGCTCACCGGGCTGGACGCTTTCCGCTAGGCCGGCGAGTCCTTGCTCAGCTCTGGTTGAAGAAGTCGCGGGAGCGGCCGCCCGCCTCACCGCTGACGATCTGGGTGTCGGCCGGGGTCAGGAGGAAGACCCTGGTCGCCACCCGCTCGATCGAGCCGCGCAGCCCGAAGGTCAGTCCGGCCGCGAAGTCGACGACGCGCTTGGCGTCGGTCGGGTCCATGGACGACAGGTTCACGATCACCGGGACGCCCTCGCGGAAGAGCTCGCCGATGCCGCGCGCGTCCCGGAACCCGTCCGGGGTCACCGTCGCGATCCGCCGGCCCCGCTCGACCGCGGACTCCGAGGCCACCCGCACCCGGGGGTCGGTGACCCACTGGTCGCCGGGCCCGGAGACCGAGCCCTGCCGGCGGTCCACCGGCTCCGCGTAGTCGTCGTCGTAGTACCGCTCGTCGTCGTTGTCCTCCACGAGACCCAACCAGGCGCTCGCCTTGCGTACCGAACCCATGGACGCCTCCTTTCACCGTGGCCAGTCTGTCTTCTGCTCCGTTGCCCCTATGGTCGTCCATGATGCTGACAACGCGCCAAGTGGATAGCCGCCGCGCAGGGGTTTCGTGACGGGACTGGTGCAGAACATCCGTTGCACCGGTGAGGTTCCCGGCCCCCGCCGCTGCTGACTGAGTGAAAATACGACCGCCGCCGCCGTCCGGGTGAGGAGCTCGGGCGTACGGGTGAACGAGTTGGCTGGATACGATGCCCCGAAACACGCGGATGACACACGGGGGAAGCGGATTGTTCGGCATCGTCAGACCTTGCACGCACCGGCTCGGCGACCGGTTCAAGACGGAGTGGATGGCCCATCTCTGCGGTCTGTGCCTGGCACTTCGCGGTGACCACGGCCAGTTCGCGAGGATCGTCACGAACTACGACGGGCTGCTGGTCTCCGTTCTGACGGAGGCTCAGTCGGGTCCGACGCCCGGTGCGCGCCGCACCGCCGGACCCTGCCCGCTGCGCGGTATGCGCACGGCCCCCGTCGCCAACGGCGAGGGCGCCCGGCTCGCCGCCGCCGTCTCGCTGGTGCTCGCCTCGGCGAAGGTCCGCGACCACGTGGCGGACCGGGACGGCCTGTTGGCCCGTGCCCCGATCGCCGCCGCCGCCCGCCGGGTGGCCCGGGGCTGGGACCGGGCCGGCGCCCGCACCGGGGCCGCGCTCGGCTTCGACACGGCGGTGCTCGTCGACGCCGTGGACCGCCAGGGCGGCATCGAGACCCTGGCCGGCCCCGGCACGCCCGTCCTGGTGGTCACCGAGCCTACGGAGACCGCGACCGCGGCCGCCTTCGCGCATACCGCGGTCCTGGCGGGACGGCCAGGCAACGCCGCGCCGCTGGCCGAGGCCGGACGCTACTTCGGGCGGCTGGCGCACCTGCTGGACGCCGTCGAGGACCAGGCCGCCGACGCCGCCGCGGGCGCCTGGAACCCCCTCACCGCGACCGGGACCTCCCGCGCCGAGGCCCGCCGGCTGTGCGACGACGCGCTGCACGGGATCAAGCTGGCGATGCGCGAGGTGGAGTTCGCGGACGCGGGGCTCGCCCACCGGCTGCTGGTGCACGAGCTGCGCACCTCGGTGGACCGGGCCTTCGGCACGACCTCCTGCGGGCACGGCCACGCCGCCGCGAACTCCGCGGGGCAGGGCTACGGGCAGCCCCCGCAGGGCTACCCGCCGCAGGGCCACGACCCGTACGCCCCCGGCGGCCACGGGCAGGGCGGCCCGTACGGCGGTGCGCCGTACGGCCAGAACCCCTACGGCGGCGCACCCCGGTACGCCCCGGGCGGCCCCGGCACACCGCCCCCGATGGGCCCCGGCGGCCCGGGCGGCGGCGGGGGCGGGGGCGGCGGCTTCGGCGGGCTGCCCCCGCAGAAGCCGCGCCGGGGGCTGCTGCACGGCTGCGCGGTGGCCATCGGACTGTTCTGCACCTGCCAGATCTGCTGCACCGACTACGAGGGCCCCTGGTCCCGCAAGAAGCGCGACGCCTGGTGCGACGACTGTGACTGCGACTGCTGCAACTGCGACGGCTGTGACTGCTGCAACTGTGACGGCTGCTGCTGTGACGGCTGCGACTGCGACTGCGGCTGCAGCTGACACGGCGTCCGCCCCGCACCGGGCGGACGGCTGAGGCCGTGTCAGTCCACCGCTTCCACAGGCCCGGACGGCGTACGGGGGGATTCCCGTCCGGGCCCGCGTGGAAGGGTTGTGCGGCATGGATGACGACGAAGCGACCACAGCCTGGCAGCGGTGGCACGAGCAGCGCACGGCCACCGTCTCCGCCCCCTACGGACCCCTTGCGCTGACCGGCACCCACTGGATCTCCCCCAGGGTGCCGGAGGACTTGGAAGGTCGAATTCCGGCCGTTCCGGGGCGCTGGAGCGCCACCGCCGACGGCGTGGTGGTGAGCGCCGCCGCGGAGGACGGCCTCCGGCTCGACGGCGGGCCCCTGGCCGGGGAGGTGTGCCTGGGCGCCGACAAGGGCCCGCCGGCCGGCTCCCGCCTCGCCGCGGACGGCGTACGCCTGGTGGTGATCCGGCGCGAGGGGGAGTGGGCCGTGCGCACCTACGACCCCGGTTCCGCGGCCCGGCGCTCCTTCCGGGGCATCGAGGCCACTCCCTACGACCCCGCCTTCGCCCTGCCGGGCCGGTTCCGCCCGTACGGGGAGGACCGGACCGTCCAGGTCGAGAACGCCGACGGCCGCACCCGCGGCCTCGGTCTGGGCGGTGAGCTGCTCTTCGAGCACGGCGGAGCCCGCCATGCCCTCCAGGTGGCCGTCGACGGGGACGACGGCAGCCTCTGGGCCGTCTTCGCCGACGCCACCAGCGGCGGATCCAGCTACCGGTTCCGCTTCCTGCGGCCTGGCGTCCCGGATCCCGACGGGGGCGTCACCGTCGACCTCAACCGCGCCCTGCTGCCGCCCTGCGCGTTCGCCGACCACTTCATCTGCCCGTTCCCGCCGCCCGGGAACACCCTGCCGTTCGCGGCCGCCGCTGGAGAGCGACGGCTGAAAGGCGCCCTTGCCGCCGGTAACTGACGCCATGACACTCCGGTTCAGCGTCATCCGGCGGACTTGTCAGGGGCACGGCGAAACGTTCGGCCGACGGCCGTGCGCCCGCCGCGCCCTCCCCCCGCCGCCCAAGGGCTCCGGCACCCCCACGACCGCCGGGCCCCAGACCCCCTCCGGGAGGACGTGAAGTGAGGATCAAGAGCACCACCCGACTGCGGCTGCTCGCCGCGGCCACCGGCCTCGCCGCCGCGGCCGCGATCGCCGCCCCCACCGCCGCCAGCGCCGACCCCGCGGACACCGGCTTCAGCGCCGCCCGGCTCGCCGCCGCCGGCGCCTCCGTCCTGCGGGCCGACGTCGCCGGCACCGCCTGGCACACCGACCCCGCCACCGGGACCCTCGTGGTCACCGCCGACTCCACCGTCACCGAGTCCGACCTGGCCAGAATCCGCCAGGAGGCCGGGCCCGACGCCGCCGCGCTGCGCATCGAGCGCACCCCGGGCAGGATCACCAAGCTGCTCTCCGGCGGCGACGCCATCTACGCCAGCAGCTGGCGCTGCTCACTCGGCTTCAACGTCCGCAGCGGCGCCAACTACTACGTCCTGACGGCCGGCCACTGCACCAAGGGCGCGGGCACCTGGTGGACCAGCGCATCCCACACCACCACCATCGGCAGCACCGTCGGCTCCAGCTTCCCCACCAACGACTACGGGCTCATCAAGTACGCCAGCAACAGCCCGGTCCCGCCCGGCACCGTCGGAAGCCAGGACATCACCAGCGCCGTCGACGCCACCAACGGCATGGCCGTCACCCGGCGCGGCTCCACCACCGGCATCCACAGCGGCTCCGTGACCGGCCTCAACGCCACCGTGAACTACGGAAACGGGGACGTGGTCTACGGCATGATCAAGACCAACGTCTGCGCCGAACCCGGCGACAGCGGCGGCCCGCTCTACTCCGGCAGCCGCGCGGTCGGCCTCACCTCCGGCGGCAGCGGAAACTGTTCCTCGGGCGGCACCACCTTCTTCCAGCCCGTCACCGAGGCCCTGAGCGCCTACGGCGTCAGCGTCTACTGACGGCCGGCCCCGGCGCAGGCCCCCTGGACGTCCTCCCGCCTTCTGGGAGGATGTCCAGGGCGTCCACGGGGGAGGAAGCTCGTATGCAGCGGATCGGCGTGACCGGGCACCGGTCGATTCCCGAGGCGGGCCTCGCCCACGTCGAGGAAGGCCTGCGGAACGTGCTCGGCGGCCAGCCGGGGCCGCTGGAGGCCTTCTCCAGCCTCGCGGACGGAGCCGACCAGCTCTTCGCCGCCATCGCCCTGGAACACGGCGCCGAGCTCACCGTCGTCATCCCCAGCGGGGACTACGAGGAGACCTTCCGCGACCCGCACGCCCTCGCCGCGTACCGGCGGCTCAAGGACCGCGCCACCCAGGAGGTGGTGATGGCCTTCCCCCGTTCGACCGACGAGGCCTACTACGCCGCCGGCACCTACATCGCCGAGACCTGCGACCGGCTCGTCGCCGTCTGGGACGGCCTGCCGGCCCGCGGGCACGGCGGCACCGGCGAGATCGTCGCCTACGCCCGAGCACTGGGCAAACCCGTCACCGTCATCTGGCCCGAGGGCGTGGCCCGCGACTGAACCACGCCCCCGCCCGCGCCGCCCGGACCGCGCGGGCCCGGACCCAGCGGTCAACTGCTGTGCCGCGCAAGCCAGTCCGTGTGCTGCGGCGACACGTACCGCTCCGTCTCGTACACCGCCGACGGCCACTGCGACTCCGTGATCGTCGTCTGCATCACGACCATCATCGCCGACAGGTCCTGCTCGATCAGCGTGTGCGCCTCGATCAGCGGATGGTGGCGGCGCACCTCGTTCCAGGCGATCGCCGCCGCCGCGGCCGCGCTCGTCAGCCCCGCCGCGGCCGACGCCCCCGGACCCGAGCCGAACGCCCCGAACAGCGCGAACAGCAGCCCCAGGCAGGTCAGCAGCACGATCGTCCACGACCACAGCGCCGTCGCACGCCGCGAGCCCTCCGCCCGGCGCTGGTACCAGGTGCGCTGCTCGATCAGCCGGTCCCGGACGTACGTCTCCCGGCGCACCTGGTACTCCAGCCCGCGCAGCCGCTGCATCGCCCCCGTGATCTCCGCTCCCTCCGGCAGCAGGCCCGCCGTCCGCGGATCCTGCCAGCCCATCTTGCGCAGCTCGTCCAGCCCCTTCTCCAGCCGCGCCCGGTACACCTCCTCCGGCCCGGCCACCTCACTGCCGAAGGGCGCCCCGTGCACGGCGTACCGCCACGCCAGCGACTTGATGAACTCGGCCGCGCTCCGGTTGAGCTGCCACTGCGGACGGGCCCGCCGCCGCGTCGCCCGTACGCCCACGGCCAGCACCCCCGCGTACGCCAGCGCGCCCAGTGCTGCGAACACGTGCAGCCCGCCGACCCCGGGCCCCGACGGGAGGGCCGCCGCCCCCGCCGCGACGACCAGCAGCACCAGCTGCGCCCGCGTGGCCTGCGTGGACTCCCGCTGCCGGGAGACCGCCGCCTGATCGGTGTGGTGGAAGAGGGCCGGCAGGTCCTCGTTGCGAAACGTCATGCTGTCGGTCACGGCGCCCCCTGCGCTCGTTCCCGGGCGGCGGGACCGCGAAGCCCCGCCGCCCTCCGTCGGATCACACCGCGAGCGGCTCCAGGTCCCGGTGGACCCGCCGCTCGTCCCGGGCGTACCGGGTCAGACCGTGGTCCTCCCCGAGCAGCCGCGCCAGCTCGGACACCGCCTCCGCCCGCACCCTCGCCGCCTCCTCCTTGCGGCCCATCATGTCCAGGCTCACCGCCATGTTCGACGAGCTCGCCAGGGTCTCCGGGTGGTGCGCCCCGAGCGCCTCGCGCAGCCGCACCACCGCCTCCCGCTCCAGCTCCAGGGCACCCTCCGGATCGCCCAGGTCCGCCCGTGCGTTGGCCAGGTTCAGGTGCGCGAAGACGGTGTGCGGGTGGTTGTCGCCCAGCACCTCCCGCATGCTGCGGATCGTCTGCCGCAGCAGCTGCTCCGCCGTCTCCGCCGAGCCCGCGCCCCAGTGGAACACCGCCAGGTTGTTGAGCGCGGCCAGGGTGTACGGGTGCTTCTCGCCCGGCACCTTCATGTACTCGTCCACCACCTCCTGCGCCAGGTCCCGCGCCGCGCCCGGATCACCGGTCGCGAACAGGTCCGAGGCCAGGTTCAGCTCGCAGGCCAGCAGGTCGGGGTTGACCGAGGTGTACTTGGCCCGGTACCGGTTGCGGGTCGCCGTCGTCAGCCGCAGGGCGTCCTCCAGCTCCCCGGCCCGGCGCAGCGACACCGCCAGGTTCTTCGCCGCCGACAGCGTGCCCGGGAAGGCCCGGCCCAGCGTCCGCTTGTAGATGTCGTACGCCCGGCTCAGCAGCTGCACCGAGTCGTCGTACCGGCCCACCTCGCGCAGGTCCCGGGCCAGGTTCTGCGCCGAGGACAGCGTGTACGGGTGGTCCGGGCCCAGCACCTCCGTGCGCCGGTCGAAGACCTCCTGGTCGATCTCCCTGGCCCGCGCGTACTGCCCGACCATGCGCAGGTTCAGTGCCAGGTTGTTCGCCGCCGCCAGGGTGCGCGGGTGCGCCTCGTGGAAGATCTGCCCGAAGCCCTCGTGCGCCGCCGTCGCCAGCTCCATCGCCTCGCCGTACCGGCCGAGCGCGCCCAGGTCCATCGCCAGACCGCTGGTGGTCATGTACGTGTGCGGGTGCGAGGGGCCCAGCGCCGCCCGCTGCCGCTCCAGCGTGACCTCGTCCAGCTCCTTCGCCTCCACGAACCGGCCCTGTGAGCGCAGGATGTTCGACAGGTGGAAGCGCAGGTACAGGTACTGGAGGTCGTCGCTGCCGAGCATCTCCCGCCACGACTCGCGCAGCTCCTCGCCGAGGGTGTACGCGGCCTTGAAGTCACCGCGCTTCCACAGGTAGCGGACCCGGTCGATCAGCAGCCGGCGGGTCTCCGGCTCCTTGCAGAACCGTGCCTCGGACGGGTTCAGGTGCGGCCAGATCGTGTTGAACCTCGGCCACGTCGCCGGGTTGTCTATCGGCTCGTCGTCGTCCGGGCGGGCCCCCGCCAGGATCCGGTGCACCGCGTGCCGGGCCTCGCGCTGCTCCTCCTCCGACAGCTGCGCCCGGATCACGGCCTGCACCAGCCGGTGCACCTGGATGCTGTTGCTGACCTGGTCGACCTTGGCCATCGCGAACCGGCCGATCTCCCGGATCACCCGGCCCAGCACCAGCTTCTCCTGGAGCGAGGCGTCGTACGGCTTGAGCGCGTCGATCATCTCCTTGCTGTACAGGAGGTTCGCCGAGATCGGCTCGGGCGCGAAGAAGGCGCACAGCTGGAGCAGCCGCACGGCGGCGGGGGAGCGGGACTGGAGCCGCTCGATCGACACATTCCAGGTCGCGGCCACCGGCTGCGGGTACCCGGCCGGCTGGTTCAGGCCCAGCACGCGCGCGGTCTGCTCGGCGAGCTGCTCCAGGTACGCGGACACGGGCGTCGCCGTCTCCGCGATCCACGCCCCGGCCTGCTCGACCGCCAGCGGCAGGTCGCCCACCGCGACGGCCACCTGCTCGGCGTCGTCCTTGGTGAGCCCCGGCGCGCGGCGCTGAAGGTGCTCGACGGACTCCTCGCGCAGGAACACGTCCACCGGCAGCGCGTCCCCGTACTGGGACCAGGACTGGTTGCGGGAGGTCACCAGCACGTGCCCCGGGCCGCCCGGCGGGAAGAACCGCTTGAGCGTCTCGGGATCGTCGGCGTTGTCGAAGACCAGCAGCCAGCGCGAGGACGGCACCCCCCGGCGCAGCAGGTCGATCGCCTCCTGGGAGGCGGCCGCCATGTTCTCGCCGGTCTGCGCCCCCAGGCGTACGGCGAGCTCCGCGAGGGCCGCGACCACGTCGTCGGTCTGCTCCGAGGAGATCCACCACACCAGGTCGTAGTCGGCCATGAACCGGTGCACGTACTCCAGCGCCACCTGCGTCTTGCCGACGCCGCCCAGCCCGTACAGGGTCTGCGGCTGCGGCAGGACCACGGCCATGCCGCCGCCCAGCTGGTCGCGCATCCGCTCCAGGACGATGCTGCGGCCGGTGAACCCGGGGTTGCGGGGCGGCGCGTTCCAGATCTTCGGGACCGTCCCCGGGAAGCGCGGGCCGGGCTGGGAGGTGCCGGCGACGGTGTCCGCGAGGGCCATCGGCCGCTCCACCGCCCGCAGCAGGGCGGCGGTCGCGTGCACCTCGTCGAGCCGGAACAGGTCCACCGGGTTGCGGTCGATGTAGGGCGTGGCCAGGCGCACGTCGCCCACCCGCAGCGGTATCAGGTGGCGCCGGCCCCCGGTGGGGTCCTCGGCGGCGGCCCGGTTCCACACCTCCACGGCCCGGGCCGACTTGAGGTAGGCGCTGGAGAGCAGCACCACCGTCCGGGCGGCGGTGTCGACGCCGATGCCCGTCCCGCCGCCCAGGGTGTCGCCGGCGCCCTCGGCGGCGGGCGGGCGCTCCGCGGAGACGTCCTTGGGCACGACCCGGAAGCCGGCCCGGGTGAGCACCGACTCGATCCAGTCGGCCCACATCCGGTTCTCGGCGACGTAGGAGAGGAAGAGGTCGGCGGGCAGGGCCGGACGGCGCCGGGTGAAGGCGTCCCGGATCCGCAGCCGCACCTCCTCGGTGATCACCGGCATGGAGGTGACCTCGCCCGCGGTCACCACCGCCGTCAGCCGCTCGAAGGCGGAGAGCAGCGAGTTGGTGAGCCCGGCCTCGTCGCCGAAGGTGGCGAGGGTCTCCTCGTAGGCGTAGTAGGGGCGGTACGGGATCTCCACCGCGCCCCAGTAGGCGGTCAGCTCGTCCCCGACGAGTCCGCCGGGGAACCGGTCGAACTTGATCCGGGCCAGCGCCCGTCCCGCGTCGGCCTTTTCCTTCTCGCCCTCGTCGATGCGCATCGGCACCGGGTAGATGGTGATGCCGCGGTCGCCGAACCGCTCGTCGATCTGCCGGGCGACGGAGGCGGCACCGTCGATGGACTGGTCGGACAGGGTGAAGCAGTCGACCAGGACGTCGGGGAGGTGGACGGTGCAGATGTCGGCGATGTCGGAGAGGCCGGTGCGGCTGTCGATCAGGACGTAGTCGTAGTTCCGCTTCATGTCCGTCCGCAGGGCGTCGAAGAAGAGCCCGCCGCCGAGCCGGTCGTAGAAGTTGTCCCAGTCGAAGGTGGACACGGTCGCCGAGTACTCGCGGTTCTGCCGGCCCGCCGAGACGAAGTCGAGGGTGCCCCCGTCGGGGAAGTCCCAGCCGAGGGTCTCGGGGTTGAGCGAGACGGCGTGCGGCTGTATCCGCGCGTAGTCCTTGTGCCAGTCGGCGGCGCGCTGCACCGGGCTGGTGGCGGCCCAGGCGTACTCGCTGATCAGGTCGATGACCCCGGTGGTGGCCCCGAGCGTGGAGGGGTCCAGGAAGGGGTGGAAGAACCGGTGCAGGCCCGGGGCCTCCAGGTCCCAGTCCACGGCGAGGACCCGCTTGCCGTTGGAGGCGAGGATCCAGGCGGTGTTGGCCAGCGCCATCGTGCGGCCGGTCCCGCCCTTGTACGAGTAGAAGGTGACGATGCGTCCGTCTCGGCTGTCACGACTGGCTGTCATCCGCGTCCCCCCGGTCGGTCTCGGTGCTGTCGTCGGCTGCGTCGCTTCGGTCCCGCCCGAGCCGGTGCGCGGTGGGCGGGAAGGGGGCCGGTGGCGGGTCGCCCATCCCCATCGGCCCGACCAGGCGCCGGCGTTCGGTGGGGGTGTGCCCGGCCGGCGGGTACGCCTGGGCGTGTCTGAGGAATTGCTGGGCGGCGGCCTCGACCACCTGGGGGAGGATCTGCCCGAGGGTCTCCAGGCTGGCCACGCCGTTGGCGGCGGCCCGGCAGGCGGCCCGGCCCTGGCCCATCTTGACCGGGAGGGTCTCCTCCAGCCGGCGCGCCAGCTCGTCCTCCCTGGCCCGGCTCTGGTGGTCGTACCGGTTCCACGGCACCACCACGTTGATCCACGGGCGGTGCTCCTGGTCGAAGGCGGCCAGGCGCTGGCGGCGGTGCTCGTCCTCCACCGCCCAGCGGTCGACGATGAGGATCTCCGGCCGGGTCGGGGGCTGCTTGCTGTCGAAGTGGCCGGCCTCGTCGTCGAAGGAGGACAGCGTGGTCTGGTAGTTGAGGTTCTTGACCAGCTCCTCGGCCACGTACGCGACGGGCCGCTGGGAGGTCGGGTGGTACGGGTTCCACTCCAGGGCGCTCTCCCCGTAGTACTCGGGGCTGCGGCCCTCCGGCAGTTCGTGCCGGGAAGCGGCGGCCACGGTGACGTGGAGGGTGCGGGCGGACGGCCCGCCGGGGCGGGCGCCGGCCGGGCCGAAGGCGCTGGGCACCACCCGGTAGTCCAGCGGGCGGACGGGCTTCAGGCGCACGTTCTCGGCCACCCCGACGATGTGGCGGGCCAGTTCGTACACGGCGTGCTCGTACTGCTCGGCGTAGCCGCGCAGTTTGATCAGGCCGTACAGCCCGTCGGTGACGTAGCGCTCGCCGAAGGTGCTGTGGTTGAACTGCAACCGCTCGGCCGGGAGCGGAAGTTGGGAGGGCGGTACCGGCACCCACAGGGCGGGGACGATGGCCTCGGTCTTCTCGTTGCTGGTGGCGCCCACCTGGATGGCGCGCTGGGCGAAGGCGAACCACTCCTTCCCGCACATCTGGCTGGCGAAGTAGCGCGGCGAGAACAGGGGGACGAAGACCCGGCAGGTGGCGAGGGCCGCCCCGAGCCGTTCCGACCAGCCCTCGCCGTTGCGTATCTCGCGGTCCATGAAGCCGACCTCGGAGCCGGCGGGCAGGCTGGTGAGCGCCATGATGTGGTTGCAGAGATCACGGAAGAGCCGCTCCACCCACATGTCCGGGTCGGGTCCTCCGGGCCCGAACCTCGGCGTATGCGCATAACTGAGAAAAAAGTACGGCTGCACTGATGCGGGCACACGACCCCCGTCCCGAAGATGCGAGCGAAGGAACATCATTCCGGAGCTCTTCCGTCACATCCCCTCCTCGTTCAGTCAATCAGCATCTGTTTTCGGTCATCCAGGCCTGGGCGTGATCGACGGCGTCCGCGATCGAGAACAGAACGGCGGGTGCCCCGCCCACCTTCCCCCTGCGCAGGAGCGAATCCGGGAACGCCCGGCCGATCTCCGCGAAATCGCTGTCGTCCAGGGCGACGTCCTCGTACCTGGTCCACTCCCCCTCGTCCCCGTGCCCCCGCCGCCCGTCCGGAAGGTTCACCTTCACCACACAGTCGTACATGCGCAAGGGGGGCTTCGGAATTCGGTACTCCGCGAGATGGAAGGCGGTGCACGCCGAAAATCCCACATTGATCATGAGTACCTGTCCTCCCTCCCAGCACAGTTTTCCCAGGGGCGAGTCCTCGCCCAGATGGCATTCCAGCCGGTGTTCCGCGCAGATCCGCCGCGCGTCCGCCCCGAGCGCGGCGAAGGAGGTCTGCGGATGGCCGCTGCGGGCCGCGCCCGGCGCGGTGCGGACCGCCTCGGCGAAGGCGCCCACGCCCTGGCTGGGGGTGCGCTCCGGGTCGAAGGCGGGCATCCGGGCGCGGAAGGCCGCCACCGCGTCCTCGTCGAGGCCGGCGATCCGGGCCAGGTGGGCGGAGGAGGTGAGGGAGTTCTCCGCGGTGAAGGCCGGGACCACCAGGGTGCCCTGCGGCCCCAGCACCCCGGTGAGGGCCTCGCGCAGCGTCCCGGGGTGCAGGCCGGTGCCGCCGAGCGCGGCGTGGACCAGCAGACGCCGGCGCGGGCGCACGCCGAGCAGCCGCAGCTGGACCGCCAGGGCGAGGGGGCCGGTCACGTGTCCACCGCCTTCAGCTCCCAGCGCAGCTCCTCCACCAGCCGCTTGCCGGTCACCGTCAGCTCGGCCGCCTCCGACAGCCGGTCCAGGGCCCGGTGGAGCCGGTCCGCGCCGCCCGGTTCCTGTGTGGTCGTGGCCCGCCGGTAGGCCTCCACCGCGACCCGCTCGTGCACGTCGGCCAGCAGCCGCGACACCGGCACCGGCCGGGTCCGCCAGGGCGAGGGGTGCTGCCAGGCGCCGTCCAGCGCGTACAGGTCGGCCACCTCGGTCAGCGCCCGCAGCCGGGCCCGACGCCGCCCGGTCAGCAGCGCCAGCGCGGTCTCCCGCACCCCGGCCGCGTACGGCACCCCGAGCGCGCCCGGCCCGTGCCGCCCGGCCTCGCCCCAGCCCTGGGCCCGCGGGCCGCCGGCCAGCGGGGTCAGGGTGCTCAGCCCGGCGGCGGCCGCCCGCGCGAGCTCGGGGACGGTGCGGTGCAGCAGGGCCCAGGCCGCGTCGAGGCGGCGCCGCCACGCGTCGGCCTCCCCGGCGCCGAGCCGCAGCCGGGGCGGGCGGGCGAAGCAGTTGCGGTACGGGTCCAGGTCCTCCAGGGCCACCGGGGGCTGCCCCGGCCCGGGCCGCCAGGTCCGTACGGGCAGCCAGCGCGCGTCGCCCGCCGCCGGGCCGAAGCGGTGCTCGGTGCGGCCCGCCCGGACGACCGCGTACTCCTCGCCGGTGGCGTGCAGGGCGGCGCGGCCCTCTGTACCCGGCTCCCCGAGCCGCAGCAGCCCCAGGGTCGGCAGGTAGACCTCGCCGTCCCGGTAGGTCACCTCGGCCGCCGGCTCCAGCCCGCCGCGCAGCACGGCGGCCGCCGCGAGCGCGGCCAGCCTGCGGGCGGCGGCCGGGGCGTCCAGGCGCCCCTCGCGGGCCGTGTCGAGGGCCTCCAGCACCCAGGTCCGGGTGAACGGGTGGTCCAGTACGGCGTCCAGCGCCTCCGGGGCGGCCTCCTCGGCCCCGGTCAGCACCTCCCAGGCCCGCGCCCACTCCGGATCGGCGGCGAGCTCGCCGTTCAGCCGGGCCAGCAGGGCGCGGGTCAGCTCCTCCTGGGAGCGGGCGAGTTCGGAGGGGTCGGCCAGCTGCGGGGCGGTCTCCCGGGCGGCCGTCCGCCCCTCGACCCCCTCCACCAGTTCCCGCAGGTCGGAGCAGTAGACGGAGGGGTTGTCGAAGCCCGGGCCGTCCGGGCCGTCCTCCCGGTAGCGGTGGGTGTAGAGCCCGCCGCCGCACGAACGTACGACAGGGCAGCGGCGGCACGTCGCGCTGACGCCCGCCAGCCCCAGCTGCCGGGCCCGCACCCCGGGGTGGGCCGCCACCCGGTCGAAGGCGTGGTCGAAGACGTTGAACCCGGTGGCGGCCGCCCCTTCGAAGGCGCTCTTGAGGGAGTCGACCTGCTCCAGCGTCCCGTCGGTCTCGACGACGACCAGGTCGGTCGGGGCCAGCCCCAGGGACTCCGTCAGGCTGGGCCCGCCGCGCAGCGTGGACAGCAGCGACTCGAAGAGCCGCACGGGCACCGGCCGTCCCAGCCGCTCCCAGTGGTCGAAGACCCGCAGCAGCCAGCGGGCGTACGCGTCGGGCGCGCCGCCGGGCCGCTCCGGCGGGGTCTGCCAGGTGGCGTGGGGGAGCAGGAAGTCCACCCGCGGCGGCTCCAGCGCGACCAGGGCGTCCAGGACGGCGACCGGGTCGTTGGCCACGTCCACGGTGCACAACAGGCCCTGGTACAGGTGGCGGTAGGGCTCCGAGCGGAGCAGGCCGACGGCCCGCAGGACCAGCGGGTGGCTGGAGCGGCCGTCCGCGAAGCGCCGGTGGCGGTCGTTCGCCGCACGGTCCCCGTCCAGGGAGACGCCGACCCGGACGCCGTACTCGGCGAAGAGGTCCAGGTAACGGGGCCCGAGCTGGAGCCCGTTGGTGTGGACGCGCAGGTCGAGCTCGGCCGTCCCGGCGAGCGCGCGGGTGAACTCCTCGCACACCAGGCGGAGTCGGTCCGGGCCCGCCAGCAGGGGTTCCCCTCCGTGGAGGATCACCGTGACGGAGGGGAGTGCATGGTCACGGGCATGTTCGGCGAGCCGCGACGCGGTCTGGGAAATGACCCCGGGGGAGATCACTTTCGGCCGGGCTCGCCAGCTCTGATCAGCGTGTTCGTAGACATAGCAATGATCACAGGCGAGATCGCATCTGCTGTGGACTTTCAGGACGATCTCGCGAAATGCGATCAGGCCGGTCATTCCACCAGTCTAGAGCGGTTACTCCGCCGTCAGAGCGCGGAGTTGAAGATCGGTGCCTGCGCGTGACGGCCGGATTCCGACGGCAGTACCCGGCCGAGGGCCGCGGCCACCCGCGCGCTGCGAATGTCGATCTTGTCGAGGGGGACCCGGCGGTCCTTGACCGCACTGGTCGGCGGGGTTGCGGAAGTGTTCATGGCACCGTCCTCGGGGAGGTCAGATGAAACGGGGAGGAATGATGCCGGCGCGCCGCCGGCATCTGGCTGGGACTTTACTCGCCTGCACCCCATTGGCAACCGAGACATGACGCCTGGTCAAGCGTTCTATAGAAAGAGTGGGGGAATACTCGAGATGCCGCACGCGGCCGTTCGCCGCCCGGAAGGGCCCCGTTCCCCGGGGGTGGCCGACGGGTGTCCCCTGCCCGTCGGTAGCGTGGACGGATGCCCACGTCAGACGCACTCCCCGTGATCCTGCTCCTGTCCGGAAGCCTGCGCGCCGGCTCCGTCAACGAGGCCGTGCTGCGCACCGCCGAGGCCGTCGCCGCCGCGTCCGCGGCCGCCGGGGCCCCCGCGCCGGTGGCCGCCGTCCGCTACGAAGGCCTCGCGCAGCTCCCGCACTTCAACCCCGACGAGGACACCGACCCGCTCCCGGCCCCGGTGGCCGCGCTGCGGGAGGCGATCGCCGGGGCGGCGGCGCTGCTGGTCTGCGCTCCGGAGTACGCGGGCACCCTGCCGGGCTCGTTCAAGAACCTGCTGGACTGGACGGTGGGCGGTACCGAGATCTCCGACAAGCCCGTGGCCTGGGTGAACGCGGCCGCCCCGGGCCGCGGCGGGGGCGCCGAGGCCACGCTGCGGACGGTGCTCGGCTACACGGGCGCCGCCGTCGTCGACGCCGCCTGCGTACGGATCCCGGTGGACCGCGGCACGGTGGGCGCCGACGGGACGATCGCCGACCCCGCCGTCCGTGCACGCCTCGCCGAGGTCCTGGCCCTGCTCGCCGGTGCGGCGGGGGAGGGGTCGGCGGTCTAGGCGGGCTGCTGCTCGCCCAGGGAGGGGTCGGGGAGCTCGCGCAGCAGCCAGGTGAGGACGTCGGGCAGCGCGCGCAGGGCCGCGAAGTGCGCGGCGTCCGGGTCGATGGTGGTGGTGGCGCCCGGGATGCGCCGGCCCAGCCAGCGCGCGTGGCCCACGGGGGAGAACACGTCGAGCTCCCCGTGCCAGATCAGCACGGGGCAGCGGATGTCGGCGGGGTCGAACCCCCAGGGGCTGCTGGCGGCGAGCATGTCGTCGATCCATCCGAACGCCGAAGTGCGCACCCCTTCACGGTAGTTGCGCAGGAGCATCGACCGCAGGCCCGCGTCCGAGACGATCATCCGGTCGCTGGCGGTCAGCTCCCGGCGCAGCTCGTCCAGCAGCCGCCCGGGGTCCCGGGCGATGCCGCTGGCGCGCGGGATCAGTCGGGCCGTGAGCTCCTCGGGGTCGACGGCGGCGGTGGTGTACTCCCGCACGTTCGAGGCGGCCATCCCCGCGAACCAGTCCAGGTCCTCCGCGTCCCGGGGCGCGAGGGGCACCAGGGCCGCCGTCCGCGTCACCCGCTCCGGCAGCAGCGCGGCGCAGGCCAGGGCCCCGGGGCCGCCACCGGAGCGGCCGGCCACGGCGAAGGTGTCCACGCCGAGGGCGTCGGCGACCGTGGCCACGTCCTGGGCCACGTCGGCCACGGTGCGCCCCGGATGCCGGTCGGAGCCGCCGTAGCCGGGCCGGTCGTAGGCGATGAGCCGTACCCGCCGCTGGTAGAGGACCATGCCCCGCGGGGCCGGGCCGAGCCTGCTGCCGGGCATGCCGTGGAGCAGGAAGACCGGCTTGCCCTCCGGGTCGCCCCAGTGTTCCGCCATCAGGACGCGTCCGTCAGCGGTGCGCACTTCTTCGCGCACGCGCTCCCTCCCTCACGTCAGGCGCGAGCAGTCAGGGTGATTGTGCTCCCGGGGCGGGCGATGCGATAGGGCGCGAAGGGGGCCTTCAGGGGCCGGAAGGGGCGGACGCGGCGCCGGGCGTCCCGTCGGGCTCGTCGGGCAGGCCGCTGCCCACCGCCGCCCCCGGCCTGCCGTGGCGGGCGGCCCCGCAGACCAGCGTGACCGCGGCGCCGGCCACCGCCCAGGCGGCCAGCACCAGCATCGGGCCGGCCGCGCCGTTGCCCCGGAAGTACGTGAGGGAGCGGGCGGCGTACGTACCGGCGCCCGGCGGCAGGGCCGGACCGATCGCCCGCCAGAACGGCGGCAGCAGCGGGTACGGGTAGGCGCCGCCCGCGCTCGGGTTGCCGAGTACCACGACCAGCAGGATGGCCAGGCCGATGCCGACCACGCCCGCCAGCCCCTGGAGGGCCAGCGTGAGCGCGCCGACCGCGAAGACCACCAGCGTGCCGAGCCCCCACAGGGCCATGACCGGGCCCGGCAGCGCGCCCAGCACCGGGCCCGCGACGACCGTGCCGAGCAGTCCGGCGGCGATCGAGTACAGGAGCAGCACGCCGAGCCGGATCACGGCGCGGGCGGAGTTCGCGGGCCGGGCGCCGGCGCTGATGGCGAGGATCGCGGCGCACAGGTAGCCGCCCACGCACCAGCCGATGACCAGGTAGAAGGAGCTCAGGCCTCGGCTGTCGCCCTGGCCGGCGGGGGCCACGTCGACGACGACGACCCCGCGGCCCCGGGACTTCTCGGCCAGGCCCACGATCTGCTCCAGGGCCTGGGAGAGGGAGGCCCCGGCGCCGCTCGCGACCAGCAGCCGGTCGTTCGGGCGGGCCGGGTCGACGATCAGCGCGCCGTCCACGTCCCGGTTCCCGACCTGCGCGAGCGCCGTCGCCTCGTCCGCGACCGGCCGCGGGTCGAGCGGCTTTCCGGGCAGGGCGCCGAGCCGCTGCGCGACCTGTGCGGCGACCGGCTCCGCGGGGGCGGCCACCGCGAAGGGGATCTCGCTGGGCTTCGGGTGGTGGAAGGCCCCGATGTACGAGGTGACGAAGGCCAGCTGGAGGGCCAGTACTCCCAGGACCAGCACGGCGGCCCGGACGGTCACGGCGTCCTTGACCTCGGCGAGGAATCCGCCGGACGGGCCCGGATCGGTGTCGGTGGGCCCGGTGGGCCGGGTGGGCTGGGTCATGCCCCCACGCTCGGCGCGCCGGGGACCCGGCGCAGCAGGGGCGGACCGAATGGATGATCGAACACATGTTTCGCACGGATATTCGAATTGCTCTATGGTGGACGAAGGGGGGAGGCAAGAAGGTCGAGGGAAGCAGGAGGGCCGCGGGTGCCCGGGTTCACGCATCTGCACACCGTTTCGGGGTTCTCCGTGCGCTACGGCGCCTCGCACCCGCAGCGGCTGGCGGAACGCGCCGCCGAGCGGGGCATGGACGCCCTCGCCCTGACCGACCGCGACACCCTCGCGGGCGCGGTCCGCTTCGCGAAGGCGGCCGCGGCGGCCGGGATCCGGCCGCTGTTCGGCGTGGACCTGGCCGTTTCCCCTGCGGGGCCGCTCGATGGGTCCGGCCTGCCCGGCGGCGCCGGCCGGGCGGCCGGGGCCGAGGCCTCGTACCGCCGGCGCGTGCCCGTCAGGGGCGGGGCCTTCGTCGACGAGTCCGCCCCGCGCGCGGTCTTCCTGGCCCGCGACGGCGCCTCCGGCTGGGCGGAGCTCTGCCGCCTGATCACCGCCGCGCACGCTCCTGACCCGGGCGGGCGGGGGGCGGGGCCCGGCGGGTTCGCGCCGGAAGGCGTCGGCGGTGACGCGGCCGCGCTCGCGGGGCGGGCCGCCGTCGGCGGGTCCGGCCGGCCCGCCGTGGACGGCGCGGGCGGGTTCCCGCACCCCGCCGGAGGCTCCGGGCAGCCGCTGGTGCCCTTCGGGGCGCTCGGCGGGGACGGGGTGTTCGTCCTGCTCGGGCCCGGGTCCGAGGTGGGGCGGGCGCTGGCCGCCGGACGGCCCGACCGGGCCGCGCGGCTGCTCGCGCCCTGGCGGGAGGTCTACGGGGACGCCCTGCGCCTGGAGGCCGTCCACCACGGCTGCCCCGGCACCGGCCCCGGCTCGCTGCGCCTGGCCGCCCGCACCGTCGGCTTCGCCGCCGAACAGGGCGTCCCCGCCGTGCTGACCAACGCCGTCCGCTACGCCGACCCCGGCCAGGGCCCCGTCGCCGACGTCCTCGACGCCGCGCGCCGCCTCGTCCCCGTCGACCCCAGGGGCCCCCTCGACAGCGGCGAGCGGTGGCTCAAGGACCCCGCCGCCATGGCCGGGGCCGCCGACCGGATCACCCGGGCGGCCGGACTGCGCCCCGCCGACGCCCGCCTGCTGCTCGCGCGCACCCGCGAGACCGCCGAGGCCTGCGCCGTGGACCCCGAGGACGACCTCGGCCTCGGCTCCGTGCACTTCCCCGAGGCCCGCCTCGTCGGCGCCGCCCACCGCACCGCCCAGCGGGTGCTCACCTCCCGCGCCTGCGCGGGCATGGTGCTGCGCGGCCACGCCGGCGACCGCGCGTACTGGGAGCGGATGCACGAGGAACTCGACGTCATCGCCTACCACGGCTACGCCTCGTACTTCCTGACGGTCGCCCAGGTCGTTGACGACGTAAGGGAGATGGGCATCCGGGTGGCCGCCCGTGGCTCCGGTGCCGGCTCCCTCGTCAACCACCTCCTCGGCATCGCGCACGCCGACCCCGTCGCCAACGGCCTGCTCATGGAGCGCTTCCTGTCCCGGCGCCGCCGCGTCCTGCCCGACATCGACATCGACGTGGAGTCCGCCCGCCGCCTGGAGGTCTACCGCCGGATCATCGCCCGCTTCGGAGCCGAGCGCGTCGCCACCGTCGCCATGCCCGAGACCTACCGGGTCCGCCACGCCATCCGCGACGCCGGCGCCGCCCTGTCCATGGACCCGGCCGCCGTCGACCGGCTCGCCAAGGCCTTCCCGCACATCCGGGCCCGCGACGCCCGCGCCGCCCTGGCCGAACTGCCCGAACTGCGCGGCGTGCGCGACGACGTGCGGGGAGAGGAGTACGTCCGGCTGTGGGACCTCGTCGAGGCCCTGGACGCGCTGCCGCGCGGGACTGCCATGCACCCGTGCGGGGTGCTGCTCTCCGACGCCACCCTGCTGGAGCGCACCCCCGTGGTCCCCACCAGCGGCGAGGGCTTCCCCATGTCCCAGTTCGACAAGGAGGACGTGGAGGACCTCGGGCTGCTCAAACTCGACGTGCTGGGCGTACGGATGCAGTCCGCGATGGCGTACGCCGTCGCCGAGCTGCGCCGCGCCACGGGGGAGGAGCTCGACCTCGACGACCCCGCCCAGGTCCCGCCGGGCGACCCGGCGACGTACGAGCTGATCCGCTCGGCCGAGACGCTGGGCTGCTTCCAGATCGAGTCCCCCGGCCAGCGCGACCTGGTCGGACGGCTCCAGCCGGCCGCCTTCCACGACCTGGTCGTCGACATCTCCCTCTTCCGGCCCGGCCCGGTCGCCGCCGACATGGTGCGGCCCTTCATCGAGGCCCGGCACGGGCGCGCCCCGGTCCGCTTCCCGCACCCCGACCTGGCCGACGCGCTGCGCGAGACCTACGGGGTGATGGTCTTCCACGAACAGATCATCGAGATCGTGCACGTCATGACCGGCTGCGGCCGCGACGAGGCCGACCGGGTGCGGCGCGGACTCTCCGACCCGCAGTCCCAGGGCCGGATCAAGGCCTGGTTCGCGGCCACGGCCACCGGACGCGGCTACCCGGCGGAGGTGGTCGCCCGGACCTGGGAGATCGTCGAGGCCTTCGGCAGCTACGGCTTCTGCAAGGCGCACGCGGTGGCCTTCGCCGTACCCACGTACCAGTCGGCCTGGCTCAAGGCCCACCACCCGGCGGCCTTCTACGCCGGGCTGCTCACCCACGACCCGGGCATGTACCCCAAGCGGCTGCTGCTGGCGGACGCGCGCCGGCGGGGCGTGCCGGTGCTGCCGCTGGACGTGAACCGCTCGGCGGTCACCCACCGCATCGAACCGGTGCCCGACGACCCGGGCCGGCGGGGGCCGGACCGGTGGGGGCTGCGGCTCGCGCTGGCCGACGTCCACGGCATCAGCGAGGCCGAGGCGCAGCGCATCGAGGCCGGACAGCCGTACACCTCCCTGCGCGACTTCTGGAGCCGGGCCCACCCGGGCCGCCCCGTGGCCGAACGGCTCGCACAGGTCGGCGCACTGGACGCCTTCGGCGCGAACCGCCGCGACCTGCTGCTGCACCTGACGGAACTGCACGGCGCCCAGCGCGCCGCCGGGGCGCGGGGCGGATCCCAACTGCCCCTCGACGGAGGCCGGTCCACCGCCCCCGTCGGCCTGCCCGACCTGACCGAGGCCGAACGGCTCAGCACCGAACTCGGCGTCCTCGGCATGGACACCTCCCGCCACCTGATGGACGACCACCACGCCTTCCTCGCCGAGCTGGGCGTGGTCCCGGCGCGCCGCCTGCGGGAGACCGCGCACGGGCGGACCGTGCTCGTCGCGGGCGCCAAGGCGGCCACCCAGACCCCGCCGATCCGCTCCGGGAAACGGGTCGTCTTCACCACCCTGGACGACGGCACCGGCCTCGTCGACCTGGCCTTCTTCGACGACAGCCAGGAGGCCTGCGCGCACACCGTCTTCCACTCCTTCCTGCTGCTGGTACGGGGCGTCGTCCAGCGCCGCGGCCCGCAGAGCCTGAGCGTGGTCGGAGCGGCCGCCTGGGACCTCGCCGCACTGGCGCGGCTGCGCGAGGACGAGGGCCTGGAGGCGGTCACGGCGCGCCTGGCGCAGCCACTGCCCGAAGGCCCCGGGGACACCGGCCGCCGCATCCACCTGCCCACCGGTTACGCGATGAACCCGTGGGCCGACCTCCAGCCGCCCGGCGAACGCGCCGCCACCGGCCGCAAGCTGTGGCACTCCAGTCCGGGGAGCGCGGGATGACGACGGCCCGGAGCATCCGGCCCCGGCCGGGCACGGCGGGCGCCGCCCCGGCCGCTCCCGGCGCGGACCCCGGCAGGAGCGGCGTCCTGCACGTCCGCTGCGCCCCCGCCCTGCCCGGCGAGGGCTACCGCGAGGTACTCGAGCTGCTGCGCGAGTTCTCCCCGCTGGTCCAGGCCCTGCCGCCGCGGGCCGCACTGGTCCAGGTGCGCGGCGCCCGCCGCTACTTCGGCGCCGACGCCGCCCGCATCGCCGAAGTGGTCCGGCTGCGCGCCGTGGCCCGGCTGGGCACGGACGTACGGATCGGGGTCGCGGACACCTGGGCGGTGGCGGCCATGGCCTCCGCCCGCGTACAGGGACCCGGCGGGGTCCTCGCCGTGCCCGCCGGGCACACGGCCGCCTTCCTCGCACCCCTGCCCGTGGAGGCCCTGCACGGCCTCGGCCCCCGCCAGGCCGAGGCACTGCGCGGATACGGGCTGCACACCGTCGGAGCGCTCACCCGGGTCCCGCCCGGGGTCCTGGAGCGGATCCTCGGCAAGCGGACCGGCCGCCTCGTCGCGGAACGCGCCCGAGGGGTCGACCCCCGCCCCGTCACCCCCCGCGACCTGCCCTCCTCCGCCGCCGTCCGGACCGGCTTCACCCGCCAGGAGCTGGACGGCCCGCACGCACGGGCCGCCCTGCTCGGCCTGGTGGTCCGGCTCGGCGCACAGCTGCGCGGACGCCGCCAGACCGCCCGGTCCCTGTGCCTGACCCTCCAGTTCGCCGGAGGCACCCGGTGGGAGCGCTCCCGGCGGCTCGCCGAGCCCTCCGCCCACGACGAGGACCTCCGCACCCTCGCGTACCGCCTCATGGACGCGGCGGGCCTGCAACGGGCCCGGCTGACCGGCATGGTGCTGCGCGCCGAGGACCTCGCGGCCGCGGAGGGCGTGACCCGGCAGCTCTCCCTGGACCCGGTCCGCGAGGCCCGCCTGACGGTGGAAGCCGCCATCGACCGCGCCAACGCCCGCTTCGGCCCGGGCACGGTCCGTCCTGCCGCTCTTCTGGGGCTCGGTTCGCCTCCGGGGCGCTGAAGCCGTGCTCCCGGCCCCGGCCGCGCCGGCTTCGCGGCGGGCCGGAAGCCGTCCGGGCCGCAGGCACCGGGCCCGTCAGAGGTCACCCAGCATCAGCCGGGCCGTCTCCGTGCGCAGCGCAGTGGTCTGGGCCTGGATCAGGTGGAACTGGGCCTCGCGGGAGAGCCGGCCCGCGGTGTGCCCGTACTGGACCGCACGGCCGCCGGCGACGGCCACGCAGGCGGCGGCCGCCCGTACGGCCAGGTCCAGGGCGGCGGCCCGCAGGGAGAGCCGGTCCGCGACGCCCTCGCCGGCCGGCAGTTCGTCGCGCAGGGCGTAGGCCTCGGCTCGCAGCCGGGCCGTCTTCTCCGCCAGGCGCAGGCCGAGTTCCCCGTACGGGTCCGAGCGGAGCAGGAAGTCGGCCGTGGCGCGCAGCTGGCCGAAGACGGCCGGCTGGGCGTCGGCGTTCTCCAGGTCGTAGGCCCGGATCCAGTCGGCCCGGGGCACCACGCCGAGCACCCGGGCGTCGGGTACGAAGACCCCGCGCAGTCCGACGGAGGCCGTGTGCGTCCCGCCCATCGCCCACAGCGGGGCCCCGTCGACGGCGCTCAGCCCCTCCGCCCCCCGGCCGCCGGGGGCGCAGTCGACCAGGGCGAGGACCGCCTCGTCGGAGCCGTTGACGGCGCCGGCGTACAGGGAGTCGGCCACCCCCCAGCCCGTGACCCACGGCATCAGGCCGGTCAGCCGCCACCCCCCGGGGACCCGCTCCGCCGTGACGGGCGGACGCGGACGGCGCAGGAAGGCGAAGCCCGCCGTCGGGCGCCGCCCACCCCGTACGAGGGCGGGCAGCCAGCTTTCGCGCAGGGCGGCGGCCACCGGGCCGGCGGCCTGGACGAGGGCCTTGGCCAGCGGGACGTGCTGGGTCCACACGAACCAGGCCGACGGGTCCACCGCCGCCAGCACCTCGTGCACCTCCCGGGCCACCTGACGGGGCGTGAGGCCGGAAGAGGGCTCCGGTTCGTATCCGATCAGCCCGTACGCGCCGCAGGCGCCGAGCGCGTCCAGGTGCGTACGGGGCACCCCCTCGACCGCGGTCCGTTCCGCCTCCGGCCGCAGCACCCGCACGGCCGTCTCCGTCACGGCGGCCACCAGCGGGTCGGCCGCCAGCTCGGGAGGGGTGGCCAGGGCGGTGCCGGCTCCAGGGGCCTCGTGCATGACGGCGATCACCTCGGGGTGGGGGTCCGGACGCGTCCATCCTTCCCGGGCGGTGCTGGAGGCACGCTGGACACGCGAGTTTTTACCGCCGCGTAACTTCCCAGTCTTGCTACTCGCCCGTAATTTAGCGGCAGCAGCCCCCTTGTGATCCGGATCACGGGACGGAACCCCCACGCCATTCCCCTTGACCGCGAGGAGATCACACGATGCTGCCCTGGAGACGCCTGCTCCGCCCGCTGGCCGTCCTCACCCTGGCCGCCGCCGCGCTCGTCGCCCCCACCGGCGCCGCGCAGGCGGCGTCCGCCCCCAGCAGCGGCTGGAACAACTGGTCCTGCAAGCCGTCCGCCGCACACCCGCGCCCCGTCGTCCTCGTCCACGGCACCTTCGGCAACTCCGTCGACAACTGGCTCGGGTTCGCCCCGTACCTGGTCCACCGCGGCTACTGCGTCTACTCCCTCGACTACGGCCAGCTGCCCGGCGTGCCCCTCTTCAACGGGCTCGGCCCCATCGACCGGTCGGCCGGCCAGCTCGACGCGTTCGTCGACAAGGTGCTGGCCTCCACCGGAGCCCCCAAGGCCGACCTCGTCGGTCACTCCCAGGGCGGCATGATGCCGCGCTACTACCTGAAGTTCCTGGGCGGCGCCGCCAAGGTCAACGCCCTCGTCGGCCTCGCCCCCGACAACCACGGCACCACCCTGTCCGGACTCACCCAGCTGCTCCCGTACTTCCCCGGAGCCGCCGACCTGATCAGTACGGCGACCCCGGGGCTGGCCGACCAGATCGCCGGATCCGCCTTCCAGCAGAAGCTGAACGCGGGCGGGGACACCGTCCCCGGCGTCTCCTACACCGTCATCGCGACCAAGTACGACGAGGTGGTCACCCCGTACCGGAGCGCCTTCCTCGACGGGGGATCCGTCCGCAACATCGTCCTCCAGGACCTGTGCGCCCTGGACCTCTCGGAGCACGTGGCCATCGGCCTGACCGACCGGATCGCCTGGCACGAGGCGGTCAACGCCCTCGACCCGGCGCACGCGGAACGGACCACGTGCGCCTCGGTCTTCGACTGACCCCTACCGCACGCTCCGGCCCGCCCCGGCAGCCCGGCGGCGGGCCACGGCGAACAGCACGGCCGCACCGACGGCCACCACCCCGGCGCCGGCGATCGCGAGCGCCGGGGTGACGCCGTTCCCGCCGGTCTCCGCGAGGTTCCCGCCCTCCTTGCCGCCGGCGGGGGAGGGGACCGGGGCGGAGACCGGTGCTGCGGCGATCGGGGAGGCGGCGCTCCGGCCGTTCGTCTTCGGGTCGTTGTCGCCGTGACCCCCGTGCTCCACGGTGGACTTCCCCGCGCCGTCGGAGATCTGCTGGTCCGTCGGCGCCTTGGGCGGCTCGGCGGACGCGGGCCGCGAGGGCTGCGCGGACGCGCCCGGCGTGCCCGTGCCCGGGGTGGCCCCGGTCCCGGCACCGCTTCCGCCGTCCTTGCCGAAGACCACGTCCGAGCAGGTGTAGAAGGCCTCGGGGCTGTCCGAGCGCTGCCAGATGCTGTAGATGAGGTGGCGTCCGGTCTTCTTCGGCAGCACCCCGCCGAACACGTAGTCCCCGTTCTGCATGCGGGGGTCGGTGGCCTTCGCGAAGGGCGCGGGCTCCAGGTCGGACCACTTCAGCGGCTTCGACGGGTCGTACCCGTCCTTCGTCACGTACAGCTCGAAGGAGCCCTTGTGCGGGGCGGTCCCCTTGTACCGGAAGGTGTGCGCCCCGGCCGTCATCGGGGTGGCCGGCCAGTCGGCGCGGGCCAGGTCGAGCCCCTTGTACTTGGCGTTGCCCGCCGAGCACAGCTGCCCGTCCGGGATCAGGGACCTGCTCTTTCCGGCGGCGTTCGCGATGTTCACCGCGTTCCAGTCGTAGAGCGGCTGCGTCCCGCCCGCCGCGACGGCCGCCTTGCAGGCCGGCGACTTCGGCGCCTCCGGCCCCTCCGCGTAGCACGCGGCGACCCGGCTGACCGGGTCCGTCATCGACCCGTGGGCCGCCGCCGGGACGGCCGCGTACGCGGCCACCGCGAGCGGGGCGAGGCCGACGGCGGCGATACGGGCGGCGGTGCGGCGGCGTGCGGGCATGGGCGGATCTCCTTCGGGCGCGGGGCAGGGGTGCGCCAGCGGAACCGGCCGCTTCGGCGCCGCCCCTGTCGGGGCCCGGCGCCTCCCGCGGCCTCCCTGGCCCGGCCAAGTTAGCCCGGGGGAAAGCCCGTTCGGCCGCCTTCACGCCCCGGGAAGGGATTCTTAGGGTCCGCTTAAGGAACCCCTAAGCACCCCCACAGACAAGCCCGCCCGGCTGCCCCAGCAGGGCGGCCAGTCCGTCCGACGAACGGGCCTGCTCCTCCAGCGCGTCCAGCGCCCGTACGGCTCGGGCCGCTGCCTCGGGGTCGCTCACGGCCAGCCCGCTCTCGGCGAACTCGTCCTCGTCCAGCCGCAGGACGGTCTTCCCGTCCGCCGACACCCACAGGTCCAGGTCCAGGTCCTCGACGAGGATCCCGCCCTCGCGGACGACGGCCGGGCGCGTGACGTCGCAGTACCAGCCCTTGAGGACGCCCTCGCCGCTCCGGACCTCCTTGACCGCGTACCAGCGCGTCCGCCAGAAGTGCTCGACGAACACGTCGCCCGGCTCGAAGCGGACGAACCCGAAGTCCCGTACGCCCTCGGCCGCCCAGGGGGCCCGCACCGAGATCCGGTCCCCGTCGTCGGCGAGCTGCACCGCCGGGTAGCCGATCTTGGTCCGGCCGCCCTTGGTGAGGGTGATGGTCCAGGTGGTGGTCATCCTGAGGTTCCTCCGAGCTTCTTCGTGTAGCGCGTTTCGGTCGCACAGATCTCGTATCCGAACCACTCGTTGATGGCGAGCATCGGTCCGTTCCCGGCGTCGTTGCCGGTGAAGGCGTCGGTGTAGCCGGCCGCGCGGGCCCGGCGGAGCGAGTCCGTCTTGGCGAGCTTGGCCAGACCGCGGCCGCGGAAGGCGCGCCGGGTACCGGTCATCGCCGAGGAGTAGCGGGTGCGGCCGTCGGTGCGGGCGGCGGAGAAGGCGGCCACGGCCCCGTCGACGAGGACGACCGAGGTCAGCTCGTGGTCGAGGGTCGGGTCGTGCCAGACGCCGTCCAGCCACCTCTGGTAGTCGTCGAGCGAGGCCGGGACGTCGCTCGGCTCGTCGGCCGTCGCCTCGGCGTCGGCCTCGAAGAGCGGCCGCGGGTCGGCGGCGAAGGCGGACGCCGGGCGCACTTCCACCCCGGCGGGCAGCTCGCGGGGGAGCGGCGGCAGGGCTGCTTCCACCAGGTTCAGGCGCAGGAACTTCGAGGATCGGCTGGGGCGGTAGCCGTGCCGCTCGGCGAAGGACCGGTTCGCGGGCTCGGCGAGCACCCATGCGTACGCGTCCACGGCCCCGTGCTCGGCGAGGTGCTCCTCCGCCGCGCGCAGCAGGGCGGTGCCGGCGCCGCAGGCCCGGGCGGCGGGGTCGACGCAGGCGTTGACGTACGACTGGCCCGGCCGGGGGCTGTCGTGGGCGAGGCCCACGTGGGCGGTGCCGACGACACGGCCGTCCGCGGTCTCGGCGACCAGGAGGCGGAAGCGGGCGTCGGGATGCGCGGAGTCGAGCGCGAAGGCCACCCCGTCGACGGTGGTGACGATGAAGGGCAGGGCGGCGCGGCGCACCCGTACGACGGCCTCGGTGTCGGCGGGGTCGTCGGGACGCAGGTCGCGCACGTGCACGGTGGGGAGGGTCATGCGGCCGACGTTACGGGTGGATCCGCCCTGGGCGCCTGCGAATTACAATCGGCGCGTGACCTCGACCAACCCCCTCAGGATCAGGATCGACGGCGCGGCCGGCTCGGCGGCCCCGTACGAACAGCTGCGCGCGCAGATCGCGGACCAGGCCCGGTCGGGCCGGCTTCCGGCGGGCTTCAAACTGCCGACGGTACGGGGGCTGGCGGAGGAGCTGGGCCTGGCGGCGAACACGGTCGCGAAGGCGTACCGGGCGCTGGAGGCCGACGGGGTGATCGAGACGCGGGGCCGCAACGGGACGTTCGTCGCGGCGGCGGAGGGCTCCTCGCGGGAGGCCGCCCTCGCCGCGCAGGCGTTCGCGGACCGCGCGCACCGCCTGGGCCTCACGGAGGCGGAGGCGGTGGCGGCGGCGACGGCCGCACTCCGGGCCCGCTACGCCGCCCGTTAGCTCCGCTGCGCGGCGCCGTTTCCCGGGGGCTCCGCCCCCGGCCCCCCGCGCCTCAAACGCCGGCGGGGCTGGATTTCACGCAGCGGAATGTCCGAACGGCGGAAGGGCGGGTAGGGGACCGGCCCCGCGCAGCGGCAACGACCCGCACCCGAAGGCCGGACCGAGACCAGGGCCCCGCCCGGCCGCCCGCCGGACGGAGTCCGGCGCAGCGCCGCGAAGCCGGGGAGACGCCCCGGCGACGAGCCGCGCGAGCGGCGCGTCAGAGATAGAGCCCCGCCTCGGACTGCGGCTGCGCCGGCAGGACCGCCGCCGGCCCCGTCCCGCGCCGCAGGGCGAACAGTTCCGCCAGTGAGGCGCCTTCCCGGGACACCCCCTCGTCCGTCCCGAGCCACTCCACCGCCTCCCGGTGCGTCAGCCGCCCGACCTCGATGCGGGCCAGGCACCGCCCCGGACGGACCACCGCCGGGTGCAGCCGCTCCAGGTCCTCGTTGGTCGTGACCCCGACCAGCACGTTCCGGCCCTGCCCCAGCAGCCCGTCCGTCAGGTTCAGCAGCCGTGACAGCGCCTGTCCCGCCGTGTGCCGGGCCTCCCCGCGGATCAGCTCGTCGCAGTCCTCCAGCAGCAGCAGCCGCCACCGCCCCTTCGCGGTGCCCTCGTCCTCGCCGATCGCGATGTCCATCAGGTAGCCGACGTCGTTGAACAGCCGTTCCGGGTCCAGGACGCAGTCGACCTGGCACCAGTCCCGCCACGACCGCGCGAGCGTCCGCAGCGCCGAGGTCTTCCCGGTCCCCGGCGGCCCGTGCAGCAGCAGCAGCCGTCCCGCGATGTCGTCCGGGGTGACCTTCATCAGGCGGTCCATCGCCGCCGCCACCGGCGCCGTGTAGTTGGGCCGGACCTCCGCCCAGGTGCCGGCGGAGATCTGCCGGGTCGTCCGGTAGGGACCCCGGCGCGGGGAGACGTACCAGAAGCCCATCGTGACGTTGTCCGGCTGCGGTTCGGGCTCGTCCTGGGCCCCGTCCGTGGCCTCGCCGAGCACCCGCTGCGCGAGTTCGTCGCTGACGGCGGTGACGGTCACGTCGGCGCCCCGGCTCCAGCGGGAGACCAGCACCGTCCAGCCCTCGCCCTCGGCGAGCGTGGCGCTGCGGTCGGTGTCGCGCGCCGAGCGGAGCACGGTGGCCCGCGGGGGCAGCAGTGTGGCCTCCGCCTTCACCCGCTCGAGGGTGACGCTGTGCGCGTACGGCTGCTCGCCGGTCGCGAACCGGCCGAGGAAGAGCGCGTCGACGACGTCCGACGGCGAGTCACTGTCGTCCACGTGGAGGCGAATCGGCAGCGCGTCATGCGGGTCTGCTGGCATGGCGCCCATGATCCGGCACGAACTGTGCTCCCGCACCCGTGTTTCGCCGGATCGGGTGGCCGGGTTCCCCCTTCAAACACATCGGACGTGAAGATTCCGACGCCAACCCCGCCCCGAAAATTCTTGGCATGAACACTTCCGGCCATGCCCGGCTGCTTGTACCAACGACTGAGGAGTAACCCCCACAAGGAGCCGCACACATGAGCATGAGAATGTCGCGCCTCGCCGCCCTCACCTCCTCCCTCCTACTCGCCGCGGGCGCCGCCCTGTTCGGCGCCGGACAGGCCTCCGCCCAGGCCGACTTCGGCTACGTCGCCCTCGGCGACTCGTACTCCTCCGGCGTCGGCGCCGGGAACTACGACAGCGCCAGCGGCGACTGCAAGCGCACCACCCGCGCCTACCCGGCCCTGTGGGCCGCCGCCCACTCCCCGCAGACCTTCTCCTTCACCGCCTGTTCGGGTGCCCGGACGGGTGACGTCCTCTCCGGCCAGCTCGGCCCGCTCAACTCTGGCACCGACCTGGTCAGCATCACCATCGGCGGCAACGACGCAGGGTTCTCGGACGTCATGACGACCTGTGTCCTCCAGTCCGAGTCCACCTGTGTCAACCGCGTCAACCAGGCCAAGGCGTACGTCGACTCCACCCTCCCCGGCCGGCTCGACCAGGTCTACGACGCCATCCGCGGCCGCGCGCCCTCCGCCAGGGTGGTCGTGCTCGGCTATCCCCGGTTCTACAAGCTGAACGGCAGCTGCATCGCCGGACTCACCGAGGGCGAGCGCTCCGCCATCAACGGGGCGTCCGACTACCTCAACGCCGCCATCGCCAAGCGCGCCGCCGACCACGGGTTCACCTTCGCCTCGGTCGTCGGGGCCTTCACCGGCCACGAGATCTGCTCCGGGGACGCGTGGCTGCACAGCGTCAACTGGACCAACATCGGCGAGTCGTACCACCCCACCGCCACCGGACAGTCCGGCGGCTACCTCCCGGTGTTCAGCGGCGCGGTCTGAGGGCCGGCCGCCGGGCTCCCCGCCGGCGCCGACCCGGAGGCCGGCGCCGGCGTCCCGGCGGTGGGGCCCGAGGGGCTCGCGGGAGCGGGCGAGGAGGCCCCGCCCGTCGGGGCCTCCTTCTCGCAGGCCACGGAGAACTCCAGCCAGTCCGAGGTCTTCAGCTGCGGGGCGCGCACCTCCAGCCGTACCGCGTCCTGCACGTTCTCGCCCGCCCGGCCCACGGGCTCGTCGTGGTTGATCTGACGGGTCCGCGCCCCGCCCGCCTCGTATGTGATGCTCTGCCACGGCGTCGCGGACGTCGACCCGTCGAGCCGGGCCCAGCGGTACTCCACCACGGCGGGCGTCACGGCCACCTCGATGGTGGCGGTGAACGCGGGCACGCCCGTCGCCGGCGGCGGGCAGCTCCCGGCATAGGCGGCGCGCAGGGTGTGCACATACAGAGTGACGTTCTGCGCGGGCCCCGTGGTCTCCGGCGGGGGCGGCGACGGGGACGCGGAAGCCGGAGCGGACGCCGAGGGCCGCTCCGGGGCCGCCGGACTTCCGGCCGGCCCGTCCGCACCGCTGCCGCCCCCGGTGTCGCGCACCAGCAGCCACACCAGCAGGACCAGTACCCCCAGCAGCACCACCACCCCGACGGCCAGCACCGCCCCGGCCCCGCCGTGCCCCGACGGCTGCGCGAGGGCGGGAGCGGCAGCGGCGGGAGCGGGAGCAGAGGGGGCCACGGCCCCCTCGTACGCCCCCTCGCGCGGCGCCGCCACCACGGTCGGCGCCCCGGGGTCCCACACCGGCCCGCCCGGGTCCCGGACGGCGCCGCCCGCGCCGACGATCCGCAGCATCCGGGCCGCCTCCGCCGCGGGCAGTCGCGCGGCCGGGTCCTTGCGCAGCAGACCCTCCAGTACCGGCGCGAGCGGGCCGGCCCGCCGCGGCGGGGGCAACTCCCCCTCCACCACGGCCTCCAGCGTGGCCACCGGGCTGTCCCGCAGGAAGGGGGAGACCCCCTCCACGACCGCGTACAGCATCACCCCGAGCGACCACAGGTCCGACTCCGGGCCGGGCTCGCGCCCCAACGCCCTTTCCGGGGACAGGTACTCGGGGGAGCCGACCACCTCGCCGGTCATCGTGATCGGCGAGGAGCCCGACAGGCTCGCGATCCCGAAGTCGCTCAGCACCACCCGCCCGTCATTGGCGACCAGCACGTTGGCGGGCTTCACGTCCCGGTGCAGCACCCCCGCCCCGTGCGCCGAGCGCAGCGCCGCGAGCACCTGCTCGCCGAGGTGCGCGGTCCGCTGCGGGGTCATCGGGCCCTCGCCCTCCAGTACCTCCGCGAGGGAGAGCCCGCGCACCAGCTCCATCACGATCCAGGGCCGGCCCTCCTCAGTGGCCACGTCGTAGACCGTCACGACCCCGCGGTGTGCGACCCGGGCCGCGGCCCAGGCCTCCCGCTCGAGCCGCCGGTACAGCCGGGCGACCTCGGCCGGGTCCAGCCCGGCGGGCGCCCGGACCTCCTTGACCGCGACCTCCCGGGCCAGCACCTCGTCCCGGGCGCGCCACACGACGCCCATGCCGCCGCGGCCCAGTGGGCCGAGCAGCCGGTACCGGCCGGCGATGACACGCCCGGACTCCCCGCTTTCGTTCGCACGCACGCGATTCCCCCCTGTGTCACCGGGTGATCACTCCAAGTTAGCGCAGCAGGCCTCCGGCGGCCCCCGTCATGACGGCACTCCTTGCGGCCCTCACGGAGCGTGTTCCCAAGTGCCGCGTTTCGCACGGAGAGTGACGGTCGACTCCGTTGAGTAATCGTCAACTACCCGTACTCACAGGGGTAATTCACACCACCGGGATACCCGAGGACATTGCGCAGGCGATAGGGTTACCCTGCCCGGGCCGGGTGCCCTCGTACGGGTGGGGAGAGACATGGAACAGATAGCAATGCGCAGCAGGCCGCCCCGCGTGCCTGCCATCACCTGCGGGAGCAGCGCGGTCAGCTCGCGCCTCGACCGCCATCTCGCGGTACTGGGCGGACCCGCCGCCCCGCGCCACGAAGTGGCCGAGGCGACCCTGCTGATGCGCGAGCTCACCTCGCGCGACCACACCCACGTCCAGCGGAGCCGGAGCGCGCGCGTCGCGCTGTTCGCGCCGCTGCGCAGACTGCGGCGCACCCTCCTGGGCAGCCGTCGCGCGTAACCGTTCCCAGCGACCGTCCCCGTAGCGCAGCCGGCCCGTCCGGCTGCACCCGGCCCCGGCCCCGTCCCCTTCACCCGGCGTCCTCCGGCGCGCACCGCGCCGGATCCCCCGGTGCCCAGGCCTCAGGCGACCACACCGTCCCCGCGCAGTTCCGCGATGCGCGCCTCCGTCATCCCCAGGGCGCGCAACAGGGCGTCGGTGTGCTCGCCGAGCGCGGGCACCGCTCCCATCCGCGCCTCCGCGCCCCCCGGCAGCCCGATCGGCGGCAGCAACGCCCGCAGCGGGCCCGCCGGTGAATCCACCTCCCGCCAGCGGTCCCGCGCGGCCAGCTGCGGGTGACCGGCCAGCTGCGCCACCGAGTTGAGCCGCGCGCAGGCGATCCCGGCCGCCTCCAGCCGCTCCACGGCCTCCCCGGCCGGCAGCTTGCCCAGCACCCCGGCCACCACCGCGTCGGTGTCCTCCCGCCCCCGGGTGCGGGCCGCGTTGGTCGCGTACCGCGGGTCCTCCGCCAGCTCCGGCCGCTCCAGTACCTCGCGGGCGAGCCGCCGCCACTCGCGGTCGTTCTGCACCGACAGCAGGACCCGGTCCCCGTCCGCCGTCGCGTAGGCGTCGTACGGCGCGATCACGGCGTGCGCCAGGCCTGTCCGTACGGGCTGCTCCCCGCCGTGCATCGTGTGGTGCAGGGGATGCCCCATCCACTCGGCGAGCGACTCCAGCATCGAGATCTCCACCGGCCCGCCGCGCCCGGTGGTCCCGCGCCGCAGCAGGGCCGCGAGCACCCCGGAGAACGCGTACATGGCGGCCGCGATGTCGGCGGCCGGGATGCCCGCCTTCACGGGCCGCTCGGGTGTCCCGGTCACCGAGACCAGCCCCGCCTCGCACTGCACGAGCATGTCGTAGGCGCGCTTGTGGGCGTACGGCCCCCCGCAGCCGTAGCCGGAGATGTCCACGGCGACCAGCCGCGGGTAGCGGGCGCAGAGCGCGGCGGCGTCGATCCCGAGGCGGGCGGCGGCCCCCTGCGCCAGGTTCTGGACGAACACGTCGGCGTCCTCCAGCAGGGCGTGCAGCACCTCCCGACCGCGCGGGTCCTTCAGGTCCAGGCAGAGGGACTCCTTGCCCCGGTTGGCCCAGACGAAGTGCGAGGCCATACCGCGGGCGGCGGTGTCGTAGCCGCGCGCGAAGTCGCCGCCGTCGGGCCGCTCCACCTTGATCACCCTGGCTCCGAGATCGGCGAGCTGGCGGGTGGCGAAGGGGGCGGAGACGGCCTGTTCGACGGCGACGACGGTGAGGCCGGCCAGGGGGAGGGGTTCGGTAGCCATGGCCCCTGCCTACCGGGTGGGGGCGGGGTCTGTCACCCCCTTCCCGCGGCGGCCTCCCGTACTTCCCGAGGGCCCTCCCGTACGCGCGCTCAGCCCTGGCCGCGCGCGAACCGGCGCGTGGCGAGCGGCGCGAACACGGCCAGGAGCAGCAGCGACCACAGCACCGCCCCCGCCACGGGGTGCGCCGCCGGCCAGGCCGCGCCCGGCGCGGCCGTGCCGCCCGCGTTCCCGCACAGCGCCCGCACGGCGGTGGCGACGGAGCTGACCGGGTTCCACTCCGCGACCGTCCTCAGCCGGCCGGGCAGGCCCGCCGTCGGCAGGTAGGCGCTGGACAGCATCGGCAGCACGAACGTGGCGCTGCCCAGCTGGCCGGCGGCCTCCTCGCTGCGGCTCACCAGCCCGAGGTACGTGCCCGCCCAGGCGGACGCGAAGCGGAACAGCAGCAGGACGCCGAGCGCCCCCAGTGCGCCGGGCAGCCCGTTCTCCACCCGCCAGCCCATCGCCAGTCCCACCAGCATCAGGGGGACCATCGACACCGCCGTGGTGAGCAGGTCGGCGGCCGTCTGTCCCAGCGGGACGGCGCTCCGGCTCATCGGCAGGGTGCGGAAACGGTCCATCACCCCGCGGTGGGCGTCCTGCGCGGCGGTGAACATCCCCGTCATCAGGCCGTTCGCGGCGGTGGCGGCGAGCAGCCCGGGCACGAGGAACTCCCGGTACTCGGCGCCGGGCATGGCGAGCGCGCTGCCGAAGACGTAGCCGAAGAACAGCAGCATCGTCACCGGAATGGTCTGCGTCAGGATCAGCAGGGCCGGGGCGTGCCGGGCCTTCTGCAACTGGCGGGCGAGGACGGCGCCGCCGTCCGGGAGCAGGGTGGTCATGCCGCGTTCTCCTTGTCGGCCGCGGGGGCGGCGGAGGGGATCCGGGTCAGGCGCAGGAACACCTCGTCGAGGGTGGGCGGGCGCAGGCTCGCGTCGGTCACCGGGATCCCGGCGGCGTCGAGCTCGCGGATGATCCGGGGCAGGGTGAGCGCGGGGTCCAGGACGGTCACGCCGACGGTCAGGCGCTCTTCGTCGAGCGCGGGCCGGCCGCGGGTGAGCCGGTCGAGGACCGCGGCCGCGCCGGCGAGGGCGGGCGGCCCGGCGACGGTGACCTCGGCGCGGGCACCGATCCGGGACTTGAGGACGGCGGGCGTGCCGGTGGCGACGGCCCGCCCCCGGTCGACGAGCACGATGTCGTCCGCGAGCCGGTCGGCCTCCTCCAGGTACTGGGTGGTGAGCAGCACGGTGGTGCCCTCGTCGGCCAGGGCCCGCACCGCCGTCCAGATCTGCTCGCGGGCCGCCGGATCCAGGCCGGTGGTGGGCTCGTCGAGGAACAGCACGCGGGGGCGGGTGATCAGCCCGGCGGCCAGGTCCAGGCGCCGGCGCATTCCGCCCGACCAGGCCGAGGCGACCCGGTCGGCGGCCTCGGCGAGCCCGAAGCGCTCCAGCAGCCCGTCGGCGCGCTCGCGCCCGGCGCGCCCGCGCAGTCCGGCGAGGCGGGCGAAGAGCCGGAGGTTCTCCCGGCCCGTCAGGTCCCCGTCGACGGAGGCGTACTGGCCGGTGACCCCGATGCGGCGGCGCACGGCGGCCGGGTCGCGGGCGACGTCGTGGCCCGCGACCCGGGCGTGCCCGGCGGTGGGCGGGGTGAGCGTGGTGAGGATCCGCACGGAGGTGGTCTTGCCCGCGCCGTTGGGGCCCAGCAGTCCGCAGACGGTGCCCTCCGGGACGGCCAGGTCCAGCCCGCTCAGGGCCCGGACCTCGCCGTAGGACTTCTCGAGGCCTTCACTAAGTACGGCGTACGTAGTCGTCATGCGCCGCACCCTACCTCACTCCGTACGCCGTACGTAACTAAGATGGTGTCGAGGGTCGCGAGACGAAGAGGTGATGTGACCGATGGCAGCCGGCGGGCGTCCCGCTGAACCCGAAGTGATCTGGGCCCGCCCGCAGCGGGCCGGCCGCGGGCCCAGGCCCGCGCACAGCCGGGACTCGATCGCGGCCGAGGCGGTCCGGATCGCCGACGCGGAGGGGGTCGAGGGGGTCTCCATGCGGCGCGTGGCCGCCGGCATCGGGGCCGGGACGATGTCCCTGTACAACTACGTCCCCCGCAAGGAGGACCTGTACGAGCTGATGGTCGACGCCGTCAGCGCCGAGTACGAGTTCACCCCGCCGACCGGCGACTGGCGCGCCGACCTGCTCGCCCTGGCCCGCCAGACCCGGGCCCTCATGCACCGCCACCCCTGGCTGCCCCGTCTGCTGAGCCCGGTCTACGGCTTCAGCCCGCACGCCCTGCGGTACCTGGAGCACAGCCTGGCCTGCCTGGAGCCGCTGGAGGTGTCCGGGGGCGAGAAACTGGAGCTGGTCGCCGCGGTCAACGGCACGGTGGCCACCTTCGTGGCGGGGGAGCTGGCCATGGCGGAACGGGCCCGTTCACTGCCCTGGAGCGAGGCCGCCGAACAGGGCGTCCGCGCGGCCTGGATCGGCTCCCGGCTGGCGACGGGGGAGTACCCCCGCCTCACGGCGGCCCTCACCGCCGGCGACCAGGTCCCGGGAACGGGCCTGGACATGGCCGTCGCCTTCGACCGCGCGGTGTCCCGGCTGCTGGGGGCGTGGGGGGCGTAGGCCCCGTCCGCGCAGGCGCCGGTGCCGGGGCCCGGGGGGCGGGGTCAGAGGAGGGCGAACTGGCCTCCCGGGCCCTCCTCCTGGTGGTCCAGGACCGACGCCGGGCGGCGGGACCAGCGCGGCGGCGGCAGCACCCCGGCGGCCGCCAGCTCGGCGGCCGGGAGCAGCGGGCCGGGCGTGAACGCCGCCCGCTCCGGAGCCAGATCGGCCAGCAGCGCCAGGGTCGTCACGAGCGCGAGCAGCTCCGACGTCCAGGCCTGCGGCCACTCGGCCGGCCCGAATCCTTCCAGGCCCCGCACCCCCGGGTCCCGGTGCGCGCTGCGGGCGGCGAACCAGGAGTCCAGCACCCGCACGCCCTGCGCCTCGTACTCCCAGGCCCCCGCCGGGACGGGGGAGACGGCCCCGTCCCCGACCGACAGGGTCTCGGTCTCCGCGTCGTAGGCGAGCTCGCGCGGCCAGGCCGTCACCGCCGCCCGGACGTACGGGCGGCGCCCGCCCGGCAGCCGGGGCGGCTCCCCGCCGCGCGCCCCGCGCAGCTGGACGGTGAGCAGCCGGTGGCCCAGTTCCAGCCCGGCCCGCCAGCGCCCGCGGTCGGCGGGGAGCGGGACCTCGTACCCCCGGGGCCCGGGGCGCCCGGCGGCGAGGATCCAGCACAGCACGTCCTCCGGGGCGGCCCAGCCGCCGTGGCGAGAGCCCAGCAGGGCCGGCAGGCCCGGTGCGAGGTTCGGTTCGGCGCCGCCCGGGCGCCGGTGCAGCGGGCGGATCCGGCCGAGCCGGCCGACCGGGAGATGGGCGGTGACCAGCGGGCCGGGGGCCTCCAGCAGGAACAGCTGCTGGCCGTCCAGGACCCGCCACAGCTCGGGGCGGGCCGCGTCGATCAGCCGCTGGTCGGGCAGCAGCCATTGTTCGTCGAAGGGTGCGCGGAGCACCCGTACGGGGTCCGGGAAGGGGCCGGGGTCGTCCGCGAAGCGGGCCGTGGCCGAGCGCTGCCCCGGCAGGGCGGCCGCGCCGGCGTCGGGCGTACGGATCCGGCTCGGGCGGAACAGCGCCTCGCGCTCCGGCCCTTCGGCCCCGGTCAGGGCCGTCCAGCGGGCGCGCAGCGTCGCCGGATCGGGGGCCGCGATCCAGGCGCGGCCCAGGCGCAGGCCGCTCACGGACCAGGGCATCAGATCGTCCAGCAGCGGTACGTCGTCGCTCACCCGGCCGATGGTAGCGACGGGCCGCCGGGGCCGGGCCGTGTCTTGGCCGAAGGGTTACGCTCCTTGTGTACGCGTCCGTCACGTACGTACGCATCCGTACCGATGGAGGAAGCGGCCATGAGTCAGTACGACGAGTATTCGACCCCCTCGCAGGCCGAGGGCGAGCGGCTCGACGAGGACATGGACGAGAAGCAGAGGGCGCAGCGCCACCACCCCCAGACGATGCGCACCACCCCCTCGCAGGCCGAGGGAGAGCGCCTCACCGAGGAGAACGAGCAGCGGAAGTAGCGCGCGCCGGCGCGGCCGTGCTCAGGGCGCGTCGACGGTGACCGTGAAGGAGAACCGGTCGCCCCGGTAGCGGATCCGGGCCACGTCGACCACCCGCCCGTCCTCCCCGTACGTCACGCCCGTGTAGTGCAGGATCGGGCTCAGCAGCGGCACCTGGAGCAGTTCGGCCGTCTCGGGGTCGGCGAGGCGGGCCTCGACGGTGTCCGTGATCCGGCTGATCCGCACGCCGACGACGTCGCGCAGCACCTTGGTCATCGGCCAGCGCTCCAGGTCGGCGAGGTCCACCGCCTCGGCGAGCTCGGGGCGCACCGCGTTCTCCGCCCAGTTCGTGGGCTCCCCGCTCCGGCCGTCGCGCCGCAGGCGGCGGTACGTGACCACCTCCGCCAGGTCCGGGAAGTGCTCCAGCAGCTCCCCGGACACCGGCGTCCGCCCACGGCCGAGAACCGTCGTCCGCTCACCCGACTGCTGGGCCACGATCGCGTCGACCGAGCCGAGCAGCCGCACCGGGGCGCTGCGGCGCGCGCCGGGCTCGATGAAGGTGCCGCGCCGCCGGTGCCGGCTGATGAGGCCCTCGCCCTCCAGCTCCTTGAGCGCCTGGCGCATCGTCAGCACGCTCACCCCGTAGTGCTCGGCGAGCTGTTCCTCGGTCGGCAGGCGCAGCGAGGCGTCCGGGGTGCGGCCGAGTATCGAGGCGCGCAGCGACTGTGACACCTGGTACCAGAGCGGCAGCTTCCGGTTCAGTACCAGGGAGTCGGGGGCGAACGCGGTCACGGGTGGTTCTCCGTACGGGCTGGCTCCGCAGTCGGGGCGGCTGGCGGAGCGGTGCGGGGGCAGGGCGAATACTAGGCGCGGAAGTGGCGCTCCAGACCCTCCCAGACGTCGTCGTATCCCCGCTGGAGGTGGTCCGCGCCGGCCGCCTGGGCGGTGGCGGTGATCGGCCAGCGGGTCTCGAACATGAAGGCCAGGCCGTCGTCGATCTTCTGCGGCTTGAGTTCGGCGGCGCTGGCCCGGTCGAAGGTCTCCCGGTCGGGTCCGTGCGCGGACATCATGTTGTGCAGCGAGCCGCCGCCGGGGACGAAGCCCTCGGCCTTGGCGTCGTAGGCCCCCTCGATCAGGCCCATGTACTCGCTCATCACGTTCCGGTGGAAGTACGGCGGGCGGAAGGTGTCCTCGCCGACCAGCCAGCGCGGGGCGAACACCACGAAGTCCACGCCCGCCAGGCCCGGGGTGTCGGAGGGCGAGGTCAGGACCGTGAAGATGGACGGGTCGGGGTGGTCGTGGCTGATGGACCCGATGACGTTGAACTTCCGCAGGTCGTAGACGTACGGGACGTGCGTGCCGTGCCAGGCGACCACGTCGAGCGGGGAGTGGTCGTAGGTCGCGGCCCAGAGGTTGCCGCAGAACTTGTTGACCACCTCGGTCGGGCGCTCGCTGTCCTCGTACGCGGCCACCGGCGCCCGGAAGTCGCGGGCGGCGGCCAGGCCGTTGGCGCCGATCGGCCCCAGGTCCGGAAGTTCGAAGGGCCGGCCGTAGTTCTCACAGACGTAGCCGCGGGCGTCGCCGTCCGGCAGCTCGACGCGGAAGCGGACGCCGCGCGGGATCAGCGCCACCTCGCCGGGCCCGGCGCTCAACAGGCCCAGCTCGGTGCGCAGCAGCAGGCCGCCGCGCTCGGGGACGATCAGCAGCTCGCCGTCCGAGTCGCTGAACACCCGGTCGGTCATGTCGGCGTTGGCGGAATAGAGGTGGACGGCCATGCCGGTGCGCTGGGTGGCGTCGCCGTTGCCGCCGAGGGTCCACAGGCCGGCCAGGAAGTCGGTGCCGGGGGCCGGGTCGGGCAGCGGGTTCCAGCGCAGCCGGTTGGGGTCGGCGACGGTCTCGGTGAAGGGCCCGGTGCGCAGGGCGCCGTTGTCGACGCGGGTGAAGGCCGGGTGCGCGGCGGAGGGGCGGATGCGGTAGAGCCAGGAGCGGCGGTTGTGGCGGCGCGGCTCGGTGAAGGCGCTGCCGCTGAGCTGCTCGGCGTAGAGGCCGAGGGGGGCGCGCTGGGGGGAGTTGCGGCCGTGCGGGAGGGCGCCGGGCACGGCCTCCGAGCTGTGCTCGTTGCCGAAGCCGGTGAGGTACTCCAGCGCCTGCGCCGTCTTCCTGGCCTGCTCACTCATGGGCTGCTCCCGCTCCGTCGAAGGAATCCTGTGGTAGACAGTAGGATTCCGCGCGCCGCACGTCAACGCCGTCTTTCCGGCCAGGGGCAGGCCGGGGGCTGATGGCGGTCGCGTGCGGGGTCGTGCGGGGGGCGGGCCGCGGCCGTGCGCGGGGTGGTGTGCGGCGCCGGCCGCGGCCGTGTGGGGCGCGGCGTGGGGGGGCCGCCGCGCAACGATCCGGTCACCGCCCGCCGGGATCGCGCACGGGGGGATCCGAAAAGATGAACATTGCTCTACTCTCTCGCGCATGTCGTGGACCCGCAGGTTCCCTGCCGTGCCGGCGGCGCTCCTCGCCGCCCTCCTCGCTTTCCTGTCCCTCCTCGCCGCCGCGCCCGCAGCCCGCGCGCACGAGGAGCGCCCCGTCGCCCTCCCCGACGGCTCCGGATCCGTACCGCGCTACCGCGCCGCCGAGCCCGACCTGCTGGTCTGCAAGACCGACCGGGCCGACTTCGAACGCCGCGTCGCGGGTTTCCCCGAACAGCTCAGACAGCGCAACCTCACCCTCTACGAGCGCTGCGCGACGAGCGGGTACCGCCACCTCCAGGAGGCCGTGGACGCCGTCGACCGGCCCGGGATGAACATCGCGATCCTCCCCGGCCTCTACGAGGAGGAGCCCTCGCTCCCCAAGCCCGCGGGGGAGTGTGCGCACCTCAAGGCCCCCAACTCCGCGCTCGGCTACCAGATCCTGTCGTACGAGCAGCAGGAGCAGTGCCGCCACAACCAGAACCTCGTCGCGATCCTCGGCAAGAAGGACCTCCAGATCGAGGGGACCGGGGCCGCCCGCACGGACGTCGTCATCGACGCCAAGTACCAGAAGCTGAACGCCATCCGAGCCGACAAGTCCGACGGCGTCTACTTCCGCAACTTCACCGCGCAGCGCACCACCTTCAACTCCCTGTACGTGCTCGCGGCCGACGGCTTCGCCATCGACGACGTACTGACCCGCTGGAACGACGAGTACGGCTTCCTGACCTTCGCCAGCGACCACGGGCTCTACAAGAACTGCGAGTCCTACGGCAACGGCGACTCCGGCATCTACCCCGGCAGCGCCTCCAACATCAACGACGGCCGCGGCTACGACGTGCCCCGCTACTCCATCGAGATCACCGGCTGCCGCAGCCACCACAACATGGTCGGCTACTCCGGCACCGCCGGGGACTCGGTGTGGGTGCACGACAACGAGTTCGACCAGAACATGGGCGGCGCCTCGATGGACAGCGCCTTCCCCGGCCACCCCGGCCTCCCGCAGAACCACGCCCGCTTCGAGCGGAACCTGATCCACGACAACAACGCCGACTACTACCACTACGTCGCGGACGGCACCTGCGCCAAGCCGCCCGTCGAGCGCGGCTACGAGCAGGGCGTGGTGTGCCCGCAGATCTCCATGCCTCCGGGCACCGGCATCATCACCGCCGGCGGCAACTGGAACGTCTACGAGGACAACTGGGTCTACGGGCACCGGCGCGCCGGGTTCTTCCTCAGCGCCGTACCGGCCTTCATCCGCGGCGAGGAGAAGTGGTCCAAGCAGACCGACACCTCCCACCACAACCGGTACGCGGGCAACGTCCTCGGCAAGGACCGGTCCGGCGCCTCCCGCCCCAACGGCAGCGACGTGTGGTGGGACGGCCAGGGCAGCGGGAACTGCTGGCAGGACGGACCCGACGGCTCCACCCCGGGCACCCTCCCGCAGTGCGGGAAGGAGCGAGGCCAGGTCAGCGGCTCCTCGGCCCGGCTCGTGGGCGAACCGGTCAAGCTGACCCAGCTGCTGGTCTGCGCCGATTACAACGTCCAGGCCCGCAAGCTCCCCGCCGGCTGCGACTGGTACGGCGCCCGGGGCCTGGAGCGGGTGGAGACCCAGATCGCCCTGGCGGTGGCGGCGGTCCTGCTGCTGGTCGGCGGGGTCCTGTGGGGGCGCCGCCTGCGCCGCTCCCGGCTGGGCACGGCGGCCGCCGTCGCGGGCCTGGCCGGCCTGGCCCTGGACGTCGCCGGCTCCACCATGTCCCTGACCCACACCCCCGTCCCGGCCCTGGCCCTGCTCCTGCTCGGCCTGTGGTGGACCGGCACCGGCCTGTCCCTGCGCCTCGAACGCCCCTGGCTGGCCCGCTTCACCCTGCTCCTGGGCGCCCTGACCCTGCTCGACGCCTTCGACAAGGCCGTCCTGATGATCCCCTGGATCCCGCTGAGCCCCGCCTGGATACGGGCCCTGGTCGCGGTGGTGTGGGTGCTGTGGGCCGTCGTGGCCTCCGCCCGCCCGGCCGGCCCGGCCCGCCCGGCCCGCCCGGCCGGCGACCCGGCCGGTGACCGCACCCCCGTCCCGGCAGGCCCCGCACCGGCCCGCGACACCGCGGCCCCCCAGCCCGGCCCGACCCCCGGAGACCCGCAGTGACCGACCCCGCCGAGCCCCGCATCCCGTGCGACACCTGCCGGGCCGCCGCCCGCCGGGCCCGGCCGCGCCGACGTCCCGCCCGCACGGCCGCGCTGGCCGCCCTGCTCCTGGTGCTCGTGGGCGGCGCGGCCACCGGCTGCGGCGGCCGGGCCACCACCCACCACAAACCCGGCACCACCCACCAGCAGGCCTCGGGCGAGGCCGGCACCCTGCTCGACGCCCAGGACGGCAGCGGGCACCGCCTGCGCGAGGTCCCGGCCCAGGGCGCACCGGAGGTACGGCTCTCCGCCCGTCCCGACTCCGAGGACGGCTGGAACCTCCAGCTGGCCGTGACCGGCTTCCGCTTCACCCCCGACAGCACCGGCGGCGCCGCCCTCCCCGGCGCCGGCCATGCCCACCTGGAACTCGACGGCCACAAGCTGGCCCGCGTGTACGGCCCCTGGTTCCACCTGCCCGCGGCGCAGGTGCCCCAGGGCCCGCACACCCTCACCGTCCGCCTCTACGCGGACGACCACACCGCCTGGGCCGTCGCCGGCAAGCCGGTCGAGTCGACGGTGCAGCTGACCGCGGGCCCCCCGGGCCAAGACGCCCACAGCCACCCCGCACCCGCCCCGACCGGCTCCCCGGCACCCCCACAGGCACCCGAGGCCGACCGGACCGTCACCCTCACCGTCCGGGACGGCACGGTCTCCCCGCCCACCGGCCGCACCGAGCTCAAGCGCGGCGAACGGATAGCCCTGCGCGTCACCAGTGACCGCGCCGACACCCTGCACGTCCACGGCTACGACAAGGAACTCGCCCTGCCGGCGGGCCAGGAGGCCACCCTGGTCCTGACGGCCGACCGCACGGGCCTCTTCGAGGTCGAGACCCACGAGTCCGGACTCGTCCTGACCCAACTCCTCGTCCGATGACCCCGGGCCGCACGTCAGCCCTCGCGACGGCCGTGTTGGACGGAGCCGGCCCGGGCGCGGGCCCCGGCCGCACGGAGGCCCTGGCGGCCGGGCCCCTCCCTGCCGGGCCCCTCGCGGCCGCGTCCGGTGCGGGCGGTCCGGGCGGGCTGCCGGGGCCGGGCCCCGGGTCCGGCCAGGGCGTGGTCCTCCACCCGGCCGACCCGTCGACCCTCCTCGCGCACGGGATCGGCTCCCAGCACGACCTGCCGATCTCCCCCTTCTACGCCTTCGCCGGCGCCTTCGCCGCGCTCTTCGTCTCCTTCCTCGCACTCGGCCTGCTCTGGTCCGCTTCCCGCTTCCGGGGTGACCGCTCCGGACTCGCCCTGCCCGCCGGGCTCCAGCGGGTGGCCGACGCGCCGGCCACCCGCACCGCGCTGCGCGGGCTGGGTCTCGCCGCAGCCCTCGCCGTGCTCCTCCACCTCCTCCTCGGTCCCGACGACCCCGCCCGCAACCCCGCCCCGGGCGCCGTCTACGTCCTGCTGTGGGTCGGACTCGTGCCCGCCTCCCTCCTCCTCGGCCCCGTCTGGCGCCTGCTCAACCCGCTCCGCGCCCTGCACCGCCTCCTCAGCCGGGCCCGCCGCCGCCCGCCGGGAGCCGGCCGCCCCCTGCCGCCCGGACTCGGCCAATGGCCTGCCGCCGCCGGACTGTTCGCCTTCACCTGGCTCGAACTGGTCTCACCGGATCCCGCGTCCACCACCTCCCTCCTGACCGCCCTCACCTGCTACGCCGCCGTGCACCTGCTGCTCGCCGCCCGCTTCGGCGAGGGCTGGTTCACCGGCGCCGACGCCTTCGAGGCCTACTCAGACCTCCTGTCCCGGCTCTCCCCCCTGGGCCGCCGCGACGACGGCCGCCTCGTCCTGCGCAACCCCTTCCACGGACTCGACGCGACGCCCGAGCGGCCCGGACTCGTCGCCACCGTCTGCGTCCTGCTCGGCTCCACCGCCTACGACGGCTTCTCCGACAACCCCTCCTGGATCAACGCCACTCAGACCTCCCCTCTCGGCCGCACCGCCGCGGCCACGCTCGGACTGCTCGCCTCCGTCGCCCTCGTCGCCACCCTCTACTGCCTGTGCGCAGGAGCCACCCGCCTCGTCAGCGGCCCGCACCCCCGCCCGCTGACCGCCTTCGCGCACTCACTCGTACCGATCGCCCTCGGCTATCTCATCGCCCACTACTTCTCCCTCCTCGTCACCGAAGGACCACGCACAGTAAGCATGGCACTCGGCACTGACAACGCCACCGAACCCAGTCCCCCCTTGGGTCCCGGCGGCCTTGCCGCCCTCCAGGTCATCGCCGTCGTCGCCGGGCACGTACTCGGTGTGATCGCCGCGCACGACCGGTCCGTACGCCTCTTCCCGCCGGCCAGGGCCGTCGCCGGACAACTCCCCCTGCTGGCGCTGATGATCACGTACACGATCGGCGGGCTCACCCTCCTCTTGAACTGAGCGCCGCCAGGAAGGGCATGATGGATCCCGTGCCTCCCGCCCAACCCCTGCGCCGGACCCCCGTCCAGCAGCGCAGCGCCGACCGACTCGCCCGGATCCTCGACGCCTGCGCCGAACTCCTCGACGAGACCGGGTACGAGAACCTCAGCACCCGCGCCGTCGCCCTGCGCGCCGGCGTCCCCATCGGCTCGGTCTACCGCTTCTTCGGCAACAAGCGGGCGATGGCCACCGCCCTGGCCCAGCGCAACCTCGACCGGTACGCCGAGGGCGTCACCGCGCGGCTGGCCCGGCTCCCCGCCGCCCACTGGCGGCCCGTCGTGGACGCGGTGCTCGACGAGTACCTGGCCATGAAACGGACCGTCCCCGGCTTCGCCCTGGTCGACTTCGGGGTGCCCGCCCCGCCCGCGGAGGGCCCCGCCGCCGACCCCAACCACCAGGTCGCGGCCCGCCTCACCGGACTGCTCTGCGCCCACCTCGGGCTCACCCCCGACCTGGCCCTCGAACGGGCGGTCCTGGTGGCCGTCGAGGCGACCGACGCCCTCGTCCAGCTGGCCTTCCGGTCCGGCCCGGCCGGGGACCCCGGGATCATCGACGAGACCCGGGCGATGATGCACGCCTACCTGGCCCACGTCCTGGACTGATCCGGCCGCCCCGGCCGCCCCGGCCGCCCCGGCCGCCCCGGCCGCCCCGGCCGCCCCGGCCGGCGGGGCCGGCGGGGCCGGCGGGGCCGAACGGGACGCCGCGACCCCCTCCCCACCCTCCCTACCGGTCGGTATGCTCGGGGCGCCCGCGGGCCCGCGCCGCGCGGCGCGCCCCGCCGGTTCCGTCGGTCCGCGTCGCCGCCTGCCGCCTGCCGCCCCAGGAGGGTCCATGCCCCGCACCGCCCCGCGTATCTGCCCCCTCTGTGAGGCCACCTGCGGCCTCACCCTCACCATCGAGGGCACCACCGTCACCGGCGCCCGCGGCGACCGTGACGACGTCTTCAGCCGCGGCTTCGTCTGCCCCAAGGGAGCGGCCTTCGGCGCCCTGGACGCCGACCCCGACCGGCTGCGCACCCCCCTCGTCCGGCGCGGCGGACAGCTGCGGGAAACGAGCTGGGAGGAGGCGTTCGAGGCCGTCGCCGCCGCCGTCCCCGCACTCGTCCGGGAGCACGGCGCCCAGTCCGTGGGCGTGGTCCTCGGCAACCCCAACGTCCACACCATGGCCGGTGCCCTCTACCCGCCGCTGCTCCTCGGCGCCCTGGGCACCCGCAACCTCTTCACCGCCAGCACGCTCGACCAGATGCCCAAGCACGTCTCCAGCGGGCTCCTGTTCGGCGACCCCTTCGCCATCCCGGTGCCCGACCTGGACCGAACGGACTTCCTCCTGCTGATCGGCGCCAACCCCGTCGAGTCCAACGGCTCCCTGTGCACCGCCCCGGACTTCCCCGGCCGGCTCAAGGCCCTGCGGTCCAGGGGCGGCACCCTCGTCGTCGTCGACCCGCGCCGCACCCGTACCGCCCGGCTCGCCGACCGGCACCTCGCGCCGCGCCCGGGCAGCGACGCCCTGCTGCTGGCGTCGCTCGCGCACACGCTCCTGGAGGAGAACCTCGCCGAGCCCGGCCCGCTCGCGGAACACACCGAAGGACTCGGGGAACTCGCCGACGCCCTCGCCCGTTTCACTCCCGAGGCCGTCGCCCCCGCCTGCGACCTGCCGGCCGAGGAGATCCGCACCCTCGCCCGGGAACTCGCGTCCTCGCCGACCGCCGCCGTCTACGGGCGGATTGGCAGCTGCACCGTGGAGTACGGGACCCTCGCCAGCTGGCTCGTCGACGTCCTGAACATCCTCACCGGCAACCTCGACCGCCCCGGCGGGGCCCTCTTCCCGCTCCCCGCCACCGGCCCGCGGCCCCGCCCCGCCGCGCCCGGCAGGGGGTTCGCGCTCGGCCGTTGGCACAGCAGGGTCAGCGGCCACCCCGAGGTCAAGAGCGAACTGCCCACTGCCGCCCTGGCCGAGGAGATCGAAACACCGGGGGAGGGGCGCGTCCGCACCCTGATCGCCATCGCCGCCAACCCCGTGCTGTCCGCCCCCGACGGCCGGCGGCTCGACGCGGCCCTGGCCGGGCTCGACTTCATGGTGAGCGTCGACCCCTACCTGAACGAGACCTCCCGCCACGCCCACGTCGTCCTGCCCCCGCCGCCGCCCTCCCAGAGCGCGCACCACGACTTCGCCTTCAACGGGTTCGCCGTCCGCAACCAGGTCCGCTACACCCGGCCCGCCGTTCCCCTGGAGGCGGACCGGCTCGACGAGTGCGAGATCCTCGCCCGCCTCGTCCTGGCCGTCTCCGGCACGCACGGCTCCGCCGAGCCCTCCGCCGTCGACGACATGGCGATCCGGGCCGCCCTCGCGAAGGAGACCGCCGACCGGCACTCCCCCCTGCGCGGAGCCGACCCGGACCGCCTCGCGGGACTGCTCACGGGCGAGAACGGCCCCGAGCGCAGACTCGACCTGATGCTCCGACTCGGCCCGTACGGCGACCTGTTCGGCCAGGCCGGGCCCGAGGCGGCGGAGGGCGGGCTCAGCCTGGAGCGGCTCCTCGCGCATCCGCACGGCATCGACCTGGGCCCGCTGCGGCCCCGGCTCCCCGGCCTGCTGAGAACCCGCAGCGGCAGGATCGAGCTGCTGCCGGCTCCGATCGCGGCCGAGCTCCCCCGGTTGCGATCGGCGCTCGCCGAACGCCCCGCCGCCCTGGTGCTCGTGGGCCGCCGCCACCTGCGGTCCAACAACAGCTGGCTGCACAACGTCCCGGCCCTCGTCGGAGGTTCCAACCGCTGCACCCTCCAGGTCCACCCCCGGGACGCCGACCGCCTGGGCCTCGCCGACGGCGGCCGGGCCCGGGTCACCGCCGACGGCGGCAGCGTGGACGTACCGGTGGAGGTCACCGACACCGTCCGCACCGGCGTGGTCAGCCTCCCGCACGGCTGGGGCCACGACCGCGCCGGCACCCGGCTCGCGGTGGCCGGGGCCGAGCCGGGGGTCAACGTCAACCAGCTCCTCGACGGCAGCCGCCTCGACCCGCTGTCGGGCACCGCGGTGCTCAACGGTTTCCCCGTCACCCTGACACCCCTGCCCTGAGCTGGGGTTTTGCTCGTATTGCTCACGCCCGGACGTCTTGTTGGCCCCAGGAGGCGGCACCTACCTTCCCTGCATGCTGACCTTCCTCGGCTTCGCCATGATCGCGACATTCCTGCTCCTGATCATGCTGAAGAAAATGTCGCCCATCGCGGCGCTCGTCCTCATCCCCGCGCTCTTCTGTGTGTTCGCCGGAAAGGGCGCGCACCTGGGGGACTACGTCATCGACGGGGTCGGCAAGCTCGCGCCGACCGCGGCGATGCTGATGTTCGCCATCGTCTACTTCGGCGTGATGATCGACGTCGGCCTCTTCGACCCGGTCGTCCGGGGCATCCTGCGGTTCTGCAAGGCCGACCCCATGCGGGTGGTGGTCGGCACGGCCGTCCTCGCGGCGGTCGTCTCCCTCGACGGGGACGGGTCGACCACCTTCATGATCACCGTTTCGGCCATGTACCCGCTCTACAAGCGGCTCGGACTCAGCCTGGTGGTCATGACCGGTGTCGCCGCGACCGCCAACGGCGTCATGAACACCCTGCCCTGGGGCGGCCCCACCGCCCGCGCCGCCACCGCGCTCAAGCTCGACGCGGCGGACATCTTCGTCCCGATGATCCCGGCCCTGGCCGTCGGCCTGGTCTTCGTGTTCGTGCTGGCCTACGCACTGGGCCTGCGCGAGCGCCGCCGTGTCGGCTCCCTGGCCCTGCCCGTGGACGCGGCCGTGGAGGAGGCCGACATCGAGGCCGAGGCGGGGTCCGGGACCCTGGTCGCGGCCGGATCCGGGGCGAAGACGGCCGCCGGGGGCTCCCGCACCGGCGGCGGCAGCGGCGCCGGTACGGACACGGCCCCCGCGCCCGCCTCCGAGGCCGGCGGCTCCGCCCCCGCGACCACCTCCGAGGACATCCAGGGCCTGGACCCCCGCCGGCCGACCCTGCGCCCGCGCCTCTACTGGTTCAACGCGGCCCTCACCACCACCCTGCTCGCCGCGATGATCATGGAGCTGCTGCCCATCCCGGTGCTCTTCCTCCTCGGCGCCGCGCTCGCCCTGACGGTGAACTTCCCGCACATGCCCGACCAGAAGGCCCGGATCGCCGCCCACGCCGACAACGTCCTCAACGTCGCCGGCATGGTGTTCGCCGCGGCCGTGTTCACCGGGGTCCTCTCCGGCACCGGCATGGTCAAGCACATGGCCGACTGGCTGGTCCGCGCGATCCCCGACGGCATGGGCCCGCACATGGCCCTGGTCACCGGCCTGCTGAGCCTGCCCCTCACCTACTTCATGTCGAACGACGGCTTCTACTTCGGCGTCCTGCCGGTGCTGGCCGAGGCGGGCGCCGCCCACGGGGTCGCCCCGCTCGAGATCGCCCGCGCCGCCCTGGTCGGCCAGGCCCTGCACATGTCCAGCCCGCTGGTTCCGGCCGTCTACGTCCTCGTCGGCATGGCCGGGGTCGAGTTCGGCGACCACACCCGGTTCACCGTGAAATGGGCGGCTCTCACCTCCCTCGTCGTCCTGGGGGCGGGGATGCTTTTCGGCATCATCTGACCCCTGCGACCCCTGGCCGTCCAAAAACTACCGCCGCTAGTTTGTAGGGTGGTCGCGACGTCAGGTCCGCGCGTCTACGCGCTCGTGCGTGCTCGGGAGGAATGCGATGAAGGCCCACGACGGGATGTACATCGGCGGGGAGTGGCGGCCCGCCGCCGGATCCGGCCGCATCGAGGTCGTCAACCCGGCCGACGAGCAGATCATCGCCGGCGTTCCCGCCGGCAGCGCCGATGACGTGGACGCGGCCGTACGGGCCGCCCGCGCGGCCTTCCCGGGCTGGGCGGCCACCCCCGCGGCCGAGCGGGCCGCGCTGATCGGGGCCCTGCGGGACGTGCTCGTCGCCCGCAAGGCCGAGTTCGCGCAGACCGTCACCGCCGAACTCGGCTCCCCGATCGGCTTCGCGGAGGCGGTGCACGTCGGCGCGCCCGTCGCGGTCGCCTCCTCGTACGCCGAGCTGGCCGCGTCGTACGCCTTCGAGGAGCGGCTCGGCAACTCCACCGTGTTCCTGGAGCCGGTCGGGGTGGTCGGGGCGATCACGCCCTGGAACTATCCCCTGCACCAGGTCGTTGCCAAGGTGGCACCCGCTCTCGCCGCCGGCTGCACCATCGTCCTCAAGCCGGCCGAGGACACCCCGCTGACCGCACAGCTCTTCGCCGAAGCCGTGCACGAGGCGGGCATCCCGGCCGGGGTCTTCAACCTCGTCACCGGCACCGGCCCGGTCGCCGGCCAGGCGCTCGCCGAGCACGAGGGGGTCGACCTCGTCTCCTTCACCGGCTCGACCGCCGTCGGCCGGAAGATCGGCGCCATCGCCGGCGCCGCCGTCAAGCGCGTCGCCCTCGAACTCGGCGGCAAGTCGGCGAACGTCATCCTGCCCGGGGCCGACCTGGCCAAGGCCGTCGCGGCGGGCGTCGGACACGTCATGAACAACGCCGGTCAGAGCTGCAACGCGCTCAGCCGCATGCTCGTCCACCGGGACCAGTACGAGGAGGCCGTCGCCCTCGCGGCCGCCGCCGTCGCCAAGTACCCCTCGGGCGACCCCCGCGACCCGGGCACCCGCCTCGGGCCGGTCGTCAATGCCACCCAGCGCGACCGGGTGCGCGGGTACATCGACAAGGGCGTCGAGGAAGGCGCGCGCCTGGTCGCGGGCGGCCTCGACGCGCCCCACGAGCGCGGGTACTTCGTCGCCCCGACCGTCTTCGCCGACGTCACCCCCGACATGACCATCGCCCAGGAGGAGATCTTCGGCCCCGTGCTGGCGATCCTCTCCTACGAGGACGAGGACGAGGCCCTGCGGATTGCCAACAGCACCGTCTACGGCCTGGGCGGCGCAGTGTGGGCGGCGGACGCCGAGACGGCCGTGGCGTTCGCCCGCCGCATGGACACCGGGCAGGTGGACATCAACGGCGGCCGCTTCAACGTGCTCGCGCCCTTCGGCGGCTACAAGCAGTCGGGCGTCGGCCGCGAGCTGGGCCCGCACGGCCTGGGGGAGTACCTCCAGACCAAGTCCCTGCAGTTCTGAGCACGTCCCGGGCCGGGTCCGAACCCCGGCGCCCGAGCCCCCGCACACACGACACGGAGACGACGACCATGGTCCGCGCCGCCATCCTGCCCGCCGTCGGAGCCCCGCTGGAGATACGGGAGATCGTGCTGCCCGATCCCGGACCCGGACAGGTCCGGGTGCGGCTCGCCGCGGCCGGGGTCTGCCACTCCGATCTCTCCCTCGCCGACGGCACCATGCGGGTGCCCGTTCCCGCCGTCCTCGGCCACGAGGGTGCGGGGACGGTTCTCGCCGTCGGGGAGGGCGTGACCCACGTCGCCCCGGGCGACGGGGTGGTACTCAACTGGGCCCCGTCCTGTGGGGAGTGCCACCACTGCGGGATCGGCGAGGTCTGGCTCTGCGCCAAGGCCCTGTCCGGGGTCGGGGCGGTCCACGCCCACGACGCCCGGGGCGTGGAGCTGCACCCCGGGCTGAACGTCGCCGCGTTCGCCGAGGAGACCGTCGTCGCGGCGAACTGCGTGCTGCCCGCGCCCGCCGGGATCCCGCTCCAGGAGGCCGCGCTGCTGGGCTGCGCGGTGCTGACCGGCTACGGGGCCGTGCACCACAGCGCGCAGGTCCGGCCGGGGGAGTCGGTGGCGGTGTTCGGCGTCGGCGGGGTCGGCCTCGCGGCCCTCCAGGCGGCGCGGATCGCCGGCGCTGGGCCGGTCGTGGCCGTCGACGTCTCCCCGGCCAAGGAGGAGCTGGCGCGGGCCGCCGGGGCCACCGCGTTCGTGCTCGCCTCCGAGACCAGCGCGAAGGAGGTCCGCGTGCTGACCGGCGGGCGGGGGGCCGACGTCGCCGTGGAGTGCGTGGGGCGGGCGGAGACCATCCGGGCGGCCTGGGACTCGACCCGGCGGGGCGGGCGGACGACGGTCGTCGGCATCGGAGGTAAGGAGCAGCGGGTTTCCTTCCACGCGCTGGAGATCTTCCACTTCGCGCGGACGCTCAGCGGGTGCGTGTACGGGAACAGCGACCCGGCGCGGGACCTCCCGGTGATCGCCGAGCACGTGCGGGCCGGGCGGCTCGACCTCGGGGCGATGGTCACCGACCGGATCGGGCTGGAGGGGATTGCGGCCGCGTTCGAGGCGATGGTCGCAGGCAAGGGCGGGCGGTCGCTGGTCGTGTTCTAGTGCGGGACGTGGGGTGCGGGCCTGCGCGTGGGCCGGTGCCCGGGCGGGGGCCCGGGCCTTGGTCTCGGGCGTGGGCCCGGGGCGTGGTTCCGGGCGTGGGCCGCGGCGTGGGCCGGGGGCTTGGGCGTGGGCCGGGGCCGGGCGGCCGGGCCCGGTCAGGGGGCCGGTGAGGCGGGGCGGAGGGCTTCGTACTGGAGGGCCAGGCCGTCCAGGAGGGCCGTGAGGCCCGTTTCGAAGGCGCCCTCGTCCACCTCGTGCCGGCGGTCCGCCAGGAGGTGGGCCTGCCCCAGGTGCGGGTAGTCCGCCGGGTCGTACGCCGTCTCGTCGTCCACGAAGCCCCCGGCGAAGGAGGCCACCGCCGAGCCCAGGATGAAGTACCGCATCAGGGCGCCGATCCGGGTCGCGTGGGCCGGGGGCCAGCCCGCCGCCGTCATGGCGCCGAACACCGCGTCCGCCAGGCGGAGCCCCGCCGGGCGGCGGCCCGGGCCCCGGGCCAGTACCGGCACGATGTTCGGGTGGTCGGCCAGGGCGTCCCGGTAGGAGTGGGCCCAGGCGCGCAGCGCCCCTCGCCAGTCCGCCTCCGCACCGGCGCCCGCGCCGTCGAACATCGACAGGTCGACCCGCGCGCTCACCGCGTCCGCCACCGCCTCCAGGATCTCGTCCTTCGTCCGGAAGTGGTTGTAGAGGGACGGGCCGCTCACCCCGAGCGCGGCCGCCAGCCGCCGCGTGGAGACCGCCTCCAGCCCCTCCGCGTCCACCAGCTCCCCCGCCGCCTCGACGATGCGGTCTCTGCTGAGAAGGGGCTTGCGCGGTCTGGCCATGCGCCACATAGTAGGCCCTGCCTCGGCATAAACTAGCGCTGCTAGTTAAGGCCCGCCCCACGCCCCGGAGGGATCCGTGAACCTGGAGCTCAGCGAGGAGCAGGAGGCCGTGCGCCGCCTCGCCCGCGCGTTCACCGACCGCGAGATATCCCCGCACGCCGCCGCGTGGGACCGCGCCGAGAGCGTGGACCGGTCGATCGTGCAGAAGCTCGGGGACCTCGGCTTCCTCGGCCTGACCGTTCCGGAGGAGTACGGCGGCTCCGGCGGCGACCACCTCTCCTACGTGCTGGTCACCGAGGAGCTCGGCCGCGGGGACTCCGCCGTGCGCGGCATCGTCTCCGTCTCCCTCGGGCTCGTCGCCAAGTCCGTCGCCGCCTGGGGGACCGAGGAGCAGAAGCGCTCCTGGCTGCCCCGCCTCTGCTCCGGCGCGGCGCTCGGCTGCTTCGGCCTGACCGAACCCGGCACCGGCTCCGACGCGGCCGCCCTCACCACGCGCGCCGTCCGCGAGGGGGACGCGTACGTCATCAGCGGCAGCAAGATGTTCATCACCAACGGCACCTGGGCCGACGTGGTCCTGCTGTTCGCCCGGACCGACCCCGCCACGCCCGGCCACCGCGGGATCTCCGCCTTCCTCGTCCCCGCCGACAGTCCCGGCCTGACCCGCCGGGAGGTCCACGGCAAGCTCGGGCTGCGCGGCCAGGCCACCGCCGAGCTGACCCTCGACGGGGTGCGCGTCCCCGCCTCCGCGATGCTCGGGCCCGAGGGCAAGGGCTTCTCCGTCGCCATGTCGGCCCTCGCCAAGGGCAGGATGTCGGTCGCCGCCGGCTGCGTCGGCATCGCCCAGGCGGCCCTGGACGCGGCCGTCTCGTACGCCGCGCGGCGCGAGCAGTTCGGCAGGCCGATCGCCCACCACCAGCTGGTCCAGGAGCTGATCGCCGACATCTCCGTCGACGTGGACGCGGCCCGGCTGCTCACCTGGCGGGTCGCCGACCTGGTCGACCGGGGACGGCCCTTCGCCACCGAGGCCTCCACCGCCAAGCTCTTCGCCTCCGAGGCCGCCGTGCGCGCCGCCTCCAACGCCCTCCAGGTGCACGGCGGCTACGGCTACGTCGACGAGTACCCGGCCGGGAAGCTGCTGCGAGACGCCCGCGTCATGACCCTGTACGAAGGCACCAGCCAGATCCAGAAGCTGCTCATCGGCCGTGCCCGCACCGGGGTCTCCGCCTTCTGATGGACGGGTCCGCACCAGGGTTCCTAAGCGCTTGCTCACCCTCCGGTAAGCTGTTCCATTCCTACAGGGCGGAGAGGTGAGCGATGGACAGCGCGGCGGAGACCACCGACGGCTACCAGGCGTGGTCGGAGGTCACCCCGGACGCCGCGCGGCGCCTGCTCGTGGCCGCCGTCGAGGCCTTCGCGGAGCGCGGCTACCACGCGACCACCACCCGCGACATCGCAGGACGCGCCGGCATGAGCCCCGCCGCCCTCTACATCCACTACAAGACCAAGGAAGAGCTCCTCCACCGGATCAGCCGCATCGGCCACGACAAGGCCCTGGAGATCCTGGAGACCGCCGCCTCCGGCCCCGGGGCGGCGGACGAACGGCTCGACGCCGCCGTGCGGTCCTTCGTGCGCTGGCACGCCGCGCACCACACCACCGCGCGCGTGGTCCAGTACGAGCTCGACGCCCTCGCCCCGGAGCACCGCTCCGAGATCGTCGCCCTGCGCCGCCTCAGCGACGCGGCCGTCCGGCGCATCCTCACGGAGGGCGTGCGGGCGGGGGAGTTCGACGTCCCCGACGTCCCGGGCACCACCCTCGCCGTGCTGTCCCTGTGCATCGACGTGGCCCGCTGGTTCAGCGCGGACGGCCGGCGCACTCCCGACGAGGTCGGCGCCCTCTACGCCGACCTCGTCCTGCGGATGGTGGGGGCGCGCCCGGCCGACGGGCCCGCTCAGAAGTAGTAGCGGGACAGCGACTCCGCCACGCACACCGGCTTCTCGCCGCCCTCGCGCTCGACCGTCACCGTCGCCGCGACCTGCACCCCGCCGCCCGCCTCCGTGACCTCCGTGATCACGGCCGTGGCGCGCAGCCGCGAGCCGACCGGCACCGGCGCCGGGAAACGCACCTTGCCCAGGCCGTAGTTGATGCCCATCCGCATGCCCTCGACCCGCATGACCTGCGGCACCAGGCTGGGCAGCAGGGACAGCGTCAGGTAGCCGTGCGCGATGGTGGAGCCGAAGGGTCCGGCGGCGGCCCGTTCCGGGTCCACGTGGATCCACTGGTGATCGCCGGTCGCGTCCGCGAAGAGGTCGATCCGCTTCTGGTCCACCTTCAGCCACCCGCTCGGCCCGAGCGGTTCGCCGATCGCGGCGTGCAACTCCTCGGCGGACGTGAAGATCCTCGGTTCGGCCATGCCCTGCCCCTGTCTTCCACTGGATCCGGCCCTGCAAGACTGTGAATAAGCGCTTGCTCAGCATGCTGGGGGCCCCGCGTCCCTGTCAACGGACCTGCGACTACCCTCGGACACGTGCCGCAGATCCCCGAGAAAGTCCACGAACTCACCGTCGGCCAGCTGTCCGCGCGCAGCGGGGCGGCCGTCTCCGCCCTGCACTTCTACGAGACCAAGGGCCTGATCAGCAGCCGCCGCACCCCCGGCAACCAGCGGCGCTACACCCGCGAGACGCTGCGCCGGGTCGCGTTCGTGCGCGCCGCCCAGCGCGTCGGGATCCCCCTCGCCCACATCCGCGACGCGCTGTCCCAACTGCCCGAGGAACGCACCCCCACCCGGGAGGACTGGGCCCGGCTGTCCGAGAACTGGCGCACCGAACTCGACCGGCGGATCAGCCAGCTCAGCCGGTTGCGCGACCACTTGTCGGACTGCATCGGCTGTGGCTGCCTCTCGCTGAAGAACTGTGCGCTTTCCAACCCGGACGACGCCTTCGGCGAGAACCTCACCGGATCCCGGCTGTCGTCCTAGCGCTCCGCCACAACTCCACGGCCGCCGAGACCAGTTCGGCGTTCGAGCGCGCCGACCGCCCGTCGGGCAGGACCAGTACCTCCGCCACGCCGATCCGCACGCCGGCGCCGCACCGCGCGGCCAGCCGCAGCACGGGCCAGGCCGCGTCCTCCCGCCCGTACAGCACGACCGGCACCGGCGGCAGCCAGCGCAGCCCGGCCACCAGCGCCGGGTCGTCCTCCGCCAGTTCCACGACCAGCCGGACCCGCCCGTGCGCCGGCGGGCTCCACGCCAGGAAGCGCGCCAGCGGTTCCGTCCCGGCCCCGCCGCCCAGCGGGACCACGGCGTCCACCGCCACCCCGCGCTCCAGCAGGGCCCGCCCCAGCTCCCGCGCCCCCGGGTCCGCGAACGGCACCACCGCACGGTCCGGCAGCACGGTCCAGGAGCGCACCCGCTCCAGTCGCCCCGCCGGATCCGGCTCGGCCGCGACACCCGCCGGCACCGACAGCGGTACGCGGACCCCCGCGCCGCGCAACTCCGTCAGCAGCGGCCCGACCACCCGGGGCGAGAGGCTCTCCCGCCCGCACGGGGTCCTGGGATGCACCAGCACCTCACCGGCCCCGGCCCCGGCCGCGACCGCGGCCAGCGCCGACTCCGCCAGATCCGCCGGGGACAACGGCACCGCGCCCCCGTCGCCGGCGCCGCGCGCGCCGTTCAGTGCGGCCTGCACCGCGGGACCCCGCCGGACCCCGCCCGCGTCGGGGGAGTCACCGGCGGCACGGCCCCCGTCCGGCCGGCCGCCACCGCCGGGCCCCGCCCCGCTCACGCCGCGTCCGCCGACGCCGGATGCACCACCGCCGCGTCCACCAGCGCCGGCCGCGGCACCACGATCCCGCAGCCCCCGCACACCGGCCCGTCCCACGCCCAGGCCCCGCCCCACGCCGCCGGCCCCGACAGCGCGGGAGACCAGCGCAGTTCGCGCTCACCGCAGACCGGGCACGTCGTCCCCGGCTCCGACTCCAGCGCCCGCACCAGCCGTCTCAGCACCTCGCCGAGCGTCCCGTCCGGCCGTACGCCCGGATCGGCGCACCGCACCACGGCGTCCCCGCTGCCGCCCCAGGCCCACTCCGGCTGCCGCACCCCGTCGTGCTTCTCGCGTCTGCGCCGCTCCGCGAACTGCTTCTCGTACTCCAGCCAGACCGCCCGCGCGTCCTCCAGCTCCTCCAGCGCCGCGACCAGCCGCAGCGGATCCGCGCCGCGGTCCTCCGGGGCGATCCCGTGCCGGTCGCACAGGTGCCACCACGTCGCCCGGTGCCCGTAGGGCGCGAACCGCTCCAGGCAGCGGCGCAGCGAATGGCGCCGCAGGGCCCGGTCGTTGCGCGCGTCGCGCACCTGATAGGCAAGACTCCGAAAACCCGCCACCGTACCTTCACCTCCGCCGTACCCCCGCCTGTATTCACCATTCACCCGTCCCGCCCCGCGCTACCGCGTAGAACGAAGCAGCACGCCCCGATGTGCCCAACATGCCCGAGGGGATGCGGGCGCATGCGGGGGCGGTCGAGGCGTGCGGGTGGCACATGGCCGGAAGTCAGCGCCCCATGCGCCCCGCGCCGACCACGATCCGGGCCAGCTCCTCGTGGCAGATGTCGCTGTGCGCCCCCGACGGGGGCCCACCGCGGCGGACCACGGAACCCGCGTCCACGCTGACGCAGCCTGCCCCGGGAAGCCCCCCGCTCAGGGCCCTGTCCAGGGCCATCCGCGGGGTGCCCGGCACCGCCTGCACCCCGTCGTGCCCGATCGCGCCCCACCGTTCGTCGAAGCCGAGCAGACCGGCCGAATCCCCCGCCATCCGGGAGGCCAGCGGATAGAACACACCGAGGGCCGAGTCGTGGGAGGAATGGCAGGCCACCACCGGTCCGTCCACCCGGCGCTGGAGGCCGCGCAGGACGCCGCCGCGCCCCGGGTCGTGGGGGAGCCTGTCGCTGAACGCGTAGTGGGAGAAGGCCCCCTGGAGCAGCGTCAGCGACTTCACGTGGCGCGCCCCCTCCGGCACGGCGCGCAGGGAGAACGACACCACCCGCGCCCCGAAGCTGTGGCCGATGAGGTGGAAGCGCAGGGCGGGCCGGCGCCCCGCGAGGTCCGCCAGCACCGGTCCGAGCCCGTGCTCGCCCACCACCCCGGCTCGTCTCTTCATCTCGTAGTACGTCGCCTGGCGCAGCAGCTCCTTGGCGCCGCCCCACAGGGCGCGCAGCCCGTCGCCCGGCGCGAGGCCCGCCCGGGCCCCGTCCGGCGCGGGGCCCGCCGGGCCCTCCCCGCCGGCCGCGTCCTCCCCGTCGGCCGCGCCCGCCTCGGCCAGGGCGGCGGTCAGGGCGCGGCACACCGCCACCGCCTCCAGGCAGAAGACGTCCGGCACCCCGGGCGCCGCGAGCGCCGACGGACCCGCCGGCCCCGCGCCCACGAGCTCCCGCACCAGCGCCGCGAACTCGGTGAACGCGGCCTCGGCGTCGGGCCGTTCCTCCAGCAGGGCCGCGATCCGGTCCAGCTCGGGGCCCCGCCCGGGCCAGAAGCCGTCCAGCGCCCTGCGGGTCGCCGCGTCCAGGGCGGGGCCGGCGGGGGCCTGCGCGAGCGCGCCGTGCCGATCGAAGTCCGGTATCGGCTCGTCGGAGAACCGGATGGAGGGCCACACCACGCCCACGTAGCCCAGCCGCACCCCCGACCCCACCAGCCCGGGGAAGGGGGCGAAGAAGCTGTCGTACAGCCGGGTCGCCGTGGAGCGGTCGCTGTTCCACCCGTGGGCGAAGACCAGCAGGTCGGTCGCCTCCATCCGGGCCACCGCGGCCCGCGTGGCCGGGTCCACGTCCCCCTGGGCGTCGAAGGTCAGCTCCTGGTACGGCCCGACCCCGATCCCCGCTCCGCCGTCCGCCATGACGCACCCCTTCCGCGCGAGCCCTGCCGGTCGGTCGCAGCATCCCGCCGCGGGGCCGCCACGGCCAGACCCGCGACAGCACCGGTCCGGGCGGAATCCGCAAGCACCGGTCCGGGTCCGGTCACGGGTAGAGCAGGTACTCCTCCCGCACCGCCGCGAACCGCGCCAGCCCCGCCGCCCAGTCGCCCGCGATCTCCTCCACGCCCGCCCCCGCGTCCACCAGCGTCCGCACCCGGTCCGACCCGGTCAGCCGGTCGATCCAGTGGTCCTCCCGCCACCCGAACCCGCTCCATGCCCGCCGCGCCGTGACCAGCAGCCCGATCCCCGCCCGCACCGGATCGAAGGCCTCCCGGTCGTGCACGACCAGCCGGAGCCCGCCGCACACCCTCCCCGCGTGCTTGGAGAAGGCCGGGGTGAACCAGGCCTCCCGGAACCACACCCCCGCCAGCCCGAGCCCGTTCGCCGCCTCCGCCCACCGCCGGTCGACGCCCTCCGCGCCGACCAGCTCGAAGGGGGTGGTCGTGCCCCGGCCCTCCGACAGGTTGGTGCCCTCGAACAGGCAGGTGCCGGCGTACACGAGCGCCGTGTCCGGGGTGGGCACGTTGGGGCTCGGCGGCACCCACGGCAGGCCGGTCTCCCCGAAGAAGGCCCCCCGCCGCCAGCCCGTCACAGGCACCGTCCGCAGCCGCGGGCCGGCGCCCCCGAGGAACTCCCCGTGGAACAGCCGGGCCAGCTCGGCCACCGTCATCCCGTGCGCGAGCGCGATCGGCTCGCGGCCCACGAAGCTCGCGTACGGCCGTTCCAGTACGGGCCCGGCCGCCCGGAGCCCGCCGACCGGGTTGGGCCGGTCCAGGACCACGACCTCCTTGCCGGCCGTCGCGGCCGCGCGCATGCAGTCGTAGAGGGTCCAGACGTAGGTGTAGAAGCGCGCCCCGACGTCCTGGACGTCAAAGACCAGCGTGTCGATCCCCGCCGCGGTGAAGAGGTCCGCGAGCTGCCGCCCGCTCCTGCCGTACGTGTCGTACACCGGCAGCCCCGTCGCCGGATCGCGGGCGGCCCCCTCGGAGCCGCCCGCCTGTGCGGTGCCCCGGAAGCCGTGCTCCGGCCCGAACACCGCCACCAGGTCCACCCGGGCGTCGGCGTGCATCACGTCGACCAGGTGGCGGGCGTCGGCCGTGATCCCCGTGGGGTTGGTGACGACCCCGACCCGTCGGCCGGCGAGCTCCTCGTACCCGCCGGCGGCCAGCCGGTCGAAGCCGGTGCGGACCCGGCCGGACGGCCGGGGGCCGGCGGGCCTCCCCGCCCCGACCGCACCCGTGGCCCCCGCGGCCCCCGCCAGTCCCAGCAGTCCGCGTCGTGACAGCGTCATCCCGCCATGCTGGGGCGCGGACCCCTTCCGCCCCGACATACCGACTGGTTAGTCTGCCCGGGATCCGGTGCCCCCACGGGCCCGGCAGGCAGCGGCGAAAGGTGATCCCCGTGAGCGCGTACCAGGACCAGCGAGTCGTCGTCACCGGCGCGGGCGGCGGCATCGGCGCGGCCCTCGCCCACCGGTTCGCCGCCGAGGGGGCCACCGTCGTCGTCAACGACCTCGACCCGGACCGGGCCTCGGCCGTGGCCGCCGCCATCGGCGACCGCGCCCTCGCCGTGCCCGGCGACGCCTCCGCGATCGTCGGGGAGGCCCGCGAGGCGCTCGGCGGGCGGGTGGACGTGTACTGCGCCAACGCCGGACTCGCCTCGGGCGGCGACGCCTTCGCCGAGGAGGCCGTCTGGGAGGCGGCCTGGGACGTCAACGTCATGGCCCACGTGCGCGCCGCCCGGGTCCTGCTGCCCGACTGGCTGGAGCGGGGCGGCGGGCGCTTCGTGTCCACGGTCTCGGCCGCCGGACTGCTCACGATGATCGGGGCCGCGCCGTACAGTGTCACCAAGCACGGTGCCCTCGCCTTCGCGGAATGGCTCTCGCTGACCTACCGCCACCGGGGCGTGCAGGTCCATGCCATCTGCCCGCAGGGCGTGCGCACCGACATGCTGACCGCCGCGGGCTCGGCGGGCGAGCTCGTCCTGGCGCCGACCGCGATCGAGCCGGACGCGGTCGCGGACGCCCTGTTCGACGGCATGGAGAAGGGCCGGTTCTTGATCCTCCCGCACCCCGAGGTGGCCCACCACTACGCCGGGCGCGCGACCCGGCCCGAGCGGTGGCTGGGCGCCATGAACCACCTCCAGCGGAAGTGGGAGTCCTCGTGACGGACCGCTCCCCCGAAGGGGGATCCCCGTACGCCGCCCGGCCGTGGCTGGGCCGGCTGAGCGCTGCCCAGCTGGCACCGGTAACGCCGCCGGCCAGCGTGCTGGACGCCTTCCGCGATGCCGTGGCACGGGCGCCGGAGCGGGCCGCGCTCGCGTACTTCGACGGGCGGGTCGGGTACGCCGAGGCCGACGCGCTCTCCGACTCGCTGGCCGGGTACCTCGCGGGGCGAGGGGTCCGGCGGGGCGACCGGGTCGCGGTGATGCTGCAGAACACCCCGCACTTCGTGCTGGCCGTGCTGGCCGTCTGGAAGGCGGGGGCGGTGGTCGTTCCGGTCAACCCGATGTACAAGTCCGCCGAGACGCGGCACGTGCTGGGCGACTCCGGGGCGGTCGCGCTGGTGTGCGAGGACGGGGCCTGGGAGGGGTACCTGGGGGATGCGGTGCGGGGGAGCGGGGTGCGGACCGTCGTGACGGCCCGTGCCGCGGACTTCCAGACCCGGGACGATCCCCGCGTGTTCCCGGCCCCGGCCCCGGTCGCCGGCGGTTCCCGCTGCGTGCAGCCGTCCCCGCCCCGCCCCTCCACCGTTCCCCCCTCAGACGCCGGGGAGGCTGGAAGAACTCGGGGCTCCGTCCCGGACCCCGCGCCGCAACCGTCCCCAGCCACCGCCGGGAGGTGCCCCGGGGCGGGGCTGGATCCGGCCTCGGCGGAGCCGTCCGGCCTCGCGGCGGGGCCAGCCGGCCGCCCGGCTCCGCCGAGCAGCTCGCCGTCCGAGCCGGACGGCCGCCCGGCTCCGCCGAGCAGCTCGCCGTCCGAGCCGGACGTGCAGGCCCCCGCCGACCTGCTCGCCGTGGCCCGGCAGGGCCGCCCCGCCCCGCCCGATCCGGGGCTGCGGGCCGGTGACATCGCGCTCATCAGCTACACCTCCGGCACGTCCGGCACCCCCAAGGGCGCCATGAACCCGCACGGGGCGATCACCTACAACGCCGTCCGCCAGGTCACCGGCCATCCCGTCCCCGAAGGGGCCGGGTACTTCGTGCTCGCGCCGCTGTTCCACATCACCGGGCTGGTCTGCGAGCTCACCGCCTGCCTCGTCAACGCCGGCACCCTCGTCCTCACCCGCCGCTTCGACGCCGGGACCGTCCTCGACGCCTTCCTGGAGCACCGCCCCGCCTACACCATCGGGCCCGCCACCGCCTTCACCGCACTGGCCGCGCACCCCGCCGCCACCCGCGAGCACTTCGCCCCGTTCCGGGTGGTCTCCTCCGGCGGGGCCCCCGTCCCGCCCGCCCTCGTCGCACGCCTCCGCGCGGACTTCGGGTTCTACCTGCGCAACGGCTACGGCCTCACCGAGTGCACCGCCCCGTGCGCCTCCGTCCCCGCGCACCACGAGGCCCCCGTCGACCCCGGCAGCGGGACCCTGTCCGTCGGGGTCCCGGGCGCGCAGACCCTCGTACGGATCCTCGACGAGCACGGCGCCGAGCTGCCGCTCGGGGAGACCGGCGAGATAGCCGTCCGCGGGCCGCAGGTCGTACCCGGCTACTGGGGGCTGCCCGAGGAGACCGCCAGGGCCTTCCCGGACGGCGAACTGCGCACCGGGGACGTCGGGTTCATGGACGCCGACGGCTGGCTCTACGTCGTCGACCGCAAGAAGGACATGATCAGCGCCTCGGGGTTCAAGGTCTGGCCGCGCGAGGTCGAGGACGTGCTCCACACCCATCCCGCCGTCCGGGACGCGGCCGTGGTCGGGGTTCCCGACGCCTACCGCGGGGAGACCGTGAAGGCCTACGTGAGCCTGCGCCCCGGCGCCCGTGCCGAGCCGGCCGAACTCGCCGCGTACTGCGCCGAGCGCCTCGCCGCCTACAAGTACCCGCGCCAGGTCGAGATCCTGCCTGTTCTTCCGCAGACCACCAGTGGCAAGATCCTGCGACGAGAACTGCGCGAGCGCGGCTGAAAACAGTCGGAGGATCAGGAGAGGAAGGCGAGCACCATGGCCGCCACGAACACCGCGGGGCCCCGGGACGGCGACCGCGACACCCCGGTGCCGCAGCGGCTGCTGGCCGTCGCCACCAGGCTGTTCGCCGAGCGCGGTTACGACCGCACCTCCGTCCAGGAGATCGTCGAGGCGGCCGGGGTCACCAAGGGCGCCCTCTACCACTACTTCGGCTCCAAGGACGACCTGCTGCACGAGGTCTACGCGCGCATGCTGCGCCTCCAGCAGCAGCGGCTCGACGCCGTGGCCGGATCCGACGCCCCCGTCGAGGAGCGGCTGCGGGCCGCGGCCGCCGATGTCGTCGTCACCACGATCGAGAACCTCGACGACGCGATGATCTTCTTCCGGTCGATGCACCAGCTCAGCCCGGAGAAGTACAAGCAGGTCCGCGCCGAACGCCGGCGCTACCACGAGCGGTTCCGCGCGCTGGTCGAGGAGGGCATGCGCACCGGCGTGTTCTCCACGGCCACCCCCGCCGACCTGGTGGTGGACTACTACTTCGGCTCCGTGCACCACCTCTCCACCTGGTACCGGGCCGACGGCCCGCTCACCCCCCACCAGGTGGCCGACCACCTCGCCGACCTGCTGCTCCGCTCCCTGCGTCCCTGAACGAGCGAGGCGGCCGGGGCGGCGGGCCGGCACCGGGTGGTCGTTGCAGCCTTCGGGGCCGTGCACGTGCATCAGGAACTCCGGGTGGAGCTCCCAGGCCCTCCACGTGGTCGGCGAACGGGACCGGACCGACCGGCTGATCGGCGGCCTCGTCCGCTCCCGCGAGGTACTGGACGAGGTCGTCGAGGCCGCCTCGGGCAGGACGCCGTAGACGCCGCCTAGCGGTAGCGCTTCAGCTCGCGGCGGGCCAGGGAGCGCTGGTGGACCTCGTCCGGGCCGTCCGCCAGCCGCAGGGTGCGCGCCGCCGCCCACAGCTCGGCCAGCGGGAAGTCCTGGCTGACCCCGCCCGCGCCGTGCAACTGCACCGCCTGGTCCAGGATGCCCACCACCGCGCGCGGGGTGGCGATCTTGATGGCCTGGATCTCGGTGTGCGCGCCCCGGTTGCCGGCCGTGTCCATCAGCCAGGCCGTCTTCAACACCAGCAGCCGCAGCTGCTCGATGGTGACCCGGGCGTCCGCGATCCAGTTCTGCACGACCCCCTGCGCGGCCAGCTCCTTCCCGAAGGCCGTACGCCCCACCGCGCGCCGGCACATCAGCTCGACGGCCCGCTCCGCCATGCCGATCAGCCGCATGCAGTGGTGGATCCGGCCCGGTCCGAGCCGGGCCTGGGCGATGGCGAAGCCGGCGCCCTCCTCGCCGATCAGGTTCTCCGCCGGCACCCGGGCCCCGTCGAAGACCACCTCGGCGTGCCCGCCGTGGTCGTGGTCCGCGTACCCGTACACCGTCATCGCCCGGCGCACCTCCACGCCCGGGGTGTCGCGCGGGACCAGGACCATGGACTGCTGGCGGCGTGGATCGGCTCCGTCCGGATCGGTCTTGCCCATCACGATGAAGACCTTGCAGTCCGGGTTCATCGCTCCGGAGATGTACCACTTGCGCCCGGTGACCACGTACGCGTCGCCGTCGCGCTCGATGCGGGTCTCGACGTTCGTCGCGTCCGAGGAGGCCACCTCGGGCTCGGTCATCGCGAACGCGGAGCGGATCTCCCCGTCCAGCAGGGGCTCCAGCCACTGCTTCTTCTGCCGCTCGCTGCCGAACTGGGCGAGCAGTTCCATGTTCCCGGTGTCCGGGGCCGCGCAGTTGGTGGCCATCGGCGCCAGGTGCGGGCTGCGGCCGGTGATCTCGGCGAGCGGGGCGTACTGGAGGTTGGTCAGCCCGGCCCCGTACTCCGGGTCGGGCAGGAAGAGGTTCCACAGCCCCTGGCGGCGCGCCTCGGCCTTCAGCTCGCCGAAGACGGCCGGGGTGTCCCAGGGCGAGGCCAGCCGCGCGCGCTGCCCGGCGGCGACGGCTTCCGCCGGGTGGACGTACTCCTCCATGAACGCGAGCAGCCGCCCGCGGAGTTCCTCGGTCCGGGTGTCGAATGCGAAGTCCATCTGCGCGGCTCCTCAGCCTTCCTGGAGGGTGGTCAGACCGTGTGCGATGAAGACGGGGACCAGCTCGCCGATCCGGTCGAAGCCCGCGCCGACGGTCTGGCCGAGCGTGTAGCGGTAGTGGATGCCCTCGAGGATCACCGCGAGCTTGAACCAGGCGAAGGCCGTGTACCAGGCGATCGCCCCGGTGTCCCGCCCCGAGCGGGCGGCGTACCGCCCGACCAGCTCGGCGGGTGCCGGGTGCCCCGGCGCGCGGCTCGTCGTACTGACGGGAGAGTCCTCCAGGCCCAGGTCCGAGCTGTACATCACCAGCAGCCCGAGGTCGGTCAGCGGATCGCCCAGCGTGGACATCTCCCAGTCCAGCACCGCGCGGATCGTGTCGTCCGGCCCGCCGATCAGTACGTTGTCCAGCCGGAAGTCGCCGTGCACCACGGTCGGGGCGGGCGAGTCGGGCAGCGCCCGGCCCAGGGCCGCGTGCAGGGCGTCGATCCCCGCGAGCTCCCGGCCGCGCGAGGCCGCGAGCTGCTTGCCCCAGCGGCGCAGCTGCCGGTCGAGGAAGCCCTCCGGCCGGCCGAAGTCCCCGAGGCCCACGGCCTCCGGGTCCACCGCGTGCAGGTCGACGAGGGTGTCCACCAGGCCCAGCACCGCCCGCCGCGTGCGCTCGGGCCCGATCTCCGCGAGCTGTCCGGCCGTCCGGTAGGGCACGCCGTCCACGTGCTCCATGACGTAGAACGGCGCCCCCAGCACCTCCTCGTCCTCGCACAGCAGCAGCGGCTCGGGCACCGGTACGGCCGTCCCGTGCAGGGCGGCGATCACCCGGTGCTCGCGCCGCATGTCGTGCGCGGTGGCCAGGACGTGACCGAGCGGCGGGCGGCGCACCACCCAGCGGGCCCGGCCGTCGGTGACCGCGTACGTGAGGTTCGACCGGCCCCCCTCGATCAGCCGGCCGGTCAGCGGCCCGGACACGAGCCCGGGGCGCGCGGCGTCGAGGTGGCCGCGCAGCCGCTCCAGATCGAGGCCTCGGGGGTCGGCTGGGGTCATGTGCGCGCCTCCGTACGAAGTCGGGTCGACGACGGGTGTCCCGAGCCATCATGCCGACCAGTCGGTATGCCGTCCAGAGGGCGGGCCGGAAGAACCCTTCCGGCCCCGGTCCGTCAGGCGTGGCACAGGATGGGCGTGCCCCCGTTCATCACCGTCATGTCCCGCAGCACGGCCATGATGTCCAGCGGGGCGCCCTCCGGCTCCCCGGCCAGTTCCGCGTACGCCCGGTGCAGGTTCGCCACCAGCCGCTCGCTCTCCCGCCAGGCCGCGAACTCCCCGAGGTCGGCCCCGCGCGCGGTCTCCAGCGGGGTCAGCCCCCGGCCCCGGCCGTCGCGCGCCAGCTCCTCCACGTACCGCAGGTAGCGCTCGGTGGCCGCGTACGCCGCCGGGTCGGTCAGGGGCCCGTGCCCCGGGACGACCGTCTCCGCGTCCAGCGAGCGCAGCAGCTCCAGCGCCCGCAGCGAACCGGCCAGCGAGCCCATCGCCAGGAACGGGGTGCCCCCGGCGAAGACCAGGTCCCCGGTGAACACCACCCGCTGCGCGGGCAGCCACACGACCGAGTCGCCGGTGGTGTGCGCCACGCCCGGGTGGAGGACCCGCACCTCGGTGTCCCCGACGTGCAGCGTCAGCCGGTCGCCGTACGTGAGGTCCGGCGGGGTGATCTCTATCGCGCCGAAGTCGGTGGCGGGCCAGATCAGCTCCAGCTGGTGCCCCGCGGCGAGCTGCTCGGCCCGCGCGTTGTCGTGGCCCACGATCAGGGCGGGCGCGAAGACGGCGTTGCCGTAGGTGTGGTCGCCGTGGTGGTGCGTGTTGACCACGGTGCGGGGCAGCGGCGATCCGGCCGCCACGACCGCCTCGCGCAGGGCCAGCGCCCGACGCTCCGTGGCGGCCGTGTCGACCAGCAGGGTCCGCCCGCCGTCGCTGACCCAGCCGGCGTTGTTCAGGCACCAGCCGCCGTCCGGCTGGACGTAGGCGTACACCCCGTCAGCGGGCTGGACTGCGTACGGCTTCTCGACGGTCATGGGCGCTCTCCCCGGGTCGCTGTGACAGGTGCTCGGCATCCTGCCAGCCGGTCCGGGCCCGGCCCGGGGCGGGGTTCGGCGCGGGGCGGGGTGGGGCAGGCGTCAGACGATCACGGTCATCGCGAACACGGCCAGCGCCACCGTGCACGCCACCGCCCCCGCCGCCACCCCGTGCGACAGCACCGGCGGCCGGGCGGTCGCCAGCTGCCGGATCCGCCGGTGCGCCACCCACAGGAACGCCACCCAGATGAGCGCGATCAGGGACGCACCGGTCACCTCCAGCGGCGACCCGGTACCGTGCAGCGCCTGCCGCAGCGCCAGCACGGCGGTGACCGAGCAGGCCAGGGTGGTGCGCCGCCATGCGAGCCGGGTCCGCTCCGGCTGGAGCCCCGCGTCCCGGGCGGCCGTACCGGGCCGGGTCACGGCCGGTCCGTCCAGCCCATCAGCACGACCACCACCATCGCCACCGCGACCAGCCCCACCCCCATGCTCAGCAGCACCGGGAACGGCGACAGCGGCAGGTCCTCGCCCCGCCGCATCGCCCGCTCGCACCGCACCCAGTGGTGCACCGCCCGCAGTGCGCAGGCGGCCCCCACCCCCAGCAGGGCGAGCGACATCCCGACCCGCACCCCCCAGCGCAGGTCCGGCAGGAACTGGTCCACCGCGAACCCGCCGCCCACCAGGGCCAGCGCGGTCCGGATCCAGGCCAGGAAGGTCCGCTCGTTGGCCAGGGAGAAGCGGTAGTCCGGGGTCTCGCCTTCGGCGCGCAGCCGCTGCGGTGCGAACCAGAGGCGCACGTCCTTGACGAAGTCGATCACCTGTCCAATTTACGTCCCCTTCACGCGCGGGGCGCGGGCGGCCTGGCCGCATCCTCCCGGAAGGCGCGCAGCCGCCGGTACGCCTCCAGCCCGTCGGGCACCCACGGCCAGCCCCCGTCCGAGACCCGCCGCTCCAGCTCCCCGGGCGCCAGCCAGGCGTGCCAGTCGACCTCGGACTCCTGCGGGACCACCGGCCGCGCGCAGCGCACCTCGTGCACGTACGACCACCAGGCCCCGCCGGGACCCTCGTAGAGGAACTTGAACAGCGGCGCCGGCTGCTCCAGTCCGCTCACCCCCAGCTCCTCCTCCGCCTCCCGCAGCGCGGCCCCCGGATAGTCCTCCCCGGCTCCCAGCACCCCGCCCACGAACATGTCGTAGTGCGCCGGGAACACCAGCTTCGACGCGGTCCGGCGGTGCACGAAGACCCGCCCGAGCTCGTCCCTGACCTGCACGAACACGCACCGGTGGAGGAGCCCCCGGGCATACACCTCGCCCCGCGGGGCCTGCCCGGTCACCCGGTCGTCGCGGTCCACCACGTCCAGTACTTCATCTGCGGCACTCACCCGTCCATCCAACCACCGCTGTTGACGGGTTACCGCTCCGTAGCAAAGGATCTGCCCCACCACCGACCGGAGGACGGGCAGACGCATGGGCTACGACGCCGACGTGATCGTGATCGGAGCGGGCCTCGCGGGCCTCGCCGCCACCGCCGAGCTCGTCGACGCGGGACGCCGGGTGATCCTCCTCGACCAGGAGCCCGAGCAGTCGATCGGCGGCCAGGCGCACTGGTCCTTCGGCGGGCTGTTCTTCGTGGACTCGCCCGAGCAGCGCCGGATGCGGATCCGGGACAGCCGCGCGCTCGCCCTCCAGGACTGGCTGGGGACCGCCGGCTTCGACCGGGAGGAGGACGCCTGGCCGCGCCGCTGGGCCGAGGCCTACGTCGACTTCGCGGCCGGTGAGAAGCGGCCGTGGCTGCACGCCCAGGGGGTGCGCTTCTTCCCCGTCGTGGGCTGGGCGGAGCGCGGTGGCTACGACGCCAACGGCCACGGCAACTCCGTACCCCGCTTCCACATCACCTGGGGCACCGGCCCCGGCCTGGTCGAGCCCTTCGAGCGGCGGGTCCGCGCCGGGGCCGCCCGCGGCCTGGTGAGCCTGCGCTTCCGCCACCGGGTCACCGGCCTGGCTTCGACCGCCGGCGCGGTGGACACCGTCACCGGCGAGGTCCTGGCGCCCTCGGACGCCGTACGGGGCGCCGCCAGCGGCCGTGAGAGCACCGGCTCCTTCAGCCTGCGGGCCCAGGCGGTGATCGTCACCAGCGGGGGCATCGGCGGCAACCACGACCTGGTGCGCGCCCAGTGGCCGGCCCGCCTGGGCACCCCGCCCGCCCGGATGCTCTCCGGGGTCCCGGCCCACGTGGACGGGCTGATGCTGGGGATCGCGGAGAAGGCGGGGGCCAGGCACATCAACAAGGACCGGATGTGGCACTACACCGAGGGCATCGGGAACTGGGACCCGGTCTGGGCCCGCCACGGCATCCGCATCCTGCCCGGCCCGTCCTCGCTGTGGCTGGACGCGACGGGCCGGCGGCTGCCCGTGCCCCTCTTCCCCGGCTTCGACACGCTCGGCACCCTCGACCACATCATGCGCACCGGGCACGACCACACCTGGTTCGTGCTCAACCAGCGCATCATCGGCAGGGAGTTCGGCCTCTCCGGTTCGGAGCAGAACCCCGACCTGACGGGCCGCTCCGTCCGCGAGGTGGTCAACCGCGCCCGGCAGGCCGTACCCGGGCCGGTCAAGGCCTTCATGGACCGCGGCGCCGACTTCGTCGTCGAGCGGGACCTGTCGGCGTTGGTCCGCGGGATGAACGCGGTCGCCGGCGAGGACCTGCTCGACGAGGCCACCGTCCGGCGCGAGATCACCGCCCGCGACCGGGAGATCGCCAACCCCTTCACCAAGGACCTCCAGGTGACGGCCATCCACGGGGCCCGCCGCTACCTCGGCGACCGGCTGATCCGCACCGCCGCCCCGCACCGAATCCTGGACCCGAAGGCCGGCCCGCTGATCGCCGTCCGCCTCTCGATCCTGACCCGCAAGTCCCTCGGCGGCCTGGAGACCGACCTGTCCTCCCGCGTCCTTACCCCTTCCGGCGAGCCGCTGCCCGGCGTGTACGCGGCGGGGGAGGCGGCGGGCTTCGGCGGCGGGGGCGTCCACGGCTACCGTGCCCTGGAGGGCACCTTCCTGGGCGGCTGCCTCTTCTCGGGCCGGGCCGCGGGCCGTGCGGCGGCCCGCGCCGTGTCCTGACCCCGGCCCGCGGAGCGGTACCGGGGGCGGGGCGGGGGGGGCAGGACAGGCGCCCCACCACCCGGTACCGTTCCGCGTGCGACCAGCCTGCCGTGGTCCACCGTGCCCCCGGATCCCCCAGGACCGCCCGCAGCACCCGTACCTCGGCCACCTCCAGCACCGCCACCGGCCGCGTCCACCACCACCGCCCGGTCGCCCGGCACGGTCGGCGCCTCGCCCGAGGCGAAGGCCGTCAACGCTCGTCACGGGCCCGCCCCGGGGGACGGCGGCACCCCCACCCCGCATCTCGAACCGCCGCATGCGCCCCAAGTTGCCCTCTTCGCACACCAGTTGATTCAGGCCACGCGGCGGTCCGGACCTTGACTCGGAGCTGTGCGTACCGGTTTGCTGTGAGTGATCATCCGGACTGACCACCGGATCGATCGGGCCGCGCCCCGCATGTCGCGCGCACCATCACCACCGGTACCGCCCACGCACGCGCACGTCCGTACCCGCACGTCCGTACCCGCACGTCCGTACCCGTACGTCCGTACCCGTACCTCCGCACCCGCACCCCCGTACGCCGTCCATCCGTACCCCGTACGTCGTCCACCCGCGCCCGCGCTCTGGAGGGAACCCGCGGATGTCCCCGCCGCCGCCCCTCGGCCGCGCCCGCAAGCGGGACGCCCAGCTTTTCGACCCGGCCCTCTGCGACACCGAACTCGTCGACGTGCGAGGCCAGTTCACCCAGGGCCGGTGGGCCAGGGCCCGCAGCCTGCTGGCGGCCACCGGCGACGACTGGGATCGCCGGGGCCACCGCGTCACCGTCCTCGCCGAGACCCCCTCCGCCCTCGCCTGGGCCCGCGAGTGGCTCCTCGCCGAACCCGGCAGCGCCGACGCCGCCACCCTCCTCGCCTGCGCCGCCGTCCACGCTGCCCTGCGCGGCAAGGGCACCCCCCAGGCCGCCGACGAGGCCTGCCGCCGCGCCGCCGCCCTGCTCCCGGCCGACCCCACCCCCTGGCTCGGCCTGCTCATGCTCTCCCGCGCCTTCGGCCCCGACGAGGACTTCAGCCGCCACTTCGACCAGGTCCGGGCCCGCCACCGCGAGCACCACCACGCCCACCACCTGATGGTCGCCCGGCTCGCCGAACGCGACCCCGCCGCCGGCCACGACCCGCTCCACGAGGTCTACGACTTCGCCGCCTGGGCCGCCGAGGAGTCCCCGGCCGACTCCCCGCTCGCCGTGCTCCCCGTCATCGCCCACGCCGAGCGCTACCGCGTCCTCGCTGCCGCCCGGGGCCGCTCGGCCCCCGAGGACGCCGTCGAGCACTGGACCGGCCGCCGCGCCCGCCAGGTGCTGCGCTCCGCCTTCGACTGGTGGCTGGAATGGGAGCGCGAGGACCACCCGCGCAACCGGGTCGACCTCAACTTCCTCGCCCACGCCAAGCTCTGCGAAGGGCGACCCGCCGAAGCCGCCGCCCTCTTCCACCGCATCGGCACCCACGCCACCCGCGCCCCCTGGTCCTATCCGGACCGCGACCCCACCAAGGCCTTCCTCGCCGCGCGGAGCGCCGCGCTCGGCACGGCCTGACCCCCGCCCCCGACCAGTCGCCCCCGAAAGGACCCTGCCATGCCGACGGGCAGATCCACCGTGAAGGCCGCCGCCACCGAGGCCGAGATCCGCACCTTCAAGGGCCAGGACCGCGCCCTGCGCGCGGGCCGCCTCGGCACCGCCGGGCTGCTGCTCTCGGTCCTGGCCGCCAGTGCCCCCCTGATGGTCGTCGCCGGTGTGATGCCCACGATCTTCGGGGTCATGGGCATCGAAGGCCAGCCGCTGCTCTTCGTGATCCTCGGCGTCGTCCTGGCCCTCTTCGGCATCGGCTACGCCGAGATGAGCCGCCACGTCCACAACGCCGGTGCCTTCTACGCCTACATAGCCCGCGGCCTCGGACCCACCGCCGGAGCCTGCGCCTCGCTCGTCGCCCTCGTCGCCTACAGCGCCATGCAGGTCGGCGTCTACGGCATCCTCGGCTTCGAGATCTCCGGACTCCTCGCCACCTACCTGCACACCCAGGTCGCCTGGTGGGTCCCCGCCCTGCTCGCGGTCGCCGCCACCGGCGCTCTCGGCTGGCTGAAGATCGACCTCAACGCCAAGGTGCTCGGCGTCCTGCTGCTCATCGAGTGCGCCCTCGTCGTCGTCTTCGACCTCGCCGCCCTCGGCAAGCCCGGCCCCGAGGGCCTCTCCCTGAGCGCCTTCGACCCCGCCGGCCTCGGCGGCGCCGGCCTGGGTACCGCCCTGTGCTTCTGCATCGCCGCCTTCGTCGGCTTCGAGCAGTCCCCGGTCTACGCCGAGGAGACCAGCAAGCCGCACATCGTGGTCTCCCGCGTGATGTTCCTCGCCGTCGGCTTCGCCGCCCTCTTCTTCGCCCTCAGCGCCTGGGCCCTCAGCGTGGCCACCGGTCCCTCGCGGGTCACCAGGGCGGCCGCCGACGCCGGCCCCGCCCTGCTCTTCGACCTGACCCAGAGCCGCCTCGGCGCCGGCTTCACCGACGTCCTGCACGTGCTCTTCGTCACCGGCATGTTCGCGGCCATGCTCAGCTTCCACAACGTCGTCGCCCGCTACGCCTTCGCCATGGGCCGCGAGGGCCTGCTCCCCGCCCGTTTCGGCCGTACCAGCCCCGGCACCGGAGCCCCCGCCACCGGCTCCCTGCTCCAGACCGTGGTCGCCGCCCTCGTCGTCCTCGCCTTCGCCCTCACCGACGGCTCCCCGGCCGGCGACCCCACCGCCCCCGTCCTGCACCTGTTCACCTGGATGGGCAGCGTCGGCGCCCTCGGCGTGACCGTCCTGATGGCCGCGTCCTCCTTCGCCGTCATCGCCTTCTTCGTCCGCCGGGGCGCCGCCGGCGCCCAGCTCTGGAGGCTTGTCGCGGCGGGCCTGGCCGGCCTGGCCCTGGTCGGCATCGCCGTCTACACCGTCAAGGACTTCGCCGTCCTGGTCGCCGCCGAGAAGGGCTCCGTGCTCAGCTGGGTGCTGCCCGCGATCATCGGCGTGGCTGCGGTGGCAGGGCTGGCCCACGGGCTGGTGCTCAAGGCCCGCCGGCCCGAGGCGCACGCCCGGATCGGCCTGGGCAACGAGGCCTTCCGCCTCGACCAGGCCGCAGAGGCCGAGCCGGGCGCCTGAAGCCCCGCAGCCCTCGTATTCATACCCCTCAGTAGCCCCCGGCGACCGTTTCCAAGGTCGTCGGGGGCTTCGGCGCGCAGTGGCTGATTTTGGCGGGGGGCGGACGCTCATGGTCTCCTGGGGCGACAAAATCACCGGAACGCGGCACGGGGGACCCCACCCAGCTCCCCCGCGCGCGGCTTCGGGCCTGCCTGTCCGACCCACGAAGGCGAAGTCGTTTATGAGTGACCGCACCTTGACCGAGGCCCCCGCCGAGGCGTCCTCCCGCCATGTCGACGCCGGTGACGAGGGCTACAGCAAGGACCTCAAGTCCCGCCACATCAACATGATCGCCATCGGCGGGGCGATAGGCACCGGCCTGTTCCTCGGCGCAGGCGGCCGCCTCGCCGGCGCCGGTCCCTCCCTGGCCATCGCCTACGCCGTGTGCGGCGTCTTCGCCTTCTTCGTCGTCCGGGCCCTCGGCGAGCTCGTCCTCTACCGCCCCTCCTCCGGCGCCTTCGTCTCGTACGCGCGCGAGTTCATGGGAGAGAAGGGCGCCTACACGGCGGGCTGGCTGTACTTCCTGAACTGGTCGACCACCACCGTGGCCGACATCACCGCCGCCGCGACCTACGCGCACTTCTGGTCGATGTTCACCGACATCCCCCAGTGGGTGCTCGCCTTCGTCGCCCTGGCCGTGGTCCTCACCGCGAACCTGATCTCGGTGAAGTACTTCGGCGAGATGGAGTTCTGGTTCTCCCTGGTCAAGGTCGCCGCCCTGGCGATCTTCCTGATCGTCGGCATCTACCTCGTCGCCACCAGCCACGACATCGGCGGCAGCACCCCGGGCCTGGCCAACATCACCGACCACGGCGGCATCTTCCCGTCCGGCGTGCTCCCGATGCTCCTGGTCATCCAGGGCGTGGTCTTCGCGTACGCCTCCGTCGAGCTCTGCGGCGTCGCCGCCGGCGAGACCGAGAACCCCGAGAAGATCATGCCGAAGGCGATCAACTCGATCATGTGGCGCGTGGGCCTCTTCTACGTCGGCTCCGTCGTGCTGCTCGCGCTGCTGCTCCCGTACACGGAGTACTCGGCCGACCAGAGCCCCTTCGTCACGGTCTTCGACAAGCTGGGCGTGCCCGGCGCCGCGGGCGTCATGAACCTGGTCGTCCTGACGGCGGCCCTGTCCAGCCTGAACTCCGGCCTCTACTCCACCGGCCGGATCCTGCGCTCGATGGCCATGTCCGGCTCCGCCCCGAAGTTCACCGGGGTCATGAACAAGGGCAAGGTCCCCTACGGCGGCGTCCTGTTCACCGCCGCCTTCGGCGTCGCCGGCGTCGGTCTGAACTACTGGATGCCCGGCGAGGCCTTCGAGATCGTCCTCAACCTCGCCTCCATCGGCATCCTCGGCACCTGGGCCATGGTCATGATCTGCTCGCTGTTCTTCTGGCGCCGTGCGCAGAACGGCCTCGTCGAGCGCCCCGGGTACAAGCTGCCCTGGGCGCCGTACACGCAGATCGTCACCCTGGTCTTCCTGGTGACCGTCCTGGTGCTGATGTGGTGCGACGGCGGGGTCGGCCGCACCACGGTGATGATCCTCCCGGGCATCGCCGCGGCCCTGGTCGGCGGCTGGTTCCTGGTCCGCCGCCGGGTGAACGAGATCGCCGCCTCGCGCGACTGACGTCCTCCACGGGCCCCAGGGCCCCCGGGACGGGCTCCGGCCCGCCCGGGGGCCTTCGCCTTTTCAGGGCCCGCACCCGCCGATCCACGACCTTCGGCGGAAAACGGAGAAGGACCCCGCCGGAGCGGGGTCCTTCTCACTGTGTGTCCGAGGGGGGACTTGAACCCCCACGCCCGATAAAGGGCACTAGCACCTCAAGCTAGCGCGTCTGCCATTCCGCCACCCGGACCGGGTGTGTGTCGTCCAGCCTCGCGGGCCGTGGCGACAGGTGAAACATTACCAAACATTCCGGGGGCTCCCGCGCCACCCCCCGCCGTCCGCTCCCGGCGGCCGGAAGCCCTGCCGGAAACGCGGAAGGACCCCGCCGGAGCGGGGTCCTTCTCACTGTGTGGTCAACCGACAGAATCCGCTGAGCTGCGGGCTCACGAGAGTGCTGGGTAGTCAGTTCCCAGGTGAACCAAGATCTCTTTCCGCCCCGCTGGTCAGCGCCTGGTTACTCCGCGCTGGGGGAGACTGCGATACGGAAGAGCAGGTGGCGAGCCTTGCGACGAACAGCCTCAAGGCGACCGGCCACGACCAGTGCCTTGAGAGAGCACCGCACCTCCGTCAGCGACGGGTGTGCGAATGCTGCCTGGATGTCCTTGGCTCGCCATAGGCGGTGGGGCTCCTGGGCCATCAGGAGCAAGACCTTCTCCGTGTCCAGCTCGACGGCGGTCTCGCCGGGGGCGGCGTCCGTCGGGGCTTCCTGTCGTGACGCCCGGATAGCGGGGTGTGAGACGGGCGAGGCGGCGAGCCCTTGCCACAGCTCAGCGATCTCCTCGATCTCGCGAGCGGACTCCAGGAGAGTCTCGTAGTGAAGTGCCTCTGCGGTGGCGTGAGCGTGCCGGCGGCTCCACTCCGCCTTCAAGGATCCGAGATCGGAAATGGGGGGCGAGGTCGTTCCTTGGTCTGAAATTGCCACACGCCCGACGCTAGCGCCACCGACGAGGCCGTCCAAGGCTGCAGCTGAGCAGTCCCTCTAATCGGTGATGCTCAGCCGCACCCGCGCCCACCACGGCGACGACTGGGCTTTACCCCGAACAGTGGACACTTCTGAGAAGCGGATCTTCGGGTCCGTGGAGAGGATGTCCTCATGGGTGCTGCGAGGTACTCGGGCGAGTTCAAGCGGGACGCGGTCGCGCTGGTGGAGTCCAGCGGGCGGCGCATCCCGTCGGTGGCGCGGGAGCTGGGCGTCAACCCGGAGTCCCTGCGCCAGTGGCTCGCGCGCTCGCGGGCGGAAGCGGCCACGTCTGGTGCGGGCGGTGAGGGCCCGTTGAACCCGGCGGAGCGCGAGGAACTGCGCCGCCTGCGCAAGCAGGTCCGCGAGCTGGAGCTGGAGAAGGAGATCCTGCGGAAGGCGGCCGCGTATTTTGCCAAGGAGATGGGTCGATGACCGGCCGCTGGCGGTTCATCTCCGACCACCGTGACCCGTATGGAGTACAGCGGCTGTGCCGAGTGCTGGACGTGTCCGCGTCCGGCTTCTACCGGTGGATCGCCGCGGCGGCCACCCGGGCCGCCCGGAAGGCCGCCGACGAGGACCTGGGCGTGCGGATCGAGGAGATCCACTGTGAATCCAACGGGGCCTACGGCGTCCCGCGGATCACCCGGGAACTGCGGGAACGGCACGGCGCGGTGAACCACAAGAGGGTCGCCCGGCTGATGCGCGAGCGCGGGCTGGCCGGCCGGCACCTGCGGCGGACGGTCCGCACGACGATCGCGGACAGGAACGTGCCGCCGGCTCCGGATCTGGTCGGACGCGTCTTCGAGGCGCCGGCGCCGGATGTGCGCTGGTGCGGTGACATCACGTACCTGCCGGTCGGCGGATCGTGGATGTACCTGGCCACGGTGATCGACATGCACTCGCGGCGGGTCGTCGGCTGGTCGCTGGCCGAGCACATGCGCGCCGACCTGGTCGTCGACGCGGTCCAGTCCGCCGTGGATGCCCGCGGGGGCGACGTGCGCGGGGTCGTGTTCCACTCCGACCGCGGGTCGCCGGTCAGTACACGTCGGCGGCATTCGCCGAGGTCTGCCGGGCGCACGGGATACGGCGCTCGATGGGCCGCGTCGGCTCCAGTTACGACAACGCCCTGGCGGAGTCCTTCTTCGCCACGTTGAAGCGGGAACTGCTCTACGGTTCACGCTGGCTGACCCGGGCGCAGGCCCGCATGGCGGTCTTCGCCTGGATGGCCTGGTACAACCGCAAGCGGCGACATTCCGCCCTGGGCTACCACAGCCCCGTCGACTACGAGCGGCACCACGTTACGAGCGTCGCTAACCTGGACTTGGTTGCATAACAAGCGAGTGTCTACGAAATAGGGCAAAGCCCGCACCGCCTACTGCTCAGCAGACCTCCAACTCATCCACACCCCCGCATAGGGTGTTGTACCGCGGTGTAGAGGTGTGGCGGCGAATAGCAATGCCAGGGAATCCGGGCACCGCGCTAACACCGTGGATGTCTGGTGATACTGCGCGCATAACGGGCTGGCCTGGCTGCGTGTCCCAGGTCGCTGGTCTGGGTCTGGTGGGTAAGGGTGCGGGGGGTTTGGCCTGTTCCGGCATGGAGGGAAAGGGCCACTGTCCGCGCTCAAGAGATGGTAAAGACAAATGGCGGCGGCCTGCTGGGGAGGGCCTTCCCCAGCAGGTCGCCGCCATTTGTCTACCTGGTTTCTACTTCAAGGTGGAGGAGCTGCCCCACTTCCTCAGGAGCAGCTTGCGGCCGGGGTTTTCGACGACGGTGTGCAGAGCCCAAGCGATTGCGAGCGACACTGCGAATGCGGTTCCCGACACCAGTAGGCCGGATGGCCACCAGGGCAGCTTCGGGTGCGGGCGGAACAGGTACTCGCCGGTGCGGATGACCAGAATGTGGACCATGTAGAAGGCGAAGGAGATCTCGCCCAGCTTGACGCTCAGTCGGCCCCGCCAGGGGGACGGTTCGCCTCGCAGGTCGGCCTGTGCTGCGGCCGCGATGAGCGCAGCAAAGCCGATAAGCGTGCAGGCGGCGTACTGGTAACGGTAGTGAGGTGCCTGGGAGCTGAGGAAGTAGCCGCCCATGGTGAGTGCAACAGACAGCGTCAGGCCGGGTCCACGCCAGCGGCCGGCGCGTACGAGCTCGGCGAGGGCGATGCCCAGGATGAACTCGGGCAGGCGCGCGAGCGGGAAGTCGTAGGCGGCCCAGTCAGGGTGTGCGAACGAGGCGACCAGCATGGGCAGGGTCAGGGTCGTGATGGTGCATGCTGCGGCGGCCACCATGCTGGCGCGCCAGCCGAGGCGGCGCAGGGGCCAGACGAGGAGCGGGAAAGTCAGGTAGAAGAACGCCTCGCAGGCCAGGGACCAGCTGACGGGGTTGACACCGCCGTAGAAGTGGACGTCCGGTACCCATGCCTGGACCAGGAAGAGATTCGCCAACAGGGACCGAACGGAGGGCTTCGTGCCGGGGGCCAGAGTGTAGGCCAGAGCAAGGGCGCCGAGCGCGGTGGCCAGGTGCAGAGGGTAGACGCGGGCAAACCGGCGACGCCAGAAGCGGACGATCCCCCGGCCTGTAGGGGTGCTGGCGGTAGACCAGGCGAGCACGAATCCCGAGAGGACAAAGAAGAACGAGACACCCGTGTTGCCGGCACCGAAGGCGAAGCGGATGGTGCTCCCCGCGCGGCCGCCGATGTACTCGACCAAGTCCAAGTGGTAGAAAAAGACCATCAACGCTGCGGTCCATCTCAAACCGGTCAAAGACGGAAGTGGAACCGGCCGGGTTTTTGCCTCGCCAGCAGCCCCCTGGGCCCTCTGTGAGGGAGCCGCGTCACCTGCACTCGGGACACCGCTGGATATAGCACCTGTACTCAACACCTACTGGACGGTATCACGGGCCGGGCCGCCACTTTGTTCGCCCGACCTCGGCGCCAGCGGCGGGGCGCAGCCTCGCGCTGCGGGAGAGAACCGGCCGGCCTGGTGTTTCGCGGCGGGACGTGTTGGGGGAAGGCTGGGAAGTTCCGGTCCGCCGCCGATACGGCAGCGGGAGAGGCTCCGATGGGCTCGGTAGGGGTACGGGTTCACCCTCACTGTCTTGTCCTGGCTGGCGCTCGGCGAATATGCCGCCTGGTTGCGGCGGCAGCGACGGGCATTCTGCGCCGCTGCTGGCTTGGCAGCCGATTTCCATAAAGGGTCCCGGTGGAAGGCGGCGAGGCGGCGAGGGAGAAGGCGATGCCCCGGAGCGTGGGACTCCGGGGCATCGTCGGTCATCTCAGCACCATTTGTGCTGTTGTTGCTTCATGCGGCTCGGCCTACTGCCAGGTGTTGCTGGACCAGAGGGCACCGCCCTTGCCTTCGCCGCCGTCCTTCTTGTAGACGACGAGGTTGCCGTCGTTCTGGAAGTGGAGGTAGGCGCCGGGGTTGTTCATGGTGGCGGTGGACCAGTACGAGTTGCCGATGCCGGGGCCGCCGCCCTTGCGGTAGGCGACCAGGTTTCCGTCGCCGCCCATGTGGAGGAAGGATCCATCACCGCCGGCGACGTTGGAGCTCCACAGTTCCTTGCCCTGGTTCTTGTCCCAGATGTAGAGGCGACCGTCGCGCTGCATGACGAGGATCTTGTTGGGGCTGTCGGCCCAGAAGCCGGCCGGGTAGCGGCCGTCGCTCGGGAGCTGGTTGGGGCGCATCCAGGTGTCGCTGGACCAGAGGCCGCCGCCCTTGCCTTCGCCGCCGTCCTTCTTGTAGACGACGAGGTTGCCGTCGTTCTGGAAGTGGAGGTAGGCGCCGGGGTTGTTCATGGTGGCGGTGGACCAGAGGTGGCCGCCCTTGCCGTCGCCACCGGTCTTCGTGTAGACGACGAAGTTGCCGTCGGCCTGCATGATCGCGTACGCGCCGGGGTTACCGGAGGTGTTGCTGGCCCACAGTACGCCGCCCTTACCGGGGACGGCGCTGTTGTGGTAGATCACCAGGTTGCCGTCGGCCTGCATGCTGATCTTCAGGTGCTTCGCGACGAGCGTGGCGCCAGACGCGATGGTCTGACCGGCCCTGAGGACGTGGCCGGAGGTCGCCTGCACCCACGCGGCCAGGTCATCCACGCGCGTGGTGGAGGCGCCGGTCTTGTCGGTGGCGGCCGCGTCGAGGCAACCGTTCTGCCAGGAGCGGCTGACCAGGCCTACCAGGGCCGGCTTGCCGTTCTCCGTGCGTACTGCCGGGGAACCTGCGTCGCCCTGGCACACGGTGGCGTTCGCGGGGGCCTTGGCAGCCATCCCGAAGTCGGTCGCGGTGGGGGCCGCCACAGTGAAGGTGGCCTTGTGGGGTGTGGTCGGCCGCCACTGCGAGGCGGTGCGGCCGTAGCCGGCCACGGTCAGGTCCTCGCCTGCCGCGGCGGCGGTGCTGGACAGGGGCGCCGGCGTGATGGACGAGGCCGGGTCGATCAGCCGCGCCATGACCAGGTCACGGTCAGGACGCGGTGCGAGTTCGACGATCTCGCTGCGGTGGGTGCCGATTGTGACAACGGTGCGGCTCTTGGGGGCGCCGGCCGGGATGTCGATGCCCTCAGCGGGCTTGTCGGCGAAGCAGCTCTTGGCCGTGACGACCCAGCGGGGATCGATGAGGACGGCGCTGCAGGAGCGAGCACTGTCGCCGATATCGAGCCGTCCGACGAAGGGAAGTTCGGCATCGGTGTTGAGAGGGGCCGGGCCCGATCCGGTGACCCGGATCTCAACAAGGGTGCTGCGGGATCCTCCCACCACACCCTCGCCGACGCTGGCGTAGCCGTCCTTGGCGATGTCGACCGACTGGGTGGCCCCGTTGGCGGTCAGTTTGGCGTTGAGGGGCTTGTCGCCGGCGTCGATGGCGAAGACCCGGGGCAGCTCGAGCGCGAGGTATCCGGTGGGGGCACTCGAGGTGAAGCAGTAGGTGCCCTGCCGGTTGACCGTGAGGTCCTCGACGGTCATGACGCGGATCTGCGGCTTGGAGTTGTCGCAGTCCGCGAGCGTTATCTGTCCGTCACCTCGGACGAGTTTGATGCCCTTGGTCGCGAGGATCTGCGCAGCGTTCGGGTAGCTGAAGTCCTCTATGGCATACGGGGCCGACGAGGTGTCGGCAGCTGTGGCAAGGCCTGCTGCCGGGAGGCTGGATGAGGTGGCGAGCACCGCGATGATGCTCAGCTTTCTGGCGCGCGAAAGCACCAAAGTCCTTCCGATGGCGGCGCACTGCGGCGCCGGGAGATATGAGTGGAGCAATCGCCGGCCGATCCCCCAGTGCGCGGCAATGCAGGAGTAAACCTCAGCCGCCACACGAGCCCTGTCAAATGATCTTCACGTGAAAATGATCACTATGGGCGCCGCGCAACCATCGCCTGCTCGATCGGTCCAACTCTCGCCGGTCGAGGCATGAGTGGCCAGAAATCGCCAAAAGCGGTGGCCTGAAAGCAATGCGCAAGCAGGAGACGCCGCGTTCTCAGCTATTTCCCGGGAGGCTGACCACTCCCAGGGAACAGCCACGGGCCCGACGACCGGCCCCAGTTGGCAGACGGCGTTTCAACGAAGCGCCCAGACCGTGAGACAGGTTCGAGTTGTGAAAAGGGTTTCCAGGCCCCAAAGCCCACCGGGCATCCCCCGATTCGTCAGACGGACACTGAGCAGAGGCGTTCTCCCCCTCGCACTGGTGGCAGGTCTGCTCAGTGCCGCACCCGCTATAGCCACCGCGGCGGACACACCACCCGCGCAGGTGCCCGGCTACGTGGTACCGCCGACCGAGCGCGGCCGGGTCGTGGACTTGTGGAAGAAGGGCGGCCCCGGAGTCAAGGCGGCCGCCGAAGTCGCGCTCACCGGAAGCGACGCCGAGGTCGCGAAGTTCCTCGGCGAAGCCGAAGCACTTGTCCGCCAAGACGACCGGGTCGCCACGGCCCAGATTGCCAGCATCGGCGGCATCAGCCTGCAGGACGCCGCACGCAAAGCCCTCGCCGGCACCCCAGCCGAGATCAAAACCTTCCTCGAGACTGGCTGGAAAGCCCCGCTGGAGCAGGACCAGCGCGTCAAGGTCGCCCAGATCATCGACACCAGCGGCCCCATCGTCCAAGAGAAAGGCCGCGAAGCCCTCCAGAAGGGCCCTGGCGCCATCAAGGCCTTCCTGACGGAGGGCCAGTACACCCTGCGCGAGCAGGACGACCGCGTCCAGATCGCCCAGATCCTCAGCATCAGTGGCGAGAACACCCGGGCCGCCGGCCGCATAGCCCTGCGCGGCGGACCCGACCAGATCCGCGACTTCCTGACGGTCGGGCAGTTCGTCGCCCGCGCCCGCGACCAGGAGCAGGCAACCATCGCCCAACTCCTGGAGCAGACCCGCGAGGCAGGCCGTCAGGCCACCGCCGAGAAGGACGCCGCCAAGGAGGCCTCCGCGCGAGCCGTGGAAGCCGCCCGCCAGGCCAAGGAAGCAGCCGAGAAGGCCGCCGCCGAGACCGAAGCCGCCCGGGGCGACGCCCTACGAGCCGCCGCCGCAGCACGCCGTGCCGCCGAAGCCACCCGCCAGGCAGCTGCCGCCGCGCAGCAGGCTATATCCGCTGCTGCCGCCGCCAACCGCGCCGCCCGCATCGCGGCAATTGCCGCAGCCAATGCCGCTAGCGCCGCAGCGTCCGCCAGCAACGCCGCCACCCGCGCACGCGACGCCGCGGCCGCGGCAGCCACCGACGGCACCAAGGCTGCTGATGCCAACAAGGCCGCTGCCGATGCCCGCGCCGCGATGCGCGGCGTTCAGGAAGTCGAAAAGGCCGCGAATCTCGCGGGTGCTTCTGCTCAGGCCGCCGCCGACGCTGTCCAGGGCGCGCTGGGCGCCGCCAGGAACGCTCTGCTGACTGCCGATGCCGCCCTGGACGCCAGCCGCTATGCCGACCAGGCTGGCATCGACTCCGCCGAGGCCCGTGCCGCCGCCGATCAGGCACGGCGCCACGCCAACGAGGCCAACCGAGCCGCCAACGCCGCTGCCGCACTCGCCCGCCGAGCTGCCGCTGCCGCATGGGAGGCGCGCGATGCCGCTCACTCTGCCGCAATCCACGCACAGAACGCCGCAGACGCAGCGGAGGAGGCGGCCAGGCACGCAGGCGAAGCTGCGACGGCCGCCGCCGAGTCCACCAAGCATGCCGAAGCGGCCGCCCAGGCGTCCGCCGCAGCCAAGTCGGCCGTGGACCAGGCCAAGGCCGTCTACGCCCTGGCCCGCGAAATCGAAGCGGAAGATCTCCTCGCCCGAACCAACGCGGGCCTGGAGAAAGCCAAGGACAACAAGGCCAAGGAAGAGCAGGAAGAGGCCGCCGCAAAGCAGACCGCCAAGGACTCCCAGAACCTGGAGGCCGAGGCCAAGCAACTGGCGGCCCAGGCCGCGAAGCAGCCCGACGCTGACGCCGCTGTACTGGCCCCCAAGGGGCGCCAGGTGGCTCTGAAGACCGCCCAGATCCGCGGTGAATGGAGCAAGGTCGCCGCCGAAGTCGCCCTTGCAGGCTCCGACGCCGACATCCTTACCTACCTGCGCACGGGCTGGGCCGAAGCCGACCGGCAAGACCGGCGGGAGCAGGCAGCCCGCCTTGCTGAACAGCATCCTTCCGCCGCCGTAAGGGCGGCCGCCGAACAGGCACTCAAGGGCGACGACACAGCCGTCACGGCCTTTCTTGCCTCCGGCCAGTACCAGGCCGCAAAGGAGGAACTGCGGGTCTACATCGCGCAGATCCTCGAGACGGCCGGCCCCGTCACCGCCGACGCCGGCCGCGCTGCCCTCAACTCCGGCGACGTCGCCAAGTACGCCGACTTCGCCACCGCAGGCCAGTACACCGCACGGGCTCAGGACGAACGCGTCCAAGCAGCACAGCTCGCCGACAGCGGAGGCCCCGAACTCCAATCGGCCGCCCGCATCGCCCTGACCGGCTCCAAGGCCGACCTCCACGAGTTCATCCAGCGAGGCCGCTACGCCGCGCAGCAGGAAGACCTCCTCTCCGCTACCCACCAGCACCGCGTCCAACAGCTCATCGCCGAAGGCGCCGCCATCGCAGCCCTGGCTGCCCAGGACGCCGCGCAAGCCGCAGCCGCAGCTGCCACGGCCCGTAAGGCAGCAGCAGAGGCTCAGGGCTACGCTGCCCAAGCATCCAACTCCGCCGAGCAGGCCAAGGGCTATGCCGCCCAGGCCAGCAAGTCGGCGAAGGACGCCGAAGCCTCTGCCGCCCGCGCCGCGGAATCGGCCAAGGTCGCACGTGCGGCTGCCGCGAGCGCGGATAGCGCAGCACGCAACGCGGCAGTCTCAGCGGCCGACGCGGAGATTTCCGCGCAATCCGCACGCGTCTCGGCCTCCACTGCCTGGGCTTATGCAGCCCAGGCCAGGGACACCTTCCTGCAGGCGAACAATGACGCGGTCGGCGCACAGCGGGAAGCCAGCGCCGCTCACGCCCAGTACGTTCAGATCGCCGAAGACAGGGCCGAGGAGTACCGCAAGTCCGCCCCGGCCAGGGAGGCCGCCCGGATTTACCGATGCGGCTATGACGGCCTGAACTGCATGACCCAAAGCGAACGCAACCGCTGGTGCTGGCAGCACAACATCAACTGTGATGCGATCAAGGCAGCCGCCGAATACTGGAAGCCCTATGGCGATGTCACCAAGAATGTCCTCAAAGAGGGCCTGAGCCTCAGCAACGCTTACAACTGCTACGAAAGCATCGACATTGGTGCATGCACGGACTTCGTCAAGGACACGCTAGTCAGCAACAAGATCCGCATGCTGCGAGTGGCGTTGTCCTTCCTGAAGGGTGTCGAAGGAACAGGAACAGCGGGTTGTTCTCGCTGTTTCCTGGCGGGGACGAGAGTTCTCATGGGTGACGGATCCACACGCAATATCGAGGAAGTGCGCCAGGGCGACTCGGTGCTGGCGACCGACCCGGCCACAGGTGCGACCTCGCCGCAGAAGGTCTCGCACCTGATCATCACGCGGGGGAACAAGCACCTCAACGAACTGGCAATTGAAACACCTAATGGACCGCGATCTATCACGGCCACCAACGAGCACCCGTTCTGGAGCCCCTCGGAGGCCCGATGGGTGGAAGCGAAGGACCTTCTGCCCGGACACACGCTCCGCAGCAGCGACGGGCAGACCCTGACAGTTCGCAAGAACCGCTCGTACACGAAGGTTGCGCAGACCTATAACTTCACGGTCGAGAACCTCCACACTTATTACGCGATGGCCGGCGATACGGCTATCCTGGTCCACAACTCCGCATGCAAGAGTGATACGGAATACAGCAACACGTACAAGCCTGGTCATGCCGGTGGGCTTCTGGCTTCTATAGATGATGACGGGATTCTCAATCTCTACATCCATGCGGTAGATGGCAAGACCCCCTCCGGGGCCGAGATGTTTACCGAAGCCATGGAAGCATTGGGTGGTAAAGCTAAGGGCGTCCGGGGGACCTGGGTTGGCGGAGGGGTTTGGGACGACTCGCAAGACATTGCCGATAACTTGCGCAGCTACAATTCTGGCGTTCAGAGCCTCATGCTCACCCCCCAAGAAGCGGCCCGTAATACTTTCACGGGCAAGATGGCCAAAAAGTACGGCTTCAACGGTGAGGTTGTAATAGAAAAGGAGGTCGGACCTCCCGGTAACCGCGACAAGGTGACTGTGGTATTCTACCGATAATGAGTGATCGAGAGCTGTCTGAAATTGTGCGCGAACGAGTCATGGAAGGTGATGATGTTGTCGACGTTGCCAAATTGATACTGTCGCAGCTGGGAGACCCGCCAGCCTTCTTTCCCTTCGCCCATGCTTTCTTCCGTGGGTTGAACGTTCCCGTTCAAGTTCTCTACGAAATGGTCGGATGGAACGGAATCGGTGGTAGCGGTGACGTCTCCGACGAAGACCTTCGAACGGTCCTCCAGCCCTACGCCGACCGCCTGCTCACTGGGGAGTAGGGGCCTGGTTACCAGCACCTAGCAGGAGCGACTTCCTTTAACGACCACAGCGCGGGTCGCCACCATTTTGGTGGCGACCCGCGCTGCTTCATCCCCGCGCCGGGCCGTACACCGTGTTCGGCGTATTCCTCCTGGACGCTCCGGTGGAGGCGCATCCAGGGATCGACAGTGGACATATGACTGAGCTGATGTCAGATGTCAGGCACCCTACGCCTCACCTCTGCACATGAGCCTGTACCGCGCTCTGCAGATGAATCTGTACCCCGACAAGCGTCGACGTGGGCCGCGACCGCGTTCATCGAGTGTTCCATTTGGCCCGGGTGAGCGTCTGAGCTGGCCTCTGTGGGCTCGAACAACACGCCAGCCCTTGCCGAGTGGTGTTCGCAGCATTCGTATGCTCCGGGGCATGAAACTCTTTCGGCGGCGTGGCCGAGGCGAAGCCGGTCAGACGACGAGAACCCCTTTGACCAAGGCCATGGCCCTGTACCAAGCGGGGCGCTATGCCGAGGCTGAGGCCGAGGCACGCTCCGTGGCCGCGGCCCGGTCCCGGCCGCGCGACGACACGTACGCGGCGTTGGCACTGGGTATCGCCGCGCTCGCTGCGGGCGCTCAAGGCCGCCACGCCGATGCCGTCACCACATACGATGCACTGCTGCCGGCCTTCGGAAGGATCTTCGGCGCCGAACACCCGCAGACCCTGAAACTGCGCTCGGACCGCGCCCAGGCGCTGAGCTCACTCGCCCGACGCGCCGAACGCGAGGCAGAGTGCGCGGCCGTCGCCCGGATCGCATCCCGCGGCACAGGGCCGGACATGACGCTCATATTGATCCGAAACGGTTCGGGTACTGGGTCGTTGTGGTGGTGTGAGCGATCTGGTGGGGGACGCGCGGCATCTGTCGCCGTCGGCGCAGGAGGCCCTGCGGCTCCGGGCAGTGGCCGCGTTGGTGGCGGGGCGGGACCGTGAGGACGTGGCGGCGGTGTTCGGGGTGTCGCTGAAGGCGGTCGACATCTGGTGGGCGAAATGGCAGGCCGGCGGCCGGGAGGCGCTGGTCATGCAGCCTCGGGGCAAGCCTGTCGGGGTGCACCAGGTGCTCGGGGAGGCCGAGCAGGGCGCCGTGCGGCAGGCAGTCCTCGATCATCGGCCCTGTGACCTGGGCTTGAGCGGGCAGTTGTGGACGCGGCGGCTGGTGGGCGAGCTGATCGCGAAGCTGTACCGGGTGCGACTGACCGAGCCCGGGGTGGGCAAGTACCTGAGGCGTTGGGGACTGTCCTTCCAGCGTCCGGACAAGCGGGCCGTGGAGCAGGACCCGCAGGCCGTGCGCCGCTGGCACGAGGAGACCTGGCCCGCGATCCGGGCGAAGGCGAAGAAGGACGGCGGCGAGGTCCTGTTCGCCGACCAGGTCGGCATCCGCTCCGACCAGGTCACCGGCCGCACCTGGGGCGAGAAGGGGAAGACACCCGTGGTGCGGCGGAGCGGGAACCGGTTCTCCGTCAACGCGATGTCGGCGATCAGCACCAAGGGCCGGATGCACTTCATGGTCTTCACCGAGAGCTTCACCGCCGAGGTGATGTGCCGCTTCCTGGACCGGCTCGCCGGACACTTCGACCACAAGGTCCATCTCGTGGTCGACGGACACTCCGCCCACCGCTCCAAGAAGGTCCGCGACTGGCTCGCCGCCCACCCCGACGACGTCGAACTGCACTTCCTGCCCACGTACTCGCCCGAGCTCAACCCAGACGAGCTGGTCAACGCCGACCTCAAGCACAGCCTGCCCAAACAGCACCGGGGCCCGGGACCAGGCAGAACTCGCCGCTGAGACCCGCCGCTTCTTCCGCAGACGCCAGCCCAGCCGCACATCGTCCGCGGCTACTTCGGCGGCCCACACGTCCGCTACGCCCTCGACGAGAACCCCATGAGTTTCTGATCAATAGCAACGGCCGCCCGCAATGGGCAGATTTACGCCCTTACCGCGCTGGGCCGCCACCCGGAGGCGGAGGCACTTGCGGCTCATCGCGTACTGGACCGCTTCACCTGGTCCTGCGTCTCGGTCTGGCCCGCAGCCTCAACGGCCAGGCCCGCCACGAGGAGGCTTGTCGACGGCGGCGTAATTCCCCAGAGGCTGTGGTCACGTAATTCCCCAAGGCCTGGCGGGCTCAGCCATCCTCGAATGGTTCGTCACTCCACCTGAACCAAGCACGATCGTCGCTGATGTGCAGAAGGAACTCCGCGACTGGACCTGACGGGGCCACGAGCGACAAGGTGTCCGCGATCCGGTCGTAGGCGTCGTCGAACCGCTCGTACTCCTCCGCCTCCACGAGAGCCAGCGACTCGGCGAGTTCACCGGTTCCCGAATGTCCGACGGCTTCGGCGGCCTCTTCGTGCGGCAGCCAGGCTGTCACCGCTCCTGGAATCGCCAGCCGCGATCTGGCGGCGTCGGCGTAGCCGGTGAAGAGCCGTGCTATGGGCCGTGCCGTGCAGTGTCTGCCCCGATGTGAGGTGCGTCCGGTCCGGGCGGTGACCGCGCCGAACCGCAGGCATCCGGGCGGGGCGATTGCGACCGCAAGGCGCATGGCCGCGTGTGTGCAGGGCTCACCTTGGTCGCGGCGCAGCGAGGGCAGAGCCCAGGCTGTGGCGGCGGGCGGGGACGGCTTTAGAAGCAGCACGCGGTGGCGCTGGTCGAAGCAGACGAGGAACACGTCAGGCGACATCGCCAGGGTATGCCTGCACATGCGGGTGAGGGTAGAAGGCCTTATTCGGCTCAGCACGCTGTGAAAGTGCGCGCCCGCCCGGCCGAGGCTGCCCAGGCCGTGGGTCACGTGCGTTCGCACGGCGACCGCAGTGCGCCAGCTGTGTTCGGCAATAGCCGTGTAACGTGCGTTGACTGCGCCTGAGGCCGGGGTTGCAGGCGACTGGGAACCGTCTCGGGCAGTGGATGGGAGCGGCCATCACTCATCAGGGTGGCGTATTGGTCCGTGCGCGCTGTGAAGTGTGCGCGCGGCCCTAGGGTATCCGCCATGGGCAGCATCAGCCTGGACTGGGAAGCGGCTGTTGCGGATCCCCGGGGCGCCGTCGAGTTGCTTATGCGTGTCGAGGAGGACGCCGTCGACTTCGTCGCGCGCGTGCGTCTGGTGCGCACGAAGCTGGAAGTGCTCGCCGAGCGGCCCTGGGTCTTCCCGGGCCCGCGCGGCCCCCATCCGGGAGACGACGAGCACGCCGATGTGACCGATGACTCGCCGCGCAGTGGCCCGGAGCCGTATCAGGTCAGCCCGCAGGCCTTGAGTGAAGAGGCACAGCCTGCCCGATCCGGTCTGCGGGTGCCGTATCGGCTGCGGGTACTCGAGGTCACCGCCGCGGATCCGGAGCGGGAGTGGCGGCTTCAGGAGATCTCCGAAGCGACCGGGCAGTCCAACCAGCGCAGTCTGCGCGTGCTGGTCGAACAACTCGTCGTCAAGGGCCTCCTGAGCAAACGGAGTGTCAAACCCAGGTACGTGCTCTACCGCGCCGCTCCCGCCCACACGGAGGAGGCGCCCACGAACTGAACCCGGCAAGCCGGCATGGGGCAGGGCCGCCGCCAACTCTCACATCAGCGGCGGCCCACAACGGCCCCTGGCCCCGGCGAACACCATCTCCACGGCGGCCCGGTCCGCAGCCCTCCCGGGCGGCGGACCGGGCCAGTCAACGCGGCCCGGCCGTTTCCGGCACCCTAACGCGAACATGGCGCCAGGTGGCCCAGTTCTGCCGTGCCGTCATCCCATCGGGTGGCCGCCGTCGGGGGATCCACCCTGTCGAGGACGGCCACCATGCCTTCACCCGCATCCCCACCACGCCGCGGGCTCCTAAGTTCACACGCCCCGGCCCGGCCACAGGTCACAGTCCAGGGCCCGCTCCAGGTTCGCGACGGTCAGCAGATCGGGCCAGACCTTGCCGGCCAGGACATTGGCGATCGTGAGCCGGCTGACACCGCTGCGCCGCGACAGCTCCGCGACCGACCACCCGGCGTTCTTCAGGGCCAGAGCGAGCGCGAGCGCCAGCGCCTGGGCGACCTTGGCCCCGTGATGGTCAGTCATGACAGCTGTGGGCCACGCGCCGACTTGTACGTATCCGCACGGACTGACGAAGCGGCTGTCTCCTCGGGGCACGTGCCCCAGTCTCACCCATCCGGATCTCCCGGGTCGCCGAGCGCCTCCCAGCACCCAGCATGGTATTGCAATGGCACCCCTCCAGGGGTGTTCGTCTGGAGGATGCTGATGGAGCGTCGCATCGCGCAATACAGGCCCAGCAACAGACCCCCGGCGTGGGAGCGTGTCGCGGACGAGGTCCGCAACACCATCGCCCGCGCGGCTCCCACCACCACCTACCGGGCCCGCGACCTCCTCACCGCGCTGACCCGGATCGCGGTCTTCGCCGACCAGCAAGGACACCCTGTTGATGCCCGCCTGTGGCTGGACCCGGCGATGGTCGAGCACTTCACGGCGATCGGCTGCACCGATGTCGGCGAAGCCTCCCGGGCGAACTACCGGGCTGCTCTGACCACGATCAGGACCGCCGTGTTCGGCCCCGACCTGCCGGGCGGGCGGCCCATACCGCTCTCCGGGTCCGACCCCTCCCAGCCCTACACCCCCCACCAGAAGGCAGACCTGTGGGCGTGGGCGGGCGGACAGTCCACCGCCGAACTACGCCGAGGACTCATCCTCTTGCTCGCCCTTGGGCTCGGGTGCGGCCTCGACACCCACGAGATCATCCCCCTGCGTGGCCCGGATGTGCGGACCCTAGAGGACGGGGCCACCGTGGTAGCCGTCCGCGGGAACCGCTCCCGCCTGGTGATCTGCTCCCGCCCTTTCGAGCGCACCCTGGCCGAAGCCGCCGAGCACGCGGGAACCAGCTACCTCTTCCGCTCTGCCAGCTTCGCCCGCAAGAGCAACACCGTCACCGACCTCGTCTACCGCGCGGCCCACGACCCGCGAGTACCCCGCCTGGTCATGGGCCGCTGCCGCGCCACCTGGCTCATCGAGCGCATGGACGCATGCATCCCGCTGCCTGTGCTGCTGGCCAGCGCAGGCCTCGACTCCCTCCACGCCCTCTCCCGCCTCCTGCCCTTCCTCAAAAGCGCCAGCGCCGACCAGGCCCGCACCATCCTCAGGGAGATGCCGTGATCCCCGACCGCCACCACCCACCGACGCCGCGCTGCCAGGCAAGCGACCCGGCCTGGCTCGCGCAGCCGCACGTGCGCCGCCACACGGTCAAGCCGGCCGAGCTCACCCGCGCCCGCCGCTTCGTGGAACGCTCCGGGATCGTCCCCCTGGTCCGGACAGCCCAGCAGGCCATCCGCAAGTCACCGGCCGGCCGCACCCGCACCGTCACCCTCGACGCCCTGTTCACCGCCATGACGCTGGCCTCCTGGCGCAACAACGGCCGCGTGACCCTGACCGAAGCCGCCGACATCCTCGCCCATCAGCTCACACCCGCGGCCCGCGCGCAGCTCGCCCTTCCCGCCTGGCCCGACACCGCCGACGGCTTCGAAGCCGCCTACCTCGCCGTCCGTCGCGCCTTCCACCGGGCCGAAGCCGTCATGAACCCCTCGCCCCTGCCCACACGGCGCCTGCCACGTGCCGAGGCCTTCCGCCTGGAGCAGGAAGCCGACCCGGATCAGCTCGCCGCGCGCCGCCACCTGCTCGTGGAGGTCACCAACCGGATCATCGAGGCCTCTCTCACCCCGGCAAGGCCGTTCATCGAGAAGGTGTGGGACGGCTCGGCCTCCGTGGACGCTACGCCGATCCGTACCTTCTCGCGAGGCGTCCCCACCAGCGCTCCCAGTACCGCCACCGACCCCGATGCAGCCTGGTACGTCCGCGAAGGCAGCCATCGCGACCCCGCTGACTCTCCGGATCCCACTACTGCGGGCACCGGCAAGAAGACGAAGAAAACCAAGCGCCACCTCTACGGCTACGAGGCCACCCTAGTCGTCACGGGCGAGACCTCCACCACACCGCTCAGCGGCGCCCCCGCCCCCGCACCCGCATCCGACGGGGATGCCGGAACGGCACCTGCCCGCCCTCGTCCTGGCCTTCACCGTCCACAAACCCGGCCACGACCCCGCAGGCAACGCCGTCACCGCTCTCCGCGATGTCCACCGCCGCGGCTACAAGGCGGGCTGGCTGGCCGCAGACCGCGCCTACAACGCGGCCCTGCCCGAAACCTTCCACGCCCCCGTCCGCGACCTGGGATACCGCCCCGTCTGGGACTACCGCATCGACCAGCTCGGCATCCAGGGCAGCCACGCCGGCGCACTCCTCGTCGACGGCACCTGGTACTGCCCCAACCTGCCCCAGGCCCTCATCACCGTCACCTCGGACCTCCTCGAGAAGAAGATCGACAAGATCACCTGGCGGTCCCGCGTCAACGCCCGAGCCGCCTTCCGCCTACGGCCCAAGGCCGCCCCCGACCACCGCGGCGCACGCCGGATGCTCTGCCCCGCCGCAGGCACTCACCCGACCGTCGCCTGCCCCATCAAACGCCGCAGCCTCGGCCGCGACGCCCGACTTCCCGCCATCGACGTCATGCCCACCCCCACAGGCCCGCCCGAGGTCTGCCGACGGGAGTCGCTCACCTTCGCCCGCAACATCGGCATCCGCTACTGGCAAGAACTCGACCACGGCCTCGCTCCCTGGACCCACCACTACTTCCGCTTGCGCAACCGCGTCGAGCACTTCAACGGTTACGCCAAGGACCACGAAGCCATCGAACGAAGCCGCACCCGCCGCATCCGCGGCATTGCCGCGCAGTCCCTCCTCCTCGCCTTCCAGATCGCCCACGCCAACCAGCGCAAACTTGCCAGCTGGCTCGCCACCCTCCCCAGCGACGGCCAGCCAGCCCGCCGCCGCCCCTCCAACCGCCACAAGCGCAAGAACCCCAGCGGCTAGACCCCCAAGGGCTACCTCCCCGAAACGACCCCCGACCCCTGATCCGCCCCACCCCCTGCACCCCACCTGACCAGCACAAAAACATCTGGCCCCCTGCGAACCGCAGGGGGCCAGATCACGTTCACGCACAACAACAGAGCCGGTCAAAGCGACATACTGTCGCCTTGACCGGCTCCACTTGGTCGGTTGACCTGTGTGTCCGAGGGGGGACTTGAACCCCCACGCCCGATAAAGGGCACTAGCACCTCAAGCTAGCGCGTCTGCCATTCCGCCACCCGGACCGGGTGTGTGCTTCCCGGCCTCGCGGCCGTTCCGACGTGGAAAACATTACCAAACAGTCCGGGGTCCCCGATCACACCCCCACCGGCCGGTGGACCGCTCTTGGGGAGAGCGGTCCCGGGCGGGAGGATGGGAGCCAGCCGGTACGTGATCTACGGGAGGAATCAGCGTGAGCGCATCGGGCGCGGGCAAGACCGTCTCGGGCCAGGACGAGGTCGTCGACCTCTGCCGGGACCTCATCCGGATCGACACCAGCAACTACGGGGACCACTCGGGCCCCGGCGAGCGCAAGGCGGCCGAGTGGGTCGCCGAGAAGCTCGCCGAGGTCGGGCTGGAGCCCCGGATCTTCGAATCGCACAAGGGCCGCGCCTCGACCGTGGCGCGCATAGAGGGCGAGGACCCCTCGCGGCCGGCGCTGCTGATCCACGGGCACACCGACGTGGTCCCCGCCAACGCCGCCGACTGGACGTACGACCCCTTCTCGGGCGAGATCGCGGACGGCTGCGTCTGGGGCCGGGGCGCGGTCGACATGAAGGACATGGACGCGATGACGCTGGCCGTCGTCCGCGACCGCATGCGCAGCGGCCGCAAACCTCCCCGCGACATCGTGCTGGCGTTCCTCGCCGACGAGGAGGCGGGCGGCACGTACGGCGCCCGGCACCTCGTGGACAAGCACCCCGGGCTCTTCGAGGGCGTCACCGAGGCCATCGGCGAGGTGGGCGGCTTCTCCTTCACCGTGAACGAGAACCTCCGCCTCTACCTGGTGGAGACCGCCCAGAAGGGCATGCACTGGATGCGGCTCACGGTGGAGGGCACCGCGGGCCACGGCTCCATGACCAACAACGACAACGCGATCACGGAGCTGTGCGAGGCCGTCGGACGCCTCGGCCGCCACACCTGGCCGGTCCGCGTCACCAAGACCGTCCGGTCCTTCCTCGACGAACTCTCGGACGCGCTCGGAACCCCGCTCGACCCCGAGGACATGGACGCCACCCTCGCCAAGCTCGGCGGCATCGCCAAGATGGTCGGGGCGACCCTGCGCAACTCGGCCGCCCCGACGATGCTCGGCGCCGGCTACAAGGTCAACGTCATCCCCGGGCAGGCCACCGCGCACGTGGACGGCCGCTTCCTGCCGGGCTACGAGGACGAGTTCTTCGCGGACCTCGACCGGATCCTCGGCCCGCGCGTGAAGCGCGAGGACGTGCACGCGGACAAGGCCCTGGAGACGGACTTCGACGGCCGGCTCGTGGACGCCATGCAGGGCGCCCTCAGGGCCGAGGACCCGATCGCGCGCGCCGTCCCGTACATGCTCTCCGGCGGCACGGACGCCAAGTCCTTCGACGACCTCGGCATCCGCTGCTTCGGGTTCGCGCCGCTCCAGCTGCCGCCGGAGCTGGACTTCGCGGGCATGTTCCACGGTGTGGACGAGCGGGTCCCGGTCGACGGCCTGAAGTTCGGCGTACGGGTGCTCGACCGCTTCATCGACAACGCCTGACGCCGGGAATCGGGAAGGTGTGCGCAATTCCACTGAGAAGAGTGAATGCGCTCATACGCTCGTAGCCCCGGTGATCCCTCCTCGTTACAGGTGGTGCGGTCCGCGGCTGGGACCGCATTGCCTACTAGGAGGAACAATGCTCAAGAAGGTTGTCGCCGCTGCGGCTGCCACCGGTGGTCTCGTTCTCGCGGGTGCCGGTCTCGCCGCCGCCGACGCGGGCGCCCAGGGTGCGGCCATCGGCTCCCCCGGTGTCGCGTCCGGCAACGTCGTCCAGGTTCCCGTGCACGTGCCGGTCAACGTCTGCGGCAACACCGTGAACGTGATCGCGCTGCTGAACCCGGCCTTCGGCAACACCTGCGTCAACGCCTGACGCTTCTGAAAGTTCTGGCCCCGGAGCGCAATCCAGCGCTTCGGGGCCGCCGGGCATCAGGGCCCGGAACCAGACGGGTCGGCGCGGCAGGCGGGGGAGCCCGTACAGCCTGTGCGCCGCGCGAACGCACACACCAGGGGACGAGAACAGATGCGACGACCGGTACAGGTCACGAGGAAGACGCTGATCACGATGGCGGCGGCCGGGGGCGTCCTCGCACTCGGCGGCGGCTACGCCCAGGCGGACTCCGGCGCCTCCGGGCACGCCGTGAACTCCCCGGGCCTTCTGTCCGGGAACAACGTGCAGGCGCCGGTGGACGTGCCGGTGAACGCCTGCGGCAACAGCGTGACGGTGGTGGGGGGTCTGAACCCCGCCTTCGGGAACCACTGCGCCAACGCGTCGGGCGGGCCGCACCACCCCGGCCACCCCGGCAATCCGGGCACCCCGGGCCACCCCGGCACCCCGGGCGGTGGCGACGAGGACTGCGACGACGAGCCGGACCACCCCGGGCACCCCGGCAACCCCGGTACGCCGGGCGGTCACACCCCGGGCGGGCACACGCCCGGAAACCCGGGCACCCCGGGCGGGCACACGCCCGGAAACCCGGGCACCCCGGGCGGGCACACGCCCGGAAACCCGGGCACTCCGGGCGGAGGGAACCCCGGTACCCCGGGCGGCCAGACGCCGGGCACCCCTGGCGGGCACGCCCCGGGCACCCCCGGCGGCCCCGGCCCGGGCACGCCCGGCCCCGGTAACCCGGGTACCGCCGGCTCCGGCACGAACGGCACCGTCACCCCGGCCGGCCACTCCACCGGCACGCCGGGAGCGGGGCTCGCCGAGACCGGCGCCGGCGGTGCCATGACGGCCGGACTCCCGCTCGCGGGCGGACTGCTGCTGGCCGGCACCGTGCTCTACCGGCGCGCCCGCAAAGCCGCCTGACGCACCCCCACCGCGCGGGCCCCGGCCACCGGGGCCCGCGTCGCCGTGTTCACGGCCCGTGGCCCGCGCCGCCCGCGTCCGACGGCGCCGCGGTCACCAGGTCGCTCTGACCTGGCGGATGATCCGGCGGCGCAGCCGCGCGCGGCGGCTGCCGTCCCGGTACAGGGTCAGGCGGTCGAGCTCCCAATGCCCGTACTCCGCATGGTCGGTCAGCAGGCGGGTCGCCTCCTTGCGGGGGGTCCCGCGGGGCACGTACACGTCGACGAATTCGTATTCCGGCATCGCATCTATTGTGCGGGCACCGGCCCGCTACGGATAGCGTCTGCACTATGTCTGATGCCGCTCTGCCCACTGTTGCCGAGGTACGCGCCGCCGCCGAGGCGGTCAAGGCCGCTCTCGACCGTCACCTCGCCGCGGTCGAGAGCAGGGTCGGGGACGAGGACCCGGCCGTCTACGCCGCGTTCAACGAACTCGCCGCCGCCGCCGAGGAGTACGACGAACTCCTCTACGACCGCTACGACGAGGTCACCCCCTTCGAGATCCCCACCCCCGAGACCGGGGCCCGTTACACCGGCCCCGCAGAGCCCGCCGCGTTCAGCGTGCTCATCCGCCGCGACTACGCCGTCGTCGAACCGGCCCGGCTGATCGCCCAGGCCGAGCGCGTCGCCGCGCACGACCGCGACGCCGAACTCATCGACGACGGCGGCACCGGCGGGGCGCTCGGGGTGCTCTTCGGGGAGTACGAGGCCGACGAGATCGCCTCCCGCTCCAAGGAGTTCGGCCTGGAGGAGGGCGACTCAACCCTCTGGATCGCCGCGCTGGAGGAGCCCGCGGAACCGGGGGACTGGCTCGGCTCGCCCTTCGGACAGACCGATCCCCAGGACGTCCTGCACCGGTTCGACGTGAGCTCCGTCTTCGACGAGGACGCGGACTACTTCGAGGACGACGACGCCGGCGGCGAGGAGCGCCCCGCCGCGCCGTCCGGACTGACCCCGGCCTGAGGCCGCGCCACGCCGCCCGCGCCCTTACGGGAAGCGGGCGGCGTGCCGCGTCGCCTTCCCCTACGCCTGCTCGCGCTGGGCGGCCGCCAGGGCCCGCAGCAGGCCCGTCAGACGGGTCGTGCGCGGCTTGGGCGGCACCTGGGCCACCGCGTGCGCCAGCGCCTGCTCGACGCCGTGCACCACGGACAGGTGCCGTTCGGCCCGCCCGAACGCCGTGTACACCCAGTCCCGGGACAGGGCCTGCGCCGCGTCCCCCGGCAGCACGACGACCACCGCCGGCCAGCGCGAGCCGACGGCCTGGTGCGCCGTCACCGCCCAGCCGTGCCGCACCCGCGACTCCACCCGGTCCTTCGGTACGACGATCCGCGCGCCGGCCGCGTCCAGGTGCAGCCCCTCGGCGTCGGCCGACACCACCCGGGCCGGCAGGGCCCCTCCGGGCGCGGGCACGTGGACCACCCGGTCGCCCGGGTCGAAGCCGCCGAACCGGCCCGGTCCGGGGTTGAGGCGCTCCTTGAGGGCCGCGTTCAGCGCCCGGGTGCCCGCCGGGCCGCCGTGGCCCGGGGTGAGGACCTGCACGGCCTCCGCGGGGATGCCGAAGGCGCGCGGCACCGAGTCGGCCACCAGCTGCACGGTGCGGTGCACGGCCTCGCCGGCGTCCCGCACGGGCACGATCACCACCTCCTTGCCGGGGGCGTCCACCTGGTTCAGCTCCCCGACGCCGATCCCCGAGACCAGCTCGCCGATCGGGCCGGGGTCCGGGGTCCGGGACACCACGTGGGGGAAGGCGCGGGCCGCCAGCACATCGGCGAACACCCGGCCGGGTCCCGCCGACCCGAGCACCCCGGGGTCCCCGGAGAGCACCAGCCGGGCCCCGTCCGGCACCGACTCCACCAGGGCCGCGGCCGTCTCCACGTCCAGCTGCGGCGCGTCCAGGACGACGAGCAGGTCCAGCTCGAAGCGGCCGTCGGCGTCCCGTCCGGGGGCCCCGGTCCCCGCGAGCAGCTCCGCCACGGTGACGGCGCCGGGCGCGGGGGCGTGCGCGGCCAGTACGGCGCGCAGGCCCAGCCCGCGGGCGGCCTCCAGCAGTGCCCGCGGTTCGGCGCGGGCCGCCTCGCCGCCCGTGTGGGTGACCAGACCGGCCGCGGCGACCGCCCGGACCAGTTCGGCGCCGGGCCCGGAGGCCGCCCGGGACCAGTCGGCGGGGCCCGTGAACGTGGCCGCCAGCCGGGCCAGGCCGTCGGCCAGGCTCTCCTCCGCCAGGGCGTGCTCCTCCAGGCCGACGAGCACGCGGACGGGCTGCTCCTCGTCCTCGGCGACGGGCTCGCCCAGCGGTTCGTGGAACACCAGCACCGCGCCGTCGCCGATCGCCGCCTCCAGGGCCGCGCCGGGGGCCGGCACCCCGTACTGGGCCAGGGCCTTCTCCAGCACCGGGGCCTCCAGGGCGGTGTGGCCCCGCTCGGCGGCCTGGGCCAGCAGCCAGTCCAGCAGGGCCGCGCCGCGGCGCTCGTCGGCGGGGCCGGCCGCGGGGCCCAGCAGGGCCTGCGCGAAACCGTCCGCCTGGGCCGGGCGCACCCCGGGGACGGCCAGCAGCCGCCAGGGGTCCTCGGACAGCCGTTCGGCAGCGCCCTCCCCGAGGGCCTCGGCAGCCGGTCCGGCCAGGGCCTCCGGGGCACCGCCGCGCGCCAGTACGGCCCGCACCGCCCCGATGTCCCCGACGGGGCGCTCGGCGGCCCGGGGGCGGGGCGCCGGCGGGGGAGCGGGGGCGGCCCTGCGCGGTGCGGCCGGCGCCTCGTCGAAGGTGAGCCCGGGCGCCTTGGCCCCGCTCTCCACGGCCCGTACGGCGGCCAGCAGGTCGGCGGCCCTGCCGCTGAGCTTGCCGCCGGCGTCGACGGGGTGCTCCCGCTCGGCCTTCCGGCGCGCGATCCGCTCCCGCTCGACCCGCTGCGCGGCGAGCTCGGCCTGCGCCTCACTGACCCCGGGCGCCGCGGCCTCACCCCCTTCGCCGCCACCCCCCGAAGCCCCCGCCCCGGCCGCGCTGCCCTCGGCCCCCGCCCCGGCCTCGCCGGACGTGCCGTCCTCGGTCTCTGCCCCGTCCGCGCCGCCGCGGGGCTCCGCCGCGGCTTCGCCGGTCGTGCCGTCGCGCGGCTCGTCCCCGGCTGCGTCGCCCGCGCCGTCCTCCGGCTCCGCCGCGGCTTGGTCGGTCGTGCCGTCCCCGGTCTCTGCCCCGTCCGCGCCGCCGCGGGGCTCCGCCGCGGCTTCGCCGGTCGTGCCGGGGCCCTGGTCCGGTTCGGGTTCCCCGGCCTCGGTGGGTGTGCCCGGGGCGGTGTCGGCCGTGGGGCGGCCCGGTGCGTCGGGTGGGGTGGGGGTGCCGGTGCCGGGCACGGACTGGTCCGGCTCCGGCCCGGCCGCGGGCTCGGCGGCTGCCGGGTCGGCGGGGGCGGCTTCGGGGTCCGTGCTCACAACGTGCTCCAGTCCTGGTCGGGGTAGCGGTGCACGGGCGCGGACACGTCGTCCAGCGCCCGGCGGATCTCCTCCGGAAGACTAAGGGCCTCCACCGACAGCGCCGCCCCGAGCTGCGCCGACGTCCGCGCGCCGACGATGGGCGCGGCGACCCCGGGGCGGTCGCGGACCCAGGCCAGGGCCACCTGGAGCGGGGTCACCGCCAGGCCCTGGGCGGCCGTGACGACCGCGTCCACGATCCGGCCCGCCGCCTCGTCCAGGTACGGCTCCACGAAGGCCGCCAGGGAGGCCGACGCGCCCCGGGAGTCCGCCGGGGTCCCGTCGCGGTACTTGGCGGTGAGCACCCCCCGGCCCAGCGGGGAGCAGGGGAGCAGGCCGACGCCCAGGTCCAGGGCCGCCGGGAGCACCTCCCGTTCGACGCCCCGCTGGAGCAGGGAGTACTCCATCTGCGTCGAGGCCAGCCGGGTCCGCGCCCCCGGGGCGGCCAGCTGCCAGGTCGCGGCCTTCGCCAGCTGCCAGCCGCTGAAGTTCGACACCCCCGCGTACCGGGCGCGCCCGCTGGAGACGGCCAGGTCCAGCGCCTGGAGGGTCTCGTCGAGCGGGGTCTGCGGATCGAAGGCGTGGACCTGCCACAGGTCCACGTGGTCGGTGCCCAGGCGGTCGAGGGAGTCGTCCAGCGCCGCCAGCAGATGCCCGCGCGAGCCGTCGAAGCGCCGGTCCGGGTCCGGGACGCTGCCCGCCTTGGTCGCGATGACCAGGTCCCGGCGCGGGACGAGGGAGCCCACCAGCCGCCCCAGGAGGTACTCCGACTCCCCGCCCCCGTACACGTCGGCCGTGTCGACGAGCGTGCCGCCCGCCTCCCAGAACGTCTTCAACTGCTCGGCGGCGGCTTCCTCGCCGGTGTCGCGGCCCCAGGTCAGGGTGCCGAGGCCGATCCGGGAGACGCGCAGTCCGGTGCGGCCGAGATGCCTCTGCTCCATGAGCGCTGAGACTACTGGGGCACTGCCGCGAGGCCGTCGGGCGCGCTAGAGTCCCTGCGCAGACCTACGTTACTGAGCGGTAAACCGGCACTTCGTAAGGGGACGACACATGCGGCTCGGCATCAATCTCGGCTACTGGGGTGCGGGCATGGACGCCGACAACCTCGCCGTCGCCCAGGAGGCCGACCGCCTCGGCTACGACGTCTGCTGGGCGGCCGAGGCCTACGGCTCCGACGCGGCGACCGTACTGGCCTGGGTCGCCGCCCAGACGGAGCGGATCGACGTCGGATCGGCCATCTTCCAGATCCCGGCCCGCCAGCCCGCGATGACGGCCATGACCGCGGCCACCCTCGACTCCCTCACCAAGGGCCGCTTCCGCCTCGGCCTCGGCGTCTCCGGCCCCCAGGTCTCCGAGGGCTGGTACGGCGTCAAGTTCGACAAGCCGCTCGCCCGGACCCGCGAGTACGTGGAGATCGTCCGCAAGGCCATGAGCCGCGAGCGCCTCAGCTACGAGGGCGAGCACTGGACCCTCCCGCTGCCCGGCGGCCCGGGCAAGCCGCTCAAGCTGACCGTGCACCCCGAGCGCCCCCACATCCCGCTCTACATCGCCGCCATCGGGCCCAGGAACCTGGAGCAGACCGGCGAGATCGCCGACGGCGCGCTGCTGATCTTCCCGGCCGCCGAGCACCTGGAGGAGACGGCCCTGCGCCACATCCGCGCGGGCCGCGCGAAGGCCGGGCTGACCATGGACGGCTTCGACGTCTGCCCGACCGTGCCGCTGGCCGTCGGCGACGACGTGACCGCCCTCGCGGACATGTTCCGCCCCTACACCGCCCTGTACGTCGGCGGCATGGGCAGCCCCAAGCAGAACTTCTACAACCAGCTCGCCCAGCGGATGGGGTACGAGAAGGAGGCCGCCGAGATCCAGGCCAAGTACCTGGGCGGCGACAAGGACGGCGCGGCCGCCGCCGTCCCGCACTCGCTGATCGACTCCACCACGCTGCTCGGCTCCGTGCAGCGCATCGCCGACGGGATGCGGGCCTACGCCGACGCCGGGGTCACCACCCTCACGCTGGCCCCGGCCGGATTCACCCTGGACGAGCGGCTCACCGCCCTGCGGGCCGGCACCGAGGCGCTGGAGCTGGCCGGACTGGCCTGACGCGCGCCGGACCCGCAGGGCCCGGAAGGGCTCAGCGGCCGTGGTGGGGGCTCGGGGGGTCTTCCCCGCCACGGCCGACACAGCGAACAACGCGCGGCCCGCCCGCGGGGTTACGCCCCGCGGCCCGGGCCGCGGTTTCGTTCATTCGGCCGAGTCCCGCGACTCCACGGTTGCCTGCCCGCCTCCTCCGCATTTGACTCGTTCCATGCTCTCTGCGCGCAGCCTGTTCCAGGAGATCGTCGACCACGACGACTCCTTCCAGCTGTTCTGCTCCATCGCCGCCAGTGGGGAGGCGCAGGGCGGCTGGGAGAACGCCAGGATCGCCGCCCTCGTCCCCGACACCCTGCGCGACCTCGCCCCCAAGATCACCCGTCACGGCGCCGACGAGGACAAGCACGGCCGCATCTTCCGCGCCCTGCTGCGCAGGCGCGGCCTGCCCGCCGTCCCGGTCCCGCCCGAGACCGACTACACGATGCTCCTCGAACGCCGCGGCATCGGTCTCGCCCACGACAAGCTGCGCCGCGAGGAGCCGCTGAGCGAGCAGGACGTCCTCGTCTACCTCGCCCACAGCCGGGTCACCGAGCAACGGGCCGCCGACCAGATGACGATGCTCCTGCGCCACTTCGGCGACCACCCCGAGATCGGCAAGGCCGTCAGGGTCATCAGCCACGACGAGGACAACCACCTCGCCTACTGCCACGAGGAGCTGCTGCGCCTCGCCCGCCGCGGGCACGGCCCCGCCATCCAGCGGGTGCTGCGCACCAGCGCCCTCGCCGAGATCGCCGTCTACCGGGACGTCAGCCGGGCCGTCATGGACCACATGGGCCGGCTGCTGCACTGGCCCGCGCCCAAACGGGCCGCGCTCTCCGCCGGGATCGGGGCCGTGTACGCGTACGAGCGCTTCAGCGGCTGGCACCGCATGATCGGGCTGCGCCCGCCCGGGCGCCCGGACCCCCTGGGCGGCCGGCCCGTCCCCGCCCCCGGCCCCACCTAGACCCCGGCGGCCCTCACAGCCAGCCGCGCCGCTTGAACATCCGGTGCAGGCCCAGGCACAGGCCCACCATCAGCACCAGTACCGCGGGATAGCCCCACCACTCCCCGAGCTCCGGCATGTGCGTGAAGTTCATGCCGTAGATCCCCGCCACCATCGTCGGCACGGCCGCCATGGCCGCCCAGGCGGAGATCTTGCGCATGTCGTCGTTCTGCCGGACCCCCATCTGCGCCAGGTGCGCGGCCAGCGCGTCCGACAGCAGCCGGTCCAGCCCCTCGATGTACTCGTTCGCCTTCGTCAGGTGGTCGGCGACGTCCCGGAAGAACGGCCGGGCGTGGTCGTGCACGAAGGGCACGTTGCCGAAGGCGAGCCGGTCCATCGGCTGGAGCAGCGGACTCGTCGCCCGCCGGAACTCCAGCACCTGCCGCTTGAACCCGTAGATCCGGGCGGCGGTGTTCTTGGTGTCCGAGGTCTGCGGCGCGAAAACCTCCGCCTCCAGCTCCTCCAGGTCCGCCTGGAGCTCGGCCGCCACCTCGATGTAGTGGTCCACCACCGCGTCGGACACCGCGTACAGCACCGCCGTGGGCCCGTGCCGCAGCACCTCCGGCTCGTGCTCCAGCCGTCGGCGCACGGCCGCCAGTGCGGCCCCCTCGCCGTGCCGGACGGTCACCACGAACGAGTTGCCGATGAACAGCATCAGCTCGCCCGCGGTCACCACGTCCGTGTCGTCGTCGTACAGGACCGGCTTGAGGACGACGAACAGGGAGTCGTCGTAGACCTCCAGCTTCGGCCGCTGGTGCGCGGTCAGCGCGTCCTCCACCGCCAGCCTGTGCAGTCCGAACTCACGGCTGACGTGGGAGAACTCCTCCTCCGTCGGCTCGTACATGCCGATCCACAGGAAGGCGTCACCGGCCGAGCGGGCCAGGGCCAGAGCCTCCGAGAGGTCCCCCGGGGCCTCGGAGCGCCTGCCTTCCCGGTACATCGCGCAGTCCACAATCACGCCGGGCATTCTTCCCCCACCGCGGCCCGCCCGCACGCCGGCGCCACCGCTTAGGCTGCTCCCATGGCCACGCTGATCCTCGTACGACACGGGCGGTCCACCGCCAACACCGCAGGCTTGCTCGCCGGCTGGACCCCCGGGGTCGCCCTCGACGAGCGCGGCGCCGGACAGGCGGCCGCGCTGCCCGGCCGGCTCGACGGGGTGCCGCTCGCGGCCGCCGTGTGCAGCCCGCTCCAGCGCTGCCGCGAGACCCTGGCCCCGCTGCTGGCCGCCCGCCCCGGCCTGCCCCTGCACACCGACGAGCGGATCGGCGAATGCCACTACGGCGACTGGTCGGGCCGCAAGCTGTCCGAACTCGCCGACGAACCCCTCATGAAGATCGTCCAGCAGCACCCCTCGGCCGCCGCCTTCCCCGGCGGCGAGTCCATGCGCGCCATGCAGAACCGCGCCGTGGACGCCGTGCGCGAGTGGAACGCGCGGATCGAGGAGGAGCACGGCGCCGACGCCGTCTTCCTCATGTGCTCCCACGGCGACGTCATCAAGTCCGTCGTCGCCGACGCCCTCGGCATGCACCTCGACCTCTTCCAGCGGATCCACGTAGACCCCTGCTCGGTCACCGCCGTCCGCTACACACCCACCAGGCCCTTCCTGCTGCGCCTCGGGGACACCGGCGACCTGGCCCCCCTGATCCCGGCCGCGGCCCCGCCCGCGGAGAACGCGGCGGAGGGCGGCGGCAACGCGGTCGTGGGGGGCGGCGCGGGCGCGGCCTGATCGGAGGGCGCAGTAGGGTGGCAGGGCCAACACAAGTGCGCAGCCCTGCCCCCGCCCAGACTTGGAGACCGGTCGTGCCCCGTCAGGTGTTCCTTTACGACCCGCCGGACCGCTTCGTGGCGGGCACCGTCGGTCTGCCTGGACGTCGCACCTTCTTCCTCCAGGCCTCCCAGGGCCCCCGCGTCACCAGCGTCTCCCTGGAGAAGACCCAGGTCGCGGCGCTCGCCGAGCGCATGGACGAACTGCTCGACGAGGTCGTCCGGCGGACCGGCGGCAACGCCCCCGTCCCGGCCGTCGCCTCCACCGACGCGGCCGACACCGCCCCGCTCGACGTCCCTGTCGAGGAGGAGTTCCGCGTCGGCACGATGGCCCTCGCCTGGGACGGCGAACAGCAGCGCATGATCGTCGAGGCCCAGGCCCTCGTCGAGCTCGACGCCGACTCCGACGAGGACCTCGCCGAGGCCGAGGAGCGGCTGCTCCAGGACGAGGAGAACGGCCCGCCCATGCTGCGCGTGCGGCTCTCCGGCGCCCAGGCCCGGGCCTTCGCCAAGCGGGCCCTGGACGTGGTCAACGCGGGCCGCCCGCCGTGCCCGCTGTGCAGCCTGCCCCTGGACCCCGAGGGGCACGTGTGCCCCCGCCAGAACGGGTACCGGCGCCAGGTGTGAGCGCCGTGACCCCGATAGAGGAGCTGCTCACCCGCGGTGAGCTCACCGTCCGCGGCCGGATCGCCGAGGCGTCGAACGCCGTACTGCTGTGCACCGTGGCCTACGAGGGCCGCAGCGCGGAGTGCGTCTACAAGCCGGTCAAGGGCGAGCGGCCGCTGTGGGACTTCCCCGACGGCAACCTCGCCCGGCGCGAACGCGCCGCCTACCTCGTCTCCGAGGCCACCGGCTGGGGGCTCGTGCCCACGACCGTGCTGCGCGACGGCCCCTATGGAGAGGGCATGGTGCAGCACTGGATCGACGCCGGAGAACAGCCGGAGCCGGGGCTGCTCGCGCTCGTGGACGGCGAGGAGGCCGGGGAGGGCTGGAAGGCGGTCGCCCTCGCCGAGGTCGGGGAGGGCCGCACGGCCCTGCTCGTCCACGCCGACGACCCCAGACTGCGCCGGCTCGCCGTCCTCGACGCCGTGATCAACAACGGCGACCGCAAGGGCGGCCACCTGCTGCCCGCCCCCGACGGCAGGCTCTACGGGATCGACCACGGTGTGACCTTCCACTCGGAGGACAAGCTGCGCACCCTGCTCTGGGGCTGGGCGGGGGAGCCGCTGACCGGCGAGGCGCGGTCGGTGCTGACCTCCCTGGAGGCCCAGCTGGCTGAGGACGGCCCGCTCGCCACCCGGCTGGCCGAACTGATCACCCCCGCCGAGCTGGCCGCCGTACGGGCCCGCGTGGCCCTGCTGCTGCGCAGCGGGACGCACCCGGAGCCGTCCGGGCAGTGGCCGGCGATCCCCTGGCCGCCCGTCTGAGCAGGGCGGGCGGCCGACGGGGGCGAACGCACAGTTCCAGCCGGAGCGCAAGGGTGTCGATCAAGCCAACAGTGCGCCTCGCATTCGTTTCCGGAACAGTCGTCCGGTTAGGCTCGAAGCATGCATGCCTGGCCCGCTTCTGAGGTCCCCGCCCTGCCCGGCAAGGGCCGCGACCTCCAGATCCACGACACCGCGACCCAGGGGACGGTCACCCTCGACCCCGGTCCCGTCGCCCGCCTCTACGTCTGCGGCATCACGCCGTACGACGCGACCCACATCGGTCACGCGGCGACCTACAACGCGTTCGACCTCGTGCAGCGCGTGTGGCTCGACAACAAGCGCCAGGTCCACTACGTCCAGAACGTCACGGACGTGGACGATCCGCTGCTGGAGCGGGCGCTGCGCGACGGACACGACTGGACCGAGCTCGCGGAGCGCGAGACCGCCCTCTTCCGCGAGGACATGACCGCCCTTCGGATGCTGCCCCCGCAGCACTACATCGGCGCCGTCGAGGCCATACCCGGCATCGTGCCGCTGGTCGAGCGGCTGCGCGACGCGGGTGCCGCCTACGAGCTCGAAGGCGACACCTACTTCTCGGTGGAGTCCGACCCGCACTTCGGCGGGGTCTCGAACCTCGACGCGCACGCGATGCGGCTGCTGTCCGCGGAGCGCGGCGGCGACCCGGACCGCCCGGGCAAGAAGAACCCCCTGGACCCGATGCTGTGGATGGCCGCCCGTCCGGGCGAGCCGAGCTGGGACGGCGCCTCGCTGGGGCGCGGCCGGCCGGGCTGGCACATCGAGTGCGTTGCCATCGCCCTGGAGCACCTGGGCATGGGCTTCGACATCCAGGGCGGCGGCTCCGACCTCGCCTTCCCGCACCACGAGATGGGTGCCTCGCACGCGCACGCGCTGACGGGCGAGTTCCCGATGGCCAAGGCGTACGTCCACGCGGGCATGGTCGCCCTGCACGGCGAGAAGATGTCGAAGTCCAAGGGCAACCTGGTCTTCGTCTCCGCCCTGCGGCGCGCCGGGGTCGACCCGGCGGCCATCCGCCTGGCGCTGCTCTCGCACCACTACCGGGAGGACTGGGAGTGGACGGACGCGGTCCTCGCGGAGGCGGAGGCCCGCCTGGCCCGCTGGCGCGCGGCCGTCTCCCGCCCGGACGGGGTTCCGGCGGACGGTCTGGTGGAGGAGGTCCGCGAGGCCCTGGCCCACGACCTGGACGCCCCTGCGGCTCTCGCGGCGGTGGACCGCTGGGTCGAGCGTCAGCTCGCCTCCGACGAGACGGACGAGACGGCCCCCGGCCTGGTCTCCCGCACGGTGGACGCCCTGCTGGGCGTGGCCCTGTAGTTCCGGGGCGGGGTGCGGCTTCCGCTGCGCGAAGCGTCTCCCCGCCCCGCCCTTTCTCCGTATCCCGGGGCTCCGCCCCGGACCCCGTTCCGTGCGCTCCGCGCCGGTGCGCTCGAACGCCGCGCGGGGTCCGGGGCGGAGCTCCGGGGGGGGGCGGGTCGGGGACCCGGCTCCGCGCATCGGCGCCGGGTCCCCGCCCGCCCTAACCGGCCTGCTAGGCCTCGGGGGAGTCGTCCCCCGGCTCATCCGGCTCCGGCGGCGCAGCCGCAGGCTCCTCCCCGGAGGGGTCCGGCTTGCGCTTCGGGGCGCGCGGCCCGCCCGAGGTGTCCCGCAGGTACGACCCGTCCGAGGGCCCGTCGGCGGACGAAGGGTCCCGCCGCCTCAGGTACCGCTCGAACTCCCGCGCGATCGCGTCCCCCGACGCCTCCGGCAGGTCGGCCGTGTCCCGCGCCTCCTCCAGCGTCTGGACGTACTCCGCCACCTCGCTGTCCTCGGCGGCCAGTTGGTCCACGCCCAGCTGCCACGCCCGCGCGTCCTCCGGCAGTTCCCCGAGGGGGATCCGGATGTCGATCAGGTCCTCCAGCCGGTTCAGCAGCGCCAGCGTCGCCTTGGGGTTCGGCGGCTGCGACACGTAGTGCGGCACCGCCGCCCACAGCGACACCGCCGGAACGCCCGCGTGCGTGCAGGCCTCCTGGAGCACGCCCACGATCCCCGTCGGGCCCTCGTACTTGGTCTCCTCCAGGTCCATGGTCCGCGCCAGGTCCGGGTCCGACGTCACCCCGCTGACCGGCACCGGCCGGGTGTGGGGGGTGTCACCGAGGAGCGCGCCGAGGATGACGACCATCTCCACGCCCAGTTCGTGCGCGAAGCCGAGCAGCTCGTTGCAGAACGACCGCCACCGCATGGACGGTTCGATGCCCCGCACCAGCACCAGGTCGCGCGGCTTCGCGCCGCCGATGCGGACCACCGACAGCCGGGTCGTCGGCCAGGTGATCTTCCTGACCCCGTGCTCCAGGAACACCGTCGGCCGGTTGACCTGGAAGTCGTAGTAGTCCTCGGCGTCGAGCGCCGCGAAGACCTCGCCCTTCCACTCCCGGTCCAGGTGCGCCACCGCACCGGAGGCGGCGTCACCCGCGTCGTTCCAGCCCTCGAACGCGGCCACCATGACCGGGTCGATCAGCTCGGGCACGCCCTCAAGCTCGATCACCCAGGTCTCCTTCCGAAGTTCCTTGTGTACGTGGGAAAGCCTAAGCCTTGTGGGGTCGGCCGCCACAGCCCACGGCAGAGGGGCGGTTCCCCTCGGAACCGCCCCTCTTCCCCACCTGCGTGCGAGCTATGCCTTGCGGGCCAGCATCTCCTCGACACGGGCGCGGACGGACTCGTCGTCCAGGCCGCGGACGGTCACCGTCGTACGGCGGCGCAGCACGTCGTTCGCGGTCTCGGCCCACTCGTGGTCGCGGGCGTAGGCGACCTGCGCCCAGATCTCCGGGCCGTCCGGGTGGATGCGCTCGGCGAGCGCCGGGTCCTCGTTCGCCAGACGGGCGATGTCGAAGGCCAGCGAGCCGTAGTGCGAGGCCAGGTGGCGGGCGGTCAGCGGGTCCATCCGGGCGCCGGGCTCGCGGTCCACCAGCAGGCGGTGCGCGACGGCGTTCGGGTTGGCGACGCCGGGCAGCGGGACGCGGCGCACGAGGGACTTCACGGGCTCCATGTCGTCGGTCAGCGGGCTGCCCGGGAGCTTGGCGAGCTTGTCCATGACCACGCGGCCGATGTGCCGGTACGTGGTCCACTTGCCACCGGCCACCGACAGCATGCCGCCCGCGCCCTCGGAGACCACCGTCTCGCGCTTGGCCTTCTCGACACCGCCGGGGCCGCCCGGCAGCACGCGCAGGCCGGCGAAGGCGTACGTCATCAGGGAGCGGTCGAGGTCGGCGTCCTTCACGGAGAAGGCGGCCTCGTCGAGGATCTGCTGGATGTCGGCCTCGGTGGCGCGCACGTCCGCCGGGTCGCCCTCGTAGACCTCGTCCGTGGTGCCGAGCAGGAGCTGGTCCTCCCAGGGCAGGGCGAAGGTGATGCGGTACTTGTCGATCGGGGTGGCCATGGCGGCCTTCCACGGCGACTTGCGCTTCATGACGATGTGCGCGCCTTTGGAGAGGCGGATCGACGGCAGCGCGTGCTTGTCTTCCATGCGCCGCAGGTGGTCCACCCACGGGCCGGTGGCGTTGAGCACGACGCGGGCGTCGACGCCGAACTCGGTGCCGTCGAGGCGGTCCTTGAGCTCGGCACCCGAGACCCGGCCGCGCGTCATGCGCAGGCCGGTGACCTCGGCGTGGTTGAGGACGACCGCACCCGACTCGACGGCCGCGCGGACCGTCATGACGGCGACGCGGGAGTCGTTCATCTGGTGGTCGTAGTAGACCGCGACGGCCTTGAGGTTGTCGGTCTTCAGGCCGGGGTTGTCGGCGACGGCACGGGCCGGGGATATGACCTTGCCCATGCCGTCGCCGAAGGCCGAGAGGGCGGAGTAGGCGAAGACGCCCGCGCCCAGCTTGGCCGCACCCACCGGGCCGCCCTTGTAGACCGGCAGGTAGAACGTGAGCGGGTTGACCAGGTGCGGGGCCACGTCCTTGGCCAGCACCCGCCGCTCGTGGTGGTTCTCGGCCACCAGCTTGACCGCGCCGGTCTGCAGGTAGCGCAGACCGCCGTGGACCAGCTTCGAGGAGGCGGAGGAGGTGGCGCCGGCGAAGTCGCCGGCGTCCACCATGGCCACCCGCAGACCCGACTGCGCGGCGTGCCAGGCCACCGAGGTGCCCAGGATTCCACCGCCGATGACCAGCAGGTCGTACGTGGCCTTCGCCAGCTGCTCACGGGTCTCGGCGCGGCTCGGGTTCGAGCCGGCGGTCGGGTGCGTGCCCAGTGCGGGGACGCTCTGCAGGGTGCTCATGTCTCTTCAGCTCCTCGTCATTTCGACAGCTGGTGCGGTCAGCCGGCGTTCTCTTCGTCGATCCAGCCCATGGACCGCTCGACGGCCTTGAGCCAGTTCTTGTACTCGCGGTCCCGCTGCTCGGCGGGCATCCGCGGGGTCCACTCCGCCGCGCGGCGCCAGTTGGCGCGCAGGGCGTCGGTGTCCGGCCAGAAGCCGACGGCCAGGCCGGCGGCGTAGGCGGCGCCGAGGCAGGTGGTCTCGGCGACCATCGGACGGACCACGGGGGCGTCCAGGAAGTCCGAGAGCGTCTGCATCAGCAGGTTGTTGGAGGTCATACCACCGTCGACCTTGAGGGCCGCCAGCTCGACGCCGGAGTCCTTGGTCATGGCGTCGGTGATCTCGCGGGTCTGCCAGGCGGTGGCCTCCAGGACGGCACGGGCGATGTGCGCCTTGGTGACGTACCGGGTGAGGCCGGCGATCACACCGCGGGCGTCGGAGCGCCAGTACGGGGCGAACAGGCCGGAGAAGGCCGGCACGAAGTAGGCGCCGCCGTTGTCCTCGACGGAGGAGGCCAGGGTCTCGATCTCGGCCGCGGACTTGATCAGGCCCATCTGGTCGCGCATCCACTGGACGAGCGAGCCGGTGACGGCGATGGAGCCCTCCAGGGCGTAGACCGGCTTCTGGTCGCCGATCTGGTAGCCGACCGTGGTCAGCAGGCCGCTGTAGGAGTTGATGATCTTGTCGCCGGTGTTCATCAGCATGAACGTGCCGGTGCCGTACGTGGACTTGGCCTCGCCCTCGGCGAAGCAGGTCTGGCCGAAGAGGGCGGCCTGCTGGTCACCGAGCGCCGAGGCGACCGGGACACCGGCGAGGACGCCGTCCTTGACGTGACCGTACACCTCGGCGGAGGACTTGATCTCGGGGAGCACGTTGAGCGGGACGCCCATCGACTCGGCGATCTTCTCGTCCCACGCCAGGGTGTGCAGGTTCATCAGCATGGTGCGCGAGGCGTTGGTGACGTCGGTGACGTGCACGCCGCCCTGGGCGCCGCCGGTGAGGTTCCAGATGACCCACGAGTCCATGGTGCCGAAGAGGATGTCCCCGGCCTCGGCGCGCTCGCGCAGGCCCTCGACGTTGTCGAGCAGCCAGCGGACCTTCGGGCCGGCGAAGTAGCTCGCCAGCGGCAGGCCGGTCTCGCGGCGGAAGCGGTCCTGGCCGACGTTGCGGCCGAGCTCCTTGCACAGGGCGTCGGTGCGGGTGTCCTGCCAGACGAGCGCGTTGTGCACCGGCTCACCGGTGTGGCGGTCCCACAGGACGGTGGTCTCGCGCTGGTTGGTGATGCCGACGGCCTTGACGTCGGCGGCGGTGAAGCCCGGGATGTCCTGGGCGGCCCTGGCGATGGCGCCGGCGACGACCTCCTGGACGTTGGTCCAGATCTCGGAGGCGTCGTGCTCGACCCAGCCCGGCTTCGGGAAGATCTGCTCGTGTTCCTTCTGGTCGACGGCGACGATGCGGCCGTCGCGGTCGAAGACGATGCAGCGGGAAGAGGTGGTGCCCTGGTCGATCGCGGCGATGAAGGGGCCGGTGCTGCTGGTCATGGTGGCTGCTCCTGGCAGATCTGTTGAGTAGGCGGAATCAGGAGGGCGGTGCGGATCTTACGAACGCGGCCGAAGCTGATCAGGCGAACGCGATGTTGTACAGACCGCCGGCGAGCGCGGCACCGACGAGCGGGCCGACCACCGGGATCCAGGAGTAGCCCCAGTCCGAGCCGCCCTTGCTGGGCAGCGGGAGCAGGGCGTGGACTATGCGGGGACCGAGGTCGCGGACCGGGTTGATGGCGTAGCCGGTCGGGCCGCCCAGCGAGAGGCCGATGCCGACGACCACGAAGGAGGTGATGAGGACACCGATGACGCCGAGTCCCTTGCCGTCGCCCTGGAGACCCTGGGTGAGGATCGCGATGACGAGGACGAAGGTGCCGATGATCTCCGTGGCGAGGTTCTGGACCACGTTGCGGATCTCGGGGCCGGTCGAGAAGATGCCGAGCACCGGGCCGGCGACGTCGTGCGGGTGCGGGTCCTCGGGACCGAGCTTGGCGTCCTTGATGTTCTCGGGGTCCGCCAGGTGGGCGCGGAACTGGCCGTAGTACGTGATCCACATCAGGACCGCGCCGAGCATGGCGCCGAGCAGCTGGCCCGCGAGGTAGACGGGGACGTCGCCCCACTCGCCGGTCTTGACGGCTATGCCGACGGTGACGGCCGGGTTGAGGTGCGCACCGGAGAGCGGCGCGGAGACGTAGGCGGCGATCAGGACGGCGAAGCCCCACCCGAAGGTGATCGCGAGCCAGCCCGCGCCGCGGGCCTTGGAGCTCTTGAGCGTGAGGGCGGCGCACACGCCGCCGCCGAGCAGAGTGAGCAGGGCGGTACCGATGGTCTCGCCGATGAAGATGTCGGAGCTGGACACCCGCGACTCCTTTGTCTTACGTCCAGGGGTGGGCGGACACCGGGTCCCTCCGGTGGGTCCGCACACTCGGTGAGTGCTTCACCGGTCCATGGCCTCGCCCTAGCCTAACGCGTATTGCCGGTAGGTGTTCGACAATGCCGACCGATGAACGGCAGTTTTCCGCCTGGGTTCAGAACGCGTCAAGGCCTGACCAGGTCAAAGAACCGGATCGTTACCACTCGGTACGATCGCCCAAATCAAGCCAATGGCCGGGCCGGAAACGACGAGGTCCACCCGAATGGCGCGGGACGCGGCCATGGGGTGGACCGGATGGATCAGGTCAAGCTCAGAACCGGCCTGCTCCGAGGTCGCGCGAAACCGACCGCGCGCAGTCCCGTACGGAGGCCACCAGGGCCGGACGGGGCTCGCCGGACTCCCCGCAGACCCGCTCCACGGCGCCCGCGACGGCCACCGCGCCGACCGGCATCCGGCGCCGGTCGTGGATCGGCGCCGCCACCGAGGCGATGCCCTCCCAGGTCTCCTCGACGTCCGCCGCCCAGCCGCGCGCCCGGGTCAGGTCGAGGATCTCCTCGAAGCCCGCCGCGTCGGTCACCGTCCGGGGTGTGAAGGCCTCCCGCTCGCCGTCCAGGGCCTCCGTGTGCGCCACGGGGTCGTAGGCCGACAGCACCTTGCCCAGGGCGGTGGAGTGCAGCGGCTGCATGGCCCCCACCTCCAGCACCTGACGGCTGTCGTCCGGCCGGAACACGTGGTGCATGATCAGCACCCCGCTCTGGTGGAGCACGCCCACGTACACGCTCTCGCCGCTCGCCCGGGCCAGGTCGTCCGTCCACACCAGCGCGCGGGCGCGCAGCTCGTGGACGTCCAGGTAGCTGTTGCCCAGCCGCAGCAGCTCCGCGCCCAGCTGGTAGCGGCCGGAAGCGGGGTCCTGCTCCACGAAGCCCTCGGCCTGGAGCGTGCGCAGGATCCCGTGCGCCGTGCCCTTGGCCAGCCCCAGGGCGGACGCCACGTCCGAGAGTCCCAGCCGGCGCTCCCCGCCGGCCAGGAGCCGCAGCATCGCAGCGGCTCGTTCGAGCGACTGGATGTTCCGTGCCATCGCGCAGCCTCCTGCTGACGTAGTTCGACAATGCTGAACACTATCGGTCGATGCCGACCTCGTGCATGGTTGGGTGTTTTCCGGTGTGCCGCCGACCAGCGCACCCGTCCGTGCGACCCCCGCGCACAGAATGCAGTCCGCCACGTGGGACGCCCTCACCGGGGCGGGTGCCGCGCGGTTACCCTGACCGCGTGCACCCCCGACACAGCGGGGGAGCAAAGCCGACAGCCGTCGCACCCCAGGGAGCTCGACCATGGCCTCGTTGCCGAACCCGCCCGCAGACACCCAGACCCGGGCCGATGCCCTCCGAGAGGCGCTCGCGACCCGCGTGGTCGTCGCCGACGGAGCCATGGGAACCATGCTCCAGGCACAGGACCCCACCCTGGAAGACTTCCAGCAGCTCGAAGGCTGCAACGAGGTCCTGAACCTCACCCGCCCCGACATCGTCCGCTCGGTGCACGAGGCGTACTTCTCGGTGGGCGTGGACTGCGTCGAGACCAACACCTTCGGCGCCAACTACGCCGCCCTCGCCGAGTACGACATCCCCGAACGCAACTTCGAGCTCTCCGAGGCCGGCGCCCGCATCGCCCGCGAGGTCGCCGACGAGTTCACCGCCTCCACCGGACAGCAGCGCTGGGTGCTCGGCTCCATCGGCCCCGGCACCAAGCTCCCCACCCTCGGACACATCGGCTACGCCCAGATCCGCGACGCCTACCAGGTCAACGCCGAGGGCCTGATCTCCGGCGGCGCCGACGCGCTCCTCGTCGAGACCACCCAGGACCTCCTCCAGACCAAGTCCTCCGTCATCGGCGCCCGCCGTGCCATGGAGGCCCTCGGCGTCAGCGTCCCGCTGATCTGCTCCGTCACCGTCGAGACCACCGGCACGATGCTGCTGGGTTCGGAGATCGGTGCGGCGCTGACGGCGTTGGAGCCGTTGGGGATCGACATGATCGGTCTGAACTGTGCGACGGG
>NZ_JBIAWQ010000021.1:0-129309 GCF_042895815.1 Streptomyces sp. NPDC001373
GTACTGCAGGGGGGACCCTGTGGGAGAGTAGGACGCCGCCGAACAATCATTGTGGGAAAGCCCCGCACCTTCTGGTGCGGGGCTTTTCTGCGTTTTCAGCCGTTTACCCGCACCGCCCTGCCGGGTACGTGCGACGGGCACTCGTATGGTGGGCTGATGGTCTACCAGCTGGTCATCTTCGACAACGACGGCGTCCTCGTGGACAGTGAGCCGCTCGCCAACACCGTCCTCGCCGAGTACCTCACGGAACTCGGACACCCCACCACGTACGAGGACTGCCTGCGGGACTACCTGGGCGGCGCCGTGCACCGGATCCACGACGTGGTCCACGCACGCACCGGGCAACGGCTGCCGGAGGACTTCGACCGGGTCCTCCACGAGCGGATCTTCGCCGCCTTCGCGCGCGAACTCCGGCCCGTTCCCGGGGTGACCGAGGTGCTCGGCGAGCTCTCCGCGCAGGGGGTGCCGTACTGCGTCGCCTCCTCCAGCAGCCACGAGCGGATCCGCGTCGGGCACCGTGCCGCCGGACTCGGCGAATGGTTCGAGGAGGAATGGATCTTCAGCGTCGAGGACGTGGGCCGGGGCAAGCCGGCGCCGGACCTGTTCCTGCACGCCGCCGACATGATGAGCGTCCACCCCTCGCAGTGCGTGGTCGTCGAGGACAGCCCGCTCGGGGTCGAGGCCGCCCGGGCCGCCGGCATGGACGTCCTCGGGTTCACCTCCATGCTCCCCGCGTCGAAGCTGTCCGGGGCCACCGCCTGCTTCGGGGAGATGAAGGAGCTGTCCGCCCTGCTCGGATTGGGTGTGTGATCGCTCTACCCACGGGTAGGCGCGGGGCCTACGCTGTGCCGCCATGACAGATGACGTGTTGCGGCGGGGCCGCGGCGCCCTCGGGTTGGGCTTCCTCGTACAAGGGGTCACGTTCGCCCTGCTCGTGACCCGCATCCCGGCCATCCAGGACCAGTACGGGATATCCGACGGGCTGCTGCCCGCCTTCCTCGCCGCCGTGCCGGTTCTCGCCGGGGTCTCCAGCGTCGCCACCGAGCACCTGGTGAAGCGGGTCGCGCCCGGCACCGTGCTGCGGTGGGCGCAGCCCGTCGTCCTACTGGCACTCCTCGGCGTCGGGGCCGGGACCCGGCTGTGGCACGCGGCCGTCGCCCTGGGCGTGTTCGGGCTGGCGGTCGGCGCGCTGGACGCCTCGATGAACATGCTCGGGGTCAGCCTCCAGCGGGCGTACGGGCGCTCCATCATGCTCGGGTTCCACGCCGCGTACAGCCTGGGCGGCATCCTCGGGGCGTCGGCGGCCTGGGCGGGGGCGCACTGGCATCTGGCGCTGTTCACCGGATACCTGCCGGCCGTGGTGGTCATGCTGCCGCTCGTGTTCGCCGGGAGCCGGTACTACGTGGACACGAAGGCCGGAGCCGGCGAGGCCGCGCAGGGGTGGCCCGAGCGGGGCGGGCGGCTGCTGCTGCCACTGTGCCTGGTGATGGCGTGCGCGTACATCGGGGACTCCACGGTGGCGAACTGGAGTGCCAAGTACCTCCAGGACGTGCTGGGGAGCTCGGAGCAGTTGGCGACCGTCCCCTACAACGTCTACATGGTGACCACGCTCGTCGGGCGGGCCGTCGGGGACCTCGGGGTGCGGAGGTTCGGGGCGGTGGCCGTGGTGCGCTGCGGGGCGGTGGTGGCGGCGGCCGGGTTCGCGGTCGTGGCGGCGGCGCCCGGGGCGTGGACGGGGATGCTGGGGTTCACGCTGCTGGGGATCGGGCTCTGCGTGATCGTGCCGCAGACGTTCGCGGCGGCGGGGCGGCTGTTCCCGAACGCCTCGGACACGGCGGTGGCGCGGCTGAACATCTTCAACTACGTGGGTTTCCTGGTCGGTTCGCCGCTCGTCGGCGGGATCGGGGAGGCCTGGAACTACCGGGGCGCCATGGTGGTGCCGATGGTGCTGGTGCTCGTCACGCTGTTCCACGCCCGCTCGTTCGGCACGGTGGACCGGGCCCGATACGGTGTGCGGCATGAGCGGCGAGCCGGTGACCGGGCTGTTGATGTGGGACGAGGCGGTAACGGGGTATGACTTCGGACCGAGCCATCCGATGGACCCGGTGCGCCTGGCGCTGACGATGGGCCTGGTGCGGGCCTTCGGGCTGGACCGGGAGATGGAGGTGCGGGCGGCCCGTGCGGCCGGGGAGTCGACGCTGAGGCTGGTGCACCGCGAGGACTACGTCGCGGCGGTGCGCGAGGTGTCGGCGGATCCGGGGGTGGCGGACGGATCGTACGGGCTGGGGACGGTGGACGACCCGGCGTTCCACGGGATGCACGAGGCGTCCGCGCTGATCGCCGGCCAGTCGGTGGCGGGCGCGGAGGCCGTCTGGCGCGGGGAGGCGGAGCACGCGGTGAACTTCGCCGGCGGGCTGCACCACGCCATGCCGGGCGGGGCGGCCGGGTTCTGCGTGTACAACGACGCGGCGCTGGCGATCGCCCGGCTGCTGGAGCTGGGCGCCGAGCGGGTCGCGTACGTGGACGTGGACGTGCACCACGGGGACGGGGTGCAGGCGGCGTTCTGGGACGATCCCCGGGTGCTGACGGTGTCGCTGCACGAGCACCCGCGGACGTTGTTCCCTCAGACGGGCTGGCCTCAGGAGACGGGCGGCCCGTCGGCCGAGGGGAGCGCGGTGAACGTGGCGCTGCCCGCCGGGACCGGGGACGAGGGGTGGCTGCGGGCGTTCCACGCGACGGTGCCGGAGCTGCTGCGGGACTTCCGGCCGCAGGTGCTGGTGACCCAGCACGGGGCGGACACGCACTTCGAGGACCCCCTCGCGCACCTGGCGGTGTCGCTGGACGCGCAGCGGGCGGTGCAGGAGGCCTGTCACGCCCTGGCACACGAGTACGCGGGCGGGCGGTGGCTGGCGCTGGGCGGCGGCGGGTACGCGGTGGTGGACGTCGTGCCGCGGTCGTGGACGCACCTGGTGGGGATCGCCGCGCACCGGCCGGTGGATCCGCGGTCGGCGGTGCCGCAGGCCTGGCGGGACGAGGTGTACGCGCGGACGCGGCAGCACGGGCCGGCCCGGATGACGGACGGGCGCGAGCCCGGGTGGCGGGAGTGGGACGCGGGTTACGATCCGGCGGACCGTACGGATCAGGCCGTTCTGGCGACGCGTCGGGCGGTGTTCCCGTTGCGCGGGATGCTGGTGTGACGGGTGATCAGTTGGCGGCGTGATTACGCCAACGGTGGGGCTGTGCGTCGCAACTGATGATCCGGCAGATCGCGTGCGGCAGCATCGGAGGGTGTTGAGCGAGGGCGCCTTGCGCGCGCATCTGCTGGCCTCCCGGTTGGCCGGGCCCGTCGCCACCACCCGGGAGGAGAGCCTGCGCAGCTACCGGCTGTTCGCGGCGCGCGATCCCCGGGTGCTGCTGGGGCTGGACCCGGACGGACGTTGGGACGAGGGTGCGCTGCTGGGGCTGATGGCGGAGCGGTGCGGGGTCTCCCCGGACCCGGCGCAGGTCAGCGGGCCGGACGTGATCGATCCGGAGCGTACGGTGGCCGCGCTGGAGGTGTTCGCTGAGCGGTTGCGGGAGGCGGTCGGGGCGCGGTCGCCGGTGCTGTTCGGTACGGGACACCCGCATCGGCTGCTGTCGTTCTACGCCGCTTTGGCGGGGGCCGTGTCGGCGGCGGGCTGTGTTGTCCTCACCCCGGCGCAGGGGGCCCATGTCGACATGGCGACCCGGTTCGGCGTACGGCGGCACCGGATCGATTACGTACGGGGAGTCGCGTTGGTGCGGGAACCCGGCGCGCGGGGAGGCGGGAGTGCCACCGGCGCACACACCCATTCGCCGGCCCCGGTTCGGGTGGCGCTCGGGGCGCTGGCGGAGGGCGGGGGGCCGCTCCCGGAACTGCTCGTCGGTGATCACGGATGGGTCTGCGGTGCAGGTCAGCTTGGTGTGGAGGCGATCGGGCTGGCCGATACGGATGATCCCGCGCTGTTCGTGGGGGAGGCCGAGGGGCGGGTGGCGGCGGTGGTTCCGCTTGATGACGCGGTGCGCTCGGCTGCCTATGGACCGCTCACGCGGTTCGTGTTGCGGCGCGCCGGGCTGCCGGTGCGTCAGGAGTGGCCGTAGCTCCTCTTCCCCAGCCGTATCACGCGCCCCTACTCTGGGGAGTGAGCGTGCGACGACGAGGAGTAACCGGAGGGGAAGCCGGTGCCCGTCATGCGCGGAAGGTCAAGGTGGGTGTCATGGCTGCTGGCGAGAGGCCTCTCAGTGAGGTTCAGTTCCTGACCGTGGCGGAGGTCGCCTCGGTGATGCGAGTGTCGAAGATGACCGTGTACCGCCTGGTGCACAACGGTCATCTGCCCGCGATCCGGGTGGGCCGGTCCTTCCGGGTCCCCGAGAACGCGGTCCACGAGTACCTCCGTGAGTCCTACGTGGGGGTGGAGTCGGCCTGAGAACGAGGCTCGGGCAACACCTGCGGAAGCCTCGGATTACAAGCTCGGAGCTCGGGCGGGTAGGCTAGGCCGACGTAGGTCGTGTGGGCCCAGACGCCCCGCACCGAGTGAAGAGAAGTGAGCGAGGGTAGTCGTGGGCTCTGTTATCAAGAAGCGGCGCAAGCGGATGGCTAAGAAGAAGCACCGCAAGCTGCTCAAGCGCACCCGCGTCCAGCGTCGTAACAAGAAGTAAACGGCAGCTGTACGTGTTCTCCGCAGCCCCTCCACCATCCTGGTGGAGGGGCTGCGGTGCAGCCGGGGGTACTTCTCGAGGGAGGCGCTGAGCTCGTGGGGAAGGTCGTGCTCGTCACCGGGGCTGCCCGGCAGCTGGGAGGCCGCTTCGTGCGCCGCATCCAGCGAGACCCCGAGGTGGAGCGGGTCATCGCGGTCGACGCCGTGACCCCGCCGCACCGACTCGGCTCGGCCGAGTTCGTGCACGCGGACATCAGACAGTCCGCGATCGCCCGCGTGCTCGCCGAGCACGCGGTGGACACGGTGGTCCATCTGGCGGTCACCGGAGGCGCCCCCGGGGCGCCGGGCGGGCGCAGTGCCGTCAAGGAGACCAACGTCATCGGGACGATGCAGCTCCTGGGCGCCTGCCAGAAGTCGCCGACCGTACGGCGGCTCGTGGTGAAGTCCAGTACCAGCGTGTACGGGGGGACGGCGCGCGACCCGGCCGTCTTCACCGAGACCACGCAGCCGAAGTCGCTGCCGTCGGCCGGCTTCGCGAAGGAGGCCGCCGAGGTCGAGGGGTACGTCCGGGGCTTCGCGCGCCGGCGGCCGGACGTGGCGGTGTGCGTGCTGCGCTTCGCGAACATCCTGGGGCCCTTCGCGGACTCGGCGTTGGCGGAGTACTTCTCGATGCCGGTGATGCCGACGGTCCTCGGCTACGACCCGAGGCTCCAGTTCGTCCACGAGGACGACGTGGTGGACGTGCTGCGGCTGGCGTCGGGGGAGCCGCGCCGCGGCACGCTGAACAGCGGGACCTTCAACATCGCGGGGGACGGCGTCCTGCTGCTGTCGCAGTGCGCGCGGCGTCTGGGGCGGCCGGCGGTGCCGCTGCTGCTGCCCGCGGTGACGTGGGTGGGCCAGGCGCTGCGGGCGGTCGGGGCGACGGACTTCTCGCCGGAGCAGATCCGGCTGCTGACGCACGGGCGGGTCGTGGAGACCGCGCAGATGCGCGAGGTGCTGGGTTTCCGGCCGCAGTACACGACGGTGGAGACCTTCGCGGACTTCGCGCGCAGCCGGGGGAACGGGCTGCTGCCCCCGGAGCGGGTCGGGCGGGCCGTGGACCGGGTCGCGGCATTCTTGAAGGTGGACGAGGGAGTGGAGCGGTAGTGGCGGACGCCAAGGTCATTCCGTTCGGCGAGGACCGGCCGCGCCGGCGCGGCGGTGGCGCGCGCAAGGCGCGGGCCGTGGACGCGGTGGCGGCCCCCTCGCGGCCGCCGGAGGCGGCTTCGCAGGAGCCCGGGCCGGTGGAGCTGGTGGCGCCCGTGGAGGCGCCGGCGGGCCGGGCGCGCGGCGGCGGTGACTGGGACCGGCGGATCGCGGGCGGGCTGGCGTTCCTGCGCCGGCGGATCACGGGCGAGTACGAGGTCGACGCGTTCGGCTACGACAAGGAGCTGACGGACCAGGTCCTGATGTCCCTGATGCGGCCGCTGTTCGACAAGTACTTCCGGGTCGAGGTCAAGGGCGTCGAGAACATCCCGAAGGAGGGTGGGGCGCTGATCGTGGCGAACCACTCGGGGACGCTCCCGCTGGACGGGTTGATGCTCCAGGTCGCGGTGCACGACCACCATCCGGCGGAGCGGCACCTGCGGCTGCTGGCGGCGGACCTGGTGTTCATGCTGCCGGGGGTCAACGAGCTGGCCCGCAAGGCCGGTCACACGCTGGCGTGCGCGGAGGACGCGCAGCGGCTGCTGGAGGCCGGGGAGCTCGTCGGGGTGATGCCGGAGGGCTTCAAGGGGTTGGGGAAGCCGTTCGGTGAGCGCTACAAGCTGCAGCGGTTCGGCCGGGGCGGGTTCGTCTCGACGGCGCTGCGGGCGGGTACCCCGATCGTGCCGTGCTCGATCGTGGGGGCGGAGGAGATCTACCCGATGATCGGCAACGCGAAGACGCTGGCGCGGCTGCTGGGGCTGCCGTACTTCCCGATCACGCCGACGTTCCCGTGGCTGGGCCCCTTGGGGGCGGTGCCGCTGCCGACGAAGTGGACGATCCAGTTCGGGGAGCCGATCCCGACGGACGGGTACGCGGCGGAGGCGGCCGAGGACCCGATGCTGATGTTCAACCTGACGGACGAGGTGCGGGAGCAGATCCAGCACACGCTGTACAAGCTGCTGGTGCAGCGGCGGTCGGTGTTTTTCTGACGGCACGGACTTCTGACGCCACGGCCTTCTGAGGGCATGACGGAAGGGGGCGGGACCACTGGGTGGTCCCGCCCCCTTCCGTGCGTCCTACCCGGCGTCTTCCGCCTGGATGCCCAGGCCCGGGAGCAGGCCCGGGAGGAGGGGCGGGAGGGTGATGTCCGGGTGCGGGAGTTCCGGGGTCGCCGGGGCGCCCGGGGTGGACTGGCCCTGTGCCGGCGGGTTGAGCAGGCCGCCGGTGCCGCCGAGGAGGCCGCTGCCGGGCGCCGGGCTGCCGGAGGAGCTGGGCGCGGACGGTGCGGTCGGCTGCGAGGGGGCTCCGGACGCGGGGGCGGGCTGCTGCTTGCCCGGGGCCGCCGGGGTGCCCGCCGTGGACGGGCCGGAGCCCTGTCCGCCGCGGTTCTGCTCCGGGGGCTTCGGCAGGAGGCCCTGGAGCGGCTCCACGTCATCGTCTATGGCCTGGAAGACCGAGGTCACCTGGTCGCCGACGTCGTGCAGCTGCGGCGGGAGGTTGGACCGGAGCCGGCCCCACGCGTCGCGGTGGGAGCGGGAGAACGAGGACAGCGTCTGGATCGGGCCGAGCGAGCCGTCCCGTTCGTAGGCCGCCTGGAGGAGCCGGTGGCCCTCCGCCGCGTCGTGTTTCATGCCCGCCAGGGCGCGCCGGATCTCGGCCAGGACCTCGTGGTCGAGGGGGCCCGACCGGCCGCGCTCCATCAGCCTGCGCGCCTCCGACAGGCGGTTCGAGGCCTGGTCGAGGTAGAGCTCGCCCCGGTCCGCGTCCTCGTCGGCCATGCCCAGCTTGAGGTCCTCCATGCCCAGCTTGACCGGGTAGAGGGAGTCACCGGGCAGGGCGTCGGTGCTGGCAGCGGCCACTCCGCTGAAGGCCCCGGCGGCCACACCCACGGTGAGGCCGCCCGCTGCGATGCCCTTGGACCAGCGGGAGCGGGGCCGCAATTTCCGGAGCGAGGTCGCCCGGTGGGCGCCGCGGCCGGTCCGCTGCTCGGGCACCTGAGGGTCCGAGGCGGCACCGCCCCCGGCCCTCTCCTCCATCACCATGGCCTCCATGGCGGCCACGAGCTGTGCTCGTTGCACCACTTTGACCTCGGGGTCCAGCACCGGGCGCGGCATTCTTTCGCCGAGCGCACTCGCCAGGGCCAACAGCCGGTCGTGGTCGGCAGATTCGGCAGGTGCCTCGGACTGCTCGGCCGCCGGTTCCGGTTCCGAAAGGTCGGACGGGGTCCGACCTTCCAGGGCCTGGGCGAAGGCGTTCGCCCGCCGGTGCGGAGTCACGTTCGCGATCACTGGCGGCACCTCCTCTCGTCATGACGATCGACTCCCCAAGGTGTCCGGAGGGTTGCCTTCCTTGAGCACATCCACACTTTCGGGTGAGTGGCTTCGGGCAGGGCGTGTCCACAGGGAGCCTGCATTCCGCACAACGAGCGGCGCGGCACTTGGGTTACGGACGAAGGATGATCGGACCACAGCGTCATCGAGGGGTCACCGGGTGTGAGGTCGTCGTGTTCTTTCGCGGGCGTGGTTCGCCGGCGTCAGCGGGCGTCGTCCGGCAGCAGGCGGGCGAGGGTGCGGACCGCCCGGTACTGGAGCGTTTTGATCGCGCCCTCGTTCTTCCCCATGACCCGGGCCGTCTCGGCGACGGAGAGGCCCTGGAGGAAGCGGAGGGTCACGCACTCCTGCTGCTGCGGGTTGAGTTTGCGCACGGCTTCGAGGAGGGCCGCGTTGGAGAGGGACTCCAGGACGGAGTCCTCGGGGCTGCGCTCCACCTCGTTGGCGTCGAGCATCTCGCCGGTGGTGACCTCCAGGCGGAAGCGGCTGGACTTGAAGTGGTCCGCCACCAGGTTCCGCGCGATGGTCACCAGCCAGGCGCCGAAGTCGCGGCCCTGCCAGGTGAAGGTGGAGATGCGGCGCAGCGCGCGCAGGAAGGTCTCACTGGTGAGATCCTCCGCGGTCGCCTTGCCGCCGACGCGGTAGTAGATGTAGCGGTACACCGTGTCGCTGTACTGGTCGTAGAGGCGGCCGAAGGCCTCGGCCTCGCCCGCCTGGGCGCGTTCGACCAGGTCCATCATGCGGGCCTGGTCGCTGTCCGCCGTGGGGCGACGGGCGGTGGGCGCGCTCGTGCCGCCGCCGGCGGCCGACCCCGCGCTGGTGCGACCTCGTCTGCCCACCGTCGCTCCGCCGTCGGTCAGGGCGTAGCAGGGACCGGCCGGGCCGAGGCCGGCAGGGACGGCGGCGAAGGCGGGGACGGCGTACGCGGTGGGGACGAAGCCGCGCAGGTGGTCGAGGACCGTTGCGCGCAGCGTAGCCAGGCCCGAGGCGTCAACCCCGACAGGTGGGTACACGGGACTCCCAGAGGCAGAGCTTCCATCACGTGCAGTGCGGGACCGTTCACCCATCGTGGCGACAGGCGGGCGGCGGCATGCGTCTGAGGAGAATAACGCTTCGTACAGGCAGTGCTACACCCAGTTGCTGAAATCACCGGTTCGGACACTTCCGTTGCGTGTCGAGGGCGTAATCAGGCCTGGTTGGTGATCAGTTACTGATCGCTTCAGTGCGCGGAATGGAAGCTTCCAGGGTGCCCGCGACCGAGTCGGGCAGGCCGGAGTGCCGCGCCGGGGGTGCGGGTAGAGGGGAGCGAATGAACGCCGGGCCGCCCGCGGAAGGGGTGTGGCCCGGCGTCGCTACTTGCGGCGGCGGTGCAGGGCGATGGCGGCGGCCGCGCCGCCCGCGATCGCGCCGACGCCGGCGGCGGCCGGGACGCCGACCTTCACGGCCTTGCGTCCGGTCCGGTAGTCGCGCAGCCGCCAGTCGTGCGCACGGGCATGCTTGCGCAGTTTTGTGTCGGGATTGATCGCGTACGGATGTCCGACCAGCGACAGCATCGGGATGTCGTTGTGCGAATCGCTGTACGCGGCGCAGCGCGCGAGGTCCAGGTCCTCTGCGGCGGCCAGCGCGCGCACCGCCTCGGCCTTGGCGGGGCCGTGCAGCGGCTCGCCGACCAGGCGACCGGTGTAGATCCCGTCCACGGACTCGGCGACGGTGCCCAGGGCGCCGGTCAGGCCGAGCCGGCGGGCGATGATCGTGGCGGTCTCGACGGGGGCGGCGGTGACGAGCCAGACCTTCTGGCCGGCGTCGAGGTGGGCCTGGGCCAGGGCGCGGGTGCCCGGCCAGATCCGCTCGGCCATGTACTCGTCGTAGATCTCCTCGCCGATCGCCATGAGTTCGGAGACCTTGTGGCCCTTGACGATGGACAGGGCGCTGTCGCGGGCGTCCTGCATGTGGTCGGGGTCCTCGACCCCGGCGAGCCGGAACCAGGCCTGCTGCCAGGCGAAGCGGGCCAGTTCGCGGCGGCGGAAGAACTCGCGCTTGTAGAGGCCGCGGCCGAAGTGGAAGATCGCGGCGCCCTGCATGACGGTGTTGTCGAGGTCGAAGAAGGCGGCGGCGAGGTCGTCGCCGGGGACCGGGAACGCGGGCTCGGCCGCGGTCGCCGACTCGGCGTCCGCGGCTGCGTCCGATTCCCGCACGGCGTCCGCGGCGGTCTCGGCTCCGGTTCCGCTTGCGGTCTCGGGGGCCTCCGGCGCCGCCGGGGCGGGCTGCGGTGGTGCGTCGGACCGCGCGGTCTTGCGGGCGGCCTCGGCCGAGGCCTCGCCTGCCAGCACGCTCCGTGCTGTCGCGGAGCGTCTACGGGGGGTGAGCCATCCCAGAGCGGCCATGACGCGAGCATAGCCACTGTGTTCGGGAGTTCCCGAACCGCCGGGAAACAGGGCGGTTAACTCTTCGGGCACACGCGGGCGGCGCGGGACAATGGCCGCATGAGCCCTTTGCTGCGCCGTAAGGAAAAGAAGCGTCCCGACGAGCGGATGGTGACGCTCATCGGGAAGCCCGGGTGCCATCTGTGCGACGACGCCCAGGAAGTGATCGAGAAGGTGTGCGCCGAGACGGGTGCGCAGTGGGAGAAGAAGGACATCTCGCAGGACGAGGAGCTCTACCGCCGGCACTGGGAGCAGATTCCGGTCGTGCTGGTGGACGGGGAACAGCACACCTTCTGGAGGGTGAACCCCGACCGTCTTCGACGGGCATTGGGAGCCTGACCCTCCGTGCCGTTACCATCATGGGCGATTTATGGCGACTCGGGGGCGTATCGATGAGGAGTGTGTACCGCTTTGCCCCCCTCGGGATTTGAACGGGTTCGGCCCGTTCCCGGGTCAGGCCCCGCGCGCCCAGCCTGCGTGACCCCGGTCACTTTGCTCGGACAAAGCGGACACAATCTTTGTGCACGCGTTCACAAAGACATAGCCTGCTTTCGACGGGGCGGTCCTGGGACACGAGGCCGCCTACAGCCCCGCTCATCCCGCAGGAGCATCGTGGCAACTGGCCGAACTCACCGACCGGCGACCCGCAGCCGAGGTATTCCCGAGGCCACTGTCGCCCGGCTTCCGCTGTACCTGCGCGCACTCACCGCGCTCTCCGAGCGCTCGGTCCCCACGGTGTCCTCCGAGGAGCTCGCGGCCGCCGCCGGAGTGAACTCCGCGAAGCTGCGCAAGGACTTCTCGTACCTCGGTTCCTACGGCACGCGGGGCGTGGGATACGACGTCGAGTACCTCGTCTACCAGATCTCCCGTGAGCTCGGGCTCACCCAGGACTGGCCCGTCGTCATCGTCGGCATCGGCAACCTCGGCGCCGCCCTGGCCAACTACGGCGGTTTCGCCTCGCGCGGCTTCCGCGTGGCCGCGCTGATCGACGCCGACCCGGCCATGGCCGGGAAGCCGGTGGCGGGCATCCCCGTGCAGCACACCGACGACCTGGAGAAGATCATCGAGGAGAACGGCGTCTCCATCGGGGTCATCGCGACCCCGGCGGGCGCCGCGCAGCAGGTCAGCGAGCGGCTGATCGCCGCCGGTGTGACCTCCATCCTGAACTTCGCGCCCACCGTGCTCCAGGTCCCGGACGGGGTGGACGTGCGCAAGGTCGACCTGTCGATCGAACTGCAGATTCTGGCGTTCCATGAGCAGCGCAAGGCCGGCGAGGAGACGGGCGGGGCCGCGGAGGCCCCTGCCGCGGGCGCCTCCGCCGCGGGTGCCGGTGCCGCCGGCGGGACCGGGGCGGCTCCGGCCGCCGCCGTCGAGCCGCCGGCCGGACGGGGCGCCGCCACCTCCCGCAAGAACGGGCCCGACGGCGACGTTCCGGCGGTGATGCCGGCATGAGTCTGCTCGTCGTTGGCCTGAGCCACCGCAGCGCGCCGGTGAGCGTGCTGGAGCGGGCCTCGCTGTCCGTCGACGCCAAGGTCAAGCTGCTGCACGACACCCTGGCCGCCGAGCCGGCGGCCGAGGCGAGCGTGCTGGCCACCTGCAACCGGATCGAGCTGTACGCCGACGTGGACAAGTTCCACGCCGGTGTCGCCGAGCTGTCCACGCTGCTGGCCCAGCACAGCGGGGTCGCGCTGGAGGAGCTCACCCCCTACCTGTACGTCCACTACGAGGACCGGGCGGTGCACCACCTGTTCTCGGTGGCGTGCGGCCTGGACTCGATGGTGGTCGGCGAGGGGCAGATCCTCGGCCAGATCAAGGACGCGCTGGCGCTGGGGCAGGAGCTCCACACCGCCGGGCGGCTGATCAACGACCTCTTCCAGCAGGCGCTGCGGGTCGGCAAGCGGGCGCACTCGGAGACCGGGATCGACCGGGCCGGGCAGTCGCTGGTGACCTTCGGCCTGGAGCAGCTGGCCGTGCGGGAGCCGGTGGCCGACTGGGCCGCCGGGAAGCGGGCGCTGGTGATCGGCGCCGGGTCGATGTCCTCCCTGGCCGCCGCCACGCTCGCGCGGGTGGGGGTCGCGGAGATCGCCGTCGCGAACCGGACCGCGGAGCGGGCGGAGCGTCTCGCGGAGATTCTGGTTGCCTCGGGCACCGGTGTGGCCGCGCGGGCGGTTCCGATGTCCGCCGTCGCGGACGAGCTGGCGCTGGCCGATGTGGTGGTCTCCTGTACGGGGGCCACCGGCCTGGTGCTGACCGGGGACGACGTCGCCGCGGCGGTGTCGGGCGGCCCTGCGGGGCACTCCCCCACCCCGCCCCTTCCCGAAACCGGGGCTGCGCCCCAGGCTGAGGCAGGAGCGCACGCGCCCGTGGCGCCGGGCGTGGCCGACGGCTCCGCCGCGGCCGGGCGCGCGCCGCAGGCCGTCGCGGTAGCCGCGCCCGACGCCGCGCTCGTCGCCCGGCTCGTCGCCGCCGCCGAAGGCGGGCGGCGGCTCGCCGATGCCGGGGCCGCTCGGACCATCACCGCCGCCGGTCAGGCCGGCGTCGACGGCTGTCCCGTCGACGTGCCCGCCGGGGACGGGCGGTCCGCGCTGGCCGGGGTGGACGCCAGTTCGCTGGAGCTGCACGGGGCTTGGGCCGATCAGGGCGGCGCCCCCGCCCAGCGGCAGCCGCGGCGGGAGAACCGCGCCCACGGCGACGGGGCCCCCGTACGCCTCGCGCTGCTGGACCTGGCCATGCCCCGGGACATCGACGCCGCCGTGCACCGGATCCCGGGCGTGCGCCTCGTGGACATCGAGAGCCTCGCCGAGGCGTCCGCGGACGCGCCGATGGCCGCCGACGTCGACGCCGTGCGCGGGATCGTGGCCCAGGAGGTGGCCGCCTTCGGCGCCGCCCAGCGGGCCGCGCACATCACCCCCACCGTCGTCGCCCTCCGGGCGATGGCCGCCGAGGTCGTCGCCATGGAGGTGGCACGGCTCGACGGGCGGGTACCCGACCTCGACGAACGGCAGCGCGCTGAGGTCACCCAGACCGTGCGCCGCGTCGTCGACAAGCTCCTCCACGCGCCGACCGTGCGCGTGAAGCAGCTCGCGAGCGAACCCGGCGGCGCCGGGTACGCCGAGGCGCTGCGTGAACTCTTCGACCTCGACCCTCAGACGGTGGCATCCGTCAGCCGGGCGGACGCGGCCGATCCGAAGAACGACGACCCAGGACGGGCATCATGAACTCACGTCCCGGCCAGCCCCTCAGGCTCGGCACACGCCGCAGCAAGCTGGCCATGTCCCAGTCCGGGCACGTCGCCGAGGCGGTCCGGGCGGTCACCGGCCGGCCCGTGGAGCTCGTGGAGATCACGACGTACGGCGACGTGTCCCGCGAGAACCTCGCGCAGATCGGCGGCACCGGCGTGTTCGTCACCGCGCTGCGCGACGCGCTGGCGCGCGGCGAGGTCGACTTCGCCGTGCACTCGCTGAAGGACCTGCCGACCACGCAGCCCGACGAGCTGGTCATCGCCGCCATGCCGAAGCGGGAGGACCCGCGCGACGCCCTCGTGGCACGCGACGGGCTGACCTTCGAGCAGCTGCCCGACGGCGCCCGGGTCGGTACCGGCTCGCCGCGCCGCATGGCGCAGCTGCACGCGTACGCCAAGGGGCTGGGCAGGCGCATCGAGTGCGTCGCCATCCGGGGCAACGTCGACACCCGGATCGGGTTCGTGCGGGACGGGGAGCTCGACGCCGTCGTGCTCGCCGCCGCCGGCCTGAACCGGATCGGGCGCGGTGACGAGGCGACCGACCTGCTGTCGGTCGACAACGTGCTGCCCGCCCCCGGCCAGGGAGCCCTGGCCGTGGAATGCCTCGCCTCCGACGCGGAGCTCATCGCCGCGCTCGGTCAGCTCGACGACCCGCACACCCGGGCCGCGGTGACCGCGGAGCGTGCCCTGCTCGCCGCGCTGGAGGCCGGCTGCAGTGCGCCCGTGGGCGCGCTCGCCGACCTCCTGGCCGACGGCCAGACTGTCAATGAAATGCGCCTGCGTGGTGTCGTGGGAACCCTCGACGGTTCCACGCTGGTGCAGCTGTCCACCACCGGTCCCGTGCCCCAGTCGTACGACGAGGCCATGGCGCTCGGCCGTGAACTCGCGGACGAGATGCTGGCCAAGGGCGCGGCCGGTCTGATGGGGGAGCGATCCCTTTGAACCCCTCAAGCCCCACCACCTCCGCTTTCCCGGCCGTCGCGGTCCAAGGGCTCGTCACCTTCCTGGGTGCCGGCCCCGGCGACCCGGGTCTGCTGACGCTGCGCGCCGTCGAGGCGCTCGCGGCCGCGGACGTACTGATCGCCGAGCCCGAGGTGCTCGACGTCGTACGGACCCACGCGCGCGCGGGCGTCGACACGCCGCAGCTGACGGTCGCTGACGAGAAGTCAGCCGCCGCCGGGGTGCCGGTGATCCGCGACGCCGCCAATCTTGTCATGGAGGCCGCGCGCTCCGGCAGGCGGGTCGTCCGTGCCGTCACCGGCGACCCGGGGCTCGACGGGAACGCCGCCGCCGAGATGCTGGCCTGCGCGAACGAGGGGATCCCCTTCGAGGTCGTGCCCGGTGTCGCGACCGCCGTCGGCGTGCCCGCGTACGCGGGCGTCCCGCTGCGCGGCGACAAGGGCGCGGACGTGCGCTTCGTGGACGCCAGGCACGCCTCGGCGCGCTGCTGGGCCGAGGTGGGCGCCAGCGAGGGCAGCGTCGTGGTCGTCTCCGCCACGCTGGAGACGGTCGCCGCCGCGGCCGCCGAGCTGGTGTCGGCCGGGCGTGGGCCCGAGACCCCGCTGACGGTGACCGTCGGCGGTACGACGACCCGGCAGCGGACCTGGACCGCGACCCTGGGCACCATCGCCCAGGTCTTCAAGCAGGGCAAGGTGCTTCCGTCGCCCGAGGGCGCACGGCCGGTCATAGCCGTGGTCGGCGAGCAGGGCGCGGCCGCGCGCCGCGATGAGCTGGCCTGGTTCGAGTCGAAGCCGCTGTTCGGCTGGCGGGTGCTCGTGCCGCGCACCAAGGAGCAGGCCGCTTCGCTCTCCGACCAGCTGCGTTCGTACGGCGCGGTGCCGCACGAGGTGCCGACCATCGCCGTGGAGCCGCCGCGCACCCCGCAGCAGATGGAGCGGGCGGTCAAGGGCCTGGTCACCGGCCGCTACGAGTGGATCGCCTTCACCTCGGTGAACGCCGTCAAGGCGGTGCGGGAGAAGTTCGAGGAGTACGGGCTCGACGCGCGCGCCTTCGCGGGCATCAAGGTCGCCGCGGTCGGCGAGCAGACCGCCGCCGCGCTGGTCGAGTTCGGCGTCAAGCCGGACCTGGTGCCGAGCGGCGAGCAGTCGGCCGCCGGGCTGCTGGAGGACTGGCCGCCCTACGACCCGGTCTTCGACCCGATCGACCGCGTCTTCCTGCCGCGCGCCGACATCGCCACCGAGACCCTGGTGGCCGGCCTGATAGAGCTGGGCTGGGAGGTCGACGACGTCACCGCCTACCGGACCGTGCGCGCCTCGCCGCCGCCGGCGGACACCCGTGAGGCGATCAAGGGCGGCGGCTTCGACGCCGTTCTCTTCACGTCGTCCTCGACCGTCCGCAACCTGGTCGGCATCGCGGGCAAGCCGCACAACGTGACCGTCATCGCCTGCATCGGGCCGGCGACGGCCAAGACGGCGGAGGAGCACGGCCTGCGCGTGGACGTGCTGTCGCCGGAGCCGAGCGTGGGCAAGCTGGCGGAGGCGCTGGCCGCGTACGGGGAGGCCCGCCGCGAGGCCGCCAAGGAGGCCGGTGAGACCGTGGCCCGGCCCAGCGAGCGCCGTCCGGGCGCGCGGCGCCGTCGTACGACGTGAGCGGGCCGGCGGCGTTAGCCGGGTTAGTGGCGGGAGGGGTCCGGGTGCGCAGAGCGCCCCGGGCCCCTTCGGCGTGCTGCCGGGCGGCCGGCCGCGGTGCTGGGCGCGGGGGCCCGGAGGGGACGGCCTAGGCTGGGGGCGACTGCTGTCGATGCTCGAAGAGGCGACTAGAAGATGAGCGCGTACGGATCCTTCCCCGGCTCGCGGCCCCGTCGGCTGCGCACCACCCCGGCGATGCGGCGGATGGTCGCCGAGTACCGGCTGCACCCCTCGGACCTGATCCTGCCGGCGTTCGTCCGGGAGGGCATCAGCGAGCCCCTGCCGATCTCGGCGATGCCGGGCGTCGTGCAGCACACGCGGGACACGCTGCGGAAGGCCGCCGTGGAGGCCGTCGAGGCGGGCGTGGCGGGGATCATGCTGTTCGGCGTCCCGGCGGACGAGAACAAGGACGCCCTGGGCACGGCCGGCACCGAGCCGGACGGCATCCTCCAGCTGGCGATCCGCGACGTGAGGTCCGAGGTCGGCGACGACCTGGTGATCATGTCGGACCTGTGCCTGGACGAGTACACCGACCACGGTCACTGCGGGGTCCTGGACGAGCACGGCCGCGTGGACAACGACGCGACGCTGGAGCGGTACGCGGAGATGGCCCAGGTCCAGGCCGACGCGGGCGTCCACGTCGTGGGCCCCAGCGGCATGATGGACGGCCAGGTCGGTGTGATCCGCGACGCCCTGGACGAGACGGGCCACGAGGACGTGGCGGTCCTCGCCTACACCGCGAAGTACTCCTCCGCCTTCTACGGGCCCTTCCGCGAGGCCGTCGCCTCCTCCCTCCAGGGCGACCGCAAGACCTACCAGCAGGACCCGGCGAACGCCCGCGAGTCCCTGCGGGAGCTGGCGCTGGACCTGGAGGAGGGCGCCGACATGGTCATGGTGAAGCCGGCCGGCCCCTACCTGGACATCCTGCACCGGGTCGCCGAGGCCGTGGACGTGCCGGTGGCGGCGTACCAGATCAGCGGCGAGTACGCCATGATCGAGGCGGCCGCGGAGAAGGGCTGGATCGAGCGCGACCGGGCGATCATGGAGACCCTGCTCGGCATCAAGCGGGCGGGTGCGGACACGATCCTCACGTACTGGGCGACCGAGGTCGCGGGCCGGCTGCGCCGCGAGCGCTGACCTTTGGCGGGGGTGGGGGCCGGTCCGACGGGGCCGGCCGCCCGCCGCTCCAGGTTTTCTCCCCCGGGACGTCACATCCGCCTCGCAGGATCGGTCAGTGCGGTGAGAACGCCGTGCCGACCAGAGGAGAGGCCGATCATGACCGAGACACGGAACACCGCCGCCGCCCGGGGGCTCCGCTCGCGGATGTCCGACCCGGTGGCCCTGCTGCCGGAACTGGGCGCGGTGACACAGGCCCTGTTCAAGGCCGTGGACAACGACACCGTCCCGAAGAGCACGCTGGGGCTGGTGTACCTGCGGGCCGGGCAGATCGTCGGCAACACGTACCTGACCCTGATGCACACCGGGAACCTGCGCCGGTCCGGCGAGTCCGAGGAACGCATCACGGCCGTGTCCTCGTGGCAGGACGCCCCGTACTTCACGGACGCCGAGCGGGCGGCGCTGGCGCTGGTCGAGGCCGTGCTGACGGCTCCGGAGGCGGGCACGGAACGCGTCTCGGACGCGCTGTTCGCGGAGGCGTCGCGGCACTACGACGAGAAGGCGCTGACCACGCTGGTCGTCGCGATCGGACAGGTCAACTTCTACATCCCGCTCGCGCTGATCGGCAAGCCGCTGCCGGGCACGTCGATGGCGAAGCAGTGGACCTGACCCGCTGAGCCCGGGCCTGCGGCCCGCCGTGCGGGGGTGCGCCCGCGGGTGCACGCTGGTATCAGCGGCCACGGAGGTGATCGCCATGAAGGATGCCGTCGGATGGCATGTGGAAATGGAGTTCCAGGAGGACAACAAGCGCACGCGGGCGGCGGCCATGGTCCGGCTACCGGACGGGAACGAGGTCCGCGGGCACGGCTACGCAAGCCGCCACCCCAGTGACGGCAATCAACCCCGCGTGGGTGAGGAGATCGCGGCAGCCCGCGCACTCAACGACATAAAGGAGCAGCTGCTCAGCAAGGCGCACAACGAGATCGACGACGCCTCCGGGCGCACGTCGTACCCGATCACCCGCTGACTCGGGGTCCGGGCGGCGCTACCGGCTGACCCAGCCGGTCAGCGCCGCCCAGCTCGCGGGGGCGAGGCCGAGCGTCGGCCCGTCCGGGACCTTGGAGTCCCGGACGTGGACGGTGGTGGGGGTGGTGGCCACCTCGAGGCACTGTCCGCCCTCGTCGCCGCTGTAGCTGGACTTGAACCACTCCAGTGTGGTGCTCATAGCTCTCCTAGCAAGCGGTCCAACAGGCCGCGCGTCTGCTCGGTGTTGAGGGCCTGAGTTCGCAGCATCGCATACTTCCGCGCAAGGATGCTGACCTCGTCCAGGTCGGCGATGAGGTGACTGCCGCGTTGGCTCTCGGTGTACGCGAAGTGCTGGTGATCCGGGGTTTCCAGGAGCGTAAAGGGGCCGTTGAGACCAGCGTGGACGGGTTGGTCGAGCGGCATGACCTGGATGGAAACATCTGGGAGTTCAGCGCAAACGAGCAGGTATCGCAGCAGCTCCTCGTGCACCCTGCGGCCGCCGATGCGGTGGCGGACGACTGGCTCCCAGATGACGAAACTCAGAGTGGGGGCCGTCGCGCGGCGCAGTATCTTCTGGCGGTCCAGTCGGTCCGCCGTGAGCGCGTTGATCTTTTCCTGATCGTAGGCCGGTACGCGGCAGGCGAAGACGGCTCGGGCGTAGCACTCGGGCTGGAGCAGACCTGGGATGACCTGGTTGTCGTACCAGGACAGCGCAATGGCCCGCTTCTCCAGCTCCATGTACTCCTCCGCCCAGGGCGGGATCACATCCACGGCAGGCATCTCGTTGGCCGCGACGGTCAGTGTGCCGGGCAAAGCCAGGTGTAGGTCCAGTAGTTCGGCGACGTGCGGCATGAGCGCCCGTCGGCCCTGCTCGATGGACCCGATGCTCTCCTCGTCCACCTTGATCAGGTCGGCGAGCTGCCTCTGTGTCAGGTTCTTCGCGATCCTTGCGGCGGCTACCTGACGGCCGACCATCTTCATGGTCGTCGCATTGGGGCGCGGGCGCTTCTTCGGTGGCATGGCGATGAACTCCCCGCCTTCGGACGCGGATTATCCCCGGCGCACCCGTACTCGTCTCAGAGTACGGGTGGGCTCACTGTCACAAGCTAGTCACTCCGCGCCACGATCGTCCCGTGAACCTAAATACTCAACCCGGCCTCCTGTGTGAGCGGTTGTTCCCCAGGGCCTTCCAAACCGTCTCCGCCGCGCGGGACTTCACGTGCGAGACGCTCGCGGCGTGGGACGTCGCGGAGCGCCGGGACGACGTCGTGCTGTGTGTCAGCGAGCTCGCCACCAACGCCCTGCGGTACGGGGTGCCGCGCGGGCGGTCGTACCGGGTGCGGCTGCTGAACTTCGACTGCTGCGTGCGCGTCGAGGTGCACGACAGCGGTCCCGGGCGGTCGCGGATCATCGGGCGGCCGCCCGGGACCGGGCTGCGGATCGTGGAGGCCGTCTCCGACCTGTGGGGGGTGCTGCCCCGGTCGCCCGGGAAGGTCGTGTGGGCCGAGTTCCGCTCCGACGGCTGTTAGCCGCGCCATCGAAGGCGTCGACTGGTACGGTAATCCCGTACGACTGTGGAGTGGGAGGTGAGCCCGTGTCGATCTCGGCGAACGAGGCCCGGCAGCGTTTCTACCCGCTGATCCGGCAGGTCAACGAGGACCACGTGCCCATAGAGGTCACTTCCCGGGAGCACGGCGACGTCGTGATCATGTCGGCCGAGGACTTCCGGTCCTGGCAGGAGACGGTCTACCTCCTGCGCTCGCCGCGCAACGCCCAGATCCTGATGGAGTCCATCGCGGAACTGGATGCCGGCCGGGGCCAGGTCAGGGAGCTGATCGGTGAGGACGGCGACGAAGGGGCCATTGGGTGAAGGTGCTCTTCTCGGGCCGGGCCTGGGAGCAGTACACGTACTGGGCGACCGCCGATCCGAAGGTGCTCAAGAGGATCAACCGCCTGATCGAGGAGATCCAGCGCACGCCGTTCGAGGGCGCCGGTAAGCCGGAGCCGCTGAAGGAGAACCTGTCCGGGTGGTGGTCCCGGCGGATCACCGACGAGCACCGGCTGGTGTACCGCATCAGGGACGGGGCGGTCGAGGTCGCCCAGGCCCGCTACCACTATTGACGCCGCCGGGAGCGGGCCCGCCGCGCCCGGCGGTACCGGCGGCCCCGCTCGGTGAGCGGGGCCGGGCGGGTCAGGCCTGCTGCTCCGGCATCGACGGGGTGATGACGGAGAACGCGCCGCCCTGGGGGTCGGCCAGGACCGCCATGCGGCCCGCCGCCATGTCGAAGGCCGGGGCCAGGACCGTACCCCCGGCGCGGACGGCGGCTGCCTGGACCTCGTCCACGTTGTCCACGCGGAAGTACGGCTGCCAGTGCGGCGGCACGCCCGGCGGCAGATTGGTCTGGTCCATCATCCCGCCCACCGCGCGGCCGGCGACCTGGAACTCGATGTACCCCTCGGCGCCGGGCATCTCGGACCGTGCCGTGGTGACGGGCAGGATCGAGGAGTAGAACGCGGACGCGCCCGGCAGGTCGGGCGTGGTGAGCTCGTTCCAGATCAGCGCGCCGTGCTCGTTGACGATGCCCGCGCCGTCGAAGGTGCCGGGCTGCCACAGGCCGACGACCGCGCCCGCGGGATCGGCGATCACGGCCATCCGGCCGAGGTCCATGACGTCCATCGGGCCCATCATGACCGTGCCGCCGGCGTCGGTGACGGACTTGGCGGTGGAGTCGATGCTGTCCGTCGCCAGGTACGTCGTCCACACCGTCGGCGGCAGCGGGTCCGGCACCGTCCCGTCGGGGTTCGTCGCCTTCATGATCCCGGCGACCGGCTTGCCCTTGAGGGTGCAGACGGCGTAGCCGCCCGTCTCCGGCGGGCCCACCTCGCCCTGCCAGCCGAAGAGGTCGCAGTAGAAGTCGAGGGCGGCCCGCTGGTCGGGGACCATCAGGTCGATCCAGCAGGGGGTGCCGGGCTTGTAGGGGCCGTTCATGTCGGGCACGCGCGTCTCCGGGGTCGGGTGAGGGGGCGGACGGGCCGTCCCCTACCCGCCCTCCGGCGGCGGAACCGGACCATCCGGGTGAAGTCGGGCGGAAGGGAGGGGGAAGGCTCCACGCGGGCGGCCCCGGAAGTCCGGCGGCTACTCGTTCACCAGGACCGGGATCGAGAGCACCGCGGCGGCCGGGGTGCCGGTGAGGCGGTCGGCGGGGACGGTGAAGTCGATGCCGTCGCCGGCCGCGCGGGGGCCCGTGTGGGGCTGTCCGGCGTGGCCCTCCTCGCCCTCCTCCTCGTAGTGGAAGGTGCCGGTGCCCAGGAGGCGGCCCTGCGCGTCGTAGTACGCGGCGGTGAGCTCCAGGGCCAGGGTGTCGCTGACGTCCGAGCTGATCGCGATGTGGCCGGTGACGGACGGGGCCCCGGTCAGCTTCAGGTCCGTCAGCTTCACGCGGTCCGTGAACGGGCCCTGCTCGGTGCGGACCTCGCCCGCCGCCGGGGCCGGGGTGAGGACGGCGGCCGGAGCGGGCGCGCTGCGCGGGGCGGGCAGGGACACCGGCGCGGCGGCCGGAGCGGGGTCCTCGGCCGCCGACGGGGCCGGGGCGCCCGAGCAGCCCGTGGCGAGCGCGAACAGGGCGGCGGCGGCCGCGGCGGCGGCAGCGACGCGGGGGAGGTACGTCAGCGACATCGGGGGTGTGCTCCTGGGGAAAAAGCGGGCGGCCGGGGCCGGGGGAGTGCGCCCCCGGCCCCGGCCGCCCGGGGATCAGTGCTGCTGCGGAGAGCGGCCGAACAGCGAGCGGTACATCTTGCCGTACAGCTCGGTGTTGATCTGGCTCGCGGCGAAGGCGTTGCCGCCCGGGCCGTAGGCGTAGATCGGGACGTCGGCGCCGGTGTGGTTGCCGGACAGGTAGGTCAGCCACAGGCTGGCCTCGGGGCTGCCGTCCTTGACGCCCGCCGGGTCGTCCGGGGTGCGGAAGGTGGCCGGGGCGAAGTTCTTCGTGTCACCGGAGCCCGCGCCGTTCACGATGCCGCTGGAACGGGCCGGGTCCTTGGCGCCCGAGGAGGAACGCGACGGGACGCTGTTGTTGGCGGGGTTGCCGGCGTCCGTGTTGGACGGCGGCGCCACGGCCTCGGCGTTGGTGTACGTGCCCTTCTCGATGATGTTGAAGCCGGCGCACTCGTGGTCCGCCGTGACGATCACGAGGGTGTGGCCGTCCTTCTTCGCGAACTCGTACGCGGCCTTGACCGCGTCGTCGAACGCCTTGATCTCGTCGAGGGTCTGCGCGGCGTCGTTCGCGTGCGAGCGCTTGTCGATCTGGGCGCCCTCGACCTGGAGGAAGAAGCCCTTCTTCGACTTGCCGCGGTCGTACGAGCCGCCCTGCTTGCGGTCCGTCAGCAGCTGGATCGACTTGCGGGTCATGTCCGCGAGCGAGGGCTCCTGCTTCTGCGCGGCGTCGGCCGGCAGGGCCGCCTTGTTGTGCTCCACGGTCAGGTTGCCGCGGTTGAACAGGCCGATGACCTTCTTGCCGTTGGCCTTGTCCAGGTCGGCCTTGGTGGCGACCTTCTGGCTGGCGGCCGTCTGCGCGGGCAGCTTCGGGTCGCCGAAGCTGCCGAGGACCTGGTAGCCCTGCGCCTGGAGGGCCTTCTGGTCGTCCGGCTCGAAGCGGGCCAGGCCGCCGCCGAGGATGACGTCGGCGGTGCCGTTGCGGGCGATCTGCTCGGCGATCGGCGTGATCAGCGTCTTGTCGGCCGGGGCGGCCTCGTAGCTGCCGTCGTCCTTTTTGGGGAGGCAGGCGGCGTCCGAGTACACCGGGCCCTGGCAGCCGCGCAGCAGCGCGTGGCTGAACTGGGCGGCCGGGGTGGCGTCGGTGATCTCGGCGGTGGAGACGTTGCCCGTGGCGAAGCCGGCCGCGTGGGCCTGCTCCATCAGCGTGCCGACCTTCTTCTCGTACGCGTCCACGCCGATGGCCGCGTTGTACGTCTTCACGCCGGAGGCCCAGGCGGTCGCGGAACTGGCCGAGTCGGTGACCAGGGCCGGCTTCGCGCTGTTCTTCTCGACGGCGTAGGTGGCTACCGCGCCCGTGTGGGGGAGGGTCTCCATGGTGAGCTTGCCGCCGGCGCCCATGAACCGGTCGCGCGCGGCGGTCACGTGGGTGCGGCCCATTCCGTCACCGAGCAGGTAGATGACGTTCCTGATGTCCTGGTGCGAGTCGCTCTGCTGGGGCGCGGAGTTCGCGGTGGCGGCGGTGCCGGCGGCCACGGCGCTGGCGATGGCCAGGACGGTGAGCGTCTTCAACGGTCTGCGGCGCATGTGCGGGAGATTCCCCTCGGGTGTTCGGCAGGGTTCGCGCCGACCGTAGGAGGGCTGTGTGAACGGGACGCTACCGCTCGGTATTGCCCGGCCGAACGGGGAGGGCATGACAGGGCACGGTCATCCCGGCGGGGGGCGTTCCGGAGCGGCCCCGGGCCGCTCCAGGAGGGGAGAGTTCATTTGCCAGCAGAATGCTGGCAGTGCGACTACTCTTGTTGCATGGCCACTCTCTACGTGCGTGATCTGTCCGACGAGGCGCTCGCCGAGCTGAAAATACGTGCCGCCCGAAGCCGCCAGTCCTTGCAGGCCTACGCCCGCACCCTGTTGGAGGAGGAGGCGGCCACACCGTCGATGGAGGACGTCGTCACCCGGATCCGGGCGCGCGTATCGGCCCGGTTGAGCGCAGACGAGGTGCTCGCGGACCTGGACGCAGGACGGCGGCGCGAATGATCGTGATCGACGCGAGTGCGGTCGTCATGCTGGTGGCCGACGCGGGACCGGTCGGTGAAACGCTCAGGGAGCGGGTGCTGGGCGAACGGTTGGCGGCGCCACACCTGCTCGACGTGGAAGTCGCCCATGCACTTCTCGGCAGGCACCGTGGAGGCAAGCTCACCGACGCCCAGCTGGACGCGGCCTGGGACGACTTCGCAGCCCTGCCGGTCCGGCGGATGGAGCACGTGCCCGTCCTGCCCCGAGTGCGCGAGTTGTACGCGAACCTGTCCGCGTACGACGCCACATATGTCGCCCTCGCGGAGGGGTTGCAGGTCCCGCTGGCCACCTGTGACGCGCGGATCGCACGGTCGGGCAGCCCCCGATGCAAGATCGAGGTGTTCGGACCGGAATAGCGAGTGGCCCCCTCCCGGCAGGGAGGGGGCCACTCGGTGTTCTGTTCGCCCGAGGCGTCAGAGCTTCTCGGGGGTGCGGATGCCCAGCAGGGACATGCCCTTGGTCAGGGTGCGGGCGGTCAGGTCGCACAGGAAGAGGCGGTTCTCGACCTGCTCCGGGGTGTCGGCCTTGAGGACCGGGCACTCCGCGTAGAACGTCGTGTACAGCGAGGCCAGCTGGTACAGGTACGCGGCCAGCTTGTGCGGGGCGTACTCGGCCGCGGCCTCCGCCACCAGCTCGCCGAAGCCGTCCAGGTGCAGGCCCAACGCCCGCTCCGACGCCGCGAGCTCCAGCTCCGGGTGGGCGGCCGGGCGGGCCTCGCCCGCCTTGCGCAGGATCGACTGGATCCGCGCGTACGCGTACTGGAGGTACACGGACGTGTCGCCGGTCAGCGAGACCATCTGGTCCAGGTCGAACTTGTAGTCGCGGGACGCGGACGTCGACAGGTCGGCGTACTTCACCGCGCCGATGCCCACCTGGGCGCCGCGCTCGGCGATCTCCTCCTCCGTGAGGTCCTGGGCCTTCTCCCGGACCACGGAGGCCGCCCGCTCCACCGCCTCGTCCAGCAGGTCGACCAGCCGGACCGTCTCGCCCTCGCGGGTCTTGAACGGCTTGCCGTCCTTGCCCAGGACCGTGCCGAAGGCCAGCTGCACGGCCTTGACCTCGTCGTTCAGCCAGCCGGCGCGGCGGGCCGTCTCGAAGACCATCTTGAAGTGCAGGCCCTGGCGGGCGTCCACCACGTAGATGAGCGTGTCCGCCTTCAGGCTGCCCACGCGGTCGCGGATCGCCGACAGGTCGGTCGCGGCATAGCCGAAGCCGCCGTCCGACTTCTGGACGATCAGCGGCGTCGGGTTGCCGTCCGGTCCCTTGTACTCGTCGAAGAACACGCACAGCGCCCCGTTGGAACGGACGGCCACGCCCGAGTCCTCCAGCAGCTTGCAGGTCTCCGCCAGCATGTCGTTGTAGCCGGACTCGCCGACCACGTCCGGGTCCTGGATGTCCATGTCGAGCTTGTTGAAGACCGAGTAGAAGTAGATCTTCGACTCGTCCACGAACCGCTGCCACAGGGCGAGGGTCTCCTCGTCGCCCGCCTGGAGGTCCACCACCCGCGCCCGGGCCCGCGTCTTGAACTCCTCGTCGGAGTCGAAGAGCGCGCGCGAGGCCTTGTAGAGGCGGTTGAGGTTGGACATGGCCTCCTCGCCGGACGCCTCGCCCTCCCCGCCCTTGTGGTCCAGCTCGTGCGGGTGCTCCAGCAGGTACTGGATCAGCATGCCGAACTGGGTGCCCCAGTCGCCGATGTGGTGGCGGCGGACCACCTTCTCGCCCGTGAACTCCAGGATCTCCACCATCGCCGCGCCGATCACGGCCGAGCGCAGGTGGCCGACGTGCATCTCCTTGGCCACGTTCGGCTGCGCGTAGTCGATCACCGTGGTGCCGGCCGACGGCGACAGCGGCACGCCGAGCCGGTCGTCGGCGGCACGCGCCGCGAGCGTGCGGACGATTGCCTCGTCCGAGACGGTGATGTTGAGGAAGCCGGGGCCCGAGACCTCGATCTCCTTGATCAGGTCACCCGTGGGGATGGCCTCGACCACGGTCGTCGCCAGCTCGCGCGGGTTGGCCTTGGCCTTCTTCGCGAGCGCCAGGATGCCGTTGGCCTGGAAGTCGGCCCGGTCGCTTCGTCGCAGCAGCGGGTCGGCCGCACCGGCCTCCGGCAGGGCGGAGGCGAGGGCGTCCGAGACGCGCTGTTCGACGGAGGAAGCGAGGGAAGGGACCGAGGCCATGAGCTGCCGTTCCTGTGAGGTTGTGCCCGAGCGTGCACTTGGGTGTTCCGACAAGTGCCGAGTATCCCACGCGGAGGCTCCCCGCTTCCCGGCATATCCGCGGCGTATCACCAGACGGAAGCAACCCCGGAGCGTCCCCTTCCGTCTGGGAGAATGGCCGAAGCCAGCATTCGAGATAGAAGGACGTGTCGTGGCTCAGAGCGCGCAGAGCAGCACAGAGACCGACTGGGTCTCCCGTTTCGCGGACGAGGTCATCGCCGAGGCGGAGCGCCGAGCCCCCGGCAAAACCATCGTCGTCGCGTCCGGCCTCTCCCCGTCGGGCCCGATCCACCTGGGCAACCTGCGCGAGGTCATGACCCCGCACCTGGTCGCGGACGAGATCCGCCGCCGGGGCCACGAGGTCCGTCACCTGATCTCCTGGGACGACTACGACCGCTACCGCAAGGTCCCCAAGGGCATCCCCGGCGTCACCGAGGAGTCCCACGCCCAGCACATCGGCCGCCCGCTGACCTCCGTGCCCGCCCCCGAGGGCTCCCCCTACCCGAACTGGGCCGAGCACTTCAAGGCCGCCATGGTCGCCTCCCTGGCCGAGCTGGGCGTCGAGTACGACCCCATCAGCCAGACCGAGCAGTACACCTCCGGCGCCTACCGCGACCAGGTCCTGTTCGCGATGAAGCACCGCGGCGACATCGACGCCGTCCTCGACCAGTACCGCACCAAGCAGAAGCCGGGCGGCAAGAAGCCCCAGCAGAAGCCCCTCGACGAGGCCGAGATCGAGGCCGCCGAGGGCTCCGGTGCCGCGAGCGAGGACGACGGCAGCGCCGAGGGCGCCGAGTACTTCCCGTACAAGCCGTACTGCGGTGAGTGCGACAAGGACTTCACCAAGGTCACCGCGTACGACGACGAGACCACCGAACTGACCTACGTCTGCACCGAGGACCAGTTCACCGAGACCGTCAAGCTCTCCGAGTTCAACCGCGGCAAGCTGGTCTGGAAGGTCGACTGGCCCATGCGCTGGGCCTACGAGGGCGTCGTCTTCGAGCCCTCCGGCGTCGACCACTCCTCCCCGGGCTCCTCCTTCCAGGTCGGCGGCCAGATCGTCGGCCTCTTCGGCGGCGAGCAGCCCATCGGCCCGATGTACGCCTTCGTCGGCATCAGCGGCATGGCCAAGATGTCCTCCAGCAAGGGCGGGGTCCCCACCCCGGCCGACGCGCTGAAGATCATGGAGCCGCAGCTGCTGCGCTGGCTGTACGCGCGGCGCCGCCCCAACCAGTCGTTCAAGATCGCCTTCGACCAGGAGATCCAGCGCCTGTACGACGAGTGGGACAAGCTGGAGGGCAAGGTCGCCGACGGCTCCGTGCTGCCGGCCGACGCCGCCGCCCACGCCCGCGCCGTCCGCGTGGCCTCGCACGAGCTGCCCCGCACCCCGCGCCCGATGCCGTACCGCACCCTCGCGTCGGTCGTCGACATCACCGCCGGACACGACGAGCAGACCCTGCGCATCCTCTCCGACCTGGAGCCGGAGAAGCCGCTGGCCTCCCTCGACGAGGTCCGCCCGCGCCTGGACCGCGCCGAGAACTGGATCACCACCCAGGTCCCGGCCGACCAGCGCACCCTCGTCCGCGAGGAGCCCGACGCCGAACTGCTCGCCTCCCTCGACGAGGAGGCGCGCCGTTCGCTGGCCATGCTGCTGGAGGGCCTGGACACCCACTGGTCGCTGGACGGGCTCACGACCCTCGTCTACGGAGTCCCGAAGGTCATGGCCGGGCTGGAGCCCGACGCCAAGCCCACGCCTGAGCTCAAGGTCGCCCAGCGCGAGTTCTTCGCCCTGCTCTACCGCCTGCTCGTCACCCGCGAGACCGGCCCCCGCCTGCCCACGCTGCTGCTCGCGGTCGGGGCGGACCGGGTGCGAAGGCTCCTCGCGGTCTGAAGGCCCCCGGCCGTCTGACGCGGCGGACGGCCAAACGGAAGGGCCCGCACCCCCGGTTCGCCGGGGATGCGGGCCCTTCCGCGTGCGCGGATCCGGTTACGCGATGTGCTCGTTCTCCAGGTCCCGCTGGTAGCGCTGCTTCAGCGCCGGCATCAGCCGCTTGAGCGTGGCCGCGCTGCCCGGGTGCGTGGCCCCGAGACGGTCGGCGAGGTGCCCGTCGAGCTGCTCGGGGTTCGGGAACGACGAGAACTCGTCGATGTACGCCCGGAAGACCTCGTAGGCGGCCTCGGCGAACTTCTCCTCGTCGGCCGCCGGGCCGGCGGCCTCGTCCGGCTCCCGCTCCGCCTCCGGCCGGAGCTCCCCTTCGGGGCCGGCCGGAGCGGCCTGCGGGTCGTAGCCGCCCCCGTACTCCGCCTGCGGGGCCTTCGGCCCGGCGAACCAGGCGCTGTCGTGGGGGGCGGGCATGGCCTCCGGGGCCACCGCGAACGGGGCCGGCGCCTGGGCGAGCTTCGCCTGGGCGCGCCGGGCCGCGGCCCGGTCCAGGCCCTCCCACTGCCTCGACTCCTCGGGAGCCCCGGGACCCGCCGGGCCCTCGGGGGCTTCCGGCCCCTGCGGCCCCTGCGGGCGCCGGGGTTCCGGCAGCTCCGCCGCCGCGGGGAGGGGCGCCCCGGCCTCCGGAGCCGCCTCCGGAGCAGCCGCCAGGGCCGGCGCGGCCGGGCCCGCGTGGGCCGGCACCGCGGCGGCCGCGGCGGCCGCCGCAGCCGCCCGCGCCCCCCGGCCCGCCGGAGGCAGCAGCACCGGGTCGATCCCCGCCGCCGCCAGCCCCTCCGGAGCCGTCTGCGCCAGCGGCACGCCGATCCGGGCCAGCCGCAGCGGCATCAGCGCCTCCACCGGCGCCTTCCGCCGCCACGCCCGCCCGTACCGGGCCTGGAGCCGCGCCTGGTAGATCAGCCGGTCCTGCTCCATGCCGACCGCCTGCTCGTACGAACGCAGCTCCCACAGCTTCATCCGGCGCCACAGCTTGAACGTCGGCACCGGGGAGAGCAGCCAGCGGGTGATCCGCACGCCCTCCATGTGCCGGTCCGCGGTGATGTCCGCGATCCGGCCCACAGCGTGCCGCGCCGCCTCGACCGTGACCACGAACAGCACCGGGATCACCGCGTGCATGCCCACGCCCAGCGGATCCGGCCAGGCCGCCGCACCGTTGAACGCGATCGTCGCGGCGGTCAGCAGCCAGGCCGTCTGCCGCAACAGGGGGAACGGGATCCGGATCCAGGTCAGCAGCAGGTCCAGCGCGAGCAGCACGCAGATACCCGCGTCGATACCGATCGGGAACACCAGCGAGAAGCTGCCGAAGCCTTTCTTCAGCGCCAGGGCGCGGACCGCGGCGTACGACCCCGCGAAACCGATACCCGCGATGACGACGGCTCCGGCGACCACGACACCGACGAGAATGCGGTGCGTACGGGTCAGCTGCATCGCGGCCACTCGCGATCCCCTCCCTTGTCGAGCTACAGGCAGGCACAGCGTACGGGTGACTCTGCGTCACCCGCACCGTAGGCCCCTACTGCTTGGGCGAGGCCGACGCCGAGGGGGAAGCGGAACCCGCCGGGGGCTCGCCGCCGGAAGGCGCCTGGTCGTTACCGCCGTTGGCCACCGAGGTCACGACCTCCTTGGTCGCGGCGATCGCGTCCTGGAGCAGCTTCGCCTGGTCGGGCGCTCCGGCGCCCTCGTAGGCGGCGCCGTTGAAGTCGAGGGTGATCACGACGTTCTGGGTGCGGGCCACGACCGTGGTGTTGAAGAAGTCGACGTCCTTCTTGATCCCGTAGATCACGGAGGTGCCCTGGTCGCCGACCCCGTCGGCCTGCTCGACCTTGACGTCGTGCGCGTCCTTCGTCGTCTTCGCCAGGTCTATCTGCTTGTTGTACTGCTCCTCCGCGCGCTTGTTGCCGCTGCCGAGGGAGGCGTGCGAGTCGTAGCGGACGAGCGACACGGAGAGCCAGCGGTACTGCGAGCCCTTCACCCCGTCCGTCTCCAGGCCGTTCCAGGAGCAGCTGGCGCGGTTGGCGAGGTCGTTCGACTTCGCGGCCGTACCGTTCTTGTCCTTCGCGTCGTGCACGAGGGACTCGACGGTCTTGGCGGGCACCGACTTGCAGGGGTCCGGCAGCTTCGCGAACGCCACCTTCTCCAGCGAGGCCGAGCCCTTCGCGCTCGGCTTGGCGGACGAGGCCGACGAGGACTTCTTGCCGGAGTCCGAGCCCGAGGAGGACTTCCCCGAGTCGGAGGAGCAGCCGGCGACGGTGAGGATCACCGGGACGGCTGCGCAGGCGAGAACGCGGGTGAGACGCGAGGCTGATCGGTGCATGGTTCCTTCAGACGTTGGGGACATCTCGGTGGTGCTTCAGGGGTGTGGGACCCCGCAACGGTAGCCCGATCCGGAGCCCGCCTGCTGTGCGCGCCGTCACGCGGGCCGTGAGCGCCCCCTGCGGGAGCGGGCGCTCACTCGTTGAAACGCTCGGCGAGGGCCTCGGCCAACTGACGGGCCTTGTCCTGTGTTTCCGTGGCGGGCGGGACCCTGCCCGGACCGGAGGGCTGGACGCTGTACTCGACGGTGACGATGACGTTCGACGTACGGAACACGATCCGCACGGTGCGCGCCTGCGCGGCGGTGGCCCCGGCCGCGCCCAGTTTGTCGTCGAGGAAACCCTCGTTCCCGAGCCCCTCCAGCACGCGCGAGCCCAGCTCGGGGGAGGCGGTGGGGGAGGGCGGGGTGGAGGACACCGGGGCCTCGGGCGCGCCGGGGGCGGGACCCGTACCGGCGGCGGAGGGCGCACTCGCGACGGGAGCGGTGCTCGCGGGGGCCCCCGCGGCCGGAGGGGGGCTCGCGGTCGGCCCGGGGAAGGGCAGGTGCGCGTCCGTCAGCCGGCGCACGTACACCTGGCGCGCCTTGTCGTCGTCGCTCGCGGCGGCGCGGTCGTACGAGACCACCCGCTCGAAGGTGACCGACAGCAGCAGGGTCGCCTCGGGCGTCTGCGCGTTCCAGCGGCAGCCGACGTGCCGGTCGGCGTCGTAGGAGGGCTCGGCCGTACCGGCGTAGAGCTGCTCGCGCTGCTCGGTGGTGAGGGAGTCCGAGGCCGGGAGCATGGCCCTCAGCCGCTTGCCGTCGACGGCCTTGCAGGGCTGCGGGAGGCTGCGGTACTTGCCGGGCTGCGCGGGGGCGGCCGTGCTGCCGCCGTTCTTCTGGTCGCTGGTGCCGATGCCGCTGCCGCTGGTGCAGCCGGTCGCGCCGGCGACGAGGGCGGTGAGCATCGCGATGCCCGGCAGGAATCGGCGGCGCACCCGCGTGCGCTCCACGTCCATCGGCTTCACTCGCTCCCCTGGTTTCCTTGGCGTGCTCGGGAAATTCCGTTGCCGCGACTTGGGCACGGATGGACACAATGTCTATCGCACACGCTGGTGCCGGCGCCGGTTCCCTGTCTGGTCTGGGGGTAAGAGCGCGGCTTTTCGCGTACTCCTGCCTTTCTTGTGATTTCCGGGGGATTGTTCTGTTATGTCGTATGTAGAGGTGCCGGGGGCGAAGGTCCCGATCAGGATGTGGACGGACCCGGCGTCGGTCGAGGACAGCGCCATGAGGCAGTTGCAGAACACCGCCGGCCTCCCCTGGATCAAGGGCCTGGCCGTGATGCCGGACGTGCACTACGGCAAGGGCGCGACGGTCGGCTCGGTGATCGCCATGAAGGACGCCGTCTGCCCGGCGGCGGTGGGCGTGGACATCGGCTGCGGCATGTCGGCGGTCAGGACCTCCCTCACGGCGAACGACCTCCCCGGCGACCTGTCGAAGCTGCGCTCGCGGATCGAGCAGGCCATCCCGGTGGGGGCGGGGATGCACCGGGAGGCGGTGGATCCGGGGAGGCTGTACGGGTTCTCGGAGGCGGGGTACGCCGACCTCTGGCAGCGCTTCGACTACATCGCCGATGCGGTCAAGTTCCGACAGGACCGTGCGGTGAGGCAGGTCGGAACGCTCGGATCCGGAAATCATTTCATCGAGTTCTGTCTAGATCAGTCGGATTCGGTCTGGCTGATGCTGCACTCCGGATCCCGCGGCATCGGCAACGAGCTCGCCGCGCACCACATCGGCGTGGCCCGTGGTCTGGCGCACAACCAGAACCTGGTCGACCGGGACCTGGCGGTGTTCCTGGCCGCGACCGCGGAGATGGACGCGTACCGCAATGACCTCTTCTGGGCCCAGGAGTACGCCAAGTACAACCGCGCGGCGATGATGAGCCTGTTCAAGGAGGTCGTCCGGCGGGAGTTCCGCAAGGCGAAGGTCTCCTTCGAGCAGGAGATCAGCTGCCACCACAACTACGTGGCGGAGGAGCGGTACGACGGCATGGACCTGCTGGTGACCCGCAAGGGCGCGATCCGGGCCGGCAGCGGGGAGTACGGGATCATCCCCGGTTCGATGGGGACGGGGTCCTACATCGTGAAGGGCCTGGGGAACGAGAGGTCCTTCAACTCCGCCTCGCACGGCGCCGGCCGCAGGATGAGCCGTACGGCGGCGAAGAAGCGGTTCTCGGCGCGCGACCTGGCGGAGCAGACCCGGGGCGTGGAGTGCCGCAAGGACTCGGGCGTCGTGGACGAGATCCCGGGCGCCTACAAGTCGATCGAGCAGGTCATCGACCAGCAGACCGACCTGGTGCGAGTCGTGGCGAAGCTCAAGCAGGTCATCTGTGTCAAGGGCTGACGGGGGCGTGCCGGGGCCCGGCCCTCATTCGCCGTCGAGGAGGAGGTCCACCGGGAGTTCGAGGGTCACTCCGACGTACTCCGGGACGGTGATGGAGGTGCCCCGCTTGTGGGACGTACGGAGGCGGTAGGTGCCGTTGCGCGGGTCGCGGCAGACGACGACCTCGTCGTGGCGGCGGTCGGCGATGACGTAGAAGGGGATGCCGGCCTTCGCGTAGGAGTCGACCTTGGAGCCCAGGTCATCCGCCCAGTTCGAGGAGGTCACCTCGACGATGAGGCGGAACACCTCGGGCGAGTAGCAGTTGTTCCGGCCCTTGAAGTCCAGGAAGTCCTTGCTGACCAGCGCGAAGTCCGGGATGGCGTAGTCGTCGGGTCCTGTGGGCAGCCAGATGCCGATGCCCTGGAGGTAGCGCAGACCCGCCTCCCTGGCCCCGGCCTCGAAGAACCTTTCGGTGAGCCAGCTCAAAGTGAGCGCATGCTCTCCGTCGGAAGGTGGTGTCACGGTGAGCCTCCCCTGGAGAATCTCCACTCGGTGCCTGGGAAGCTCCTTGGAGAGTCGATCGGCGGCTTCCGCGATCGTGGTCTCGTGCTGCATCACGGCCATAGCTTCCTCCCTTTCGCGGCTCACGCTTTCGGAGCGTAGCGGTGCCCGCCGACAATTCGAGTGGATTCACCCATACGGGCTCGCCGGTTAACGAGGGCCGCAACTTCTGCTCTCTGAAGGGGGGTTGACGGATCCAGGCGCCGCCGACCCCGCGGCTGAAGGCCGGCGGCGTCGTGCCGCTGCGCTTCACACCGACGCTGGGTGCGGCCGGGGCCGCGGGGCTGGAGCCCGCGCCCCTGGTGCCGCACCTCGGGGCGGCGGGCTGGTCCGGCAGGGCTGGTCTAGAGCTCGCGGTGGACCTTCGTGTTCGAGGCCTGGGCGCGGGGGCGGACCACGAGGAGGTCGATGTTGACGTGGCTGGGGCGGGTCACCGCCCAGGTGATGGTGTCGGCCACGTCGTCGGCGGAGAGGGGGTGGGAGACGCCCGCGTACACCTGCTCCGCCTTCTCCTTGTCGCCGCGGAAGCGGGTGGTGGCGAACTCCTCGGTCTTGACCATGCCGGGGGCGATCTCGATGACGCGGACGGGCTGTCCGACGATCTCCAGACGGAGGGTCTCGGCGAGGACGCGGGCGCCGTTCTTGGCGGCGACGTAGCCCGCGCCGCCCTCGTAGGTGTCGTGGCCGGCCGTGGAGGAGAGGACGACGACGGTGCCGTCGCCGCTCTCGGTGAGGGCCGGCAGGAGCGCCTGGGTGACGTTGAGGGTGCCGATGACGTTGACCTCGTACATCGTGCGCCAGTCGGCCGGGTCTCCGGTGGCGACGGACTCGGCGCCGATGGCGCCGCCGGCGTTGTTGACGAGGACGTCGACGCGTTCGAGGGAGGCGGCGAAGGCGTCGACGGCGGGGCGGTCGGTGACGTCGAGGGCGTGGGCGGTGGCCTCGTGGCCGGCCTCGGTGAGCTCGGCGGCGAGGGCCTCGATGCGGTCCTTGCGGCGGGCGGTGAGGACGACGTGGTAGCCGGCGGCGGCGAGCTGACGGGCGGTGGCCGCGCCGATTCCGCTGCTCGCGCCGGTGACTACGGCGGTTCGGGTGGCCGTGCGCGTGCTCATGGGCGGGGCTCCTCGTTCGGTCGCGGTGTGCGGTCGCGATGCGTGCTCGTTCACGGTGCGTGTGCGTTCGCCCGTACGTACGGACGGTGCGCGAACGCTCGCCAGCATAGGCCGGGGCGCTGACCGGGTGCGTACGGGAGCGGTGGCGAATGGGGGGTGGGCTCGCCCTCGTTCGTGTGATGGTCCGACCGGTGGTGCGGCGGGGTGGTTACCGTCCGCGCGAGGAGGTGGTGGCGGTGCGCCGTGGTGCCGTGCGGAGTGTGGTGGTGGCGGGCTTGCTGGTGCTGGCCGGGGCCGGGGCCGGGGCCGGGCCGGCGGGTGCGTGGGCCGGGCCGGAGGCGGACGTGGCCTACCACGGGCGTGTGGCCCTGGTACGGGGGCAGCTGAGGGTGTGGATGGTGCCGCAGAACGAGGGGCCGTCGGCGCTGGCGAACGCGACGGTGCGGGTGCGGCTGTCGGCGGACCTGGCGGACGTACAGGAGCCGGCCGGCGGGTGCGCGCGGGCGGGGGTGCGCGAGGTGGTGTGCGAGACGGGGCCGCTGCCGGAGCACGGGCGGGGGCGGCACATCGGGCTGGTGCTGGGGCTGCGCGAGAGGCCGGCGGAGGTGGCCGTGCGGATCGACACCTGGTGGAACGGCGGGGCGACCGACCGCAACCGCGCCAACAACGAGCACGTGGTGCTGGCGCTGGACACCGGGGACGCCTACGCGTTCTGAGTGTCCTGGCGGCGGGGCCGGGGCCGGGTGTCAGACGGTGGCGCCGTCGCCGAACTCGGCCAGGGCCCCGTCGACGATCCGCTCCAGGCGGCTGTGGTGGGCGCCGCGCCAGTAGACGCGCCCGCAGTCGGCGCACTGGGCGAAGACGTCGTACGAGCGCTGCGTGCCGTGCTCCAGCCGGTCGCCGACGCTGTCCTTGTCGGCTTCGCGGAGGGGACCGTTGCAGGCGGTGCAGCGGGTCCAGGGGGCGAGGGCGGGTGCGAACCGGCCGAGGACGTCGCGGAGTTGGTCGTCGGGGTTGTCGCTGTAGACGTAGGCGCCGGCGAAGATCTCGCGGCGGCGCAGCAGGCCCCGGTCGCGGGAGAGCAGGACGCGGCTCTCGGCGGCGGAGCGGGTGGCGAGGGCGGGGTCGCCGGGGTCCTCGTTGTCGTATGCGGCGTCGACGCCGAGCAGGCGCAGGCGGCGGGCGAGGGTGCCGAGGTGGACGTCGAGGAGGAAGCGCAGCGGGGCGCCGGCCACCCGCTGGGGACGGTCGACGCCGAACACCTCGACGGACTGGCCGGGTCGGGGCACGTAGGAGACGGGCACCTCGTCGCCGTCGACGAGGAGGCGGCCGACCTCGGTGAGGGGGACGCCGGCGGATTCGACGACGTGGCCGAGGCTGGAGGCGCCGTCGGTGGCGGTCGGGACGCGGTCCGCGCGCCGGCTGGGCGGAGCGAAGAGGCGCAGTTCGGGGGCGAGGGTGAGCTCAATACCGGGACCGTTCACGGTCCCAGCATGCCATCGCCGGTGGGGAAGCGCGGCCGAATCGGTGACGGGGCCGGGGAGGGGTCAGGCGTCGGCGGCGGCTTCGTCGTAGGCCTGGCGGTGGGCGCTGACCTCGTCGAAGTGGTGCTCGGCCCAGTGCTTGACGGAGGAAAGGAGGTGGCCGAGGCTGCCGCCGAGTGCGGTGAGGCGGTAGTCGACGCGGACGGGGACGGACGCGGTGACGGAGCGGGTGACGAGGCCGTCGCGTTCGAGGGAGCGGAGGGTCTGGGTGAGCATCTTCTGGCTGACGCCGGGGATCCTGCGGCCGAGTTCGCTGTAGCGCATGGAGCCGTCGCCGGCTTCACCGAGGGCGCTGAGGACGAGCCCGACCCACTTGTCGCTGATGCGGGCCAGGAGCTGGCTGGTGGGGCATTCCCTGATGAAGGCGTCGTAGGCGGCGCGGGCGTCCTCGCGGCGGGCGGCGGCGGTCTGGGTGGCCATGGTTGCCCACTTCCGGGTCGGGTACGCACTCCGTAGTGCGTACTTACGAAAAGAGAGTACCTCTCCCTAAGTTAGTGGTCATCGGGAACGGCTCACCGGAGCCGGACCGGGCCACGAACGACGGGGAGAGATCATGACCGAGCACATCGCGCAGGACAAGACCATGCGGGCCGTGGTGGTGGACGCCTTCGGCGGGCCGGAGCAGGTGCGGGTGGCCGAGGTGGAGGTGCCGCGGCCGGGGGCCGGACAGGTCCGGATCCGGGTCCGGGCCGCCGGGGTCAACCCGGTGGACGGTGCGGTCCGCGCCGGCGTCTTCGGCGGGGCCGGGCGGTCGATCGGGCTCGGCTGGGACGTGGCGGGGGAGATCGACGAGGTCGGCCCCGGGGTGGAGGGCTGGACGCCCGGCCGCCGGGTGGTCGGGCTGCACTACGGCCCGCTCAAGCAGCTCGGCACGCACGCCGAGTACGCGGTGCTGGACGCCTCGGCGGTGGCCGCGGCCCCCGCCTCGGTCGACACGGCCGTCGCGGCGGCGCTCCCGCTGAGCGGGCTGACGGCCGCCCGCGCGCTGGACCTGCTCGGGCTGGCCCCCGGCGACTCGGTGCTGGTCACCGGCGCGGCCGGGTCGGTCGGCGGGCTCGCGGTCCAGCTGGCCGCCCGGGCCGGGCTGGTGGTGACGGCCCTGGCGGGCGAGGGGGACGAGGAGCTCGTACGGTCCCTGGGCGCCACGGAGTTCGTCCCGCGCGGGTCGGCTCCCGCCGGGCGGGTCGACGGGGTGCTGGACGCGGCGGTCCTGGGCGCGCCCGCGCTGGCCTCCGTCCGCGACGGCGGCGCCTACGTCGGCCTCATCCCCGGCGCGGCCCCGGCCGCGGAGCGGGGGGTCCGGGTGGCGGTGCAGGAGGTCGCCCCCGACGGCGCCCACCTGGCCCGGCTGGCCGCCCTGGTCGACGAGGGCGCGCTGACGCTCCGCGTCGCCCGGACCTTCGACCTCGCGGACGCGCGGAAGGCGCACGAGACCCTCTCGACCCCGGGCACCCGGGGGCGGGTGGTCCTCACGGTCTCCTGACCCCGCCGGCCGCGGGTCCGCCCGTCAGGGCCAGACGAGGCAGTAGGCCTGGTGGCCGTTCTCGTGGAGGCGGTGGGAGAAGTCCTGCCATTCGTGCAGCAGCTGGTAGACGTTGAAGGCGTCCCGGGGGCCGCCGCGGTCGGGGACCGTCGACCAGATGAAGGCGGCGGCCCCCACCGACTCCTCGCCCACGTCGCGCAGCGGGTCGACCACCGTCATCGGCAGCTTGACCACCGCGTAGTCCGGGTGCAGGACGACCAGTTCCAGCGGCGGCACCTTGTGCAGCGGTATGCCCTCGATGCCCGTCAGGACCATCGCGGCCATCGTCTCCGGCTTGATCTTGGTGAACATGCCGCCCATGCCGAGCTCGTCGCCGCCCAGCTCCTCCGGCCGCATCGTCACCGGCACCCGCGCGGCCGTCGCGCCGTCCGGGGCGCCGAAGTACTTGTAGGTCACGCCCATGCCGCGACCCTTGGGCAGGTCGTCCTCGTCCGCGGTGTCGGAGGCGTCCGGTTCGGCGGTGTCGCCGGCGCGGCCGGGGCGGGCCGGCCGGTCCTTGCGCTTGCGGCCCTCGGCGCGCTCCGCGCCGTCCCGGCGGACGGGCTCCTCGGGGGTGTCCCGGCGGAGGGGCTCCTCCGGGGCGTCCGGCGTCCGGCCGCCCGGGCCCGGTGCGGCGCCGACGGAGGCCGCGTCCGCGGCTTCGGCGGCCCGGCGGTGCTTGCCTCGGCGGCGGGCCTCACGGGCGCGCTGCGGGTCCAGGCCGTCCGTACCCTCGCCCGGTCCACCACCGCGTTGCATATCTCCACCCGACTGGTATTGCCTGCACCGGCTTCGCGGCCCCCGCCACGCAGCCTGATCATCATGGCAGTGACCTCCCCCGAGGCGGCGCGGTGAAACGCCCCTCCGCAAGTCTGTCGCGGCCTCTGAGACCATGGCTGGTGTGAGCTACCCGTACCCGTATGAAGCCCCAGTTTCGCAGACGCTCTTCGAGCGCGCGTCCCTCGTGACCCCCGGCGGCGTGAACTCTCCCGTCCGCGCCTTCCGTGCCGTGGGCGGTACGCCCCGGTTCATGGTGTCCGGTGCCGGTCCCTACCTGACCGATGCCGACGGGCGCGAGTACGTCGACCTGGTCTGCTCGTGGGGGCCGATGATCCTCGGCCACTCCCACCCGGAAGTGATCGAGGCCGTCCAGGCCGCGGTCGCCCGCGGCACCTCCTTCGGCACGCCCGGCGAGGGCGAGGTCGCCCTCGCCGAGGAGATCGTCGCCCGCATCGAGCCCGTGGAGCAGGTCCGCCTGGTCTCCTCCGGTACCGAGGCGACCATGTCGGCGATCCGGCTGGCCCGCGGCTTCACGGGCCGGGCCAAGGTCGTCAAGTTCGCCGGCTGCTACCACGGTCACGTCGACGCGCTGCTGGCCGCCGCCGGTTCCGGCCTGGCGACCTTCGCCCTGCCCGACACCCCCGGCGTGACGGGCGCGCAGGCCGGCGACACGATCGTGCTCCCCTACAACGACCTCGGCGCGGTGCGCGCGGCGTTCGCCGCGCACCCGGGCGAGATCGCCTGCGTGATCACCGAGGCGGCCCCCGGCAACATGGGCGTGGTCACCCCCCTGGACGGCTTCAACCAGGGTCTCGCCGACCTCTGCCGCGAGAACGGCGCGCTGTACGTCTCCGACGAGGTGATGACCGGTTTCCGCACCTCGCGCGCCGGCTGGTACGGGGTCGACGGCGTCAAGCCCGACCTGATGACCTTCGGCAAGGTCATGGGCGGCGGCTTCCCGGCGGCGGCGTTCGGCGGCCGTGCCGACGTCATGGGCCACCTGGCCCCGGCCGGTCCCGTCTACCAGGCGGGCACCCTCTCCGGGAACCCGGTCGCCACCGCCGCCGGCCTCGCGCAGCTGCGGCTGCTGGACGACGCGGCGTACGCGAAGGTGAACGCGGTCTCCGAGGAGATCCAGGGCCTGGTGACGGCGGCGCTGGCCAAGGAGGGCGTGGCGCACCGCCTGCAGACGGCGTCCAACATGTTCTCCGTCTTCTTCACCCCGGACGAGGTCCGCAACTACGACGAGGCGAAGCAGCAGGAAGGCTTCCGCTTCAACGCGTTCTTCCACTCGATGCTGTCGCAGGGCGTCTACCTGCCCCCGTCGGCGTTCGAGTCCTGGTTCGTGTCCACCGCCCACGACGCGCGCGCGATCGAGCGCGTCGCGGCCGCGCTGCCCGCCGCCGCCCGAGCCGCCGCGGAGGCGACCGCATGAGCGACATCACCGTCGTCCACGTGATGCGGCACGGAGAGGTCCACAACCCGGACGGCGTCCTCTACGGCCGCCGGCCCGGCTACCACCTGTCCGAGCTGGGCCGGCAGATGGCCGACCGGGTCGCCGAGCACCTCCAGGACCGGGACGTCACCTATGTGGTGGCCTCCCCGCTGGAGCGCGCGCGGGAGACGGCCTCGCCGATCGCGAAGGTGCACGGCCTGGAGCTGGCCACCGACGGCCGGCTGATCGAGGCGGGCAACGTCTTCGAGGGCAAGACCTTCGGCGTCGGCGACGGCGCGCTGCGCAGGCCGGGCAACTGGAAGCACCTGACGAACCCGTTCAAGCCGTCGTGGGGCGAGCCCTACGTCGAGCAGGTCGTCCGGATGATGAGCGCGATCGAGGCGGCCCGGGACGCGGCGCGCGGCCACGAGGCGGTGGCGGTCAGCCACCAGCTGCCGATCTGGATCGTGCGCAGCTTCGCGGAGAAGCGGCGGCTGTGGCACGACCCGCGGCGCCGGCAGTGCACGCTGGCCTCGCTGACGTCGTTCACGTACCAGGACGACAAGCTGGTGTCGGTGGGCTACAGCGAGCCGGCGCGCGACCTGGTTCCGGCGCACCTGCTGGCCGGCGCCAAGCCGGTGAAGGGCAAGTCGAAGGCCTTCGGCGCGTAGCCCTGCGGCACGGCCTGGCCTGACCTGCGCATTGACACCCCGCCGGGGGGTGCGGAAGATCCGCAAATCGCTCATGCGAAACTTTTCACATGAGCCTTAGCCGCGCCCCCCGTCGCCGCCGCTCGACCAGCGGCCGCGCCATCCTGCTGACCGCGGTGACCCTCGCGAGCGCCCTGACCCTGACGGCGTGCAGCGACAGCGGCAGCACTTCGGCCGGTTCCGCCGGCGGCAACTACGTGACGGGCCCCACGGGCATCTCCACCGTCGCCCGGGGCGAGCGGGCCGAGGCCCCGAAGCTGGACGGCGCGACCGTCGACGGCAAGACGCTGGACACCACCACCCTCAAGGGCAAGGTCGTCGTCCTGAACGTCTGGGGTTCCTGGTGCCCGCCCTGCCGTGCGGAGGCCCCGTACTTCGCGAAGGTGAGCAAGGAGCTGGGCGACGCCGGCAAGGACGTGGCGTTCGTCGGGATCAACACCCGCGACAACAGCACGCAGAACGCCGCCGCCTTCGAGCAGAACTTCGGGATCACCTACCCGAGCCTGTACGACCCGGACGGCAAGCTGATCCTGCGCTTCCCCAAGGGCACCCTGAACCCGTCGGCGATCCCCTCCACCGTCGTCCTCGACAAGGAGGGCAGGATCGCGGCCCGTACGCTGGCCGCGGTCAACGAGGAGCAGCTGCGCTCGATGATCGACCCGCTCCTCGCGGAGCAGTGACCTCGTGGTCGGGCACCTCCTCGCCGCCGAGTCGACCGGCGTGAACACGACCGTGCTGACCGGCGGGCTGCTGATCGCCCTGCCGATCGCCCTGCTCGCGGGGCTGGTCTCCTTCTTCTCCCCCTGCGTCCTCCCGCTGGTCCCCGGCTACCTGTCCTACGTGACAGGTGTCAGCGGCGCCGACCTCGCCGAGGCCCGGCGCGGGCGGATGGTGGCCGGCGCGGGCCTGTTCGTCCTCGGCTTCACCGCCGTGTTCGTTTCGACCGGCGCGCTCTTCGGCCAGTTCGGCCAGGTCTTCCAGGGTGAGAACAAGGAGGTCATCACCCGTGTGATGGGCGTCCTGGTGATCCTGCTCGGCCTCTTCTTCATGGGCTGGATCCCGGGCCTGACGATGCGCGAGTTCCGCTTCCACAAGAAGCCGACGGCGGGCCTGCTCGGGGCTCCCGTGCTCGGTGTCCTCTTCGGCATCGGCTGGACCCCCTGCATGGGACCGACCCTCGCGGCCGTCGGCACCCTGTCCATCAACGAGGCCACCGCCGGCCGCGGCGCCCTGCTGACGGCCGTCTACTGCCTCGGCCTGGGTGTGCCCTTCATCCTCGCGGCCGTCGCCTTCCGCAAGGCGCTGGGCGCGTTCGGATGGGTGAAGAAGCACTATGCGTGGGTGATGCGCATCGGCGGAGGCATGCTGATCCTGACCGGTCTGCTGCTCGTCACAGGAATGTGGTTCAGCATCGTCAACGAGATGCAGGGCTGGACCCAAGGCTTCACGGTGGGGATCTGAGGACTACACGCACATGAGTACGACCGACAAGGCGCCCGCCGAGGCGCCGAACGAGGACGCGGCCGCCCGCGCCCAGCTGTCCACGGCCCCCGTCGACGACAACCCCGCCGCCCCCGTCGGCATAGGGGTCACCGGCTGGGCCCGCTGGTTCTGGCGCCAGCTCACCTCCATGCGGGTGGCGCTGATCCTGCTCTTCCTGCTCTCCCTCGGTTCCATCCCCGGCTCCCTCATCCCGCAGACGCAGGTCGACGCGATGAAGGTCGCGGAGTGGAAGAAGACCCACGGGTTCTGGGTCCCGGCCGCCGAGAAACTCCAGCTCTTCGACGTCTACAGCTCGGTGTGGTTCTCCGCGATCTACATCCTGCTGTTCGTCTCGCTGATCGGCTGCATCGTCCCGCGTACCTGGCAGTTCGTCGGCCAGCTCACCGGCCGCCCGCCGGTCGCGCCGCGCCGCCTGGACCGGCTGCCGGCCTACACGACCTGGCGTACGGACAAGAGCCCGGACGAGGTGCTCGCCTCCGCGAAGGGCCTGCTCGGCGGGCGACGCTTCCGCACCGAGGCCTCCGCCGGCTCCGTCGCCGCGGAGAAGGGCTACCTGCGCGAGGCCGGGAACCTGGCCTTCCACATCGCCCTGATCGTGATGCTCGTGGCCTTCGCCTGCGGGCAGCTCTTCAAGTCCGAGGGCGGCAAGCTCGTCCTGCGCGGCAAGGGCTTCTCGAACACGCTCACCCAGTACGACGACTTCAAGTCCGGCAGCCTCTTCTCCGCCGACGACCTCGTGCCGTTCTCGTTCACCCTGGACAAGTTCGACGCCAGCTACGAGAAGGGCGGCCCGCAGAAGGGCACCGCCCGCGACTTCAAGGCGTACGTCACCTACAGCGAGGGCGCCGAGGGCGAGCCGAAGAAGGCCGAGATCGAGGTCAACAAGCCGCTGGAGATCGACGGCTCGAAGATCTACCTGCTGGGCCACGGCTACGCCCCGGTCATCTCCGTGACCGACCCGAGCGGCAAGGTCGTCTACCGGGACGCCGTCCCGATGCTGCCCTTCGACGCCAACCTCAGCTCGTCGGGCGCCGTGAAGGTCCCGGACGGCTACCACAACAAGAACGGCGACAAGGAACAGCTCGGCTTCAACGCCATGTTCGTGCCGACGTTCGCGGGCGCCGGCAAGGGCACGATGCTCTCCCAGTTCCCGGACCTGAACTTCCCCGTCCTCGCCCTCAGCGCCTACCACGGCAGCCTGGGCGTGGACGCGGGCCTGCCGCAGAACGTGTACCAGCTGAACACCTCCAAGATGCAGGAGTTCAAGGACCCCGAGGGGCAGCTGTTCAAGCAGCGGCTGCTGCCCGGGGAGACGATGACCCTCCCGGACGGCGCCGGCACGGTGAAGTTCGAGGGCATCGAGCGCTGGGCCACCTTCTCGGTCACCCACCAGCCCGCCTCCGGGCTGGCCCTCGCGGGCGCCGTCGTCGCCATCGGCGGCCTGGCCGCGTCCCTGTTCGTCCAGCGCCGCAGGATCTGGGTCCGCGCGGTGCGCGGTGAGGACGGGGTGACCGTCGTCGAGATGGCGGGTCTGGGCCGCAGCGAGTCAGCCAAGCTCCCCGAGGAGCTGTCGGCGCTCTCCGCCGCCCTCTACGAGACCGTGCCGAGCCCGGCGGAAGCCGAGCCGGCGGAAGTCGACACCACAACAGAAGAAGAAGGGGAGCGCGCATGACGCTGCTCGCGGCGGCGACGAACGAGAGCCTCGCCGATCTCAGCAACAAGCTGGTCTACGCGTCGATGGCGGTCTACATGCTCGCCTTCTTCGCGCACATCACCGAATGGGTCTTCGGCAGCCGCAGCAAGGTGGGCCGTACGGCCGCCGCGCTGACCCCGGCCGCCGCGGCCGGCGCCGCGCCCGCCGTGCAGGTGCGGACCAAGGGCGGCGGCACGGCCGTCCTCGACCGGCCGAAGGTCGTCACCCGCTCCGCCACCGGCGTCCGCGACGTCCCGGACGGCCCCGGCGCCGCCGGCGGCACCGAGAAGGGCGACCTGTACGGGCGGATCGCGGTCTCGCTGACCGTCCTCGGCTTCCTCATCGAGGCGGCGGGCGTGGTCTCCCGCGCGCTGTCGGTGGAGCGTGCCCCCTGGGGCAACATGTACGAGTTCAACCTGACCTTCTCCACGGTCGCCGTCGGCGCCTACCTGGCGCTCCTGGCCCTGAAGAAGAACGTCCGCTGGCTCGGCCTGATCCTGGTCACCTCCGTCCTGCTGGACCTGGGCATCGCCACCACCTGGCTCTACACCGCCAGCGACCAGCTGGTCCCGGCCCTGCACTCGTACTGGCTGTGGATCCACGTCTCCACCGCCATCTTCTGCGGCGCCGTCTTCTACATCGGCGCGGCCGGCGCGGTCCTCTACCTCTTCCGCGACGCGTACGAGAGCCACCTGGAGGCCGGGAAGACCCCCGGCCGCTTCCGCACCTCGGTCCTGGAGCGGATGCCGTCGGCGGCCACCCTCGACAAGTTCTCGTACCGGATCAACGCGGCCGTCTTCCCGCTGTGGACGTTCACGATCGTCGCGGGCGCCATCTGGGCCGGCGACGCCTGGGGCCGCTACTGGGGCTGGGACCCCAAGGAGGTCTGGTCGTTCGTGACGTGGGTGGCGTACGCCTGCTACCTGCACGCGCGGGCCACCGCCGGCTGGAAGGGCCGCAAGGCCGCCTACCTGGCGCTCTTCGCCTTCGCCTGCTGGATCTGGAACTACTACGGCGTGAACATCCTGCTCAGCGGCAAGCACTCCTACGCGGGCGTCTGAGCCCGACCGGTGGGACGCTGGTGGTATGCCTCCTGTGAGTCATGCCACCAGCGAGCCCCGCGGCCCCGGCCGCTGGCTCCTGCGCTTCGAGGTGCACGTGCCCTACGCCTACGAGGCCCTGTGGCCCGTCCTGACCACCGATGACGGGCTGCGTACCTGGCTGGCGGCGGCGGACCTGCCCGAACGCCGCCTCGGCGGCCCCGTCACCCTGCACTGGCCGACCTCCGGCACCACGGCCTCGGGGCAGATCACGGCCTGGGACGTCGAGCGGGTCGTGGAGTACACGGTCTCCGGCCAGGGGCGGATCCGCTTCCACCTGGAGCCCGTCGGCACCGACTCGACGGTGATCCGCTTCCTGAACGAACGCGACGGCAGCGACGAGGAACGCCTCGACGGCCTGGCCGCCTGGCACGACCACTTCGAGCTGCTGGAGGCCGCCCTCGAAGGGCACCCGGCGGACTGGTCCTCCTGGACCGACACCCGCCGCTCGCAGCTGCGCGCCTCGTACGCGGCGTAGGCCGGAGCGGCGCGGGACCCCGGGCCCGGGGCTGCTACCCCTGGTCGTCCTTGTCCTTGTCCTTCTCGTCCTTGCGCAGCGAGCGCAGGAACTCCGGGTTGTCGTCGGGCGCCACCCACTGCGTGCGGCGCGCCCGGCCGCCCCCGCCGAACCCGCCCGCGCCGCCGGCCGTCGTCCGCTTCCTGCCCGCGAGCAGCCACACCGCCGGGCCGACGATCGAGAACAGCAGGATGATCAGCACCCACACCCCCTTCGGGAGGCTCTTGACCTCCTCCTCCGGGGTGTTCAGACAGTCGATGAAGGCGTAGATGGTCAGCGCGAGGATCAGCAGGAACGGCAGATAGCGCAGCACGGTGTGGGACCGACTCCCCGGGCAGTGGCGGCGGGCCCGCGCGGGGCCCCGGTGACGCCCCCAGGGTATGCGGTGACGGATACTGGGGCCCATGGCTTACGACGATCTCCGCTCGCTGCTCCGGGCCCTGGAGCGGGAGGGCGACCTCAAGCGCATCAAGGCCGAAGTCGACCCGTACCTGGAGGTCGGGGAGATCGTCGACAGAGTGAACAAGGCGGGCGGCCCCGCCCTCCTCTTCGAGAACGTCCGCGGCTCCGCGATGCCGCTGGCCATGAACGTCTTCGGCACCGACCGCCGCCTCCTGAAGGCCCTCGGCCTCACGTCCTACGGCGAGATCAGCGAGAAGATCGGCGGCCTGCTCAAGCCCGAGCTGCCCCAGGGCTTCATCGGCATCCGTGAGGCCTTCGGCAAGCTCGGCTCGATGGTGCACGTGCCGCCGAAGAAGGTGAAGGGCGAGTCCGCGCCCGTCCAGGAGGTCGTCCTCACCGGCGACGACGTGGACCTCGACATGCTGCCGGCGCTGTTCACCTGGCCCAAGGACGGCGGCGACTTCTTCAACCTCGGCCTGACCCACACCAAGCACCCCGAGACCGGCGTGCGCAACCTCGGCCTCTACCGCCTCCAGCGGCACGACAAGCGCACCATCGGCATGCACTGGCAGATCCACAAGGACAGCCGCAACCACTACGCCGTCGCCGCCGCACGCGGCGAGCGGCTGCCCGTCGCGATCGCCTTCGGCTGCCCGCCGGCCGTCACCTACGCCTCCACCGCGCCGCTGCCCGGCGACATCGACGAGTACCTGTTCGCCGGGTTCGTCGCGGGCAAGCGGATCGAGATGGTCGACTGCAAGACGGTCCCGCTCCAGGTCCCGGCCAACGCCGAGGTCGTGATCGAGGGGTGGCTGGAGCCCGGCGAGATGCTCCCCGAGGGCCCCTTCGGCGACCACACCGGCTTCTACACCCCGCAGGAGCCCTTCCCCGCGCTGAAGATCGACTGTGTGACGATGCGGAAGCGGCCGCTGCTCCAGTCGATCGTCGTCGGCCGGCCGCCGACGGAGGACGGCCCGCTGGGCCGTGCGACGGAGCGTTTCTTCCTCCCGCTCCTGAAGATCATCGTCCCGGACATCGTGGACTACCACCTCCCCGAGTCGGGCGGCTTCCACAACTGCGCGATCGTCTCGATCGACAAGAAGTACCCCAAGCACGCCCAGAAGGTCATGCACGCCATCTGGGGCGCGCACATGATGTCGCTGACCAAGCTGATCATCGTGGTGGACAAGGACTGCGACGTCCACGACCTGCACGAGGTCTCCTGGCGGGCCCTCGGCAACACCGACTACTCCCGCGACCTCACCGTGGTCGAGGGGCCGGTGGACCACCTGGACCACGCCTCGTACCAGCAGTTCTGGGGCGGCAAGGCGGGCATCGACGCGACCAAGAAGCTGCCGGAGGAGGGCTACACCCGCGACGGCGGCTGGCCCGACATGGTCGAGTCCGACCCGGAGACGGCGGCCCTGGTGGACCGCCGCTGGAAGGAGTACGGCCTGTGAGCACGGCCATGGGCGGCCCCGCCCTCTTCATCGGCACCGACACCGCTTACGTGGCCCTCGCGCGCCCGCGCCTGGACCCGGCCGACCCGGAGGTCCGCGAGGCCGCCGAGCAGGCCGGCGTGAGCCCCGAGGAGTTCGCCGGCCCCGGCACCGTCTGGGCGCTGATGTGGGAGCAGGAGAACGGCGAGGGGGGCGGCTTCGAGCTGCCGGGCCTGCGGGACGCGGAGGCCGAGGACTTCGCCGACCGGCTGCTGGCCGAGCTGTCCTTCGAGTCCGGCCCGTTCACCGTCGGCGCGGGCGAGGTGCTGCACATCCGGGCCTACCCGGCCGGCGACGGCTGCCGCTTCGTCTCCACGATCACCCCGCCCGAGGGCGAGGAGCTCGCCCCGGTGACCCTGGACATCCCGGGGGTGGACGCCGACGCGCTCCGCGCCGACCTAGAGGAGTTCCGCGGGAGCCTCGCATGACGACCACCGCCGAAGGCGTGCTCGGCCCCGGACAGGCGCCGCAGCCCACCGGCAGGGTCAAGGCCTTCCTGCGCCTCGTGATGATCGAGCACTCGGTCTTCGCGCTGCCCTTCGCCTACATCGCCGCGCTCACCGCCATGTTCCGGCTGGACGGGCTCATGCACTGGCGGGAGCTGCTGCTCGTCACCGTGTGCATGGTGGGCCTGCGGACCTTCGCGATGGCCGCGAACCGGATCATCGACCGCGAGATCGACGCCCGCAACCCGCGCACCGCCGGGCGCGAGCTGGTCACCGGCGCGGTGTCGGTGCGCTCGGCCTGGACGGGCGCGGGCATAGCGCTCGTGGTTTTCCTGGGATCGGCCGCCCTCCTCAACCCCCTGTGCCTGGCGCTGGCGCCGGTCGCGGTGGTGCCGATGGTGGTCTACCCGTACGGCAAGCGGTTCACGAACTTCCCGCAGGCGATCCTCGGCCTGGCCCAGGCGATGGGCCCGGTCGGCGCCTGGCTCGCGGTCACGGGGGAGTGGTCCTGGGACGCGGTGGTCCTCGGCCTGGCCATCGGCGTCTGGATCGGCGGCTTCGACCTGATCTACGCCTGCCAGGACGTGGAGTCCGACCGCGCCGAGGGCGTCAGGTCCGTCCCGGCCCGTTTCGGCGTCCCGGGCGCCCTGTGGGGCGCCCGCGCCTGCCACGCCGTCACCACGGCCCTCCTGGCCGCCTACGCCCTGCTCACCGACGGAGGCCCGTTCCTCTGGCTGGGCCTGCTGATCGTCGCGGCGGCGTTCCTCTACGAACACACGATCGTGAAGCCGCACGACCTGTCCCGCCTGAACCGGGCGTTCTTCACGGTCAACGGTTTCATCGGGATCGCCCTGTTCGTGTGCGCGCTCGCCGATCTGACGGTGCGGGGCCTGACCCTCTAGCCGGCGTGCGGCCTACCACCGCGTGCATGGACAGGGAGGCCGACGTCCCCGGGTCGTCGTCGGGAGCGGCCTCGGCAAGCTCTCCGTGGACACGTCCGGCCTGCCCGTGGACCCCTCCGCCGTCAGCTGAGCCGGGGGCCGGGCGGGTGCCGGTCCCGTCCGGGGAGCGTCCGGCACACCTTAACGAGTGGCCTCCGGGTGTGGCCGGATAGTCTCGGAGGTATGACTGAGCGCAAGCGCACCCCCTGGGTGGTGGGGGTTTCCGGGGCGTCCGGGACGCCGTACGCGGCCTCGGTGGTCCGAGGGCTGCTCGCGGCGGGAGAGGCGGTCGACCTGGTCGTCAGCCGGGCCTCGCGGCTGACCCTGCTGGACGAGACCGGGATCGCCTTCCGGGACGCGCACTGGCGCGACGATCTGGCCGAGTGGCTGGCGCGCGGCGCCGACGGAAAGCCGGGAACCTTCGAGGCCGGTGGCCTGGAGGACGTGCGGTACTGGGCGGCCGGGGACCTGGCCGCCGGGCCGAGTTCGGGGTCGTACCCGGTCAAGGGGATGCTGATCGTCCCCGCGTCCACGGCCTGCGTGGCCGGCGTGGCGCTCGGGCTGTCGAAGGACCTGCTCCAGCGCGTCGCGAGCGTGACGCTCAAGGAGCGGCGCCGGCTGGTGGTCGCGGTGCGGGAGACCCCGCTGAACGGGCAGACGCTGAAGCATCTGGTGGCGCTGGACGAGGCGGGCGCGATCGTGCTGCCCGCCTCTCCGGCGTTCTATGCGGGTGCGACACACATCCAGGACCTCGTGGACTTCGTCGCGGGGCGGGTGCTCGACGCGGCAGGGGTGCCGCACGGTCTGTACCGCCGTTGGGAGGGGGAGCTTGGCAGCGCCCGCCCCCGTGACTAGCGCTTCTTGGCGCGGAGCGGCCTGCGGGTCTTGTCGTTCCGGTAGGCGGCGGCGGGCTGGTCGGTGCGGGATCGGTTGGCCAGCTCCTGGAGCTGTCGCATGTGCGCGTAGGCCATCTCGATCGTGTACACGGTGAACCACTCCTGAAGATCGTCTTTGATCTGTTGAAAGATTCACAGGGTGTTGACCCTGTGTGCCTTTGATTCTATACCTAAACTTGCAGGATCGCCGAATAATGGAAGGCTCCACGTAATGGACACGGTGGACAGGCAGCTCATCCAGGCACTCCGGGAGAACGGGCGTGCCTCGTACGCGGAGCTGGGCCGTCTCGTGGGCCTCTCCGGCCCCAGCGTCACCGACCGGATCAACCGTCTCGAATCGGCCGGTGTCATCACCGGCTACCGCGCGACCGTGGCCGCCGCCGAGCTCGGCCTCGGCGTCACCGCGCTGATCGGCATCTCCCTCTCCGACGCCGCCGACCACGAGGACGTGGCCCGCCGGCTGCGCGACCTCGCCGAGATCGAGGACTGCTGGTTCATCGCCGGCGACGACTCCTTCATGCTCAAGGTCCGCGCCAGCGACGTCGACGGCCTGGAGAAGATCATCCGCAAGCTCTCCGGCACCAAGGGCGTCTCGCGCACCCGCACCACGATCGTCCTCTCCACCAAGTGGGAGAACCGGGTCGGCGAGCTGCCCGAGGACGCCTGAGAGTACGGTGGGTGGCGGTTGCACACAGGCTGGGACAGGGAAAGACAGGGAGACACCGGCATGGACGCTGGGCTCAAGCGCGAGCTGGAGGAGAAGGTCCGCTCCGGCGAGCGGCTGACGCGTGAGGACGGCATCGCCCTCTACGGGTCGGACGACCTGGCGTGGCTGGGCGGTCTCGCCCACGAGGTGCGCACCCGCAAGAACGGCGACGTCGTCCACTTCAACGTCAATCGCCACCTCAACATGACGAACGTGTGCACCGCCTCCTGCGCGTACTGCTCGTTCCAGCGCAAGCCGGGCGAGAAGGACGCGTACACGATGCGCATCGAGGAGGCCGTGCGCCTGGCCAAGGCCATGGAGAACGAGAACCTCACCGAGCTGCACATCGTCAACGGCCTGCACCCCTCCCTGCCGTGGCGGTACTACCCCCGGTCGCTGTCGGCCCTCAAGGAGGCGCTGCCGAACGTCTCGCTGAAGGCGTTCACGGCGACCGAGATCCACCACTTCGAGACGATCTCCGGTCTCTCGGCGTCCGAGATCCTGGACGAGCTGATCGAGGCCGGCCTGGAGTCGCTCACCGGCGGCGGCGCGGAGATCTTCGACTGGGAGGTCCGTCAGCACATCGTCGACCACCGGACCCACTGGGAGGACTGGTCGCGCATCCACCGCCTGGCGCACGAGAAGGGGCTCAAGACCCCGAGCACCATGCTCTACGGGCACATCGAGGAGCCGCGCCACCGCGTGGACCACGTGCTGCGGCTGCGCGAGCTCCAGGACGAGACCGGCGGCTTCCAGGTCTTCATCCCGCTGCGCTACCAGCACGACTTCGTGGACATGAAGGACGGCAAGGTCCGCAACAGGCTCCAGGCGCGCACGACGATGGCGACGGGCGCCGAGGCGCTCAAGACCTTCGCCGTCTCGCGGCTGCTGTTCGACAACGTGCCGCACGTCAAGGTCTTCTGGGTGATGCACGGCGTGCAGACCGCCCAGCTCGCGCTCCAGCACGGCGCCGACGACATGGACGGCTCGGTGGTCGAGTACAAGATCACGCACGACGCGGACAACTACGGCACCCCGAACAAGCTGACCCGCGACGACCTCCTGGAGCTGATCCGCGAGGCGGGCTTCCGCCCGGTCGAGCGCAACACGCGCTACGAGGTCATCCGCGAGTACCCCGGCCCCGACGCCTCGCTGCGCGAGACCCCGCAGGCGATGCGCGTCTGACCCCGCCCGGCCCCGAAGGCCCCGGTCCCCAACCTGCGGACCGGGGCCTTTCGCGTGCCGAAAACCCGTTGCCGTGCGAGTCGGTAATGGATAGTCTGCGCGAGTGACCCTTACTTTTACCTTCGATCCCGTTGTCGACCCCGCCCTCCGCGACGGCATCGCGGAGATGTGGACCGAGGTCTCCAACGCCGGCGGCGCGGTCGGCTTCGTCCCGCCCGTCACGCTCGACGACATCCGGCCCGCGCTGGTCAAGCACCTCGTCGCGATGGCCGAGGGCCGCCACCGGCTGCTGGTCGGGCGCGACGAGGGCGGGGCCGTGGCCGCCGCGGCCTTCCTCGCCTTCAACCCGCACCAGCTCATGAAGCACTGGGTGTACGCGTACACGGTCATGGTCAGCCCCGCCCTCCAGGGCCGCGGCGCCGGTCGGGCCCTGATGGCCGCCCTCGCCGACGCGGCCCGCACGCTGGAGGGCGTCGAGGCCGTCGTCCTGGAGTGCCGCGGCGGCCTCGGCCTGGAGCACTTCTACGCGGCCTGCGGCTACAAGGAGGTCGGCCGGATCCCCGGCGCGATCCGCGTGGCCCCCGGCGACGACCGCGACGGCATCACCATGCTGCTGCCCCTGCACTGACCGCCCCCGCCGGGCTCCCGCACCGACCCCCGCCGGGCCGTGCCGGGTGCCCGGCGTGCTTCACTGGACGGGCACGTGCCGACGTGGCCGACGTTTCCGATGAGAAAGAAGGGGTCATCGTGTCCCTCAAGCCGAGTGCGACGATCCGCTACACCGCGATGCGCCTGGGCATCTTCGTCGGATGCCTGGTCCTCGTCGCCGTCCTGGTCAACCTGGGCTGGGTGCCCGCCGGGCTCGGCGCGGCCAACCCCGCCTGGGTCGTGCTCCTCGCGCTGGTGCTCTCCGCGCCGCTCTCCTTCATCCTGCTGCGCAAGCAGCGCGACGCGATGTCCGAGCAGATCTCCGGACGCGTCGCGGATGCGAAGCAGAAGCTCGCCGCGAACCGCAGCCAGGAGGACGCGGCCGACGACGCCGCCCGCGCGTGAACAACTGACACGAGCGGTCCCCTCGACGGACCCCGGCGCCGGGAACACCCCCCGCTGCGCCGGGGTTTCGGCGTTTCCGGGGGTGTGCGGGCTCAGCGGATCCAGCCACGCGCGATCAGTGCTCAAAGCATCTCTTTGGGTTTCTCAAAGTGGAAGTGTTAGCGTGTTCAACATGTTGACCGCAGCCGCGCACCCGATGGGCCCGAGCCTCCCGCTCGTGGCGCGCCTGCATGTCGACCTCTGCCGCCGCGTGTCCGCGGCCTGTTGCTGTTGCCGCTGAAGCGCCCGCAGCAGCGGTCGCCGGCCGGCCCGGCCCCTTTCCGGCTGCCGCCGTACCGCATCCCCCGCAGAAACCTTCCGCCGTACGTCCGCGCGTCCCCCGGAGAATGCCGTGTCCGCGTCCCCCCAGGCCCAGGCTCCCGCCAAGGCCTCGTTCAAGTTCCCCTTCTGGGCCCAGATCGTCACCGGTCTCGCGCTCGGCGTCCTCTTCGGCTGGATAGCCCGCAGCCAGGACGTCGGCTGGCTCAAGACCACCCTGGAACAGGTCGGCGACATCTTCATCCAGCTGCTCAAGCTGGCCGTCGCCCCGCTCGTCTTCTTCGCGATCCTGGTGTCCATCACCAACCTGCGGAAGGTGAACAACGCCGCCCGCCTCGCCTCCCGCACCCTGCTCTGGTTCATGATCACCTCGCTGATCGCGGTGGGCATCGGCCTCGCGATCGGCCTGCTGACCGACCCGGGCGCCGGCACCGGCCTCACCCCGGCCGACGGCAAGGAGCCCAAGCGGCACGGCTCGTGGATCGACTTCCTGACCGGCATCGTGCCCAAGGACATCGTCACCCCGTTCACCGAGCTGAACGTCCTCCAGATCGTCTTCCTGGCCGCCGTCGCCGGCATCGCCGCCCTCCAGCTCGGTTCCAAGGCCCAGCCGGTCCTGAACCTCGCCGAGTCCGTCCTGGAGCTCCTCCAGAAGGCCCTGTGGTGGGTCATCCGCCTCGCCCCGGTCGGCACCGTCGGCCTCATCGGTACCGCCATCGCCGGCTACGGCTGGGACCTGATCGGCAAGTACGCCACCTTCACCGCCGACGTCTACATCGGCTCGGCGCTCGTCATGTTCGGCGTCTACCCGCTGCTCCTCGCCACGGTCGCCAAGGTCAACCCGGTCCAGTTCTTCAAGGGCGCCTGGCCCGCCATCCAGCTGGCCTTCGTCTCCCGCTCCTCGGTCGGCACCATGCCGGTCACCCAGAAGGTCACCGAGCGCCTCGGCGTCCCGAAGGAGTACGCCTCCTTCGCCGTCCCGTTCGGCGCCACCACCAAGATGGACGGCTGCGCCGCGATCTACCCGGCCCTCGCCGCGATCTTCATCGCGAACATCTTCGACGTGCAGCTGGGCATCAAGGAGTACCTGCTCATCGCGTTCGTCTCGGTCGTCGGCTCGGCCGCCACGGCCGGCCTCACCGGCGCGACGGTCATGCTCACCCTGACCCTGTCCACCCTGGGCCTGCCGCTGGCCGGCGTCGGCCTGCTGATGGCGATCGACCCGATCCTGGACATGATGCGCACGGCCACCAACGTCGCGGGCCAGGCCGTCGTCCCGGTCCTCGTCTCCGCCCGCGAGGGGATCCTCGACAAGGAGGCCTACGCCGCCGCCTCGTCGTCCCCGCTGGACGAGCCCGCCGCCACCCCTGCCCCGGTCGCCGTCGCCGCCTGACGCACGCGCCCGCGCATCGCACGCCGCGGCCCCCGCCCCCGTCCGGGCGGGGGCCGCGGCGTGCGCGCTCCGCATGCCGGGGTGGGGGTCTTCCCGCATGATGAGGGCTGTGCACGACACACCCGGGGACGCGACCACCCTGTCGGTCGTGGTCCCCGTCTTCGACGAGGAGGAGGTGCTGCCCGTCCTGGCGGCGCGGCTCCGCCCGGTCCTGGACGGGTGCGGCGAACCGTACGAAGTCCTCACCGTCGACGACGGCTCCACCGACGCGACCCCCCGCCTCCTGGAGGACCTGCGCACCACCTGGCCGCAGCTGCGCGTGGTGACCCTGCGGCGCAACAGCGGCCACCAGGCCGCCCTCACCGCCGGCCTGCGCCGGGCCCGCGGCGCCTACGTGGTCAGCATCGACGCCGACCTCCAGGATCCGCCGGAGATCATCCCCGACATGCTCGCCCTCGCCCGCACCGAGGGCCTGGACATCGTCTACGGCGTACGGACCGACCGCTCCACGGACAGCGCGTTCAAGCGCCGGACCGCCGCCGCCTACTACCGGCTGATGCGCCGCCTGGCCGGCGCCTACGTCCCCGCCCAGGCGGGCGACTTCCGGCTGCTCTCCCGCGCCGTCGTGGAGACCCTCAAGTCGCTCCCCGACCAGCAGCAGATCTACCGCCTGCTCATCCCCTGGCTGGGCTTCCCCAGCGGCCGGATCGCCTACCAGCGCGCGGAGCGGGCGGCGGGCACCTCGAAGTACCCCCTGCACAAGATGCTCCTCCTGGCGTTCGACAGCGTCACCGGCTTCTCGGCCGTCCCGCTGCGCCTGGCCACGGCGATCGGCGCCCTGAGCTCCGTGGTCTGCCTCGCCTTCTTCGTCTGGGCCCTCACCGTCTACGCCACGGGCAACCCCCTGCCCGGCTGGACCTCCCTGATCATCACCATGCTGTTCTTCGGCGCCGTCCAGCTCTTCTGCCTCGGCATGCTCGGCGAGTACGTGGCCCGCATCCACACCGCCGTCCAGGCCCGGCCCACCTACTGCGTCGCCCGCGACACCGGCGAGGAGGAGGCGTAGGCGGCGGTACCCCGCCCCGTCACACCAGCACGCCCGCGAAGAACATCGCCCCCAGCAGGGCGTACTGGGCCGCACAGGCGGCCAGCAGCGGCACCTGCACCCAGGGGGACATCCGCCGGACCAGGACCAGGCCCACGAACATCTGCGCGTGGTTGCGGTACCAGGACATCTGCGCCCCCGCGAGGAACGGCACCAGGAAGACCGCCACCGTCAGGACCAGGGCGGCCCATTCCTCGACGGCGAGCCGCCGCTCCCGGACCAGAAGGACCGCGGCCGTGGCCACGACGAGCACCACGAAGACGGCGTTCAGCCACAACTGCGGCCGGTGGGCGGCGAGGGCGTGCTCCACCAGCCACGGCAGCCGCCCCTTGGGCGTGTACCAGGAACGGAACGGGACGTCGTAGGCCCGGACCAGCTCCGCGAAGGGTTCGCGCAGGTCGCCCTGCCCGTAGCTGACCCGCTGGATCGTCGCGTACGCGTCCCAGCGGCCCGTCGCCTGCCACATCAGCCATTCGGCCCAGAGCACCCCGCACGCGGCGACGGCCGCCGACAGCCCCGCCTTCGCGCACCGCAGCGGCCACGCGTCCCCGCGCCACGCGAACAGGGCGCTCGACAGCAGCATGACGACGGCGACGGCGCCGACCGGATGGCAGGAGACCGCCACGAAGCCGCCCCCGGCCGCCGTCCACCAGGACCCGCGTTTCACCCCGGCGACGCAGACGAGCAGGGCCAGGGTCGCGAGGGCGATCGGGAACACCGCGTGGAAGTAGACGCCGCCGGGGAACACGGCGCCGATGGCGAGGGTGAGTCCGGTGGCCCGGGTGAGCACGGCCCCGAGCAGCCACCACAGCACCGCGAACATGCCGAGCAGCGCCGTCTCGGTGACGACGGCGGCGGAGAGCTCGTAGGAGAGCCCGGTGCCGGAGAGCGCCCGCACGGCCATCGGATACCCGGGGAACCAGGCCACGTTCCCGCACACCACGTCCGGGAAATCCGGGTACCGGTCCCGGCACCGGAACATCTCGTAGCCGCCCCGGGCGATGGAGAGGTAGTGCTCGGAGTCCCAGCGCCGGCGGGCGGCCGTGGACCAGTAGGCCACCCGGGACCCGTCACCGGCGACGGAGGCGGCCGCCACCAGCCAGGTGACCAGGTTCGAGACCAGCCAGGCGACGACCGGCGGCAGCGCGCGCCGGACCCGTCCGGCCCGCGCCGGACGCACGGGCGTGGGGGATTCGATCATCTCCGGGCCAGTCTGGCGAAGGGGCCCGGGGCCCGCACCCGGAGGAGGGCCGCAGGGGCGGGCCGTGGTGCGGGGTGTCGGGACCCGGGGGCCTTCGACACCTGTCAAGTACCCGGTGGGTGTACCCACCGACCCCCCTACCGACCCCCTCCGGTTCTCCCGCGCGAGGCCATCACTCGCATGGGTGAACTGTGCCAACTGGGCTGGATTTGGGTGCGGTTGGCTGGCATATGCTCGCCGCGGCAACCGCAGACATGAGACGGCCCCCGTCGGGACTGGCATCCCGGGCGAGGGCCTGACCAAGCAGGAAGTAACAGGCTTCCCCATGGCTTCGAAGCAGACTAACGCGCCCATGCGCACCGCGTCCCGCGTTCCCGCCGGGACCGCCCCTTCAGGTGTCATCCACGTCAACGTGAAGCACACCGATCACTACACCGTGGTCGGCAACCACCTCGCCCAGCACCGCGCCCTGTCGCTGGTCGCGATCGGGCTGGCGCTCCACATCCAGTCGCTGCCCGCCGGCTCCCGGGTCGGCATCAAGGCGCTGGCCGACCGGTTCCCCGAGGGGGTGGTCCGGATCGCCGCCGCCCTGCGGGAGCTGGAGGCCCACGGGTACCTGGAGCGCAGCCGCGTACGGACCGCCGACGGGCGGGTGGTGAGCAGGACCGTGTCCTACAACCGGCCGAAGGCGCTCCCGCCACCGCACGAGCCGCCCCCGACGCCCCCGGGCGGCCGGGCACCCGTGCCCGTGCCCGTTGCGGAACCGGTGGCCGCGCCCCCGCCGCAGGCCGCCGCGCCCGCGCCCGCCGTCGTGCCCGCGCCTGCCGTCGTGCCCGTGCCCGTACCCGTGCCCGCCGTCGTGCCCGCCGCCCCGGCGGGGCCGGTGCGGCAGGAGGCCTTGGACCTGCTCGCCCGGCTGCGCGGCGACGACCCCCGGCTGCTGCTCGCCGAACGGGACGTGCGCCGGCTCGCGCCCGGGGTGACCGCCTGGCTGGAGCGGGGGGCCGAGCCCGAGGCCGTCCGGTGCGTGCTCGCCGCCGGGCTGCCGGACGACATGCGCAGCCCCGCCGCGCTCATCGGCTACCGGCTCCGGTCCGGGCTCCCGCCGGAGCTGCCCCGCGAGCCCGCGCCCACGGCCGCCCGGCGGCCCGACCCGATGCAGAACTGCGACGGCTGCGACCGTGGCTTCCGCGCCCCCGCACCCGGCCGCTGTAGCACCTGCCCGCCCGAGGGGATGGACGCGGCGGCCTAGCTAGTGGGCCGCGCGGCAGGCGCCGCTCGCGTCGTTCGAGGAGACGCCGGCGGCCTGGAGGCTCGCGACGCAGCTGGTCTGGTTGCCGATGGAGCCCTCGTAGCAGGCCTGTGTGATGTCGGGCGAGGACTTCTTGCCGTGCGACACGACGTACTGCGTGCAGTCCTGGACGCTGGCGGACGCGGCCGGGGCGGCGAAGGCCGCACCGCCGGCGGCGAGGACCAGGGCGGCGAGGATGCTGGGGATGCGGGCCGACGGACGCATGCGGATGCTCCTGCTCTCTTGGTCGGTCACGCGATCCGCGCGTGTGCCGGACCGCGCGCGGGGGCGGCGCGGAGCCGGTACTCCGGGGGGCGGCCGGCTCGGCGCATCGGACACCCCCGCCCTTTCGACGCTAGAACACCCCACCGGCGCCCGCACTCCGGCCGAACGGGGGCCTCGCGCCGCAGGGGCAGAGCCTTCTGCGCGGCCTGCTGGAGCGCGCCGTCACCCGTCCCTGAGGGCCCGCCGGGCCCGGGGGTCAGACCGTCCGGCCGCGCAGGAAAGCGAGCGAGGCCAGCAGGAACGGTGCCGCGTACCACCAGCGGCCCAGGGTGCGGTGGAAGACCGGCACGGCGGTGAGCAGCAGCCCGGCGAAGCACAGGGCGACACAGGCGTGGGCGGTGAACAGGACGTCGTCCCGGATCCGGTCGTCGGGGCCGTCGGGCCGCAGGGCGAGGGAGACGTAGCAGAGGTAGGCGGCCGGCAGGTAGACCAGGACGGCCAGGGGCGCGCCGAGCACCCACCGCAGGCAGCCCCGGTCCTCGGGCAGGTCGATGCTCTCGCGGCGGCGGTAGGTCATGCCCACATCATCACCGCCGGGCGGGTCGTCAGGGGGGCCGCCACACCCGGACGGTGGAGTCGTCGCTGCCGCCGGCCCCGGGCAGTGGTTCCATCGGAATAATGGTGCTAGCGTCATAGGCACCATGTTGCTGAGGCTGAACACCGCCGACACCCGCCCCCTGCACGAGCAGGTGGCCGGTGCGGTCCGCCGTGCCATCGCCGAGGGCGAATGCGCCCCCGGCGCCCGGATCCCGCCCGCGCGCGACCTCGCGCAGGCGCTGGGGGTCAACGCCAACACCGTGCTGCGCGCCCTGCGGGCCCTGCGCGACGAGGGGCTGCTGGAGTTCCGGCGCGGCCGCGGGGTGACCGTGGCCGTCGGGGCGGACGGGCGCTCGGAGCTGCTGGAACGCGTGCGCGCCCTGGTGGCCGACGGGGCGCGGCTGGGGTACGGCAGGGCCGAGCTCATCGAGATGATCAGGGGGATGCCGTGAAGAACCGCGTGGTCTGGGCAGTGGCCGGGTGGGGGGCCGGGGTGCTGGCCCTGGTCGTGGGGCTGCCGCTCGCGGCGGGCGGGCGGCTGCCCGATCCGGTGGCCACCCACTGGAGCGGCGGCTCCGCGGCACCCGACGGGGCGATGGGGCTGTGGGCGGCAGTGCTGTTCCCGGCGCTGGTGTGGCTGGCCGTGGTGGCCGCCGTGGCGTTCGGGGCCCGGCGCGGGCCCCTGCCCGGATGGGCCCTGGCGACCCTGGCCTCCTCGGGGGTGCTGCTCGCGGGGGCGCAGACGTCGATCGTACGGGCCAACCTGGACGCCCCCGACTGGCGGCAGGCCGGGTCCGTGACGGGGTGGGGCGTGGCGGTGATGGTCGCGGTCGCGGTGCTGGCCGGTGCCGGCGGGGCCGCGCTGGGGCGCCGGTCCCCGGCCGCGGAGCCCGCGGGCGCGCAGGGGCCGCGGATGGAGATCCCGAGCGGCGAGCGGCTCGTCTGGCTGTCGAGCGCCGCCAATCCCTGGCTCCAACTGCTGGCCGGCCTCCTCGGGCTGGCCGCGCTGGGCGGCCTGTTCGCCGGGCTGGCGGGGCTGCTCGCCGGGCCGTGGCCGATGGCCGCGACCCTCGCGTTCGCCGCCCTGGCGGTCCTGGTCTGCTCCTCGGTCCGGGCGCGGGTGACGCGGCGGGGGCTGGAGGTGGCCTTCGGCCCGCTCGGGTACCCGGTGCGGCGCTGGGCCGCCGAGGACATCGAGTCGGCCCGCGTGGAGGAGCGCACGCCGGCCCGGGCCGGCGGCTGGGGCTACCGGGTCAACGGCCTCGGTACGACGGTGATGCTGCGGAGCGGCGCATGCCTGGTCGTACGGGCGAAGGGGCGGGACTTCGCGGTGAGCGTGGACGACGCCGCGCGCGGCGCCGCCCTGCTGAACTCGCTTGCTGCGAAGAGGGGTTAGCGGCGGGCGTACGCGCCCAGGCCGACCAGGCAGTACACGTACTCGTTGATGACGCTGCCGTTGATGGTGTAGCGGTACGAGAAGCCGTACTCCGTGGCGGAGTTCTCGTCGCAGCGGCTCATGTCCGAGGTGCCGGGGAAGCGTTGGACGACCCGGTAGTGCGCGTCGTCGGCGGAGCAGGAGACCTCGTGGACGCCGGTGACGCGCGTCGCCGTCGTCGAGTCCGGCAACTGCCCGTTGAGGCAGGTCCCCTCGTCGAAGGGGCGGGGGGCCTCGGTGGTCGGCGAGGGGGCGGGCGGCTCGTACGTCGGGACGGTGGCCGGCCCGGTCCCCGCGTCGGGGGCCGAGACCGGCGGGCTGTAGGGGGTGTACGGCGTGTACGAGGACGAGGGCGTGGCCCCTCCGGTGGGGCGGGAGTCGCCGTCACCGCTGCTCGCCACGGCGATGCCGATGATCAGGGCCGCGCCGACGCCGAGCGCCAGCAGGCAGCCGAGGGGCCCGGACTTCTTTCCGGGCGGGGACGGTTGGACCGATAGGGGCCCGAAGGGGCCCGGCACCGTGAAGCCGGAGGGGCCGGCCGCGGCGGGGTCGGACACCCGTATGCGCAGCAGCACCTCCGCGGCGCCGACGCGGGCCCGTACGAGGTCGCCGTTGCGGGTCGGCGGTATGCGCAGCCGCGCGGTTCCGGACGGGAGTGCGACCTCGACGGTCGTGCCGCCGGAGGCCTGCGCGGGGGTGAGCGTTAACTGGATCTCCTCTGACGACACCGGCTGCTCCTCAAGGTGGCGGTGCCCTGGCGGACTTCACGGATTCTTCCCCCTCCGCCCTCGCCGACACGGCCGTTCCGGCCCGCCGGGCCCGTCCCGCGGGTGTGCGGACCAGGGGTGGAGATCGTTCGCGGGGTGTGGAGCTGTGGAGGAGGGCCGGTCCGAGGGGTGTTCCCGGGGGAGGCGCGTGCGTAGATTACCGGCGGTAACCCGCGATCGACCGAGGAGAACGAGCCGTGGACGCTGCCGAGCCGAAGCTGGTCGAACCCGTCAAGACGATCGTCGCCGGGGTGGTGCGCGAGGTGGCGGTACCCGCCCTCGCCGGGGCGCCGGCCGGCGGATCGCTCGGGGACCTGCCCTTCCTCAACGCCCGCGAGGCCCCCGGCGAGCCCGTACTCGCCCGCAAGGAACGCGACGGGACCTGGCGGGACGTCACCGCCGCCGAGTTCGCCGCCGAGGTGCTCGCCGTCGCCAAGGGGCTCATCGCCGAGGGGCTCGCGGAGGGCGACCGGCTCGCGATCATGGCCCGGACCACCTACGAATGGACCCTGCTGGACTTCGCCGGCTGGGCCGCCGGGCTGGTCACCGTACCCATCTACCCCACCTCCTCCGCCCTCCAGGCCCGCTGGATCATCCACGACTCCGGCGCCGTCGCCTGCGCCGTCGAGGACACCGTCCAGGCCCGGCTCATCAGCGCCGAGCGCGCCCACCTCCCCGGCCTCGCGCACCTGTGGGAGTTCGACACCGGCGCCGTCGCCCGCCTGGTCAAGGCCGGGGAGCACCTCCCCGACGCGATCGTGCAGGCCCGCCGGGCCGCCCGTACCCCCGAGTCCTACGCCACCCTCGTCTACACCTCCGGCACCACCGGCCGGCCCAAGGGCTGCGTACTGACCCACGGCAACTTCTTCGCCGAGGTCGACAACGCGGTGGAGCTGCTGCACCCGGTCTTCCGGTCCGTCAGCAAGGACCCCGCCTCCACCCTGCTCTTCCTCCCGCTGTCACACGTCTTCGGGCGGATGGTCGCCGTCGGCTGCATGCGCGCCCGGGTCAAGCTCGGCCACGCGCCGAGCATCGCCACCGAGGACCTCCTCGCCGACCTCGCCGGCTTCCGGCCCACCTTCCTGCTCGCCATCCCCTACGTCCTGGAGAAGGTCTACAACACCGCCCGCGCCACCGCCGAGCGGATGGGCCGCGCCTCCTCCTTCGACCGGGCCGCCCGGATCGCCCGGCGCATCGGGGAGGCGCCCGAGGGCGCCCGGCCGGGACTGGCGCTGCGGGCCGCCCACGCCCTGTACGACCCGCTCGTCTACCGGCGCATCCGCACCGCGCTCGGCGGCCGCGTCCGCTATGTCCTCAGCGGCGGCTCCCCCCTCGGCCGGCGCCTCGCCGCCTTCTACACGGGCGCGGGCATCGAGGTCTTCGAGGGGTACGGGCTCACCGAGACGACGGCCGCCGCCACGGTCACCCCGCCGCTGCGGCCCCGCCTCGGCACGGTCGGCTGGCCGCTGCCCGGCACCGCGGTGCGCATCGCCGACGACGGGGAGGTGCTGCTGCGCGGCGGGCACGTCTTCGCCGGGTACTGGAACGTCTCCGCGCAGCCGCCCGGCGGCTGGCTGGCCACCGGGGACATCGGCGAGCTCGACGCCGACGGCTACCTCACCATCACCGGCCGCAAGAAGGACCTGATCATCACCTCCGGCGGCAAGAACGTCGCCCCCGCCCCCCTGGAGGACTGGCTGCGCGCCCACCCGCTGGTCGGCCAGTGCATGGTGATCGGCGACAACCGGCCCTACATCGCCGCCCTGATCACCCTGGAGCCGGACGGGCTGGCGCACTGGCGGCAGATGCACAAGAGGCAGGGCGTCCCGCTCCGCGAGCTGGTCACGGACCCGGAGCTGCTGGCCGACCTCCAACGGGCGGTCGACGAGGCGAACAAGCTGGTCTCACGGGCCGAGTCCATCCGCCGCTTCGCCGTCCTGCCCGGGGAGTTCACCGAGGACCGCGGGCACCTCACCCCCTCCATGAAGCTCAGGCGGGCCGCCGTCGCACGCGACCACGAGGACGAGATCGAGGCCCTGTACCGGGCACCGCGCGGCTCCTGAGCCGCGGGCCGCGCACCCTCGCACCCGCCCGGCCCGGCGGGCGGGTGCGCCGCGGGCCGCTTATCGTGGGCTGACCGGTTCGGGGGGCCGCCCGAGGAGGGTGCCGTGCGCCGTGCCCGGATACGCACCGCCGCCTGCGCCGCCGCGCTGGCCGCCGCCCTCTCGGCCGCCGCCGGTCCCGGCCCGGCCCCCGCACCCGGCCGGGAAGCGGGCCCGGACCCCGCCCCGGGCCTGCGGTGGGGGGACTGCCCCGAGAAGCCCGTGCCCGCAGGGATGCGGTGCGCGACCCTGACCGTCCCCCTCGACCACGACGACCCCGCCAAGGGCACCACCCGGGTGGCCCTCGCCAAGATCCCCGCCGACACCCGCGGCCGCGGGCGCCTCGGCTCCCTCCTGCTGAACTACGGGGGCCCCGGGGCCCCCGGCATCGCCTCGCTCGCCGCCGACCCCGTCCTCTTCGCGGAACTCGGCAAGCGCTACGACCTCGTCGCCTTCGACCCGCGCGGCGTCGGCCTCAGCGACCCCGTCTCCTGCGGCCCCCGGCCGGCCGGCTCCGGCGCCGGGGCCGGCGACGCCGCCGCCCAGCTGGCCGCGCTGCGCGCCGAGGTCCGCCGCTGCGAGCGGCACTCCGGGCGGGTGCTCCCGTACATCGGCACCGTCCACGTCGCCCGGGACCTGGACGACATCCGCCGGGCCCTCGGCGAGAAGAAGCTGAACTACCTCGGCTTCTCCTACGGCACCCGGCTCGGGGCCGTCTACGCCGCCCTGTTCCCGCGGCACACCGGCCGGATGGTCCTCGACGGGGTCGACACCCTCACCGAGCCCTTCACCGAGCAGGCCCTCGCCTCGGCGCGCGGCCAGCAGCGGGCCCTGGAGGGCTTCCTGACCTGGTGCGCCCACCGGACCGGCTGCGTCTACGGCACCAACACCCGGACCGCCAGGGAGGAGGTCGCCGCCCTCGTCGCCCGCCTCGACCAGCGCCCGATGGCCGGGACTGGCGGCGCCCCCTTCACCGGCGACGACGCGGTCCGCGCCATCGGCGCCGCCCTCTACTCCACCGCGCTCTGGCCCGACCTCGCCGGCGCCCTCGGCCGGGCGGAGCGCGAGGCGGACCCCGGCGGCCTCGAAGGGCTCCTCGCACCCGCCGAACCGGACCCCGCGAGCACCCCCTCCACGGTGCCCGCCGACAACGCGACGGCCGCCCTCACCGCGGTGAACTGCGCCGACGACCCCGACCGCGGCGACGACAGGGCCACCGCGGCGGCGATCGTCCAGAAGATCGTCGGCCTGCGCGCGGAGTTCCGCGAGGCCTCGCCGGTCTTCGGCCCGCGCCGGCTGATGACCCTCCTGTCCTGCTACGGGCGCCCCGCGGGGACCGACTTCATCCGCCGCATCGACCACCCCGGAGCCCCGCGCATGCTGCTCGTCGGCACCCGGGGCGACCCGGCCACCCCGTACGAGTGGACGGAGGAGACGGCCCGCCGCCTCGGCTCGGCCGTGGTCATCGACCACAAGGGCGGCGGGCACACCGGCTACCCCTCCTCGGCCTGCGTACGGGCGTACGTCGACGACTTCCTGACCGAAGGCAGCCTCCCGTCCGGAACGCGCGCCTGCCCCGCCGGCGAGTAAACCGCCCCTACCCCAGGGCCCGGCGCAGCCGGTCCAGCCCCTCGGCGATCTCGTCCGGGGTGTGCGTGGTGAAGGACAGCCGCAGGGTGCGCGCGTCCGGGGCGCCGGTGAAGAAGGGGGCGCCGGGCACGTACGCCACGTCGTGCGCGACGGCCGACTTCAGCAGGGCCGTCGCGTCGTACCCGTCCGGGAGCCGGACCCAGACGAACATGCCGCCCTGCGGGCGGTTCCACTCCGAGCCCTCCGGGAGCGCCCCGGCCAGGTTTGCCAGGAGGGCGTCGCGCCGGGCCCGGTAGGCCTCGCGGACCCGGGCGACGTGGGCGTCGAGGTCGTGGGCGCCGAGGTAGTGGGCGGCGGCCAGCTGGTCCACCGTCGAGGTGTGCAGGTCGGCCGCCTGCTTGGCGACCACCGCCGCCCGGCGCAGGGCGGCCGGGGCGCGCAGCCAGCCCAGGCGCAGCCCCGGGGCCATGATCTTGGAGAAGCTGCCGATCAGGGCGGTGCGGTCCTCCGCGCCCGGGTGGGCGGCGAGCCAGGGCTCGTGGTCGCCCTCGTAGCGCAGGTCCCCGTACGGGTCGTCCTCCACCAGCCACAGCCCGAGGCGGGCCGCGGTCCGTGCCACCTCCGCCCGGCGCTCGCCGGGCAGGGTGCGCCCGGTGGGGTTCTGGAAGGTGGGGACGGTGTAGAGCAGCTTGGGGCGCTCCCGGGCGGTGATCTCGGCCAGGGCGTCGGGGAGCAGGCCCTGTTCGTCGCAGGGGACGGGTACGACGCGGGCCCCGGCCATCCCGAAGCACTGGAGGGCCGCCAGGTAGGTGGGGTTCTCGACGAGTACGGTGTCGCCGGGCTCCACGAGGGTGGTGGTGACCAGGGTCAGCGCCTGCTGGGAGCCGGTGGTGACGAGCACGTCGTCCGCGGTGGTGGGCAGCCCGCGACGGCCCGCGCGGGCCGCGACGGCCGCGCGGAGCTCGGGGGCGCCCTCGGTGGTGGAGTACTGGAGCGCGCGGGAGGCGGCGGCTCCGGCGAGGGCGCTGTCGTAGGCGGCGCGCAGTCCGGCGGTGTCGAAGAGCTCGGGGGCGGGAAGGCCGCCGGCGAAGGAGATCACCCCGGGCCGTTCGGTGAGCGCCAGGATCTCCCGCACGGGCGAACCGCCCACGGTGGCGGCGCGGGAGGCGAAGCCGGGCAGGGCGGCGGCGTCGCGGCTTTCGAGGGGCATGGGGGCTCCTTCGGGTGGCGGGTGACCGCAGCCTAGCCAGGAAGGATGCAGACGGCACCTACCATTTCGAAGGGTGAACGGCGCACGCACCCTCGCGAACTGACGGTGCATCAGCTAAACCGGTGCCATGACGAGCAGACGAGAGCGGGAACCAGAGGACACCCGGGCCGGGGACTACGCCGAGCTCGCGGCCGTCGGCCCGTACGGCGTCCGCCCCGGCCACGCGCTGATCACCATGGTCGAACCGCATCCGGGCCACGAGTACGCCTACAACCGCTGGTACGAGGACGACCACTACTACGCGGGCGCGATGGCCATGCCCTGGATGTTCGCGGGCCGCCGCTGGGTGGCCACCCGCGACCTCCAGGAGCTGCGCTATCCGGAGAAGTCGGCGGTGGCCCGGCCGGTGACGGCCGGCTGCTACCTGTCGACGTACTGGGTGACCGAGGGCCGCTACGACGAGCACATGAAGTGGACCGTCGGCATCAACAGGCGCCTCAACCGGGACGGCCGGGTCTACCAGGACCGTACGCACGTCTTCACGGCCTTCCAGGACCACGAGGCCACCGTCTACCGCGACGGCGCCGCCGGACCCCGCGACCACCACGCCCTGGACCACCCGTACGCCGGGCTCGTCCTCCAGGTCGTCGACGCCGAGGGCCCCGAGCGGCGTGCGGAGCTGCTGGAGTGGCTGCGCTCCCGGGCGCTGCCGCGTCGGCTGCACGGCTCGCCGGCGGCGATGGTGACCGTCTTCCGGCCGACGCCGCTGCCGGGGGACCGGATGACCTACGTCAAGCAGGTCGAGGGGGTGGACACCCGCCTCACGCTGCTGTGGTTCCTGGAGGCCGATCCCCGCACCTGCTGGGACCGATTCCAGGGGCTGGACGCGGAGGTCGCGGAGGCGGGGCTGGGGCGGGTGGAGCTGGTGGCGCCGTTCATCCCGACGGTGCCCGGGACCGACCGGTACGTGGACCGGCTGCGCTGACCCCCGGACGGAGAGGGGGCCGGCCGTCCGCACGCGGACATGGCCGAGCCCCCTCGGCCAGGACGGCGGGCCGGTCGAGAGGGCTCCCGTGGGTGTCGCGTGTCGCGGGGTTCAGGCGAGGTGCCCCAGCCGGCCCTCGGCGACGCCGGTCACGAAGGAGGTCCAGGAACCGGGGGCGAAGGTGATCGAGGGGCCGTCCTGCACCTTGGAGTCGCGGACCGCGATCGCCTCGGTGACGGGGGACTTGACCTCGACGCAGGCGCCGTTTCCGCCGGAGTAGGAGGACTTGGTCCAGTTCTCGGTGCCGCCCTGACGAATGCCCATGGTTCTTCTCCGGTTCAGAGAGTGGTTCCGGGAGTTCCCGGCTGAACGCCGGCGCCAATTCCCGGGCCGACGTGATCGACGCTACCGGCACCTTCCGAGAGGGGAAGGAGACATTCACTCGACCGGGTGGCATATCCCATTCAGGCCTTCTGTGGCCGGGGACCGACGGTGTAGCGTGCCGGACCCCCCCCGCCACCTTCCTACTTCCCGCACACGCCCGACTACTTCCGGCTACCCGTGGGGGCGCCTTCGGCTACTTGGTCAGGGCCGCGTAGTGGTCGATGATCCCGGAGATGAACTCCCGGGTCTGTTCCACATTGAGCGCCTGTGCGCGCAAGTGCTCGTACATCACGCTGTATTTCTGGACGTCGTTCGCCTTCTCCAGGTACAAATCGCTCGTGACGCCCTCGATGTAGACCACCGTCGAGTCCGAGGCGTCCGGGAATTCCAGAATCGCGTACTGCCCGTTCACGCCCGGATGGGCACCCATCGAGAACGGCATCACCTGCACGGTGATGTACGGCTGCTGCGACTGCTCTATCAGGAACTCCAACTGTCGGATCATCAACTGGGGATCGCCCACGTGCCGGCGCAGTACCGCCTCGTCGATGACCGCCCACAGGCGCAGCGGCCCGACCTCCGGATTGTTGTTCTCCGTCTCGGACAGCCGCTTCTGCCGGTGCATCCGGACCTGGACGCGCTTCTCCACGTCGGCGGGCGCCGTCTCCGGCAGCGCGCCGCGGATCAGGGCCTGGGCGTACTCGGGGGTCTGGAGCAGCCCCGGGACCATCTGCGGCTCGTAGGTGCGCAGGCTGGCCGCGTCGGTCTCCAGGCCGATGTAGACGCTGTACGGGATGTCGCCGAAGGCGTGCCACCAGCCCTGCTGGCGGGAGTCCTTGGCCATCTGCATGAGCGAGTCCACCAGCCGGGGGTCCTCCACCTCGTACACCTCGCACAGGTCGCGGACGTCGCGCTGGCTGATGGAACGGCGGCCGTTCTCCAGACGGCTGATCTTCGACTGGGAGACGAGGAGGCGCTCGGCGACCTGCTCGGCCGTCATGCCCTTGTCCTCGCGCAGCTTGCGCAACTCCATGCCCAGTCGGCGGCGTCGGACGGTGGGATTGACATTGGACGCCACGGGATCGGCACCTCCGCCTTCTTCAGTAGCTGTCTCTCTGCGTGTCTGATGTTCAGCAGACTGCCACCGAAGGGTGCGACGGCGCTGGGGAACGGCCCGGAAAGCAGCCACGCGGGGTGGCGGGGCCGACGTATCGGCCCCGCCACCCCGCGTGTCCGCGGTTCGCGCACCGGGTCTCTGGGGGGACGGCCGGCTGCGGAGGTTGATCGGTGTCCCGCTGGTGGACCAAGGGGTGTAGCGGGTTCTGCGGCCCTCCGGGTCTCACGGCCCTTCGGGTCGTACGTGCCGTGCGCTCAGTGCGCGGCCGCGCGGGCCATCGCACCCGTCCGGCGCGGCTGGAGCGGCACGCCGCCCGCCGTGGCCCGGGCGGCCGGCTGCGGAGCCGGAGCGCGGTCGCGGCGCGGCTGTGCGGCCACGCCGTTCTGGACGTCCATGACGGCGTGCGCCACCAGACCGCCCATCGGGTCGTGCCGGATCAGGTCCCGCAGCCGGGACCTGGACGACCGCCCCTCGTTGCCGGGGTACAGGTGCTTGCCGAGTCCGACCGCGTGGGCCAGTGCGGCGAGCGCCGCGGTCCGCGGGTCCGGCGGTACACCGGTGCGGATCGCACTGTCGAGCCGGGCACGGATCTCCCGGCTGATCGCCGTGTCGGTCGCCTGGTAGCGAGTCGTCGGCAACACCCCGCACATCTGTCCCGCGACGGCATGCACCATGCCGCAGCGCTCCAGGTGCGCGAGGTAGATCTGGCGGAGCCCCAGCCGGGGTCCGCCGATCCAGTGGACCGCCCGTACCGGGCTGCCGCGCCTGCGCAACAGCTCCAGTGCGGAGTCCAGAGTCGGATCTCCTGTCGGCCGTGGCATCACCACGGCGATACGATCCCCGTCAGGGGCTATCCGTCCTGCCAGAGCCAGCTCCACTAGCTGTGCCCCGGCCAGGCCGAGGTCGAGCGACTGCGGCTGCGCCGTGGTACCCGTGGCCGGGTCCAGGGCGAGCAGCAAAAGCTCCTCTGGAATTGTTCTGCGGCTCCTGCCCATCCATGCCTCCCCGCGTGGATGAGTGACAGGGTGACGCCTCTCACATTCATCTGTCGAGAGCGCCTGGATGCTTTGTGGGGGAACCAGTAGCTATGTCGTTCTCGTCTAGCACGTGGGCGAGGCCCCCGAGACGGGACACTGTTAGACGGTTCGGGCAGTGACCGGACGGCGATCGAGGAGGAACGGTGGCGGGCGAGTCCCCCGACAAGTCGGTAAGTGAAGGAGCGTCGGGGGCGGCGAAGTCCTCACGGGCCGGGGAACAGGACCCGAGGGTCTCGGTGTTCCAGCCGCGTGTCCCGGTGAAGGACGCCCTGGCGGCCCGGGCGGGTGCCGTCGGCGCCTCGGACGCGGACGCGGACGCGGACGACAGCGCGGACGCGCGGGTGGACGGCGAGCCCGCGCGGGCGAAGGGCGCGCTGGTTCGCCAGGGTTCCGCTTCCGAGGGTTCCGGGTCCGAGGGTTCTGAGGAGACTTCGGAGACCTCCGCCCCCGAGGACGCGAACGGGAAGCCCTCCGGGCGGGACGCGGCCGGATCCGAGCGCACGGCCGTCTTCCGCACCGTCAGGCCGTCCTCCGCTGCGGCGGACTCCGACGCGGACCGCCCGGCGGACCCCGAGCCGGGTTCCGGTTCCGGTTCGGCCGGCTCCGGGAAGCCCGTGGGGGACGTGCGGACCACCGCCTTCGGCGTGGTGACCTCCGACCCCGCCCCGCGGGACGCGGACGCTCGCCCGGAGTCGACCGGTGGGCAGGATTCCGCTTCCGGCGGTGCCGCTCGGGCCTCCGGTGAGGACCGACCCGCGTCCGCGCATGCGGAGGGGCCGGCCGCGGGCCCGGGTCCCGCCGAGGCGGCGGCCGGTTCCGAGCGCACGGCCGTCTTCCGCACCGTCAGGCCGTCCTCCGCTGCGGCGGACTCCGACGCGGACCGCCAGGCGGACCCCGAGCCGGGTTCCGGTTCCGGTTCGGCCGGCTCCGGGAAGCCCGTGGGGGACGTGCGGACCACCGCCTTCGGCGTGGTGACCTCCGACCCCGCCCCGCGGGACGCGGACGCCCGCCCGGAGCCGGGCTCCGGCTCCGCCGACGCCCGCAAGCCGTCCGCCGGTTCCGAGCGCACGGCCGTCTTCCGTACCGTCAAGCCGGGCTCCGCCGCGGGCGAGGGCGGGGCGGCACCTGCCGGGCCGGGGAAGCCCGCCGCGCAGGACCCGCGCGCACCGAAGCCGGCGCCGGACGCCGCTGAGGCCGGGAAGGCCGCCGGGGAGGCCGGGGAGGCCGGGGAGAAGGCTCCCGCCGAGCCGTCCGAGGACTCCGAGCGGACGGCTGTCTTCCGTGCCGTGAAGCCGGGTTCCGCCCCGGCGGACGCCGGGAAGAAGGAGGACCCGGCAGGCTCCTCCGCGCCCGCGGCCGAGTCGGACCGGCGCACCGCCGTCTTCCGCACGGTGAAGCCGGGTACCCGTCCGGCGGACGGCGGCAAGGCCGCTTTGGGCGCTCCCGCCGCGCCCGGCAAGCCCGCCGCGCAGGACCCGCGCGCCGCGAAGCCGGCCGCCGAGTCCGACGAGCGCACGGCCGTCTTCCGCGCCGTGAGGCCGGGTTCCGCCCCGGCGGGCGCCACCGGCAAGGACGCGTCGGGGAAGGACGGGTCCGGGAAGGACGCGGCCGAGCCCGCGAAGCCGTCCGCCGACAAGCCGGACGCCGCCGACAAGCCGGACGCCGCCGGCAAGCCCGCCGCCGCGCCCGCGCCCGGGCAGAAGGCGGCTCCGGCCCCCGAGGCGCGGGTCAGCACGTTCGTACCGCTGCGCGGTGAGGGCGGGCCCGCCCCGGCCCCGGCCGCCCCGAAGCCCGACCCGGCGACCGCCCCCACGGTGCGGCGGCTGGACCCCAGCGAACGCACCACGCAGCAGCCGCTGCCGCCCAGGCCGCCGCTCGACATGCTGGCGGACCTCACCAACAACCCGCCCCCGCCGCCCAGCCCGATGCGGACGGTCGTACGGCGGGTCAAGATCTACGCGCCGATCGTGCTGCTGCTGGTCGTGGTCCTGGCCGTCGTGCAGCTGGTGCGCCCGCTGCCCGCGCCCCGGCTCGTGCTGACCGCGAAGTCCCAGTTCACCTTCCCCGGCGGGGCGCCCGACCTGCCCTGGCCCACCGAGGGCCAGGCTTCGATGGCGGCCGCCGGCCTCGGCACGATCGGCTCGTCCGGCGAGCAGAAGCCCGTGCCGATCGCCAGTGTCACCAAGTCGATGACGGCGTACATCATCATGCGCGACCACCCCTTCAAGAAGGGGGAGAAGGGCGCGATGATCGACGTCGACAAGACCGCCGAGACCGAGGGCCAGAAGGACAAGTCCGACAACGAGTCCACCCTCAACACGGTCAAGGAGGGCGAGAAGATCTCCGAGTACGACGCGATCGCCGCCCTCATGATCCCGTCGGCCAACAACATCGCGCGGCTGCTGGCCCGCTGGGACTCCGGCTCCCAGGAGGCGTTCGTCAAGAAGATGAACGACACCGCCAAGCAGCTCGGCATGACGAACACGACCTACACCGACCCCTCGGGCCTGGACGCGACCACCGTCAGCACGGCCGAGGACCAGGTCAAGCTCGGCCTCAAGATCGTCGAGCTGGACGCGCTGGTGGACATCACCCGCAAGCCCAGCTGGACCGACCAGACGGGCAAGAACTGGCCGAACTGGAACCGCCTCGTCCCGTACAACGAGTCCCTCGGCATCAAGACCGGTACGACGACCAAGGCCGGTGGCAACCTGCTCTTCGCCGCCTACAAGAAGGTCGGCGACACCAACCAGCTGATCGTCGGCGCGGTCCTCGGCCAGCACAAGCCGCCGATCATCGACACGGTGATCGCCGCGAGCCGCAACCTGCTGGTCGCCACCCAGAAGTCCCTGGAGGGCGCGCCCGTCGTCAAGAAGGGCGATGTCGTCGGGTACGTGGACGACGGCGTCGGCGGCCGGACCAAGGTCGTCGCCACCGCCGACGTCCAGGCGGTCGGCTGGTCCTCGTTGACCGTGGACATCAAGCTCGGCGACGGCGGCACCAAGATTCCCGAGACGGCGAAGGCCGGCACGGCGGTCGGCATGCTGACCGTCGGCGACGGGGCCAGCCAGGTGAAGGTCCCGGTGGCGCTCCAGTCGGAGCTGGCCGCGCCGGGCGTCGGCAGCAAGCTGACCCGTATCGGCTGATACGGGCCGCAGGGCGCAGGGCCGCAGGCGGCGCCCCGGGCAAGCCCGGGGCGCCGCGGTGCGTCCAGGGAGCCGGGACGGGACTCGTGTGTCGTGTCGGGAAGAGGTGTCGGGAAGAGGGCGTCGGTCGTGACCACAGTTGAGCAGAACGAGCCGGGGAGCCGGGTGCCCGGACAGAGACGGCCGCCCTCCGCCGGCCGGCCGGAGGGCGGCCCCCTCGCCCGGGCGCACCGCCACCCGGTGGCGATCGCCACCGCCGCGGCGGCTGTCCTGCACGTCGTCTGGTTCTTCTGCTTCGCCAACAGCGGCGGGGACCTCGCGGCCCAGGACGCGTGGGCGGAGTTCGTCGGCCGGCACCCGGACACGGCGTACAACCTCGCCTGGTACGGGGGGATGCACCCGGTCTCGTACAGCGTCGTGTCCCCGTACGTCATGCACATGCTCGGCGTCCGGACCACGATGATGATCGCCGGGACCTGCTCGGCAAGCCTCCTCGCTCTGATCCTCACCCGCTGCCGGGGCGCCGTCCGGCGCCCCCTGTGGCCGGCGCTGGCCGGGGTCTACGGGCTGTTCTGCAACGCCCTCTCGGGCCGTGTCACCTTCGGGCTCGGGACCCTGTTCGCCCTCGGGGCCGTCGCCGCCGTCTTCTGCTGGCCCCGCAAGTGGGCCCGGCGGCGCTGGGCCAAGGCCGCCGTCGCCGCGCCGCTGGCCGGGCTGGCCACCGCCGGGAGCCCCGTCGCGGGGCTCTTCCTGGGGGTGGTCGCGGCCGCCCTGTTCCTGAGTGGGCGGCGCCCGGGCGCGTACGCGCTGGGACTGGCCCCGGTGGCCGTGGTGGGGCTGTCGGCCTGGCTGTTCCCCTTCTCCGGGACCCAGCCGATGAAGATCGGCTCGGCCTGGCTCCCGTTCGTCTTCGGGCTGGCCATCGCCTTTCTCGTGCCCAAGTGGTGGAAGACGGTCCGGATCGCCGCCGCCGTCTACGCCCTCGGGGTGTTCCTGACCTGGGTGGTCGACTCCCAGATCGGCTCGAACGCCACCCGCATGGTCATGCTCTTCGGCGGAGCGGTCCTGCTCGCGGCCCTCCCGTACGAGGCCCCGCGCACCCGGCGCCGGTACGCCCTGCTGCTGGCCTTCGTGGGCCTGACCGCCTGGATCACCACCAACAGCATCACCGACATCGTCCGCACCACCCCGGTGGCCGCCTGGAACCGCGAGCTGGCCCCCCTGGTCGACCAGCTGCAGAAGGCCGGCGCCGACCGGGGCCGGGTGGAGGTGGTCCCCGCCAGCAGCCACCGGGAGTCCTCGGCCTTCCCCGCGTACGTGAACCTCGCGCGCGGCTGGAACCGCCAGGCCGATTTGGAGCGCAACCCGCTCTTCTACGACGACACCCTCAGCGCCGAGAGCTACCGGGCCTGGCTGGGGCGCTGGGCCGTGCACTACGTGGTGCTGCCCGCGGACAAGCCCGACTCCGGCGGCGAGGCCGAGGCCGAGCTGCTACGCGGGGGGCTGCCGTACCTGCGGCAGATCTGGGGCGACGAGAACTGGCGGCTGTTCCAGGTGGACGATCCGACGAGCCTGGTGACCGGGCCGGCGCAGGTCGTCCGGGCGGGTGCGGAACAGCTGGTCGTCGACGTCCGGGCGCCCGGCCGGGTGCTGGTGCGGATCCCGCACTCGCCGTGGCTCGGCCTGGTGGACGACTCGGGGAAGGCCGTGGAGCCCCCGCAGGAGACCCCGGCGTCGAAGGCGCGGGGCGCGGCGCGGTCCGGAGCGCCGAAGGAGTACGCGAACACCGCCGGCTGCCTGGCCAAGGCGGCCCCCGACGGCGAGGGGGACGTGTGGACGGAGCTGCTGGCCCCGGCGCCGGGGGAGTACCGCATCGCGGCGAAGTACCAGCTCCCGCGCGGCACGCCCTGCCCGGAGGAGCTGGTCCGCGCAGGCCAGGACACCCCGGGCCGGCCCTGAGCCGACCCGGGGAGGGGCCCGTTTCCGCCCTATCCAGGTGCATAGGTCCGTATATCTGCATACGATCCCAGTAATTGGATCGAGTGCTTCCCGAAGGAGTTGACGACGGGATGAGCAAAGAGCAGAAGCAGGACGTCCAGGCTGCCGTCGCGAAGGCGGTGGAACAGCTCCAGCTGAACACGCGTCGCACGCAGGGCAACGGACCCCACCACGGCTTCGAGGGCCCCCTCCGCACCAAGGTGAAGGGCGGGGCGCACACGAAAGCGGACCTCAAGCGGGCCAACACCCCCCAGGGCGACCGGATCGGCGAACGCAGCAGGGGCCTGAGCTGACGCGGCGGTACAGACGAAACGGCCCGGAGCGTGATCGCTCCGGGCCGTTCCCGACTGTGCCCCCGGCAGGATTCGAACCTGCGACACCCGCTTTAGGAGTGGGATCGAATCCGTGCCGGGCGGTTCCAGACCGTGCCGCGCGGTGCTGTTCTGCCTGATCAGCGCCGCGCGGCACGGTGCCTGATCCTGCGTGTGACGCCTCGTGCTGCCCCGTCCGCTCACGCATCGCGCACGCACGAACCCTCCGCTTGAGATGTATGGCCGCAGGTCGAGGTCGGTTCTTCCGCTCGTCTCGGCGATGGCCGCGGGTGGTTTGGGAGCGAAGGACGCACTTGATTGGCTCGTCTCCTCCCTGTGCGCAAGGGGGCTGTTTCTTCGTCCGGATGTGCCCTGACATGGGAGATGCGTCTGGAGTTGTCCCCCAGACGTCGTGGCGGCGCGCCGCTATGCTTCACCCATTTCGTCTACTGCCTTCACGGCATCTTCATCAGTGAGGGAGCTGCGCTGTATGCCCCGTCAAGGCTCGCTGCCTTCCGCGGACCGCGCTCGGCTGGACAAGCTGCTTGCCTCATGGCGTGGCTCACTCATTGACTTGAGCTTCCGTAACCGGCTGCTCAACTATCAGCGCCGCTCCTCGTCCGCTGGCATGGATCTGGTCGAGCCCGGGCTCGCCGGCGTCCTGGAAGGGCTATCCCGAGGCTGCACTTTCTCTGTCGTGCGCCACGAGAAGCCTGATGACGAGACCACGGGTTCGGCGCCGGCCATCGCGGCGAATCCGGCGGGTTCCCTCGCCGGTGCGAGGGGGATCGACACCCCCGCGTCCCGGGCCGGAGTCGGAGGTGGCCGACCTGGTGTGCAGCTCAAGACTTCCAAGACCACCCAGGCCGAGCAGGTCCGGCACCTGCGGCGCCTGGCTCTGGTCGCGCGGGAGAAGTTCAACGACTACGGCCTGTGGGTTCTCCATCTCGGCGTGGGCTTCCTTGAATGGACGCCGGCCACGTCCGCCGAGAAGAGTTTCAGTTCTCCCTTGGTGATAGTGCCGGTCGTCCTGGAACGGCGCCGTGGGGACTCGTACGTTCTGAAGACCAATACGGATGAGGAGCCATCCCTCAACCCAGCCCTTGCCATCAAGATGGGCGAGTTGGGTATCGAATGGCCGCGTGTCGACCAGGTGGACCACCGTGACATTCCGGAGCTGCTTGCGCGGGTACGCCACGCGGTGGCCGGCGTGCGCGGTTGGAGGGTCACCAACCGGGTCGTGCTGGACACGTTCAACTCCAGCAAGGAGGTCATGTATCGGGACCTCTTGGATAATGCCGACCGTGTGCAGGCTAGCGCCCTCGTGCGAGCCATCGGGCTCGGCGCCGACTCCGGCATAGCGTCCGGAACCTTTGCCTTCGACCCCGTCGACACGGATCGCATCGACGAGGTCCAGCCGCCCGAGAACGCCCCCCTGGTGCTCGACGCGGACTCCTCCCAACGGCAGTGCGTCGCCGCCGCGCTCGAAGGCCGCAGCTTCGTGATGGATGGACCGCCCGGCACCGGCAAGAGCCAGACGATCACCAACATGATCGCGGGCCTGCTGGAGCAGGGCCGCACCGTGCTGTTCGTCAGCGAGAAGGCGGCAGCACTGGACGTAGTCCGCAACCGCCTCGGCGATCTTGGTCTCGACGACTACGTCCTGGCGTTGCACAGCAACAACATGGGCCGGAAGCAAGTGGCGCAGGAACTCGGCCAGGCATTGCAGGCGCCCCGCCGTACCTCGCCCGGCAGCGCCCAGGCGGACCTCAACCGCGCTCGCCAACTACGCAAGGAACTTTCCGGATACGCGGCGGCGATGAACGAGATCCGGCCCGGTCTCGACGCGAGCCTGCATGATGTCCTGGGACGGATCTCCCTTCTCGACGATTCCCACCCGCTACCCCCAGCCCCCGCCTTCGACGCGGTGGCGTTCAGCGCCGAGCGACTTGGCCAGGCGACGGTGGCGGCCCGCCAGGTCAGCAGGTCGTGGCGGCCGGCTGCGGAAGGCACCGCGTTCTCCTGGTACGGGCTGACAGCCACCGGAGAGCCGCTGCAGGCGCTCGACCTCGCCACCGAGACCCTCGTCGAGCTGGAGACGAGGTTGCTGCCGCACGCGGATCTCCTCGTCGACCTCGGCTGGCAGGGAGTTCGGGACGTATCCCGGCTGACCGCTCTTCTCCGGATCGCCGGTGCGCGGCCGACTCTGCCGTTCCCGTGGCTGACCGCCGAGTACCACGGTCTGACCACAGCGGTGGCAGACTTCCGACGCCGCCTGGACGCGGTCATCGACGCCGAGCGGTCGGCGGAGCGGACACTCGGCAGGGCATGGGACCAGCTGCCGGCCGAAGTGGACGCCACGCCGAGTCCTGAAGAGACCGCTCTCGCGACTCTGCTGCCCCCGGCCATCGATATCAGTGCGCTCACCACTGATGCCGCGCGCGAGCTCGGGGGCCGCCTCGAAGCCGACGCCATAGCACTCGATGAGGCAGTCAAGTCGCTGGCGGCGGTTGCCGCGATGTACGGCCTGCCGGCCCCCGAGACCTGCGACGAAGCCCTTCGTCTGGGCCGCCTCGCCGACCTGGCGGGGGACTCCGACGATGCCAAGCCGCTGGCGGCATGGCTCACCCGAGAGGGCGCGGCTGGTGCGAGGACCGCCGCACAGGCCCTGCGCGAAGCCGTGGACCGCCTGAGTGCGGCGCGGAAGAAGGCCGAAGGGATCTTCACGGACCGGGTATTGCAGGAAGACTCCCTCGAAGACGTGGCGCACCGGTTCGCCACGGTGCACCGGTCCATCACTGCCAGGCTGACAGCAGCATGTCGCGCCGACCGGCGGTTGGTGAGGTCACTCCTCCCCGACGGCGGCAAGTGCACCAAGGAGGTGCTGGCCACGCTGCCGGCGGCGGTGGCCTGGCAGCAGGCGGCACGGACCCTGCACGCTGAGGTCGGCCACCACGCAGCGGCCCTTGGCAAGCACTGGCGGGGCGAGGACACCGACTTCGATGGCCTGGACTCCCTCATAGCACGGGCCGATGAAATCCTGGCGCTCGCTCCCCGGGTGATCAACCAGGACGCGTTGGCACGCGAGGTGGCTTCTGGGGGACAGCCGCGTACTGCAGCGAGGAACACCGCAGAGCAAGCTGCCGCCCGGCTGACCGAATGGCGGGACTCCCTCGTGCTTCCGCCCATGCCTGGGCCGTCGTACGAGTTGGAACCGGGAAGTCTCCGCGCCGCCGCGCAGTGGAGTCGCGCACATGTGGCGCCGCTGCGAACCGCGGAGCGCTTGATGCGGATCGTGGAGCAGACGGCCGTCGCGGACGGAGGCGCGGCCGCGGCGCCCGGCACCTGGACTCTCGCCTCCGCACGCACGGCAGTCCGTACCGTACGGGCGACGCGTGCCGCCGTGTCGGAGTTCCTGTCGAAGGAAGACGCGGACCGGGAACTCCTCGGTGACCTTTACACGGCCAGGAGCACCAAGGTGCCCGACCTGACCGCCGGCCTGGACTGGATCGCCGCTCTGCGTGAGTCGTGCGGGCTTCAGCAGAAGACTCTCCTGAGCGCGTCCGCCGCAGAGATCCTCTACCGGGCGGAATCCGACACGGAACTGGAAGCCGCTGCGGACGCGTGGTCACGTGCCTCAGGGGCGCTGGCGAATCTGTTCCGTCCGGAACGCGCCGAGCAGCTGCGTCAGTCGTTCGCCGATGGCCAGGACGCGGCCGTAAAGGCGCTGGCGGTCCTGGACAACGACCGGGGCGGTCCTGACGAGTGGCGCGCTTACGACATCGGACGCAGCTCCCTCGACGACCTGGGCCTTGGGGACCTGGTGGACCGGGCGGTGCGCCGTGGGGTCACTCCGGCAGACTTCCCAGACGTGGTCGAACGTGCGGTGCTCCGCGCATGGGCGGATGTCCAACTGGCAGACGACCGGCGGCTGGCCACCTCCCGGTCCGCTGACCGTGACGATCTCGTGGCCGGCTTCCGGAAGCTGGACGCGAGACTGGCCGACCATGCCCGTCTGCGCGTCGTCCAGGCGTGTGACGGCCGCCGCCCGCGGAGTACGAGTACGCCGGGTGCGGCGCTGCTCAAGCGCGAGGGCGAGAAGAAGAGTCGGCACAAGCCCGTGCGGGAGCTGCTGGAGGCTGCCAGGGACACGGTGTCACGGGTCAAGCCATGCTTCATGATGAGTCCGCTCACCGTGAGCCGCTTCCTGCCGTCCGACCTCGTCTTCGACGTGGTGATCTTCGATGAGGCGTCGCAGGTCCTGCCGCAGGACGCCATCAACTGCGTCTATCGCGGACGGGCACTGATCGTCGCCGGCGACCAGAAGCAGCTTCCGCCCACCGCGTTCTTCTCCTCTGCGGACGACGATGAGGAGGACCGCGAGGACGAGGAGGCCCCGGACAGGTTTGCCTCCGTGCTGGACCTCTGCAAGGCGAGCGGACTGCTGGAAAGCCTTTCCCTGCGCTGGCACTACCGCAGCCGTCACGAGGACCTGATCGCCTTCAGCAACCGGGAGTTTTACGACGAGTCGATGACGACCTTCCCGGGCGCTCATGCTGAGGGTGAGGATGTCGGTGTCGCCTTCTACCGTGCCACGGAGGGCGTCTACCGTTCGGGGGCAGCCGCCCGGAACAACCCCGGGGAGGCCGAAGCGGTGGCCCGCCGGGTCCTCCACCACTTCAGTACGCGCAAGGGCAGGTCGCTGGGCGTGGTCGCGCTGTCCCAGTCGCAGGCCGTCGCGATCCAGGACGCTGTGGACGCGGCCCGGCAGAGCCGCCCCGACCTCGACGAATGTTTTTCCGAGGACCGGCTGAACGGATTCTTCGTGAAGAACCTGGAGAGCGTGCAGGGTGACGAGCGGGATGTCATGATCCTTTCCGTCGGTTACGGCCCCGACGCCCAGGGCAAGTTCTCGAAGAACTTCGGCCCGATGAACAAGGCTGATGGCTGGCGCCGCCTGAACGTCGCCGTGACCCGAGCGCGCTACCGTGTGGAGGTCGTGGCCTCGTTCGAACCGGGTGAGCTGGGAGACACCGGTAGCAAGAGTTTCCGGCACTTCAGCCGCTATCTGAGGTACGCGCAGAGCGGGCCGTCCGTGCTCTCCCAGGAGGCAGTGGACCCGGACGCCCAGCCGGAAAGCCCGTTCGAGGAATCCGTACTGGCGGTGCTCCGTAACTGGGGTTATGACGTACAGCCTCAGGTCGGTGTCGCGGGCTACCGCATCGACCTGGGCGTCCGGCATCCGGACCGACCGGGCCTGTACGCGTTGGGCGTGGAGTGCGACGGTGCCATGTACCACTCCTCGAAGGCGGCACGCGACCGTGACCGTCTGCGCGAAGGAGTGCTGCGAGGACTCGGCTGGGAGTTGCACCGGATCTGGGGCACCGACTGGTACCGCGACCGGTCCGGAGCCGAAGCCCGGCTCCGTGCTGCGGTCGATCGCGCGGTGGCTCTCGTCAGGACGAGCCCCAGTACCCCGCGTGTGATTGCGGGCGGCACGGCGGAACCGGAAGCACCATCGCCGCGAGCCGAATCGCGGAGCGCGTTTGCACAGCGGCCTTCTGCGGCTCGGGGTAATGGAACCCGGACCGCCGCAGCCTCCCCTCTCTCCGCGCGGCGGAGTGGAACTGTGCCAGCACCGCGGAGCGACGAAGCTACTCCTGCCCCCCGGTATCCGGTATCGGCATTGGCCGAGACCTCCCGTCGCCGTGTCGAGAACGAACTGTCCCAGATTCGCAAGTATCTGCAGCAGCCGGAGCCCGTGGACCCCGCCACCGATTACCGGGTGCGCGCCGATAACCGGCGTCATTGGGAGAAGCGCTGTGCACAGCTCAAAGAGCGCGCCGCCTTCCTGGAGACCTTCCTCAAGACAGTGCCCTCCACTCCTCGCGCGACTGGTGGAAAGATGGTCGCCCCTGGTCGTCTGATCGGCCTGACCTTCGGCGGGTCCACAGACGTCGAGGAGTACGAGATCACTTCTCAGAGCCCCGCGATGGTGGGGGGCGAGGTGCTCAGCCCGTCGTCGCCCCTTGCCGCTGCCCTGCTGTGGCGCATGGCTGGCTCCCCGGTTGAGTACGAAGACGGCTCGGGGAAACGGCGGACCGCGCACATCCGACACGTTCGCGACTGAGTGGAACTGCACGTTGTAGACCAGAGCAAGATGAAGAGGAGTGACCCAGTGACGTGAGTCGGAGCGCCGCCGGAAGGAGGGGGCTACGCATTGGGCACTCTGGACTCCGGACCGCATGCTGATCCAGTGGACTGCCGGAGTGAGGTGTGGACGGCGTTCCGTCAGATCTTCTCGACTCGCACGGAGCGTCCCGCGAGGAGTTGATTCATGTCGTCGGTGTCGGAGGTGAAGACAGTTGCCTCGGCTCCCTGTGCAGTTTCCCGCCCGGCCACGGCCGCCAGAATGGCATCGATGGCGTACTTGTGCCCATGCAGGCCGGCTGTCTTCAGCATGTCGCGCGCCATGGCGATCACCTGGTCGTCAGTGTGCACGATGCGGATTCGGGACAGCGTCCAATTCCACAGCGCCTGCCTCGACGTTTCGCGAGGGTCCCATGCTTCCAAGGTCGTGAGCGCTGATGTGACGATCGGGATGTCTAGCCGCGGAGCCGTCTTGATCAGCGCAGTCATCTGCCGATCGCCTTGAACAGCCTTGGAGAGAGCCTCGGAGTCGAACACGAAGACGCGCTGTCGCGGCCGGTGCAGCTTCGCCCGGGCAGTGCGGCTCACGCGGCCTCGTCCGAATGTGATCGCTGCTCGTCATGCCAGACGTCAATGGCGGCGATGCGGTCCAGTGCTGCCTGTTGTTCGTCGTCCGTCACGGTGCCGTGCTCTTCTTCGAGGTGTTCGGCCAGCTCGCGCAGTCGGTCCATGGCGTCCTGATGAGCGGCGGCGGCCGCGATGTAGCCGGATACGCCGCGTGCGTCGACGCGCTGCTTGATCGATTCCACCAGCTCGTCCGGCACAGTGATGGTGATCTTCCGGGTTGCCATACTTTAAGTATGTCATGCCTGCTCGGCTCGAAGCTCGCCGGATGGTGTGGAGTCTTTGAAGATACTCGGGAGGTCGACTCTCCGTCCGCTCACGCAAAACGGCCCCGGATGAGACGTCCGAGGCCGAGTGGGGCCCCTCCTCGGGGGATAAACCCCAGGTCAGAGCGGTAATGCGTTGTGCCCCCGGCAGGATTCGAACCTGCGACACCCGCTTTAGGAGAGCGGTGCTCTATCCCCTGAGCTACGAAGGCGTTCGGGGCTCCGTGCGGAGCCCTGGGCCGCTGCGAAAGCGGCCCAGGCACAGCGTAGCGGATCAGGTACCGGCTCCGGGGCCCGGTTTCCCGCCCGGCTCGGCGGATGCCGCGGAGTGTGCGGCTCCGTCCATCAGGAGGCCCGCGAGCTCGCGGGGGTAGCCGTCGGACGCCCCGTCCCGACGGACGAGGATCCGCATCCACAGGGCGCCGGCCAGGGCGTCGACCAGGGGCGCCGGGTCGGCGTCGGGCGGGAGTTCGCCGCGGGCCACCGCACGGGCGAACAGGGGCCGGTGCCGCCCGAAGCGGTCGTCGAGGAAGGAGACCACGAGCTCCCGCATCGCGGGGTGGCGGACCGCGCCGACCAAAACGGCCTCGACGACCGTCCGCCGGTGTTCGTCGTCCAGCAGGTGCCGGATCCGGTCGGCGAGCGCCGCAAGGTCGCCGCGCAGGCTGCCGGTGTCGGGCGGATCGAAGCGGAAGGCGTCGGAGTCCAGCAGCGCGTCGTGCAGCAGCTCCGACTTGGAGGGCCACCAGCGGTAGAGGGTCGTCTTGTTGACCCCGGCGCGCCGGGCCACCCCTTCGACGGTCAGGGAGTCGAAGCCGGCTTCGCCGAGCATGCCGAGGGTGGCCGAGAAGATCTCGGCCCTGCGACGCGGCCCGCCGGCCGTCCCGTCCCGCCTCTGCGCCATGGGTCCCGCTCCTTCCCTCCCTGTACGTCCGGCGCCATCTTAGTGCAACGCAACGTGGCGTTGTGGTTGGAGCGGCCTCCGCCTAATGTGCAACGCGTTGCGTTGGATGCGTGCAGGGGGAGACATGGACGGAAGCGCCCGACCGGGGACCACGGCGACGCCGGAGGGGCTCGCGCCCGTCCCCGGTCCGCCCGGGATCTGGACCGCCGGAGGGCCCGAGGGGGCGCCGCTGGTCCTCGTCCACGGGACCCGGCTCTCCGCGCTGATGTGGGACCCCCACGCCCGCCGGCTGGTCCCCCGCTTCCGGATCACCGCCCCCGACCTGCCCGGCCACGGGGCCCGGCGCGGGTGCCCCTTCCGGCTGGGGGAGGCCGTCGCGCAGGTGGGCCTGGCCGTGGAGGAGGCCGTCCGGGCCACGGGCCGCCGCCCGCTGGTGGCGGGCGCCTCGCTGGGCGGGTACGTCGCCCTCGCCTACGGGGCCGCGCATCCGGACGGCGCGGCCGCGCTCCTCGTCCAGGGGGCCACCGCCCGGACCGACGGGCCCGCCGTCCTGCTCCACCGCGCCGCCGCCCGCGCGTTCGCGGCGCTCGGGCCCGACCGCTCCGCCCGCCTCAACGCGTGGGCGTTCGGGCGCCGCCTGCCGGCGGAGAGCCGGGAGGCGGTGCTGCGCGGCGGCCTGGCGATGCCCGCCTTCGGGGAGGTGGTCGACGAACTCTCCCGGTGCGACTTCCCCGGGCTCGCGCGCCGCTGCCGGCTGCCCGTGCTCTTCGTCAACGGAGTCGGCGACCGCCTCTTCCGCACCGGGGAGCGGGAGTTCCTCGCCGCGGCCCGCTCCGGCGGCGGCGACGCCCGCCTGTTCCACGTCCGCGGGCCGCACATCATGTCCCTCACCGACCCCGCGGCCTTCGTACGGATACTGGAGCGCGGCCACCGGCTCCTGTCCACCGCCCACCCGGAGGCCTTTGCCGCCCCGGGCCGCCCCGCCGGGCGCGCGTTCGCGCCGTAGACCGGGACCGGCCCCCGGGGAGGGGCTCAGACGCCCATCGGGGTGTGCAGCTCCACCGTGATCTCCACCTCCACCGGGGCGTCCAGCGGCAGCACCGCCACCCCGACGGCGCTGCGCGCGTGGATGCCCGCGTCGCCGAAGGCGGTGCCCAGCAGCTCGCTCGCCCCGTTGACCACGCCCGGCTGGCCGGTGAAGTCCGGGGCGGAGGCCACGAAGCCGACCACCTTGACCACCCGTTTCACGGCGGACAGGTCCCCGGCCACCGAGGCCACGGCGGCGAGCGCGTTCAGCGCGCACTGCCGGGCCAGCTCGGCGCCCTGCTCCGGGGTGACCTCGCCGCCCACCTTGCCGGTGCGCAGCAGCGTCCCGCCCACCACGGGCAGCTGGCCGGAGGTGTGGACGTAGTGCCCGCTCACCACCGCCGGCACGTACACGGCGACGGGCGGGGCGACCGGGGGGAGCTCGTGCCCGGCGGCCGCCAGGCGTTCTTCGGGGGTGGTGTTCACGGCAACGGCTCCTTGGGGGAAAGGGATGCGGGGACGGGGGACGGGGGGACCAGGGACGGGGGGCCGGGGACGGGTGCGGGGGTCAGGGGCGGGTCACGCGGACCCGGAAGCCGCCGTCCGGGAGGGCCGCGACGACCGAGACGGAAACGCGCGCCTTCTCGTCGGTGAAGGTCTCGCCCGGCCGGAACGGCGCGTCCGACAGCTCGGCGTGCACGTTGGGCCGGCGCGTGCAGCCGCCGCTGCCGTTCGCGCTGTCGGAGACGGTGACCGGTCCGCGCCCGGTGTCCACGTCCGAGTCGACCTTGTAGATCAGCACGCCGGGCTTGCAGACGGCCTCGTCGTTCCCGGCCCGCGTGCGGACCTCGATCGCGTAGCCGGCGCTCTCCGAGAGGGGGACGAAGGCCAGCTTGGTGCCGCCCTCCACGGCGAGGGGGGTCAGCACGTGCTCGCTGACGCCGGGCTTGGAGGCGCAGCTGATCTGCGACCCGTCGAGCCAGCCCAGCTTCCACTTGTGCCAGCCGAGGAGGTCGTTGTTGGCGCCCCAGTCCTCGCTCATGATGTCCCAGTGCCCGACTGTGCCGCCCCCGTCGGAGGTGTAGAGGTCGGGCAGTCCGAAGACGTGCCCGTTCTCGTGCGGCAGCACCCGGTAGCCGGTCTCCCGGTAGGAGCCGGAGCCGTCGTCCTGGCGGCTGTAGACGAAGGACGTGTTCGCCAGCGGCACCCCGTCGGCCATCGGGGCCTCGCCGTTGCCGGAGAAGGTGACGGACAGGACGGTGTCCAGCGCGGACGGTCCGGCGTTCGGGGTGACGAGGATGTTGATCAGGTCGTACCGGCTGAAGTCCACCTCGGCGTCGGCGGCCCTCGCGATGTGCTCGACGAGCTGCCGGTAGCCCGGCTCGTAGGCGGAGCCGCGCTCGATCCCGTACGCCGCGAAGGGCATCGGCATCCGCAGCCAGTTCCGTATCGGGGCTTCGGCCCGGTAGGTCAGCCGCCCGTAGGAGCTGGTGCGGAACCATTCGGAGGTCTGGGGGAAGAACTCCGCCAGCCGGTCCATGGCCGAGCCCTCGCCCTTGGCGTCGGGGAAGTCGATCATCAGGTTCAGCGCGCGGATCTCGCCCGTCGACCGGGAGTACCCGGGCGCGGTCGGCAGGCCCTCGGACAGCTGGACGCCCATGGTCGCGGAGATCCGGCAGGGCGCCAGGACGGATTCGGCGGTGGCGGCCTTCGGGCCGGAGGTGGCGTGGCCGCGGCTCTGGATGCCGCCGCTGGCGGTGGCGGTGACGCCGAGGGCCAGCGCGGTGAGGCCGATGAACGCGCCGGCGCGGCAGGGTCTGCGTATCCGGTGGCGGGTCTGCGGCATGGAGATCGCCTTCGGGTGCGCGGCAGCCGGCCGGGTCCGGTCTGCTCTCTGTGCGCTCACCCTCCGTCGGCTGCGACACGCCCGCGCGCCGAAAGGGTCCAAACGGGACAAAACCGCAGGATTGGCTTGTGATGCGGGTCACTCTGGGGAGTGAAATAACCGGGGACTGTTTCCCCGTTTGGAAGAGAGTCCCCACAAACGGGGAGCGAGTCCCCGGTTCGGGGGCCGCCATCAAGCCGACAGGCCGACGGGCCGACAGGCCATCAAGCCACCAGGCCACCGGTCCGCACGCCGGACGGTCCGTACGAGTTCCAGTCCCAGGGAGGCCCGGAATGCAGAGCGCCACCCCCACCCGGATGCCCAGGCCGCGCGCCGACGCCGTGCGCAACCGGGAGCGGATCCTCGGGGCCGCCCGCGAGATGTTCGTGGAGTTCGGCGCGGACGCCCCCCTCGACGAGATCGCCCGCCGGGCGGGCATCGGCAACGCCACCCTGTACCGGCACTTCCCCGACCGGGCGGACCTCGTCCACCACGTGGTGCTCTACGTGATGGACCGGGTCACCGCCCAGGCCGAGGACGCCCTCGCCGAGGAACACGACGCCTTCGCGGCGCTCTGCCGCTTCACACACGCCGCGGCCGACGAGCGGATCGGCGCCCTGTGCCCGATGCTTGTCGACGGCTTCGACCACGACCACCCCGAACTCCTCGCCGCACGCGAGGCGTTGGGGACCGCCGTGGACACCCTGGTCGCCGCCGGCCAGAGCGCGGGCCTGCTGCGCGCCGACATCGGCACCGGTGATCTGATGCTCGCCCTGTCCCAGCTCGCCCGCCCCCTCCCCGGGACGGAGTGCGCGGCGGTGGGCGGCTTCGTCCACCGCCACCTCCAGCTCTTCCTCGACGGGCTGCGGGCACCGGCCCTCTCCCAACTCCCCGGCAGCGCCGTCACGTTGCAGGACCTCAGCAGGAAAACCATGTGACGCGGCACCCCGCCCTTCAGTAACCTCGAAAACCGCCTCTTTTCATTTCATTCCATCCCTTTTCAGTCATTCCGTACAGTGAAGTGGGTACCCCCATGTCCAAAACAGCCGCGTCCGCCCCGCCGGCTGCCGCTGCCGCCGATCCCAGCCGCTGGAAGGCCCTGGTCTTCATCGCGCTGGCGCAGCTGATGGTCGTCCTCGACGCGACCATCGTGAACATCGCCCTGCCCTCCGCGCAGACCGACCTCGGCATCTCCGACGGCAACCGCCAGTGGGTCATCACCGCCTACGCGCTGGCCTTCGGCGGGCTCCTCCTCTTCGGTGGCCGCATCGCCGACAAGTGGGGCCGCAGGAACGCCTTCATCACCGGCCTCGCCGGCTTCGCCCTGGCCTCCGCGCTCGGCGGCGCCGCGACCGGCGAGGCGATGATGCTGGGCGCCCGCGCCCTTCAGGGCGCCTTCGGCGCGCTGCTCGCCCCCGCCGCGCTCTCTCTGCTGGCGGTCACCTTCACCGACGCCAAGGAGCGCGCCAAGGCCTTCGGCATCTACGGCGCGATCGCGGGCGGCGGCGGCGCCGTCGGCCTGATCCTCGGCGGCTTCCTGACCGAGTACCTCAACTGGCGCTGGACGTTCTTCGTCAACATCCCCTTCGCGGTCGTCGCGGCCGCCGGCGCCTGGATGGTCGTCCGCGAGCCGGCCGGCTCCCGCAACGGCGCCCGTCTCGACATCCCCGGCGTGGTCCTCTCGACCCTGGGCCTGGTCTCGCTCGTGTACGGGTTCACCCGCGCCGAGTCGGCCGGCTGGACGGACGGGGCCACCCTGGGCCTGTTCCTCGCCTCCGCCGTGCTGCTCGCCGCCTTCGTCGCCGTCGAGTCCAGGGTGAAGTCCCCGCTGCTGCCGCTGCGCGTCCTGCTGGAGCGCAACCGCGGCGGTGTCTACCTCTCGCTCGGCCTCGCCGTCATCGCGATGTTCGGCCTGTTCCTGTTCCTCACGTACTACCTCCAGGTCGTCAAGGGCTTCTCGCCCGTCAAGACCGGCTTCGCCTTCCTGCCGATGATCGCGGGCATGATCACGGGCTCCACCCAGATCGGCGCCCGTCTGATGACCCGGGTCGCGCCCCGGCTGCTGATGGGCCCGGGCTTCCTGCTCGCCGCCACCGGCATGCTGCTGCTGACCCGGCTGGAGGTCGGCTCGTCCTACCCGGCGCTGATCCTGCCGGCGCAGCTGCTGCTGGGCCTCGGCATGGGCACCGCGTTCATGCCGGCCATGTCCCTGGCGACCTACGGCGTGGACCCGGCCGACGCCGGCGTGGCCTCGGCCATGGTCAACACCTCGCAGCAGGTCGGCGGCGCGATCGGCACCGCCCTGCTGAACACCATCGCCGCCTCGGCGACCACCGCCTACCTGACCGACCACGCGGCCGAGGCCGCGGCGGGCGGCGTCGCGGGGAAGCTGGTCCAGGCGCAGGCCATGGTGGAGGGCTACTCGTCGGCGATCTGGTGGGCCGTGGGCATCCTCACGGTCAGCGCGGCCCTCGCGTTCACCCTGATCACCACGGGCCGTCCGGGCCAGGGCGGTCCGGTGGCCGCCGGCTCCGGTGCGGGCGCCGCCGAGGACGCCGAGCTGCCGGTCCCGGTGATCGCCCACTGACGGGGCGCCGGTACGGGAATGACTGACGACCCCGCTTCGTTCAAATTTGAACGAAGCGGGGTTAGTCTTTTCGGGTGAACCAGGTACGCCCTCCCCGCGGACGACGTACGCACCACGGACCGAGGAGCGCCCGATGACCGCAGCCCCCGCCCCCGAGCGCATGCCGGCGCTGTACCTCAGCCACGGCGCGCCCCCGCTCGCGGACGACCCGCTCTGGCCGGCGGAGCTCGCCGCCTGGTCGGCGGGGCTGCCCCGGCCGCGCGCCGTCCTGATGGTCTCCGCCCACTGGGAGGAGGCGCCGCTGGCGCTGGGCGCCACCGAGCCGGCCCCGCTCGTGTACGACTTCTGGGGCTTCCCCGAGCACTACTACCGGGTCCGCTACGACGCCCCCGGCGCCCCGGAGCTCGCCGCCTCGGTCCGCGCCCTGCTGAAGGCCCCCGGCACCCCGGTCCAGGACGTCCCGGACCGCGGCCTCGACCACGGTGCGTACGTCCCCCTCGTCGAGATGTACCCCGGGGCCGACCTGCCGGTCCTCCAGATCTCCCTGCCCACGCTGGACCCCGCCCGCCTGATGGACATCGGCCGCAAACTCGCCCCGCTGCGCGACGAGGGCGTACTGATCGTCGGCAGCGGCTTCTTCACCCACAACCTGGCCGCCCTGCGGCACACCGGCCCCGGTGTGCCCGGCTGGTCGGCGGAGTTCGACGCCTGGGGCCGCGAAGCCCTGGCCGCCCACGACGTCGACGCCCTGCTCGACTTCGAGGCCAAGTCCCCGGCGGGCCGCCTCGCCCACCCCCGCACGGAGCACTTCGCCCCCCTCTTCGTCACCCTCGGCGCCGCCGGCTCGGACCTCACCGCCCAGTCCACCCCGGTGGACGGCTTCTGGATGGGGCTGTCGAAGCGGTCGGTGCAGTTCGGCTAGGAGCCGCCGCGCGCGGGCCCGGTGATCGTCTCGCCGATGACGAAAGCTCCGGCTGGACCGGAGGGGACGGCCGCCGGTGCGCCGCGGGTCCACCGCGGCGCCGGGGCGCATCGGGACCGTGCCGCAGGAATATGCCCATACCCCGCCCGAACGGGTGACGGGCAGGCAACCAGAACCCGGTGCGGGCCGTCTTGGGGGGTGGAGGTGCAGCCCGCGGGCACCGCTGGGGCGGACGCGCCGCATGTGACGGCGGTCTCATCGGCGCCGTGGTCACGCGGGTCGCCCCGGAGGCCCCGGGGCAGGTCTGACCTGCACCTCTTCGGGTTCTCGCGGCCCGCCAGACGCGCCCGGTCGGCGCCTTGGCGGGGCAGGATACTGCAAGATCCCGGGGAAGAGGGAGGCGTGTGGGAATTCTGTCCCGATTCCAGTCGTTGTTTCCCTCGGAAGCAGGCACTCGGGAGAGTGTCCGAAGACGCACCGCGACCGTTCATCGCATCGCAAGGGAGCACCGCATGGCAACCCGCGCCGTCGCCCGTCGTCAGTCCACGAGCAGCGCCCGCGCCGTGGGCGGAGAGATCGTCGACCGCGACCTGGTCGGCATGTACCTGGACGAGATCGCGCGGACGCCGCTGCTCGACGCCGCCCGGGAAGTGGAGCTCTCGCAGATCATCGAGGCGGGCGTCTACGCCCGGCAGATCCTCGACGGCGAGGTCGAGCGCGACGGGGAGACCCCGGCGCGCGAGGAACTGGAGGCCCTGGTCGCCGAGGGCGAGCGGGCCAAGGAGGTCTTCATCCGGTCCAACCTCCGCCTCGTCGTCGCCGTCGCCCGCCGCTACCCGCGCAGCGGACTTCCCCTTCTCGACCTGATCCAGGAGGGCAACGCCGGCCTCGTCCGCGCGGTGGAGAAGTTCGACTACACCAAGGGCTTCAAGTTCTCCACGTACGCCACGTGGTGGATCCGCCAGGCCATCACCCGCTCCATCGCCGACCAGTCCCGCACCATCCGCCTCCCCGTCCACCTGGTGGAGGAGCTGGGCCGCATCCGTCGCATCCAGCGCGAGTTCAACCGCGAGAACGGCCGCGACCCGGAGCACGCCGAGATCGCCGCCGAGCTCGACTCCACCGAGAAGCGCGTCGGGGACGTCCTGGACTGGGCGCGCGACCCGGTCAGCCTCAACATGTCCGTCGACGACGACGGCGACACCCAGTTCGGCGACCTGCTGGAGGACACCGCCGCGATCTCCCCCGAGCAGTCCGTGCTCGCGCTGCTGCGCAGCGAGGAGCTGGAAGACCTCCTCGGCAAGCTGGACCAGCGCACGGCGTCGATCATCAAGATGCGCTACGGCATCGAGGACGGCCGCGAGCGGACCCTCACGGAGGTCGGCAAGCAGCACGGGCTGACCCGCGAGCGGATCCGCCAGATCGAGAAGCATGCTTTGCTGGAGCTGAAGCGGATGGCGCGCGACACCGGCTTCGACGCCGTGGCCTGACGCCCGCCCGAAGCCCCCGAGACGAGCCCCGGCACCTCTCCCCCCCCAGGTGCCGGGGCTCCCCCCTGCCCCGGGGCCCGGCCCCTTGCCCCGGCCCTGGCCCGACCCCGCCCTGGCCCGGTCCCTACGCCGGCCCGGCCGGCCCCGGCCCCGGGGTCGACGCCGCTCCGGCCAGCCGGGCCGCCAGTGCGGCTGCCGCCCCTGCCAGGAACTCAGGCCCCCGCACCGTGAACGCCAGCCCCGTCAGAGCCATCCGGGCCGCCAGCCACTCCGGCGCGTCCCCGCTCTCGAAGCACACCCGCGCCCCCCGCGCCTCGGGCACCGCCCACTCCCGCAGCCACCCCGGCAGCTCCTGCGGCGGAACGGCGAAGGACACGTCCGCCCGATAGGTCTCCCGGCCCCGCAGCCCGCGCCGTACGAACTCCGCCGCCTCCATCGGCAGCGGCCGCGGGGTGAACCGGGCCCCCGTCGCGAAGGGCTCGCTCACCCGGTCCACCCGGAAGGTGCGCCAGTCCTCCCGCTCCAGGTCGAAGGCCACCAGGTACCAGCGGCTGCCCGTGCTGACGAGGCGGTACGGCTCCACCAGCCGCCGCGAGTCGGCCCCGTCCCGCGCCCGGTACGCGAACCGCAGCCGCTCAGGGCCCGCCACCGCCGCGGCCATCGCCGTCAGCGTCCGCGGGTCCACGCTCGGCCCGTCGCCCCGGGTCACCGCCACCGTCGCGGACTGCAGCGCCCCCACCCGGTTCCGCAGGCGCGCCGGGAGCACCTGCTCCAGCTTGGCCAGCGCCCGCACGGAGGCCTCCTCGACCCCCTCGATCGCATGGCCGGCCCCCGCCCGCAGCCCCACCGCGATGGCCACGGCCTCCTCGTCGTCCAGAACCAGCGGCGGCATCGCCGCCCCCGCGACCAGCCGGTACCCGCCGGCCGCGCCCAGCGTGGCCTCCACCGGATACCCCAGGTCGCGCAGCCGCTCGACGTCCCGCCGGATCGTCCGCGGACTCACGCCCAGCCGCTCCGCCAGCTCGCTGCCGGGCCACTCGCGCGGGGTCTGGAGCAGGGACAGCAGGGTGAGCAGCCGGGCGGGTGTGTCGTTCATCCTTCAAGATTGCCAGGGAAATAGGACGCATCCTGGCCTAGATGCGGTCTAGGTTCCTCTCCATGAGCACCGAGACGTCCACAGCATCGCCCGAAAGAGAGAACGGGCCCGTACGAGAAGAGCGGACCGTCCCCGCCCCGGCGGCACCGGAGGCGGCCGCCGACCCCAGCACCCCCGACGCCCCGGCCGACCGCCGCCGCTGGCTGGCGCTCGCCATCGTGATGACCGCGTCCTTCATGGACCTGGTCGACGTCACGATCGTCAACATCGCGATACCCAGCATGCGCCAGGACTTCGGCGCCTCGACCAGCGCCATCCAGTGGATCACCGCCGGCTACGCGCTCGCCTTCGCCGCAGGTCTGATCACCGGCGGCCGTCTCGGTGACATCTTCGGTCGCAAGCGCCTCTTCCTCGTCGGCGTCGCGGGCTTCACCGCCGCCTCGCTGCTCTGCGGCATCGCGCCCGACCCGGGCATGCTCGTCGCCTCCCGGCTCCTCCAGGGCGCCATGGCGGCGATGATGGTCCCGCAGGTGCTGGCGATCATCCACGTCACCTTCCCGCCCCACGAGCGCGGCAAGGTCTTCGGCATGTTCGGCGCCATCGTCGGCCTCGGCGCGGTCTCCGGGCCGCTGCTCGGCGCGCTGCTCACCGAGTGGGACCTCTTCGGCCTCGAATGGCGCACGATCTTCCTGATCAACCTGCCCGTCGGCATCGCCGCCGTGATCCTGGGCCGCAGGTTCATCTCCGAGTCGAAGGCCCCCAAGGCCCTGCGCCTCGACCTGGTCGGTGTCGTCCTCGCGACCCTCGCGCTGGTCCTGCTGATCTACCCGCTCACCCAGGGCCGGGAGAACGACTGGCCGCTGTGGGGCTTCCTCTGCATGATCGCGTCGCCGGTCGTCTTCGCCGTCTTCGTCGGCTACGAGAAGTACAAGATCAAGAAGGACGGCTCCCCGCTCGTCGAGCTCTCCCTCTTCCAGGTCAAGAGCTTCGCCGGCGGCATCACCGTCCAGCTGGCCTTCGGCCTGGCCACCGGCATCTTCTTCCTGGTCTGGACGCTCTACATGCAGATGGGCCTCGGCTGGACCCCGCTTCACGCCGGCAGCACCGGCATCCCCTTCTCCATCGCCGTCTCCGTCGCCGCAGGCCTCTCCGTCGAGAAGCTCGTCCCCCGCTTCGGCCGCAAGGTGCTCCAGGCCGGCGCGCTGGTCATGGCCTCGGGCCTGCTCCTCTACATCTGGGAGTCCCAGCGCTACGGCATGGAGATCTCCTCCTGGCAGATGGCCCCGCCGCTGATCGTCATGGGCATCGGCATGGGCCTGATCGTCGCCCCGCTGAACGACACCATCCTGTCCCAGGTGCCGCGGGAGCACGCCGGCTCGGCCTCCGGCCTGATCAACACCACCGGCCAGATGGGCAACGCCCTGGGCCTCGCCCTGACCTCCGTCGTCTTCTTCGGCTCGATCGACGACGACCGGATCCTCGGCGCCCCCTACGTCGACGCCTTCCACGGCGCGCTGTGGTGGGTCGTGGCGGTCCTCGTCGTGATCTTCGCGGTGATGTTCGTCCTGCCCCGCAAGCAGGTCCCGCTCTCCGAGCGCGAGGGAGCCGTCGAGCAGGCCGCCCAGGCCTGAGCACCCGGCCACCCCTCACGGACATGTCCGCCCCTGTGGGCGGGCATGTCCGCTGCCGGCCGACGCCGAGGGCGCCTTCCACGGCGCGGCGCCGGCCGGCAGCGGTCCGCAGCGGGGTCGACGCGGGCCCCGCCGCCCTCGCCCGCGCCCCGGCCCACAGCACTGCCGCCGTCCGGCTCGCCGGCAGAACGACGGCGACCTGCGCCGACCTGCGCCCGAGGCGGTTCGCATCACTCTGGACCTCCCCCTGTGCCAGGAGTCCGTCCCGGGAGTCCCGCGGCCGCCCCGCCCGGGCGCCGCCGTTGCGTCCCGCACCGGGCGGCCGGCGTCAGCGCACGCGCGTGCGCAGTTCCATCGCCCCGCGTGCGGCGGTCTCGCTCTCGTAGACCTCGCACATGTGCCGCCCGTCCGGCGTCGCCGTGTGCTCGACCTCCCACAGGCTGAGCTCGCTCCCGTCCGGCAGGACGAAGGCGTGCTCGTACAGGCTGAACCCGGCGTCCCGGCCGTCGGCCAGGGACTGCCGGCCGCCGAAGGCCTGGGTGATCCGGTGCGCGTAGGCCGTGCGCAGCAGCGCGGCCGCCTCCGGCCCCGGCCGGTCGGCGTTCTCGGCGCGCCGAAGCACCCGGCGGGCGTGGTCGGCGGACCCCTCCGCCGTGTACTCGCGGTGGCGCTCCCGCGGGTCCGGGGCGGCGAACAGCGCGCTCAGCAGCGCCAGGTCCTCCTCCACCCCGGCCCCGTACAGGTCCGGGGTCCCGTCCCCGGCCCCGCACGGCTCGGGCAGGGGGTGGGCCGGCTCCGCGGCGGCCTCGCCGAACAGCCGGGCCCCGGCCAGGGCGAGTTCCTCGCGGCAGGCGAACACCTCGTACCGGGTTTCGCCGTCGCCCTTCAGTCGGTAGGCCAGCTCCCACAGGGAGGCCGTCTCGCCGTCGGAGAGCAGGTAGGTGTGCCGGTGGGTCTCCCGCCACTGCCCCGCCGACGGGCTGTGGTGCGTGGTGTAGAGGGAGGAGCTGTGGGCGAGCGCCGTACCGAGGCGCTCGACCAACGGGTCGGGAAGGTCGAAGGAGTTGAGGGCGCGGCCCAGGAGTCGCTCGAGGTGCGCCTCGGTTGTCTCGTACGGATCGCTCAAGGTGGGCTCCAGGCCGTCGCAGCTTGTCACTTCGCGGAAGCACAACGTAGCCCCTGGCTCTGACATCACGTCCGGGATTCGGTAAAACGTCCGGGAAGCATCAGGGGTTCCCACCACACCTTCAGGTCAACTTGCCCGGGAACAGCCGGGATTCGTCAGGGTTTGCGGCGGTGCGCGGGACTATGGGCGCCATGGCAACGAACACAGTGGACGTGCCGCGCCAGCGGCGGCACTCCAGTACCCCCTCCGAGGGCGGACCGGACGCCCCCCGGTCCCTGGCCTGGCTGCTGGTGGCCACCGGGGCCGCCGGACTGCTGGCCTCCTGGGTGATCACCCTCGACAAGTTCCTCCTGCTGGAGGACCCGGACTTCAAGCCCGCGTGCAGCCTCAACCCCGTGGTGTCCTGCGGCAGCGTCATGAAGAGCGCGCAGGCGGCCGTCTTCGGCTTCCCCAACCCGATGCTCGGGCTGGCCGCCTACGCCGTCGTGGTCTGCGTGGGCGCGGGACTGCTCGCGGGGGCCCGCCACCGCCGCTGGTTCTGGCTGGGACTGAACGCCGGCACCGCCTTCGGCACCTGCTTCTGCGCCTGGCTGATGGTCCAGTCGCTCTACGGGATCAACGCCCTGTGCCTGTGGTGCTGTCTGGCATGGGTGGCGACGCTGCTGATGTTCTGGGCGGTCACGGCCCACAACGTCCGCACGGGCCGCCTGCCCGCGCCGGCCCCGCTGCGGGGGTTCTTCGCCGAGTTCGCCTGGGCCCCGCCCGCCCTGCACCTCGGGGTGATCGGGATGCTGGTCCTGACCCGGTGGTGGGACTTCTGGACGGGCTGAGGCGGGCGGCCCCACGCGTGCGAGGGCCCCGGCGGCGGACGCCGCCGGGGCCCTCGTCACTTCGCTCCACGGGCTGGCGCGGCCCTGACCAGGAGGGGTGGAGCCGGGTCAGCTGCCGGCGGACGCGTTGCCGGAGAGGACCGGGATGTTGTCCAGGATGTGCGAGAGCGGCTCGTCGCCCTTGGCCTGGGTGGAGTTCTCGGTGCACTGCTGGTTCTGCGGGTTGGACAGGACGTTGATGTCCTGGACGCCGACGTTGAGCGCGGCCAGGATCGACTGGGCGTTGACCTTGACCGGCAGGCCGACGCAGGGCTTGTTGAGGGTGCCCTGCACCAGGCCGAGCTGCGGGCTCATGTCGCCGGCGGTCTTCTGGTTGCCGTAGATCTGCTGGGAGCCGTTGCCGTTGACGGTGTTGACACCGTTGTCGTTGCCGATGGCCATGGCCGGGGCGGTGGCGGCGGCGCCGGCGCCGAGGGCAACGGCGGAAACCGCGGCGGCGGTCATGATCTTCTTGAGCATCATTGGTCCTTCTGTCGCACGAGTGCCCGCTAGTGGAGCGCCCTGATCAACCGGCCGCCGCCGGGCATGGTTGCGCTGCTTCACTCGAACGGCCGGTCCGGGGCGGGGATTTCCCCGGAGCGGGTGAGGCCGCTCCGGACACCTGCGCGAGGGCCGTACGCAGCCCCAGGCGCGCGCGGGGGCGCCGCCTCCGGTTGCGCTCCGTGCAGGGCGTTCGCACGGTGGGTGAGTAAGTGGACTATTCCGGTCCGCTTATGTGCGACCACCCCGAAGGGTTCCCCATGCACCCCACCAAGGCGTCCCTCCTTCGCATCCTCGTCCCGTCGGCCCTCGCCGTCGTCATACTGTCCGGCGCGGCAGCCCCGGCGGGTGCCGCGGACGGCCAGGGCGCCGCCGCCGTCGAGCGGAAGGCGGCGGCCGTCCAGCAGCAGATCGAACGGCTGGAGGAGGCGGCGGAGTCCCGGGAGCGGGTCGCGGCGGGCCCCATCGACGACCTCGTCGCGGGCCTCTCCAAAACCCTGTCCGACCTGCTGGGCTCACTCTCGGGCCTCCTCGGCGGGGTCAAACTCCCGCCGATCGAGATCCCGAAGCTTCCGGAGATCAAGCTCCCCGACGTCAAGCTGCCGGACCTGCCGGTCACGGTCCCGCCGGTCAACCTCCCGGCGGTCCCGCCGGCGACCGGTGCCGCGCCGGCCGTTCCCGCCGCCCCGGCCGTCCCTGCGGTCCCGAAACTCCCCGATCTCGACATTCCCGACATCCCCATCAGCCGATAGCGGCACCCGTGACGGCGTCGGCGGCCGCAATGGTTACGACTATTGGGCTGAACAGGTCAGATTCGGCCGTGAGCCGTGTCGTCCGTGATGCTGGACCGTTTCGCTCGGTGTGAGCCCCGGTACCGGGGCAGGACATCGAACGAGAAGGTGCACTTCCCATGAACTCTGCTGCCAAGAAGGCCGCCGTGGCCCTGGCCTCCGCTGGTCTCGCTGTGGCCGGTGCCGCGGGCGCCGCTTCCGCCGACGCCCAGGCCGAGGGCGCGGCCGTGGGCTCCCCCGGTGTCCTGTCGGGCAACCTGGCCCAGGTCCCCGTGCACATCCCGGTCAACGTCTGCGGCAACTCCGTGAACCTCGTCGGCGCGCTGAACCCGGCGTTCGGCAACGTCTGCGTCAACGACTGACGTTCCCCACAGTCGTTTCGGAAGCCGAACCGGCCGGCCCCGGCGGCTACTTGCCGCCATTGAGCTCCACTCCGCCGAGCAGCGGGGAGGCCTTGGTCGCGCCGTTCGCCAGGCCCAGGGCCGTGCCGGGGACGTCATTGCGGATCTTGTTGACCGCCTGCGTCGTGTGGACCACCTTGCCGACGGTGTCGCCCTGCTCGGCCAGTGCGTTGCCCGCCGTCCGGGGGAGGGCCTCGGAGACGGGGTTCACGGCGTCGAGCACCTCGGTCACTCCGCCCGTCGCGCTCATGGGGGGCATCGCGGGGGCGTCGGCGGCGAAGGCGGGGGCCGTGGCGCCGAGGGCGGCGACGGAGCCGACGACGACGGCGGCGACCTGGGAGAGCTTCATTGTCGAAATCCTCATTCTTTTCGGGGAGCGAGGCGGCGGCGACCGGCTCGGCGCTTTCCCCCTGGGTAACGATTCCCGGCCGCTCCGGAAACGCCGGCCGGGCGGGCGCGCGGGAGCGGCCGGAGAATCCGAGGCGGATTCTCCGGCCGCTGTTTCCTCCGATTACCGGTGTTCCCGCTCAGGCGGCGGCCGACCTCCGGTAGAGAATCGCGCCGCCGAGGACCAGCGCCGAGGCGAGGGCCGCCATGGCCCCCAGCTCACCGGCGCCGGTGGCCGCCAGCTGCGGCCCCGCCTGGGCGGGGGCGGGCGCGGGGAGCGTCGCCGGCGGGGCGGCGGCGGGGGCGGGTGCCGGGGCCGGTGCGGGAGCCGGGGGCAGGTGCACCGGGAGGTCGCCGGCCGGGGCGGCCGGGGGCTGGTCGGCCGGGCGGACGACGTCCGGTACGGGGGCGGGCGCCGGGAGCGGCCGCTCGGGCTGGCTGCCGTGCGGGGGGCGGGGCGCCGGCATCTCCTGCGCGGGCGGCGCCGGGGCCGGGGCCGGGAGGGTGTGCGGCTGCTCCTCGGCGGGGGCGGGGAGGGTGTGCGGCTGCTCCTCGGCCGGGGCGGGGAGCGTCTGGGCGTGCTCCTGCGGCGGTACGGGGACCCCGGCGGGCGCGGGCAGCGGGGCGGGGTGTTCCGCCGCGGGCGCGGGCCGGGGCTGCGGGGCCGGCGCGGGGTGCGGCTTGGGCTTCGGGTGGTGCGGCGCGGGCGCGGGGGGCGCCGGGTGCGGGGCCGGGTGCTCGGCGTGGGGGGCGGGCGGGTGGTCGTCGCACTCCTCCTTGCCGCCCCGCGGGCCCCGGTCGTCCTCGCCGGAGCCTCCGTAGGCGTCCCCGTGGCGGCCGTCGTCGTGGCGGGGGGCCGCGTGGCGCGGGGTCTCGTGGCGGGGCGTCTCGGGACGGGCCTGCTCGGGCCGGGGGGCCGCGTGGCGGGGGGCGTGCGCGCGGGGCGCTTCGTCGCCGCGGTCCCCATAGCCGCCCTCGTCCTCCCGGCGCTGCGCGGGCAGCGCGTGCCGGCCGCCCTCGCGCTCCTCCAGGTAGCGCTCGAAGGCCTCGGCGTTCTCGGGGCTCAGGTAGCGCTCGTAGTCGTGGCCGCCGGCGTGGGCGCCGGTCGAGGTGGCGCAGGTGTTGCCCATCGCGGGGTTGAGGGCGGCGCCCCCGTCCACGCTGTTGCCGCACACGTTCGGCGAGAAGGTGATGGGTACCGAGACGCTGTTGCCGGACAGCACGCCCGGTGAATGCGAGGCCTCGGCCATCGCCCCGGGATGCGCGTAGGCCGCGCCGGTCGCGATCGACAGCAGACTCGAGGCGGCCGCGGCCGTGAGCACCCCCTTGCCCAGTACCTGTCGGCTCAGTACCTGTCGCATGGGTCCTTCCCTGTCTACCGGCGCGGGGCCGGTCCTGAATCGAAGGCGGCCCCGGAGTGCACCGCCGTGCACTCCGGGGCCGCCCGAGGAGGTCTGCCCCTGCTGGCGCAGGCGCCGCGTCAGTTGTTGACGCAGGTGTTGCCGAACGCGGGGTTCAGCAGCGCGATCACGTTGACGGTGTTGCCGCAGACGTTCACGGGGATGTGGACGGGGACCTGGACGAGGTTCCCGGAGAGGACGCCCGGGGAGCCGACGGCCTGGCCGTCGGCGACCGAGTCGGCCATGGCGGGGGAGGCGGCACCGGCGGCGACGAGAACGCCGGCGGCCATCACCACTGCCTTCTTGTACTTCATCTGAATTCGATCCTTCCCGCAGAGGTCTGTCCGCTGCATACACAACAACGAGTGGGCCGGTGAAAAGAAACCGCGAAGTCCGGGTATTTCCGAGGGGGCGCCGGGTATTTCACTCCGATGCTTCGGCGGTGCCTTCGGGGAATTCTCGCCCGAATTTATCGGGATGGAATTCGAGGGCTCGATACACGGCGATGGGCTCGATACACGGCGAGGCCGCCGCGACCCGGGGGTGCGACGGCCTCGCGCGGCGCGGCCTCGGTCAGCTGCCGGAGGAGACGTTGCCCGAGAGGATCGGGATGTTGTCCAGGATGTGCGAGAGGGCCTCGTCGCCCTTGGCCTGGGTGGAGTTCTCGGTGCACTGCTGGTTCTGCGGGCTGGACAGGACCGGGATGTCCTGGACGCCGACGTTCACCAGGGCCAGCAGCGACTGGGCGTTGACCTTGGCCGGCAGGGCGATGCAGGGCTTGTTGAACGAGCCCTGGATCAGGGCCATCTGCGGGCTCATGTTGCCGTAGGTGGCCTGGTTGCCGTAGATCTGCGCCGAGTTGTTGCCGTTCACGGTGTTGACGCCGTTGTCGTTGCCGATGGCCATCGCCTGCGGGGCCATGGCGGCGCCGAGACCGACGGCGGAGGCGGCAACCGCTGCGCCGGCCACAAGCTTCTTGATCATTATCGTCCCTTTTTTGCAGGATTGCCCGGATACTGGAGCACCCGGATCAACGGCGCGGCTCCGGTTCGGGTTGCGTCACTTCACCCGGATGCCGCCGTTTCGAACGTGCGGATGACGCTCAGGCGTTCAGGCAGCGGTTGCCGAAGGCCGGGTTCAGCAGCCCGACCAGCTGGGCGGTGTTGCCGCAGACGTTGACCGGGACGTGGACGGGAACCTGGACGAGGTTGCCGCTCAGCACGCCGGGGGAGCCCGCGGCGAGGCCTTCCGCCGTCGCTCCGCCGCCGTGCGCGGAGGCGAGGCCCGCGCCGCCCATCAGCAGCGCGGCGCCCCCGAGCGCCACGATAGTGCCGCGCACCAGCCTCTTCTTCATCTCCGCATTCCTTTCGGTTCGAAAACTCGAACAACGATGCACCGGCATAACGACTCGCCCACCGGCAGGGTGCGTGCCGTCGCCCGAAAGGCCGTACGAGCGAGTCCGACGTGATTTCCAGCCCGATTTCTGACAAAGTTCACTCCTGTTTTGTCCCCTTGATCGAAAATGGAGACGGGGTCATGGGTTCCTCCCGCAGAATCCTCGCCGCACTCGGTCTGCTGTCCTGCCTCACGCTTTCCGCCCACGTCCCTTCGGCCGGTGCTGCGGTTCCCGCGGCGGCGCGCGAAATGCCCCGGATCCCCTTCACCCAGCGTTACCAGGCCGTGCAGCACGGAGGGCTGGTCCGGGCCTCGAACTCGGCGATCAGCTGCCGCCGCGAGGAGTCCCCGCAGGCCGAGCCGTGCGCGGAGGTGAAGAAGGGTGCGGCGGGGACCAACGGCGACTTCGAGATGTTCTACGACGAGGTCGACAAGGACCCCGACACCTACAACTCCACCCGGGCCGAGCTCAAGGTCCCGCAGGGCGCGAAGGTCTCGTACGCCCGGCTCTACTGGGGTGGGAACCTGCGGGTGGGGGAGCAGAAGCCGTCGGAGGACAACGGCCGCGTCCTGGTCGCCGAGCCCGGGGGCGCGTACAAGCCGGTGATCGCCGACACCGTGATCGGGCACCGCACGGACGCGGGCAGCGATGCCTACCAGGCCTCCGCCGACGTCACCCCGCTGGTGCGCAAGGGCGGTGCGGGGATGTGGACCGTGGCCCAGCTCAACGTCGCCATGGGGCACTCGGAGGTGGGCGCCTGGGGCGGCTGGACGCTGGTGGTCGCCTACGAGCACCCGCAGGAGCCGCTGCGCCGGATCTCGCTGTGGGACGGCTTCGAGTCGCTGGCCGCCGGGGCCGGGGACGCCGCCGCGGAGACGGTGGAGATCGCCGGCCTGGGGGCGCCGCCCGGGGCCGCGGGCAAGGCCGGGGTGGTGGCGTACGACGGGGACCGCGGAGCCCTGGGGGACTCACTCACGGTGACGGCCGACAGTGGGCGCCGCATCAACGTCGGCGACGCCGAGAACCCCTTCAACGACCTCATGAATTCCACGATCACGGAATTCGGTCGGCCTTCATCAGTACGACAGCCTGAAAATATTAATAATCTCGGATATGACGCGGACGTGTTCGACCTGAGTCCCGCCCTGTCCGGTGGCGCCCACAGTCTGAACTTCAAGTTCACGGGCGAAAGTCAGGGTCAATTCCTCGGTGTGCTCTTCGTTCAGACAGACGCGCGCCGCTGAGCGCAGGAGACCGCTCCACGTGCCGAAACACCCCTCGCCGGCCGGCTCTCCGGCCGCGCCGTCCTTCACCGTCCTGCATCTCGTCCAGCCCGTCGAGGGCGGCGTCGCGCGGGTCGTCACCGACCTCGTACGGGCCCAGTCCGCCGCCGGCCTGCGCGTCGTCGTCGGCTGCCCGGACGGCGGCTCCCTCGCCGACGCGGCCCGGGCCGCCGGGGCCGAGGTCCTCACCTGGCGCGCCGGACGCTCCCCCGGGCCCGGGCTGCCCGCCGAGGTGCTCGGCGCCGCCCGCCTGGTCCGCCGCGTCCGCCCGGACCTGCTGCACGCCCACAGCGCCAAGGCCGGGCTGGCCGGGCGGATGGCCGTACGGGGCTCCCTGCCCACCGTCTTCCAGCCGCACGCCTGGTCCTTCGACGCCGCCGGCGGAACCACCGCCGCGCTCGCGCTGCGCTGGGAGCGGGCCGGCGCCCGCTGGGCCGACCGGGTGCTCTGCGTCAGCGAGGCGGAACGCCGGGCCGGCGAGGCGGAGGGCATCACCGCCCGCTGGGCGGTGATCCGCAACGGCGTGGACCTCGCCCACTTCCGCCCCGCCCACCCCGACCGCGACCGCGACCGGGCCGAGGCCCGCGCCGCGCTCCCGCTGCCCGAGGCCCTGCGGGGCGAGGGGCCGCTCGCCGTCTGCGTCGGCCGGCTCTGCCCCCAGAAGGGCCAGGACGTCCTGCTGCGCGCCTGGCCGGAGGCGCTCGCCACCGTCCCCGGTGCCTGCCTCGCCCTGGTCGGCGACGGCCCCGACGCCGAACGGCTGAGCCGCACCGCACCCGCCGGAGTCCACTTCGCCGGAGCGGCCCGCGACATCCGACCGTGGCTTCGGGCCGCCGATCTCGTTGTACTGCCGTCGCGGTGGGAAGGCATGGCGCTCGCCCCCCTCGAAGCCATGGCCTGCGGCCGACCGGTCCTGGTCTCCGACGTCAGCGGTGCGCGGGAGAGCCTGCCGTCCGGTCACGGACGGCTCTGCCTGGTACCGCCGGAGGACCCGACGGCGCTGGCCAAGGCCCTGGGACGGCTGCTCGCCGAACCGCGGCTGCTCGCCGAACTCGGCGAGCAGGCCCAGCAGCACGCCCGGACCGAGTTCGACGTGCGGCGGACCACGGACGCGGTCACCGGCCTGTACCACGAACTGCTGGGCAGGCCCTCCCCCCGGCTGCGCGGGGGGAACCCCCAGCCCTTGAACCAGGAGCGCATCAGCCGATGACGATGGACAGCGCACCCGCCCGGCACACCGGGGGGCAGAGCGGCACGGGGCACGCCGGCGGCAGCGCCTTCGCCTCCGTGTCGCCGGCCGTCCCACCCGCCGTTCCGCCCGCCGCGTCCCCCGCGGCGGGCCGCCGTGCCGTGACCGCCATCCACCCGCCGCGCGGGCCGCTGGCCGAACGGGCCCGCCCCGCCGCCCGCCCGGGCCGGGTCCGCGGCGGCCGGGGCGCCGCCGCGCTGGTGGCCGCCGACGCGCTGGCGGCGGCCGCCACCGTGGCGGCCCTGCCCGGGCCGCAGCTCCCGGCCCAGGCCGCGGTGCCCGCCGCCGCCCTGCTCGCCGCCGTCAATGCCGCCCTCCAGGCGCAGGGCGGGCTCTACCGGCCCCGCCTCGCCCCCTCCGCCCTCCTCGAACTGCCCGCGCTGGCCTGGCGGACCGCCGCGCTGTGGTGCGGAGCCGCCGCCGTCCTCGCCGCAGCCGCGCCCGAGCGGGCCCTTGGCTGGAACGCGCTGCTCACCGCCGTCTGCCTCCAGGCCGTCCTGGCCTGCGCGGGACGCGGGCTGGTCCACCGGGCGTGGCGCCGCTCCGCCGTGCGCCACCCCGTCTCCACGCTCGTCGTCGGCCCCGGCGAGGGGCCCGGTGCCGTCGCCGCCGCCCTGCACGGACGCCCCGAGTACGGGCTGCGGCCCGTCGGGATCGCCGACGCCGCCGAGCCCGCCGACGCGGTGGGCGGCCCGCTGCCCGTACTCGCCACCCATGAGGACGTCCGGCGCGCCGTCATCCAGAACTCCGTGCGCTGCGCGGTGTTCACCCGCCCGCCCGAGACCGACGAGCGCACCGCCGCCCTGGTCCGCCTCTTCCACGACCACGGCTGCCGGCTCTGGCTCGCCGACCCTGCCGGCACCGCCAAGGTCACCGGGATGCGGCTCGCCCACCCCGCCGATCAGCTGTGGGGCTACGCCGTACAGCCCCTGCTGCCCCGGCCCGCCCGGCCGGTGGAGCGGTCCGCCAAGCGGATCGTGGACTCCGCCCTCGCCGCGCTCGCCCTCCTCGCCGCCGCCCCCGTCATGGGCGTCTGCGCGCTGGCCGTACGGCTCTCCGACGGGCCGGGGGTGATCTTCCGTCAGGAACGGGTCGGCCTCTACGGGCGCCCCTTCACCCTGCTGAAGTTCCGCACCCTGCGCGCCGACGAGCACGAGTCCGCCACCCGCTGGACCGTCGCCGGCGACCGCCGGATGAGCCCCGTCGGCTCCTTCCTGCGCAAATCCTCGCTGGACGAGCTGCCGCAGCTGTGGAACGTCGTGCGCGGCGACATGAGCCTGGTCGGCCCGCGACCCGAACGCCCCTTCTTCGTCGCCAAGTTCAGCAGCCTCCACCCCGGCTACGAGGCCCGCCACCGGATGCCCGTCGGCATCACCGGACTCGCCCAGATCAACGGGCTGCGCGGCGACACCTCCATCGAGGACCGGGCCCGCTTCGACAACCACTACATCGACACCTGGTCGCTGTGGCAGGACCTGTGGATCCTGGCGCGGACCGCAGCCTCCTTCTTCCGCTTCCGGCTGGGCGGGAGCTGAGCCATGAGCCTCGCCGTCCCCGGACCCGTGCGCCCCGCCGCCGCGGCCGCCGTGCTGCGCCGGCACTGGCCGCTGCTGCCGCTCGCCGCGACCGTCCTGCTCCTGCTCGCCCCGCTCCCGGCCGGCGACGCCACCGCCTCCGGCAAGGTCGGCCCCGCCGACGCCGCCTCGCTGCTGCTCGCCCTCGTCTGCGCGGTACAGGCCCTGCGGGGCCGGGTGCGGACGCTGAACCCGCTGGGCGTGCTCGTGCTCGGGACCCCGGGGATCGGGCTCGCCGTCTCCACCGCGACCGCCGGGGACCCGTACGCCGCCCTGCCCGGGTTCGTGCGCTACCTCCAGGTGTTCGTGCTGGTCCCGGCGGCCGTGGTGCTGCTGGTGCGCGACGCCCGGGAGTTCCGGCTCGCCGCCGGGTGCTTCGTGGTGCTCGGGCTGGTGCAGGGCGCGGTGGGGGTCGTGCAGTACGCGACGCACACCGGGGCCTCCTACCAGGGCGAGGACATCCGCGCCGTGGGCACCTTCGGCCCCGGCGACGTCATGGGCATGGCCACCGTCGTCGCGTACGGGCTCGTCGTCGCCACCGCCGCAGCCCTCGCGCCGGGACTGCCCGCGAAGGTCCGCAGGGCCGCCGCGTGCTGCGCGCCGGCGCTGGTGGTCCCGCTGGTGCTGTCCTTCAGCCGCGGCGCGTGGATCGCCACCGTCGGGGCGGCGGTGCTCGTGATGTGCCTGGCCGGGATCCGGCGGGCGCTGGCGGTGCTCGTGGCGCTGGCCGCCCTGGGGGTGGTTCTGGTCGCCGGGCTCGGGCTGGGCTCCGAGATGGTCGCCGAGCGGCTCGACTCCATCACCCGCGTCTCCAGCGCCCCCGACCAGTCGGTCACCGACCGCTACACGATGTGGGCCGCCGCCGAGTCGATGTGGCGCGAGCGGCCGGCCGTCGGCGTGGGCCTCAAGGGCTTCCCCGCGCACCGCGACGGGCACTCCTCGCTGGGCCTGTCCTCCGGCAGCGACACCGCGGGCGCCGGCCAGGCCTTCATCAGGCAGCCGCTGCTGTCCCCGCACAACATGTACCTGCTGGTCCTCGGCGAACAGGGGCTCGTCGGACTGCTCGCGCTCGCCGGCGGCTGGGCCGCCCTGCTGGTCGCGGGGCTGCGGCGGTACGCGGTGGCCCGCGACCGGAGGATCCGCGACTGCGGGCTGATCGCGATCGGGCTGCTCGTGTGGCAGCTGACCGACTTCCTGTACGCGGACATCGGCGGCCCCTCCACCGTCCTGACCGGTGTGATCGTCGGGCTCGCGGCCTGGTGGGCGCTGCCCTCCACCGGTGCCGCGGACGGCCGGCCCGCCGACGGGCCGGCCGTCCGGTGACCGACACGACCCCCTGGCGGCGGCCCGCGGCCCCGGCGACCGACCTCGCCGCGGCCGCGGGCCCCGCCACCGCTCCCGCCGTCGACGGGCCGCCCGAGGCCCGGCCCCGGCCCGGGTACACCGGCCGGGGCCCGGCGCCCGCGGGGACCGACGCGGCCGTTCCGCCCCGGCGGGGCGCCACCCGGCCACCGTGTTCCGCCTCCGCAGGGCCCGGCGGGGAGGCCGCCGGGCGCACGGGCGCGGGCGCCGTCGGTGGCGCGGGGGCGGGCGCGGGGCCCGGCGCGGACCGGGCCGCAGGCGGGGCCGGCAAGCCCGGCGTCCCCCTCGGCCGGTTCCTCGTCAAGGCCGCCGCCGTCACCGCCGGACTGACCGCCGCCGGGGCCGTGTTCGGCCTCCTGCGCGACCAGGCCATCGCCCACCTCTTCGGCGCCGGACACGACAGCGATGCCTTCCTCATCTCCTGGACCGTCCCCGAGATGGCCTCGACCCTGCTGATCGAGGACGCCATGGCCCTGCTGATGGTGCCCGCCTTCAGCCACGCCCTCGCCCGGCGCGCCGCCAGCCGGGCCGGACTGACCCGCAAGGAGGCCCGCGCGGCCGACCCCGTACGCCTGCTCGTAGGGGCCACCCTGCCGCGCCTGATGGTCTTCCTCGCGGCCGTCGCCTCCGTCCTCGTCGTCGCCGCCCCCCTGGTCGTCGGCGTCCTCGCACCCGGCCTGCCCGACCCGGAACTGGCCGTCCAGTGCACCCGGATGACCGCCCTGACCGTCCTCACCTTCGGCATCGCCGGATACTTCAGCGCCGCCCTGCGCGCCCACCGGTCCTTCCTGCCGCCCGCCGCGATCTACGTCTCGTACAACGTCGGGATCATCGCCACCATGGTCGCCCTCCACACCCTGTGGGGCGTCCGGGCCGCCGCCGCCGGCGTGGCCGTCGGCGGACTGCTGATGGTGCTGGTGCAACTGCCCGCCTTCATCCGCAACGTCGGCTTCGGACCGCCCCGCGCCAAGGGCGCCCCCCGCAGCCAGCGCGACCGCGACCGGCCCACCCTCATCGCCTTCGGCGTGATCGCCCCCGTCATCTCCTTCGCCGTCTTCCGCCAGTCCCAGGTCCTCGTCGAGCGGTTCCTCGCCGCCTCCCTGCCCTCCGGCGCCATCTCGCACCTCAACTACGCGCAGAAGGTCGCGCAGATGCCGATGGTGCTCTCCCTGATGATCTGCACCGTCACCTTCCCCGTCGTCGCCCAGGCCATGGCCGGCGGCGAGCGCGAGAAGGCCCGCCGGCGCGTCGAACAGGACCTCGCGCTCGCCTCCCTCGCCGTTCTGCTGGGCATGGCCCTGGTCATCGGCTACGCCCCGCAGATCATCGAAGTCCTCTTCGAACGCGGCGCCTTCACCCACCAGGACACCCTCACCACCGCGTCCGTCATGCGCGTCTACGGCCTCGGACTCCTCGGCCACTGCCTCGTCGGAGCCCTGTCCCGGCCCTTCTTCTCGACCGCCCGGCCCACCTGGTTCCCGGCGCTCGCGATGGGTGCCGGACTGCTCGTCAACATCGCGGCCGGAGCCCTCCTCGTCGGCTGGTGGGGCACCTACGGCATCGCCGCCGCCAACGCCGCAGGCATCACCGCCACCGCCGCCCTGCTCCTCACCGGCATCGGCTCCCGCATCATCGCCATCCAGGCCCGCCGCGTCGCCGTCAGCATCGGCCGCCTCGCCGTCGCCGCCGCCTGCGCCTGCGCCACCGGCTGGCTCGCCGGCCCGATGATCCCCGACCCGCTGCTCAGCGCCGCCCTCGGCTGCCTGCTGGTCCCCGCCATGTTCGGGGCCACCGGGCTGGCCATGAGAGCCCTGGAGATCACCGCCCTCCCCGGCCAGATCGCCCAGATCGCCGCCCACACCGCCGCCCAGACCGCCCAGCTCACCCAGAGGTTCCGCAATGCCCGCTGACACCGACACGGCACCCGCGGCCGTGGCGGCCGCCGCCCGCCGGACCCCGTCGCCGTGGATCCTGATGTACCACTCCGTCGCCGAGTTCACCGACCCCGCCGAGGACCCGTACGGGATCACCGTCACCCCCGACGCCCTCGACGCCCAGCTGCGGTGGCTGCGCTCCCGCGGTCTGCGCGGGGTCTGCGTCGGCGAACTGCTGCGCGCCCGCGCGGCCGGACGCGGCCACGACCTCGTCGGCCTCACCTTCGACGACGGCTACACCGACTTCCTGACCCGCGCCCTGCCCCTGCTGCACCGCCACGGCTTCACCGCCACCCTCTTCGCCCTCCCCGGACGGCTCGGCGTCGACAACGTGTGGGACCCGCTCGGCCCCCGCAAGTCCCTCCTCACCGCCGAACAGATCCGCGAGGTCGCCGCCGCCGGACAGGAGATCGGCTCCCACGGCCTGCTCCACCAGGACCTCACCGCCGCCCCCGACGACGTCCTCCAGCAGGAACTGCGCGGCAGCCGCGAGCTCCTGCGCGAACTCACCGGCACCCTGCCCGACGGGTTCTGCTACCCGTACGGCCACCTCGACGCCCGCGTCGTCGACGCCACCCGCGCCGCCGGCTACGCGTACGCCTGCGCGATCTCCCCCGGACGCCTCGCCGGCCCGCACGCCCTGCCCCGCACCCACGTCAGCCAGGCCGACGGGGCCGCCCGGCTGCGGATCAAGGAGCTGCGGCACGGGGCCCGCGAGCTGCGTCGGAAGGTGCCGGTGCTGCGGTGAAGGCCCTCCACATCATCACCGGCCTGGGCGTCGGCGGTGCCGAACAGCAACTGCGGCTGCTGCTGCGCCACATGCCCATGCACTGCGACGTCCTGACCCTCACCAACCCCGGCCCGGTCGCCGAGGGGCTGCGCGCCGACGGGATCCGGGTCGTCCACCTCGGCATGCACGGCAACCGCGACCTCGGCGCCCTGCCGAAGCTGGTCCGCTTCGTCCGGCGGGGCCGCTACGACCTCGTCCACACCCACCTCTACCGGGCCTGCGTCTACGGGCGCCTCGCCGCCCGGCTCGCCGGGGTCCGGGCGACGGTGGCCACCGAGCACTCCCTGGGCGAGGCCGAGATCGAGGGCCGGCCCCTGTCCGGCGGGGTCCGCCGCCTGTACCTCGCCAGCGAGCGGCTCGGGGCGGCGACGGTCGCGGTCTCGGACACCGTCGCGGCCCGCCTGGAGCGGTGGGGGGTGCCCGCCGAGCGGGTCCACGTCGTCCCGAACGGGATCGAGGCCGCCCGCTTCCGCTTCGACGAGGGCGTGCGCCGTGCCACCCGCGCCCGGACCGGCCTGCCCGAACGGGCCTTCGTGGTCGGCGGGGTCGGGCGCCTGGTGCCCGGCAAGCGGTTCGACGTCCTCGTCCGGGCCGTCGCCGCACTGCCCGGCGCGCACCTGCTGCTGGCCGGTGACGGCCCGGAGCGGGCCGCGCTGCGCACCCTCGCCGCCGAACTGGGCGCCCAGGCGCGGATCCACCTGCTGGGGGAGCGGGACCCGCTGGGCGACAGCCCCGACGGGCGCACCCCCGGGGTCCCCGCGCTGCTGGCCGCCATGGACGTCTTCGTGTCCCCCTCCCGGGAGGAGGCGTTCGGGCTGGCCGTCGTCGAGGCCCTGGCCGCCGGGCTGCCCGTGCTGCACGTGACCTGCCCCGCCATCGACGACCTGCCCGCCGCGCAGGCGCCGGGGGCGCGGCGGATCGGGACGGGGACCGAGGAGCTGGTCGCCGCGCTGCGGGGGCAGATGGAGGCGGGCGCCCGCCGCCTGCCCGCGCCTGCGGTGGTGCGGCGGTACGACATCGCGCGGAGCGCGGCGCGGCTGCTGGACGTCTACGGGCTCGCGCTGGCGGCACCCGTGCCCGCGGCGAGGGGCGGCGCCGGGCCCGTGCCCGCGGCCGAGCCCCGGGGCTCCGCACCCGAGCCCGCGCCCCGACCGCAGGCGGGGCTTGACCTGGCCGCGCCCGGCTCGGACGGCTGATCCCCTTCTTTGCCCCTACGCACCCCCTTCACCCAGGAAGCGAGCACCCCATGGCCGACAGCGCAGACCAGAACAGGCCCGACCAGAACAGGCCCGACCAGAAGAAGCCCGACCGGAAGAAGTCCGACCACCGCTCCGCCAGGAGGCGCAGGCTGCTGCCACCGTCCGCGTGGTGGCCCCTGCCCGCCTGCGCCCTGCTCGGGATGGCCGCCGGCGGGGCGTACGGGGTGCTCAAGGCGCCCGAGTACGCCGCCACCAGCTACGTCGTCGCCGTCCCGAACGAGACCACCGAGCCGGCCACCGCCCTCGGCTTCGCCCAGGCCTACGGCCGCATCGCCACCAGCAGCTCCACCCTCGCCTACGCCCAGCCCCGCGCGGGCATCGGCGCCCGGCAGCTGCGGACGCAGGTCCGCGCCGAGACCTCCCCCGACTCGCCGATGATCGCGATCACCGGCACCTCCAGGAGCGCCGCCGAGGCCGCCGACATCGCCAACGCCGTCGCCGACGCCCTCTCGCTCACCAGCAACCAGGCTGCCAAGAACACCGGTGTGCAGCTGCTGCTGTTCAACCAGGCCGTCGCGCCGGGTGAGCCCGCCTCCCCGTCCGCCGCGATCAGCGCCGCCGTCGGACTGTGCGCCGGCGGGCTGCTCGGCGGGCTGTGGCTGCTGGCCCGTCCCGCCCGCCGCAGGTCCGGGGCGCGGGAGGAGGCGGAGCACCCGGTGGTGGAGGAGTACGCCTCCCTGCCCGCCCAGGGTGAGCACTCCGAGACCAAGGAGAAGGAGTCCGTGCGATGACGCGGGGCTCCGACGGGGCCCTGTCGGTGACGCTGTGCCGGGACTCCCGGCAGTTCGCGGCGCTGGAGGAGTCCTGGAACCGGCTCGTCCGGGAGTGTCCCACCGCCACCCCCTTCCAGAGCCACGCCTGGCTGCACTCGTGGTGGCTGTCGTACGGGAAGGACGGCCGGCTGCGGATCCTGCTCGTACGGCGGGGCGGGGAGCTGGTCGGGGCGGCCGCGCTGATGCTCGTGCACCGGCCGCTGCCGCGGCTGGTGCCGCTGGGCGGGCCGATCACCGACTACTTCGACGTGCTCGTGTCGCGGGAGCACGCCGCGCAGGTCGTGCCCGCCCTGGCCCGCGGGCTGCACCGGGCGGCCCGCGGCGCTGTCGTCGACCTGCGCGAGGTGCGGCCCGGGGCGGCCGCCGAGGCCGTGTTCGAGGCGTGGCCCGGGGTGTCCAGCCGGCTGACCGACTCCACCTGCATGGAGCTGCCCGCGCTCCCCTTCGACCAGCTCGTCAAGCGGATGCCGGCCTCCGGGGCCCAGCGGGTGCGGGCCAAGCTGCGCAAGACCGACGCCGCCGGGATCGAGGAGCACGAGGTCACCGAGCGCGAGGTGCCGCAGGCCGTACGGACCCTGCTGCGGCTGCACGAGAAGCAGTGGCGCGGGCGCGGGGTGACCCCGGAGCACCTGCGGCCGCGGTTCGCCGAGCACCTGACCCGGGCCACCCGGCGGATGGTGCGGGCGGGGGAGGGCCGGCTGACCGAGTTCCGGCTGGACGGGAAGGTGGTCGCGGCCAACGTCAGCCTGCTGTCCGCGTCGCTGAGCGGCGGCTACCTGTACGGGGCGGACCCGGGCCTGCGCGACCGGAAGGTGGACGTGGCCACGCTGCTGCTGCGCTACGAGGCCGGGCGGGCGCTGGAGGAGGGCCGGCCGGTGGTGAGCTTCCTGCGCGGCAACGAGCCGTACAAGAACCACTGGAGGCCCGAGACGGTCGTCAACCAGCGCCTCCTGCTGGCCACGCACGCGCTCGCGCCCCTGCTGCGGCTGCACGAGTCGCAGGTCACGGGGCGCGAGCGGGCGGTGGGGGCGCTGCGCGAGGCGCTTCCGGCCGCCCGGGACTGGCGGGCGCGGCTGAACGAACTGCGGGTGCGATGAACCGTCTAGAAGGGCCAGAAGCCGGAGTCCCCCTCCCAGCCGAGGTTGATGCAGAGCGACTGGCCGCCGATCAGCTTCGAGAACCAGTCGCCGAAGTCGAACGGGAGGCACCACTGCCGGCTGTTGACGGGCTGCTCGGGCCGCGGCTTCGGGGTGGGCTTCGGCTGAGGCTTCGGCGGCTGGGACGGCGTCGGAGCCGGCCGGGTCGGCGCGGGGTCCGGCATGGTCTGGGTCGGGGTCGGGGTCGGCGACGCCTCGGGGGTGGGCGCCGGCGGGACCACGGGCGGGACGGAGACCTCGGGCTCCGGGTCGACGGGTGCGGGCGCGGTCGGGGAGGGCACCGGCAGCGTCGGGACCGGCGGCGTCGGGACCTGTGGGGTCGGTACGACCGGCGTCGGTACGACCGGGGTCGGCACCACCGGGGTCGGGACCACGGGCGTGGGCACCACCGGGGTCGGCACCACCACCGGCCCCTGTTCGGCCAGCGCGTCGCGGAAGACCTTCGAGGACTTCGGGTTCTGCTTGCACTGCCAGACGCCGTGGGGGCAGTAGTCGGTGATGGTGTGGTAGAGCGGGTGGTGCTGGTCGATCCACCGGAGCATGCGCCGTACGTACTCCGGGTTGTCGCCGTTGCGGAACAGCCCCCACTCCGGGTACGAGATCTGCTTGCCGTGTGCTTTCGCGAAGTCGACGTGCTGCTGGAGTCCGTACGGCTGGCTGATGTGGTCGTCGAAGGTCCGGCCGGGGCCCTGGTCGTACGAATCCATGCCGATGACGTCGACCACGTCGTCGCCCGGGTAGCACCTGGTCCAGGCGATCGCGTCGCTCCCCCGGTTCGGGGTGAAATCGAACTTGAACCGCTGGCCGGGGACGGAGCGCATCGCGTTGACGACGCGGGTCCAGTACGCCTTCCAGTGCTCCGGGTCGGGCGCGCAGCGGTGGGTGTACGTGGTGCCGTTCATCTCCCAGCCCAGCACGACCACCGTGTCCGAGACGCCCAGTTCCACCAGCCGCTCGGCCAGCCGCCGGAAGTGCCGGTCGTACTCGCCCTGCGCGCCCGCCCGGATCAGCTGCACCACCTGCCAGTCGGGCACCCGGCCCTCGTTGCGGGCCTGCATGGGCACGTTGAGGACGAACATCCGGTCCTCCTTGGCCCGCCGCCAGCGCGCCCAGTCCTCCAGGAACGGGACGCGGCCCTCGATGCCCGCCCACGAGTCGCCGGGCAGGTAGGTGTGCCCGACCCGGATCTCGCGGCCGCTCAGCCAGCGCGACAGGGACGGGATGCGGGCGACCCCGGACGGGCCGTAGTCGAGATAGGCGCCGAAGGCGGTGCCGGAGCCCCTGGCCGGTTCGTCGTCCGGGGCCGCGAGCGCCGCGCCGGTGGCGAGCAGCCCGGCCGTGACCGTACCGACGCAGGTGCTCACCAGGCGGTGGTGTGGTCTGGGCATGTCGTCGTCTCCCGCGCTCTGCCGAACCGGTGTGCTTGCCACAGACGTTAGACATCACATCTGACGAACGGCCTGTCCGGTGGCCGCTTCCTAGGCCATTCGCAGCTGCGCATCCCTCCCGCTTGGTCCGACTAGGTGAAAGTCCGTTTGTATGTACGCGTTCGACGGCCATGTGCCCGCAGTTCTGCTCAGACTCGATCGCAACCCGTTCCACCACGGAACCCTCGGCGCCGTCAGATCCCTCGGGCGCAAGGGCGTGGAGGTCCATGCCGTCGTCGAAGCCGGGGGAGGTCCCGTGGGTCGCTCGCGGTACCTGCGTGCCACGCACCCGGGGCCGGCCGGCGGGCTGGATCCGGAGGCGCCCGAGGCGCTTCTGGAATGCCTCGTCGGGGTGTCGGAACGGATCGCCCGGCCGGCCGTCCTCGTCGCGATGGACGACATCGGCGCCATCGCCGTCTCGCGCGTGGCCACGATGCTGACGGATCGTTTCCGGATCCCCCATCAGCCCGACGACCTGCCCGCCCGGGTGGCCGACAAGGCCGAGCTGGCGCGGCTGTGCGCCCGCTGGGACGTCCCGCACCCGGAGACCGTCGTCCCCGAGAGCGGGACCGAGGCGGCGCGGGCCGCGTGGACGCTGGGGCTGCCGCTGGTGGCGAAGTGGAGCCGGCCCTGGCTGCTGCCCGTCGGCAGCGGGCTGCGCAGCACCACGCTGGTGGACAGCGCCGCCGGGGCGCGGGAGCTGTACGAGCGCTCCGCCGAGGCCGGGAGCCGGCTGCTGCTCCAGCGCTTCCTGCCCGCGGGACCCGACACCGACTGGTTCTTCCACGGTGCTTTCGGGCGGGGCGGACGCCCGCTGCTGGCCGGGTCGGGCCGCAAGGAGCTGGCGTGGCCGGTCCGGGCGGGGCTGACGGCGGTGGGGCGGTGGCTGGCCGACCCGGCGGTGGAGGAGTCGGGGTTGCGGCTCGCCGAACGGCTCGGCTACCAGGGGATCCTGGACCTCGACTTCCGCCGCGACGAGCGCGGCACGTTCCGGCTGGTCGACTTCAACCCGCGCCCGGGCGCGCAGTTCCGGCTGTTCGCGGACGACGCGGGGCTGGACGTGGTCCAGGCGATGTACCTCGACCTGACAGGGCAGCGGGTGCCGGAGCCGGCGGGTGGTCCGGGCCGCGTCTTCGTGGCGGAGAACTACGCCCTGCTGGCGGCGGTCCGGGGGCGCTCGCTGCCCCGGAGCCCCGGCGGGGGCACGCCCGCCGCAGCGCCCTCGGGCGGCGCGGGCACGGCGCCCGGTTCCGCGCGGCCGGGGCCCGTACGTGCCCCGGAGGCGGGGGAGCGGGGGCGGGTGGAGGCGGCCTGGTTCGCCGCCGACGACCCCGCGCCTTTCCTGGCGATGCTCTGCGCGCTCCTCGGGCGGGGGCTGGGCAAGGGCGCGCGCGTCCTGCGCGGGGTCCCCGCGCAGGGGCGCCGCAGCGCCCGCGCGGTGCGGGCCCCCCGCCAGCGCGGCGGGGGGCGGGACGACGGCCTCGCGGCGGCCGGGCCGGGGGCCGGACCCACGGATGGTCCCGGGGCGGTCCGGCAGTCCCCGCCGGGGGCAGTGGCGCCTCCCGGAGCACCGGGGGCGCCGGTGGGGCCCGACGAGCTGGTGACGCGGTGACGCGGTGACGCCCGGGTGACACCGGTCCGGACATCCGGTGACGCGCCGTCACACGGCGGTGCGGTGTGCGGTGGTGCGGCGGCGGCCGTGCCGCAGGAGAGGAGCGGCCGTGAGGCGGATGGACGATCTCGTGGTGGTCGGCGCGGGCCCGTACGGGCTGTCGATCGCCGCGCACGCGGCGGCGGCCGGGCTCGGCGTACGGGTCCTGGGCCGGCCCATGGCCTCCTGGCGGGACCACATGCCCGAGGGCATGTACCTCAAGTCGGAGCCCTGGTCCTCCAACCTCTCCGCGCCCGGCGGCCGTTACACCCTCGCCGAGTACTGCGCCTCCCGGGGCCTCGCGGCCGAGCACGGGAGCCCGCTGCCGATCGGCACCTTCAGCGCCTACGGCCTCTGGTTCGCCCGTCACGCCGGCCTGCCCGAGGTGGAGGAGGCCACCGTCACGGAGGTCGCCCCCGAGGGCGACGGCTTCCGGGTGCGCACCGCCGAGGGGCCGCCGCTGCTGGCCCGCACGGTGGCCCTGGCCGTCGGGGTGATGCCGTTCACCCACCACCCACGGGCGCTGCGCGACCTGCCCCCGGACCACTACTCGCACAGCAGCGGCCACCGCGACCTGTCCCGCTTCGCCGGGCAGGACGTGGCCGTCCTGGGCGCCGGGCAGGCCGCCCTGGAGACCGCCGCGTTGCTCGCGGAGTCGGGGGCCCGGCCCGTCCTGGTGGCCCGGCGGTCCCGGCTGAACTGGAACACCGTCCCGCAGCCCCTCCGGCGGCCGGCGCTGCGGGCCCTGCGCGACCCGCACAGCGGGCTCGGTACCGGCTGGCGCAGCTGGGCGTGGTCGGAGCTGCCCTGGGCGGTGCGGCGGCTGCCCGCCACGACGCGGGAGCGGATCGCGGCCGCCGCCCTCGGGCCGGCCGGGGCGTGGTGGCTGCGCGACCGTTTCGAGGGGCGGGTCCCCGCGCTCATGGGGCACCGGCTGCACCGGGCGGCGGCGGTGGGCGGCCGGACCCGGCTCGGGCTGACCACCACGGGCGGGGAGTCCGTGGTCCTGGACACCGCGCATGTCATCGCGGCGACCGGCTTCGCCCCGCGGCTGGCCCGGCTGGACCTCCTCGACGCGCGGCTGCGGTCCGCACTGGCGACCGTGGGCGGCGCGGACACCCCGGAGCTGGGTCCCGGATTCGAGTCCTCCTGGCCCGGACTGTTCTTCGCGGGGCTGCTGACGGCTCCCTCATTCGGACCTTCCATGCGATTCGTGCACGGCGCGGGCTTCACGGCGGGGAGACTGGTGAGGGGAGTCCGCAAGCGCCTCGGCGCGCGGGGTCCGCTGCCGGGTTCGGCCGGCGGCATCCGGCCGGTCCGGGCCGCCGCCGGGCATCCGGAGACGTATCTGCGCTGAGATCCACCTGAGAGGGGTCCGCGATGGAGGCGGAGCGAGCACAGGGCGGCCGTGGCTGGGTGCGCATCCCCGCCAGCCGCGCAGAACAGCCCCCGTCGGGGCCGCCCGCGGCCAAGCCGCACAGGGCGGGGCAGTACGGAGGCGGGTCGTACGGGGCCGGGCAGTACGGAGCGGGGCAGCACGGAGCGGGGCAGTACGGAGCGGGGCAGTACGGAGCCGGCTCGTACGGGGCGGGCGAGTTCGGCGGAGGCCCGTACGGAGCAGGTGACTACGGCGGCGGCCCGTATCCTCAGGGGCCCTTCCGGGGAACCGGCCCGTACGGGCAGGCCGGGGCCGGCCCCGGGGACCCGGCGGCGATCTACCTCTCCCTCGTCAAGCGTTGGCGGGAGGCCGGGCGCACCCTCCCGGGGCATCCTGACGAGGAGTGGGAGCGGCTGATCTCGCAGCCGTACTGGCCCGGCCGTTAGGTGGTGTGTCTCGTGGCAGCGGCGGAGCGGGAGGCCGGGGACGGGGCCGTCCCCGGCCCCCTGACGGGCCCCGGGGAGCGGCTCGCGCTCAACGGCATGGGCAGCTTCGAGTGGGACCTGGACACCGGGACCCTCACCCTGGACGAGGCCGGGCTGCTCGTCCTCGACCTGGAGGCGGAGGAGTTCGACCACACCCCCGAGGGCCTCGCCCTGCGGATCCCGGCCGACGACTCGGCCCGGCTCAACGACACCGTCAGCGGGGTGCTCGCCGGCGGCGGGGAGGCGTACGGCTCGTACTTCACGGTGCGCCGGCGCGACGGCCGCGACCAGTGGACCCACACCCAGGGCCGGGTGCTGCGCGACCCCGACGGCCGGGCCCTGCGGATCGTCGGCATCGTCCGCGACGCCACCGCCGAGCTCGCCCACGCGACCGTGCTGCGGAAACTGGAGAACGCCCGCATCCAGCAGGCGGCCATCGTCCAGCGCACCACCGAGGCCCTGTCCCGGGCGGTCACCGTCGACGACGTGACGGCGGCCCTCACCGGCGCCGGCGCCCTGGAGCGGCTCGGCGCGGACGGGCTGGCGCTGGGGCTCGTCGAGAACGACGCCATCAAGATCATCGCACTGAGCGGGGAGTCCCTGGAGATCCTCGACGAGCGCAGGTTCACCCGACTGGACGGCTCCCTGCCGCTGTCCCGGGCCGTGATCACCCGCAAGGCGCGCTTCGTCACCTCCCTCACCGCCCTCGCGGACGAGTTCCCCCTGCTCGCCGACTACCTGCGCCGCATCCGCTTCGACGCCGCCGCCTACCTGCCGCTGATCGCCCAGGCCCGCTCCATCGGCGGGCTCGTGCTCTTCTACCGCCGGCGCACCGAGTTCAGCCCCGAGGAGCAGAACCTGTGCCTGGGACTGGCCGGCATCGTCGCCCAGTCCCTCCAGCGGGCGCTCCTCTTCGACCAGGAACGCGAGTTCGCCACCGGACTCCAGGCCTCGATGCTCCCGCGCCGCATCCCCGAGATCACCGGCGGGGAGATCGCCGTCCGCTACCACTCCGCGTGGAGCGGACGGGAGGTCGGCGGGGACTGGTACGACGTCATCTCCCTGCCCCGCGACCGCGTCGGGGTCGTCGTGGGCGACGTCCAGGGGCACGACACGCACGCCGCGGCCATCATGGGCCAGCTGCGCATCGCACTGCGCGCCTACGCGGGCGAGGGGCACCCGCCGTCCACCGTGCTGGCCCGGGCCTCCCGCTTCCTCGCCGAACTGGACACCGAACGCTTCGCGACCTGCCTGTACGCCCAGGTGGACCTGGAGACCGGAGGCGTACGGGCGGTCCGCGCGGGCCACCTCGGCCCGCTGATCCGGCACACGGACGGGCGCACCGGCTGGCCCAACGTGCGCGGCGGCCTGCCCCTGGGGCTGGCCTCGGCCTTCGAGCAGGAGGACTTCCCCGAGACCCGGCTGGACCTGGTGCCCGGGGAGACCCTCGTGCTGTGCACCGACGGGCTCGTCGAGGAGCCCGGCTCCACCATCACCGCCGGCATGGACGCCCTGGCCCACGCCGTGCGCAGCGGGCCGCAGGGCGCCGGCGAGCTCGCCGACCACCTCTCCGACCGGCTCTGGGAGCGCTGGGGCTCCGGCGACGACGTCGCCCTGCTCGTCCTGCGGCGGACCCCCGACCCCGGCACCCACCGGGCCCCCCGCATCCACCAGTACGTCCACCAGGCCGACCCCGAGGGCCTCTCCGACGCCCGCTACGCCCTGCGGCAGGCCCTGCGCGACTGGGGCATGCCCGAGCTCGCCGACGACGTCGAGCTGGCGGCGGGGGAGCTGCTGGTCAACGCGCTGCTCCACACGGACGGCGGGGCGGTGCTGACCATGGAGGTGCTGCCGGAACCGGTGCGCAGGATCCGGCTGTGGGTCAAGGACCGCTCCAGCGTGTGGCCACGCCGCCGCTCTCCCGGCGAGGCGGCGACCACGGGGCGCGGGCTGCTGCTGGTGGACGCGCTGGCCGCGCACTGGGGGGTGGAGTCGCGCGGCGACGGCAAGGCGGTGTGGTGCGAGTTCGACGTGGGGGCCGTCGCGGGCGACACGGCGTGACCCACGGGCCGCGGGCCGGGGATCCGTGACCGAGCGGTCACGCCGGGTTGTGGGATGCGGGGGGCGGGGTGATGATGCCGCCATGAATCCGATGCGTGGTCTTCGGCGTGGCTTCCGGAACGAGCCGTGCGCCGCCTGAACAGGGGCGCGGTCACGGCCATCGCGGCGACGCTCCTGGTGCTGCTGCTGGCTGCCGGGGGGCAGGCGGTCGTGGACTGGACGACCGGGCGGCCGCACAGCGACCCCGCGTGCCAGACGGTCGCGTTCATGTCGATGACGGGCGTCGCGCCGGAGTGCCGGTAGCGGCGGCCACCGGCCTCCCCGGGTCCTCGCCCGCCCTACCGGTGGTCGACCACCTCGACGTCGTGGCTGTCCTGGGCGACCGTGTCGACCGCACGCGGCGTCAGCCCGGCCATGTGGATCTCCTGGAGCTCGGCCACGGCCTTCGCGGGGCCCGCGTGCAGACCGGCCGCCAGCGGGCTCATCGCCTCCCAGGCGTGCTCCCGGCCGTCGCAGAAGACCTCGCCGGCGCCGATGCTCAGACGGCTGCCGTCCTGGACGACGGTGGCCTTGATCTGGACCGCCCCCGACGTCGGCGACAGTTCGCAGTGGTAGGTGCCGGAAAGGCGGACGGAGCCGTCCCGGGAGATCTGCGCCTCCGGGCGCAGGGAAATTCCTTGGTGGTAAACGGTGGCCAGGGCCGGAGTGGCGAACAGAGAAGTCGCGGCCAGGGTGGAGAAGGCGGTCAGGGCCATTCGGCGGGCGGGGGTGAACATTGTTCCTCCGGGTGGGTGCGGGTGGCGCGATTGTGTCGGAACGCATTGTGCTGGCAGTCGGCGGCCTACGCGGACCGTGTGCTCGTGTCGGTGTGTGCAATTCCCCGCTCGGGCGCGTGAGACTGGCCGAAAGACAACCCCGGAAACGCGCTTTCCGACGAATCCCCGATCCCCGCCGTGAAGAGCCCCGAAGGGGTCCCGTATGCGCCAGACCGCCTCCGTCCTCGCCGCCGCCGTGCTCCTGCCCGCTCTGCTGCTGACCGCCACCGCCTGCCAGAGCGCCCCCGAGGGGGCGGCGCTCGCCCCGGCCGCGGCGCCCGCCGTCCCGGTCGACGACGGGGCGCCCGGCGCCGACGAGGAGCCCGCCGCACCGGACCGCGCCGCGGCCGGCGCCGCGAAGGATGCCCATGTGGGTGACTCCGTACGGGTGCAAGGGCGGGAGGTGGGTCGACACCTGCAGGTGGTGCTCGGGGCGTTCGTGGACCCCGCGGTCAGCGTCGAGCCCAACTACGCGCCGCCCGCCGGGAAGCGCTGGGTGGCGGCCTCCATGTCGTTCGTCAACGTCGGCGGGGCCTCGTACGGGGCGCTCGGGCGCATGTGGGCGTACGACGGTGCCGGCAAGCGCCACCCGGCGGTGCGCACCGGCGGACTGACGACCGGCAAACCGATCGTCTTCGATTCCCTCGCGGTCGGTGAGCGGGCCGAGGGATGGGTGGTGTTCGAAATTCCGGAAAACCAGCGCATCGTGCGGCTCCAGTACCAGGACGCGAACATGCGGCCGAATTCCGGAGGGGGATTCTGGGCCGTGTAGCCCGCCCGGGTGAAAGGCCGTGAAAGGCCCGGGCGGGAGAGCACTAAGGTGCGGCGCATGACTTCAACGCAAGCCGAAGCCGACCGCTCCCTGCTCGGCACCCTTTCCGTCCTCGCCTGGATCGGTGACCCCTCCGAGGGCCACGACGTTCCGTACCTCATCGCCTACACCCTCGGCGACGGCCCGCAGGGCCGGGAGGGCGGCGAGGCGGCCGCACGCGGCCTGCTGGAGGAGATCGGCCTGCAGATCGGCGACGTCGTCATGGACGGCACGCGCAGCCCGCGCACCTTCCCCGTGCAGATCCTGCTGGCCGACGACCAGATCGCGCTGACCCTGCCCGGGCTGAACGCGACCTGCACCGCCCCGCCCGAGTGGGTCGCCGCGGCGAACGAGAGCGGGCAGGCGTACTTCCTGTTCGCCACCCGGGCCTGGCCCGAGGCCGTTCCGGGCCAGGCCGTGACCCCGGAGATGCTCCAGGGCTTCGCCGGCGACGAAGCCGTGCTCACCAGCAGCGCCCACTGCGTCCTCGCGGTGCAGAGCCTGCAGAAGTAGCCGCGGCGGCGTCCGCCGCCCGCTCCGGCCGCCGGCCCCCAGCCTGCCCGGCGGCCGGCCCCTTTCCCGGGGCGCCGTGCCCCGCGGCCCGCCTGTGCCGGGGCCCGTCTGTCCCGCGGCCCGTGCCCCGTGCCCCGTGCCCCGTGCCCCGGTCCTCCGGGCCCCGCGGGCTCAGGGGCTCTCGAAGGCGAACCGCAGCGAGCGGACGCGGTTGTCGAAGTTGGACCCCGCCAGATCGGGCAGGCCGACCGCCCTCAGACCCACCGGCCGGGTCAGCAGCTCGCGGAACAGGGCCTTCATCTCCACCCGGGCCAGATGCGCCCCCAGGCAGAAGTGCGGGCCGCCACCGCCGAAGCCCAGATGCGGGTTGGGCGAGCGGGAGATGTCGAAGGCGTCCGGGTCCGGGAACACCGCCTCGTCGCGGTTGGCCGAGGCGTAGTACAGCACCACCTTGTCCCCCGGCCCGAACGCGTGTCCGCCCAGGGTGTGTTCCGTGGTCACCGTCCGGCGGAACTGGATGATCGGCGTCGAGTGGCGGATCATCTCGTCCACCGCGCCGTCCGCGTACTTCTCGAAGTCCGACAGCAGCAGGTCCCGCTGGTCGGGGAAGTCGGTCAGCAGGGTCAGACCGTGCGTGATGGCGTTGCGGGTGGTCTCCACCCCCGCCACCATCAGCAGGCTGAAGAAGGCCCCCAACTGGCGGGCGCCCAGCGCCTGGCCGTCCACGTTCGCGCAGACCAGGGCCGAGATCAGGTCGTCGGACGGGTGACGGCGCCGCTCCCGCCCGATGCCCGCCACCATCCGCTGCATCCGGGCCAGCGCCCGCAGCCCGCGCCCGGGCATCCGCAGCCGCGAGGCCAGGCCGCGCTCCACACCGATGTTCTCCGAGGCGTGGTTGACCCGGTCGGCGATCTCCGCGCGGTAGCGCTCCGGAATGCCCATCATGTTGCAGATGACCTCCAGAGGGAGCCGCGAAGACACCGCCGAGACGAACTCGTCGGGCCGCCGCTCCAGGACGTCGTCGACGATCCGGGCCGCGACCGCGTGGATGTCCTCCTCCGCCGCCGCCAGCAGCCGGGGCGTGAACGCCCGCTGCACGATCTTCCGCAGCTGCGCGTGGTCCGGGCCGTCCAGGTTGACCATCGAGTCCCCGAACAGGGCCCGCACCCAACGGGCCGGCTCCGGCGTGGTGACCCCGGGAGCGCTCGCGAACACCTTGGGCAGCCGGCTGGCCTCCTGCACGTCCGCGTGCCGTACGAGCGCCCAGTGGCCGGTACGGCCGCCGCCCTCCGGGACGAACACGGGGGAGTCCAGGGCACGCAGGCGGGCGAAGGCCGCGAGGCGGTCGGCGGGGGGCCGCTGCCAGAAGCCCGGCTCGGCCAGTTCCCCGCCGGGGCCGGTGCCGAGTCTCTGTGAGGGGAGTGTCATCGAATCTGCCTCTCTGCTGTCGCCCGTCGCCGTGGCGTCCTGCGCTGGAGAACGGCGGCGGCGGGGCGGGGGTGACGGTCCGCGGCGGCGCGGCCTCAGACGGCGGGTTCCGGGGTGCGTCCCACCAGGACCGTGCCCGCCACCACCGTGCCGGCCGCGACCAGGCCCGCGTACAGCACGGCGTACGAACCCGCCCAGGTGCAGGCGAGGAGGGCGACGGCGGAGAGCGGCAGGACCAGCTGCTGGGCGACGCCGCGCTTGAAGTGCCGCGAGTGCAGCAGCCACACCGCCAGCAGGAACAGCGCCGACGGAACGGTCACGGCCGCGTTCGCCGCCACCTGCGAGATGTGCGCCGTGCCGACGGCGTGCTCCACCGCCACCTCGATGCCCGCCCCGATCGCCGCACCCGAGGCGAAGATCGGCAGATGGCCGTAGCCCCACGGGATGGCCTCCCGGTTGGAGGTCAGCCGCTCGTGCACCGGCACCGCGAAGTAGATCCACCACGCGGCGAAGACGATCAGCAGCCCGCCCGCCGCGATGGGCAGCAGCTCCCCCAGCGCCTCGTGCTCGTCGATCGCCGACTTCACGGCCACCGTGCTCGCGGCGATCGTCTCGCCCAGCACGATGATGGTGAACAGGCCGTACCGTTCCGCGATGTGGCGGGCGTGCCACGGCGTCTGGTGCCCGTGCTCGGCCCACACCGGCACCATCAGCTCGGCCGCCACCAGTACGAGGAACAGCCAGCGCCTCCAGCCGTCCGGCGCGAACAGCAGCGCCACCCAGCCCGCCTGGCACACCAGCAGCCCGGCCGCGTACTTCAGCGCGGCGGTCCGCGCCGCCCCACTCTCACCGGCGGCGGCCCGCAGCCACTGGGCCGTCAGCGCCACCCGCATGATCAGGTAGCCGATGACGGCCACCGTCCAGTCGTTCTCGTTGAAGGCCCGGCTCACCCCGGCCGCGTAGACCAGCACCCCGGCGATCTGCACGAGCGTCGTGATCCGGTACGGCACGTCGTCGCAGTCGTAGGCGGACGCGAACCACGTGAAGTTCATCCACGCCCACCCGTGGGTCAACGGAGCAACACCGCTCTGACCTGGGGTTTTTCACAAACACCCTCTGTGTAGCCCGTAGGGCCGCATGGCGGGCAGCGAGGAAGCACCCCAAGCCGAGGGCGGTACGACTTCGGCGAACGGATGACAGATGGAACGGGAAGACCTCCCCGCGCTGCGTGCCCTCGGGTTCGAGGATGACGAACTCAAGGAGCTTGGACTCTGGGAACCGGCTACCGGCGAACCGGCGACGCTGGCAGAGATGTACGTCCGGCGTTCCAAGAAGAAAGACACCCTGTTGGCGCTGCGGGCCATGGTCCGGCAGATGTGCGCACAGGCTGACCGCGACCAAACCAAGATCCGCCACGTGTGGTTTGAACAGAAGTCGGCCAGCAAGGCGTACATCCGGCGCGAGGAATTCGAGAACTCCACGGCGGCAATCGTGGCCGGTCTCTCAAAGACGCTGTATGTGTTCAAGACGAGCCGACTTTCCCGCCGGGGAATGGGTCAGGTCGGCCTCTTGCTCGACACATTTGATGAGCGGCAGGCGCGCATTTACGTCGTCGCTGAACACCTGGACTCGCGGAACTCGCGAACGATCCTCGGGTTTCTTTCAGAGCAAGCGCGAGACCAAGCAAAGGACATCGCAGAGTTCACGAAACTTGGTATCGACGCCTACAAGGCAGAGGGACTTTGGCCGGGCGGACTCGCACCGTACGGTCTCGAATGCATCAAGGGGTCGGGAAAGCTAAGCCGCAAGACAGGCGAGTACCCGACAGCGCGCCGGATCGCTGAGGGCCTGCTAGACGGAATAGTCCCGGCGAAGATCGCCGACAAGTTGAACAGCGAGGGAAAGCGGACCCGTAAGGGTGCAATGTGGCGGGCGCAGACGATCATTCACCTTGCCCAGTCCGTGAGTTGGGCTGGTCTTATCCCTAACCGGGAGCGCGCAAAGGACGAGAACGGCAACGAGATCGACAAGTATTACAAGAGCATTGAACCGCTGTGCGACGCAAAGGGAAACCCCATCGAGTGCGGGGAGGGTGTCGTCACCTATGACGAGTTCCTGAAAATCAATGCGCTGATCTCTGGCCGCTCTCGCGCTGCCTCGGGTTCGGCAATCGGCGACAAGCGGCGGGGAGTTCGTCAGCCGGTCACGATCCTTACGGACGTATTCAAGTGCCCTCATTGCATGGGGCCCATGGGGAATGGCGGCAGGAACTACAACTGTCGCAACCGGGCCAACATGGGGGAGTCGGTTTGCCAGGGTGCGGCGACCGTGCGACAGCGCGCAGACGACGCCATGGCGGAAATGTGGGTCATGCACATTGCGGCCCTTCCCCCGGAGTCGTCCACCATTCAGGACATCGCTCGCCGCTGGCTTCAGTACAAGGACCCGGCCAAGGAAGCAAAGAAGCGCAAGGCGTCGGCAGCGCTAGAAAGTGCCGTCGGTCGGGAAATGAAGTTGGAAAAAGAGTTCTTCGTTCTCCAGAAGATGAGCGAAGAACGATTCGAGAGTCTGCGTGAGCAAGTAGCCGCACAGATCGCAGAGCTAAAGGCGCAGTTGGCTGAACTGAGCAAAGAGGCCGACCTCTCCCCGTTGATGGACGCTGAAGCCCTTACGGCTATTTGGCATGGCGAGGGAATCGAGGGGCGGCGGGCACTCCTGCAAGCGGCCGTCAAGCGGGTCACAATCACCCCGGCTAAGGGGAGGGGTGACCGGACGCCCATCACGGAACGGCTCCAGGTTCAGTGGCGGGACAAGAAGGACCCGGCTGCACTCGCTGCCCGTGTTGCTGGGTTGGAGTTCGTAGAGGTTTCCCGCCAGCGCCGTATAGCCGACGAGGGGGCCGCACAGGGACCGGCTGAGGGAATGTCAGCGCCGACCCGTAACGTCCCGTCAGAGAGCCACACAGCACAGTTGGAGATCCCCGCATGACGTACCGCCCGACCCCCGAGGAGATAGCCGCCGAACTCATGGCGACCGTGGCCCGGAACACCCCGGCCCGACTCGCTGAGCGGGAGCGGCAGGAGCAATCGGCCAGCGGGAGCCGGAAGGCAGCAGCAGCCCTCAGGAAGGCCGAGAGGGAGCGGGCCGCACTCATTGAGGAGCGGGAGCGCCAGCGCGAGGAGCGAGAGGCCGAGAGGCAGCGTCAGCGGGCCGACAGGCAGGCAGCGAGGCAGGCCGAGGCCGACCGCGTAAGGCAGGTCAAGGAGGAGCGGGCGGCGCGCATGAGAGCCGCTGTTGAGAGGGAGAGGCAGAGGGCGGCCAGCAAGCCCCTGTAGGGCCGACTGAGAGCCGTTGAGAGCCCCGGTGAGGACTTCCCCGCCGGGGCTTTCCCGTGCCCGCAGACGCCCGCACAGACACGTGGTCGAAAACGGCCGGCTGGCATATCTGACGGGTAGTCAGGAATGGGCCTTTACAGGCTGCCTCTCTGGACGTTGAAACCACCACGGAGAGACAGCAGGGAGGTAGCGCGGTGCCCATCACGAACACGCTCGACCTGGAAACGCTCAGCGCTCGTATGGACGCATGGGCGGCAGAGCCCCGAACCAAGCGGGGCCGACTCGTCCGAGTGTTCCGCGCGAACCTTGGCAACTCTCCGGACCTACAGGCGGCCCGCCTCTCGCTGCTGATCGGTTACGCCGAAAAGGTGGCGTAGCCGTCCCCCCTCCGATAGAGCCCCCGTCAGAGATGGCGGGGGTTTTCTTCGGGCCACTTTCGCGGACTAACGCGGAATGAGCCCTTATCTACTGGTCCTTTCGCGGAGTTGCGCGGGACCGTCATCCCCCTTTAGCGGACTTGAGAGGAATCACGACATGATTGAACCGACTTACGACGGACTTACGCGGAACCGACCGGCTATTAAGCGGAGTTACGACGCAATACGCGGAGCAATCCAGCGAGCCGAGTCGCTGGCCTATGACGCAGTCCCGACCGGCCACCCGACCGCGCATGAGGTACACGCGGCACTCGTGGAAGCGCTGGAACTCGTGAACGTGGTGCTGTTCCCGGCGGGTGGCTGCGCTGGCCCCGAGTGCACAAAGCCCGTACCTGACAAGGGAATGGGGCGTCCGGCCCTCTACTGCTCGCGCCGCTGCAAGGACCGCGCCGCGTACCTGGCACGTAAGGAACGCGCACAGCGGGAAGGGTGAGCCGGTCTTTCTTTCTTCTTAGTTTTCTATCTCTGTTACGTAATGAAGAGTGTATGTACCTAGCAAGGTACAACCCTAAGGGTTTCCTAGGGCCTCGGGAAACTTGCTCTCGGAAACAGCACTCAACACACCCCCTTACCCAGAAGCGAGAAATTCCGCAATGTCGTACTACCCATGGGAGACCACGGACGGCCGCTGTGTCGTCTGCGACGGGCCACTATCCGAGCGTCAGGAAATCCTGTGCTCTAACCGATGTCGACAGGCCCGAAAGCGCGCGGCCAAGCTGACCGATGCTGACTACCTGGACCGGCTGATGGGCCGTGACTGCGCGCACTGCGGAGATGCCTTTGATCCGCGCACGGCCATTCAGAAGTATTGCGATGCCAACTGTTCCGCTGGTGCGCAGCGTGAGGCCGAGGACGCGCGTTACGACGCTGTCTGTGAACTGGACGGGTGCGAGAACAACACTGGTTGGAATGGCGTTGGCCGTCCGCGCCGGTACTGCTGCGATGCCCATAAGGTGAAGGCGTCCCGCCTACGCAAGGCCGCTGAGCGTGCGTCTGAGAGCCGCTGAGGGATAAGCCGGTACCGAGTGCCAGCGAGACGGGGATAGGCGCTCCGAGAGGCGGCCAGGTCCTTTGGGTCCTCCCAGCCGGCCGTCACGGTTGGGTAACGAATGCTTGCGGGGGCTCGAAATCCCGCACCTTTCTGGCTTTGGGCTTTACGTACTGCCTCTCTTGAGGGTGAGGGTTTTACCTCTCGTCTCCGGGAACCTCGGTGTTCTCCTCTCGGTCGGCGCGTGGCCGGTTGGCTCTCCTCAGCCGGTCCGCCCGTCGGCACACCTAAACGTTTAGGTGTGGTAGGCGACCCCTCACTCTGCGGCTGTCACCCGCAATCCCGTAAATCTTCGGCGAGTTGTAGTCACGCGCGCAGAGTCGGCGTACTCCTCCCCGATGGGCCCCCTTGCCCGCTGTGATCTGTGACAGAGATCCGGCGAGTAAGGGGGCCTTTTGCGTACCCGAGAGGAAGTCCAATGACCGCGCGACAGTGGGCCGAAGTTCAGGGCTCTAGTTCTGGCTCTAGCTACGGCGACAGAGAGTACGGCGAACGTTGGTCCCGCGATCAGCGGCGCAATCCGATGCCGGGAAGCGACCACCTCGAACACTATGCGGAAAAGGCGGAGGCGCGCGAGCGGGAGCAGCGCAAGGCGCAGGAAGACCGCGAGTGGACCGAGAGTTCGCGTGCACGGGATGAGCGCGAGGTAAAGCTACTTACATTTCGCGCTAGCGATCCGGAGCCGTGGCCTCTCGGGCTTCCGAGTCCGGGCGATCCCGTTAACGACATTTTCGAGGCGTCCGTAGAGCAGCAGGATTGGCAGAGGCGGCGCGACGAATACCTACTACGCGCCGAGGGTGAAGAACTAGCCGCCCGCATCTCCCGCCGCTGATAACCACACCACCCGAGAGGAAAACCGAGATGGAACTAGCAAACCAGGACCTACGAATTGCGCTCTCCTACCAGGACGCTGCTAGGAAGCGAATCACCGAACTAGAGCGTGTTGTTCAGCGAGCTACGCGGCCCGAGGACATTTGGACCGAGGAGGCACAGCTACTCGGAAACGAACCGTGGCACTGCGACCTAGCCCCGGACGTGGCCATAGAGCTTTGGGAAAAGGTGCAGGAGCTTTGCGATTCCTGCGATGGGCTGGAGATGCGCTGGCTTGAGCTTGAGAGTGAACGCGAGGCTGTCCGGCAGAATGCCGCGCGGGTTCACGCTGAGGCTATGCGAAAGGGCACCAAGGCTCCCGCTACAGCCGCCAAGGCGTTTGAGGCTGACGCGCAGCTAGAGGGTTGTTCGCTGGCCCTGAGTGAGACCGTGACGGATCTGCGCCGGGCGCGTGCGGCGTATGAGGCACTGCTAAAGGATCGCGCATTCCTCAACAAGTACCGCACAGCCGTCATCGCTGAATTCAACACACAGCGGAAGCGCGCTGCTGAGGCATTCAGCGTTGCGGCCGGTGCGATCAACGAGACTCGCCGTCGTTTCGGCGTGCTCCACTCCCTGACCATGGGCGGCCTACTGGATATCCCCGAGGAAGCCGAGGGTTACCTATCTCTGGCCGGAAAGGGCTGGGGGCAGGCTGACCTATCGTCCGCCGTTGATGTCATTTCCCGGCAGATGAGCGAGACCGACCCATTCGTTTCGGGTGAGTTCCTAACTGCACCCATGGATGAGATCAACGCTACCGCGATTGAGACGGCCGAAAGGATCGAGGCGGAGTTGAAGCAGTACCGCCAGAATCACTATTCGCCTGACGGCGTCGTGAGCACGCGACTGATCTGATGCCTTGGTGTGCGGGGTCGGCCCGCCAATAGCTACCGGCCCCGCTCGCTGCCCTAGCTCGGTATTCCTCGCGCTGCGATCCTCTGAAATCGGCTGGCTTTTTACGCTAGGTGACGGCCGGCTGGGGCCACGGAAAGTGACCAAGGGGAGGGGGGTACCCCGGAAACGATGGCTTTCCGGACCGCTAAGGACTGTCCCGTAAATGATCTTCGAGTCGGTGTGGACGTGGCCGTTCGCTGTGCGGCCCGCTCGCCTATCCGGCGAGGGCGAGGTTGTGCA